>CBDBIB010000005.1:0-41378 GCA_965205945.1 Bdellovibrionales bacterium | reverse complement strand
ACTGAATTTGCAAAAAGACAAGTTTTACATTTGCAAAGTCTAGTTGAAATTAACCAGTATGTGTTGTTGCCACAGGCCTGGCATTTAAAGTTTTTACCCCAACGCTGCTCCTTAAGAAAAGCCAAGCATTTGATCAAATTCTCGTAGGTTTTTAGGATATTTTAAGACTGATATGTCTAAAATACCCTGTTAGTGTAGTTAAGTGCATATGCTGGTTAAATTAAAACAATAAATAACCTAATAAGAATTCTTTCTTGAGTTTAAATTTTAGATGAAAGCTTATCTTTAGCTTTTTTTAAGTTAAAATTTGAGTTAACTAACCCGAATACAGAATTAAAAGCAATATTGAGCAGAGGGCTAGGCTTAACTTAAAAAGTTTTTAGTCTGATTTTTAAAAAGCTTTACGGTATTAAATGTAGAATTTCACTAATTTTAGTGACATATTCACTATCAGGGTGATTGCTATTAATACTACATTTGCCTCCAAAATGATTTTCACATACGTTTGATACTTTACAGCCGTTTTTAAATTCATAGTCTATTTTACCCTGAGTTAGGATGCCTTCGACCTTATTGGTTTGAGTATTAAAAACAGCAGAACCTGAGCTTCCATTATAAGCTTCTAGGCTAGCTTTAAAATAGTCATTTTTTACACTGTAAACCCAACCAGTAGAAATTTTAGAAGGAAGTCCACTGGGGTGACCAATTAGAATTAGTGGTGCGTTAGGGGAGATAGATCCACTGCGCCTTACTTTTAAAGGCTTATGATCTGTCACAGGTCGATCTAATTGAACCACAGCCCAATCGTTTTTATCTGGTGATTTTTTTTTCCCCAAAAGGTTCTTACAGCCGTAGATATCAGTAGTTTTTATTTGATAAGGATTATGATCAAAAGATTTTTTTGCAAAACCAAAAATAAAGCTTAAATCTAAACAGTGTGACTGTGAGTTAATACAATGCCCTGAGGTGATAATAATATCAGGAGCTACTAAAAATCCAGAGCACCAAGGGCCAGATTTTTGATTACTAAATCTTTCGCTCGGGCAAAGTCCAATTGTATGAGTTTTTAATTTAGCAGTAGAGCCATTAATAGTGAGATTAAACTTATTTATTATTCCTAACGTAGAATCTGCAATAGATAATAAATTCGGATTTGATACTTCATACCAATCTTTTCGACTATCATCTCCATAAATTACTTTTGGAGAAATAAAGGCCGTAGCCTTTAAACTCTGCTCCTGACTTAAGCAGCCTGTCCCCATAAGAATTAAAATTGTTTTTAAAGTCCATCTTTTAAACACTAAACGGTTTCCTCCAAGTTCTTCTTAAAGAACATTTAAAGGTTATATTTTTAAAAAAGTCTAATGTCTAGGTTTAAAAAAGAGATTAATAAGAGATCAGGGTTTAAAGTCTGAGGTCTATAGTTTAATTTTAATCAAGTTTATAAATTTATATTGAATATTAATTTAAATTTTATACTAAAGGCATCTGTAAAAAAGCAAGTTTAAAATAAAACTTTCCATTAACGAAAGCGTGCTTCATTTTTAAACAGCGCCTGCATGTCTCTTATTAGACCAAAACTCTTTTAAAAATAAACCTCTTTATTTCTTAAACTTTATTATTCTTCATTGCAATTTAAAATGGATTTACATTTAATGTTCTTCACACATCTGTCTGGGCCTTAATGAGACATCACAATGTTGGATATAAAAAGAAGACTGCTAGTCATAGTTTACTTTTTTTCTGACCTAAATTTTTAGTTTTAATATAATAACTAGAGAGAAACGTTATAAATTTCCCTTAATTCTAGATATTTAAGAGAGCATCTTAATAAACTACTTTACATGATCTTTTTTTTTAAATCTTTGGGTCAAAATTACGAGTAACACTTAAGCGGGATACTATGAGTTCCTTGTTATAGTTTTTTTTTAGTTAATCTGTTTAAGTCTTTTACCTACTTTAACCATCCTTGGCATGTTAGCAAATTGGGTGGATGAAGATTTCTAAGTTGTTGGTTTAGGTTGAGTGTTTATGCGCAACAACGCCATTTTTTTTTGTTAAGAACTTAAAATGAAGAAACTGAGAGGTGGAACTCAATGGTGGATTCGTTTCTTTGAGTTTTACGATCTAGTTTATAAGCAATTTCTGCATTAAATAATGGCCCAACGGGGGTATTAAAGCGTAGACCAATACCAACAGAATGTCTCCATGAATCGTAATTTTCATTAAGGTTTGTTATTTGAACGCTTCCCCCATCGTAGAAAGCAGAGCCCCACCAATTGTTATTTTTAGAAAGTGGGAAGCGAACTTCAGTTTTAGTTAAATAATAATAACTAGATTTTGGTATATTTAAAACACCACCTCCAATGGTATTTCCGGATAAAATTCCACCATTATCTTCAAGATATTTATCACTTGGTATACGCTCATTTGATTGGCTAGGATCAAAGCCTCTAAGAGTTGAGGCTCCTCCTAGAAAAAAGGCTCTACTTTTAGGAAAAGGTGTAAAACCATTGGTTTTTTTACCAGAATAGTTATAAAGATATCCTCCTCTAAAAGATTGTGCCCAAATTAAATTATTAGAAAGAGGTTTATAAAAAGTATATGAGCTTTGAAATTTTAAAAACTCAAGGCTAACACGCTCAGTGGCATCAGTAGCTAAATCTTTTTTACTTTGTGTATTTGATCCAAGAAAGGGAGAAGCATACTCTATTTGTATTTTACTTAAAGAACCTGTTGTTGGTAAAAAAGGATTATTTCTATAGTCTATTTGTATTGAAGGGCTAATGGAGCCAATAATTTCATGAAGCTCATCTTTTTTAGGGTTTTTAATATCTGTTATAACCTCTTCTTTTCGTATATCTAAACTAAAAGGTGTTATAAAAAGTGTCATATGTTTAGTAAGTTGTTGTTCTAGGATTAAATCTAAGCGATTAGAATTAATTACAGTAAAGGATTTTTTATCAACCGCAATATCCCAGATTTCATCATTTCTTGATAAGTTAATACGGCCTTTAACACTAGATTTAAAAAGATAAGGCTCTAAGTAGCTGGCAAAGATTCTATTTTCAAGATAATCAATTTTTCTAATAGGGCGTTTAAGCTCAATACGATTTGAAAAAGAGCGTCCTGTTCCTTGGATATTTTTATATTCAAACCCTGCAAAGGTTTTAACAGTAAGGTTTAACTCTGAGCTGAGTCCAAAGCCAGAGGTAAAGATACCTGGTTTACGTTCAGAAAGAATAATTTCAACTAGAGTACTAACCTTTTTTTCTTCATTAGAGAGAATATTGAATTGAATATTTGAAAAGAACCCAAGTCGTATTAAATTATTTCTAGAAGTATTGATTTTATCAGCAGTTAAGACTTCTCCAGGTTTAAATGTAATTTCTTTTAATATTAAAGATCGCTTGGTTTTAAAGTTTCCTTTTATATTTATGCGGGAAATTAAAATTTGAGAATTTTCTTTAATTGAAATTGTAATTTTAGCAGTTTTTAAGGCATTAAAATATTTGAAAAAATCATCAGTTTGGATATGTACATTTAAAAACCCTCTTTGTAGGTAATAGTTTTCAATAAGATTAAGACCTGCTTCAAAGGTATTTAGGTTAAGGATATCACCTTTTTTTAAGTTTAAAAGCTCTTTTAACCAGAAACTAGAAATTTTTTTATTATCTTTAAAAGTGATGGAGCTGATAATGGTTGGAGAGTTTATGTAGAGCTTTATTCCTACAGAAATTTTATTTTTTTGAGTATTAAATTTAAGAGTTTTAATTCCAACGTAAGCATGAAAATAACCAAGGTTATATAGATGATTTTTTAAACTAGCGATTCCTGAGAGCAGTGCTTTATCATAATAAATACCTTTTGAAATCTGTTTTTCCGAAAAGCGTTTTAGTTTGCTTAAAAAATCTTTTTTCTTAAAAGGGCCCAGGCTTCCAGAGATAGATATTTTTTTAATTTTTACAATTTCATGTTCTTTAATTTTAAATATTAGTTGTGTTAATTTTTTTTTGGGATAGTGTTTAAGTTCAGATTTTATTTCTGCAAAGTGAAAACCTGCTGCTTTATAAGTTTTTGTAAGGGACTGTTCAAATTCGGGGACAAGAGTTTCTGAGATAGTGCTAAATACTGAGTTTATGAGAGATTTTTTTAAAAAATATCTAGAATAAAAGGTATTTCCTTCAAAGAAAAGCTCCCATTTAATAGGGTTTTTAATAGTGATGATTCCATCTTTTACCTTAATAGAGGCTATATAGTAGCCATTTTTCATAAGGTAAGCATTTATTTTGGAGGTGATTTTTTCTTGGCTGTGTTGAGTGTTTAAAGTTATGATGGAGGTTAGATTTTTTTTTAGACTTAAGTTGTCAGTTTTAACTGTATAGGAGTTTTTTGACCAAGCATTTGCACTTAGAAAAATTAGGTTTAATGTAAGGAGAGTTTTTTTTATAGAAAACATTATTACTGATTATAGCGTGGAGTTTTAGTCAAATTCAAACTTATATTGGAGACCTAGGTCAAAAATAACTCCTTGTTGGGTTTTTCTATTTATAAGCTGAGAGGCGTCATCGGTTTGATTATTTTGAATTTCTAAAACACTCGAGGTTTTTTTATTGAGTTTGTATTCAGTTTTAAGGGTTGAATTTTTTTGATTTCCAAAGGTTTGGCTAAGAGTGGAGGAGAATTTTGAGGTCCAACGCTTTTTAATAAAAACTTTTGGATTTACTCCACCTGAATTTATAGATGAGCTTAGACCTATTTGTGTGCCTGTTTGTTTTTGCAGGTCTTTTAAGGCTTGATTTTTTTGCATTAAGTAAGATCCAAATTGTAGACCAGAGTATGTAGCTTGCTCAGTTGTTGTAATTTCTTGTCCTAGACTTTGAGTAGAAACAGTACCTATAGTTAAGAGCGAGATGATTTGACTTTCATCTAAAAAAGGTTGACTTAAAAATTTGATATCAGGTTTATGAGCACTGCCTTTAATCAGCATGCGCAGGGAATAAGATTTTTCAAGAGAGTCGTTACTGTCCTTGATTTTAGAAGTGGCATCAATAATAAAATCAGGGTTAGTAACAAGTTTATTTTTGTATAAAAGACTTCCTTCATTTAAA
This sequence comes from Bdellovibrionales bacterium, assembly GCA_965205945.1. Taxonomy (GTDB): domain Bacteria; phylum Bdellovibrionota; class Bdellovibrionia; order Bdellovibrionales; family UBA1609; genus JALZUR01. Next base: position 36,267 of record CBDBIB010000005.1, on the reverse strand, counting down.
AGAAACTCTTTATCATGAAAGTAAATTTTAAAACCAGGTTTAAGTTGTATTTTTCCATCTAAAAAAGGATCTATAGGATTTCCTAAAGCCTTAAAAAAACCATAAGCAAACCCATTTGCCTCATTTGTTTTAACCCTCATTTTATCTTCAACTTGAATGCGCATATCTAAGGTAGCAGGAGGGGTGGATTTTCTTAAAATTTTTGATGGTAAAAACTTACTTGGAGTTACGCTTTCTAAGTTTGTAGTGGTTAGGATGTCTTTAGAAAATAGGCCTTCTTTAACTTTAATGTCACCACTTAATACAAGGGGAAAGCGATTTCCTGAAAGCTTTATTCGACCAGTAGAGCGAGTTAAAATTTTAGGAGGGAATTCAAGATTTAAATCCTGATAATTTAATTTAAACTTTATGGAGTATTTATTAGGATCAAGCTTAATCAGTCCAGAACCTTTAATCTTAGTGTTTACTAATGCTGAACTGATTTTTTCAAATTTAATAAGATTTTTTGAAAGTTGGATTGATGCAAAAGTGTCATTAAATGAATAGGGGAATGAATTAGTTTTAAAACTGCTGTTTTTTATTAATCCTTGTCCAAGTCCAGAGAATTTTTTTTTGGAGAATTTTAAATTCAACTCTTGTGCTAAAAATTCACCAGTTATAAGTTCACATGTTGGAATAAAGGGTTTTAAAAAATTAAGGTAGAGTCTTCCGTTAAAAAAGATTTGTTTTTCATAAGGGTTTGAAAAATCTAAGGCAAGGCTTGATTGGTTATCTGATTGATGAACTATAAAATTGATTGTAGAGGTGAGAGCACTATTTTTTAACTGCTTAAGAGAGATTAATGTTTGAGTTTCAGAGATTAATTTTAAACTTGTATTTTTAATTGTTCCAATAGGTGAATCTGTTAAGATATTCTTTATAAAAAAATTGGGTTCTGACCAGAGAAGTAACTTTGCATCAGGAGCATTCTCACTATTTACATTTAAGAAGTCGAGTAGATTTAACCCGTTGATTGTTCCGTTATAACTTAAAGTTCCAATGTTAGATAATGGATAAGTTGCTTCTCCCATAAGAGAGTTGTTAAAAGCATTTCCTTTTAAAAAAATACTGTCTTTAAATAAACGATAGTCAAAATTACTATTGCCTAGATTATTTTTTTTAGATCCTTGTGTGTTTGTTAAAGAGATTGTGCCTAGGGTTTTAGGGCCTTTAAGAGGTCCTTTTGCATTTAAAGTAAGTTTTCCTGGACCGCTTAACTCCAGATGTAAAGCTTTTAAAAAATCTGAATCTTCTAATTTAAAATTAAAAGAGGAAATATGGGCATTTATTGTTTTAAGTCCAAGAAGGTATCCATGAACATTAAAGCTAGAGGTATCTTTATTTAATTTTGTATTAAAGATCTCCCACTTTCCATTAAAACCTTTTAAATTAAGGTTTGCGTTTAAAAAACGTTCACCAAAAAGTTCTAAATTATTTAAAGAGCTTTTAAATTTTAAGTCCATTTTATTAATGTCTAAACCTTTTTTTGCAAATAATGAAAAGTCGGCATTAAATTGAATTTGTTCAGGTAATGAAAATAAATTTTTAAAAAGCGTCCTCACTCCAATATCTGTTATATTTTTGCCCTTTACGTCTAGAAGTAAATCATCTTGTTCTACATTTAAAATAACTAAGCCAGAATAAGAATTAGAGCTTGGAATAATTTTACCACTAATATTTTGGAGTGTAATTAAAGGGAATTTGTAACTAAATAAGGTGGTGTTCTCTCCAAGAAATAAATCATTGAATTTTAAATTCTGATTTTTTAATTCAGCTCTAATTTCTCCCCATTTACTAGATCCTTTAGTATTTCCTTTAATGGATGTAAGGCCTGTTAGTTTTTGACCACCTATTTCATTGATAAAAGATAGGTTTACAGGGCTGGCTTCAAAATTTAAGTCGAACCCTGAAATATAATCAACAACGCCTGATAAATTTCCCATTGAAGTTAATTGTGATTCAGGGTCAATATATGTGGTGTCGGCACTAAACTTAAAGTTAGATTTAGTTATTATTCCTGAAAAATCTGCGTAGAGTTTATTTATAGACAAAATCTTATTAGAATCTCTTAGGTTGAATATGTCTAGGTTTAAAAGCTCCCCTTTTCCCATACATTTTATAAGAGTATTTTTTAATATAATTCCTCCACAATGTGTATCTAATGTAATTGGAGCTGAAATATTGTCAGTTTTTAAATTAAGACTTTTTATGATGTCTTCGAATTTTAAAAAAGTACTTTTTAAATCAAAAGATAATAAAGAAGATTCGTTTTTCTTTCGTATTTTTAAATTATTAATTTTAAAGGAACTTTTTTTAGAGACTTCAACTTGGATAGAATTAGAGGAAAAGCCTTTATTTGTTAAATCTCCTTTTGCAGAGATAGATTTTAAAGAAAGAAGGGGTGTTTTAAGATTATCAACCTGTAAATTAAGAAGGCTTTTGTTATTAATCTTTTTAGAGTCATAATAATATCCAGAGATTTGCACTCTGCCTGAGAATTTATCAATATTAGGTTTTAAAGGAATGTAATTTTTAGTAAAATAAAGGAATAGATCACTAAATTCTAAAAGGTCTATGTTTGCTTGGGCCCTGAGTTCGTTGATGTTTTTATAAAGATCTTTTGTTTTTAAATTAAAATTAGTTAAAAATTTTTCTTTTAATGATCCTGAGATTTGAACAATAGAGTTTTCTTTTTGTAGAGTGAAGAAATTTATAAAAAAGCTGCTTTTTTTCCAGAGAAATTTTGTATTTAAGTGAAAATTGTCTTTTAAAAAAGTATTTCTAATATGAATATTGGATTGAATTTCTAGTTGAAGTTTGTTATAAAGCTTTGTCAGGGACGCTTTTTTAATATCTAAATCAACGATATTGTTTTTTAAAAATACGATGATTTTTGATTCTTGAAAGTTTATTTGATCTAGAGGAATTAATTTAGAAATTTTTTGAAATTTTAAGTCAGGAAGAGAGAAAGAAGGTTGTTTTTCTTTTAAAGTGTTTAGTTTTATTGAGATATTGGCTTTTTTAATTGTGAGTTTATTAGGCTTTATTTGTCCTTTGATTAAAGGAAAAATTTTAATAGAAAGAGATATGTTTGTTGCCGTAAAGATAGTTTTTTTATCAGTATAGTCTATATGACTTAAAGATATACGTGGTGGTAGGTATCCATAGTTAACATTTTTAAAATGTATATTGAGCCCTTGTTTTTTAATTTTTTTGTTTAGTGCTGATTGGATTATGCCAGAGATTTTATTATGAAAAAAATATTCTCCAATTAGAAGAGACAATAAGATAGTAATAAGGGTTATATTTTTCCTATTTAGCATCTTTGAAGTAAAAGTTGAATATCCCTAAAGTTTTCTTTCTGTTCTTTAATAATAAGAAAGATTTCTTCAGCCTCTTTTTGCATTCCTGCACCTAAGAGCATCACACCTTTTGTGTAGTAGTAATTATAAATACTGTTAGAGGATTCTGCTAATAGCGTAGATTCATTTATATTTAAAAAAATTAAACCTTCTAGATATTTTTTTGATTTTATATAGAGAAAAATTTTTGTCCAAATGTCTAGATTAGTTTCTTCTAACATTTTAGAGTAAAAGGTGGGGTCATCAAAGTTTATAAATTCTAATTGGGTTAGTAGTAGTTCAGGGTTTGTATTTTTAAGTTGAGAGTACCAAAGCTTAGCAAGCTCTAAGCTTGTAGTAGTTTCAGAATTTAGAGTTTCTTTATGTTTGTTTAAAGTTGTTTTTCGTAATCTGGATCGAGCTTCAAAGGGAATATTTCGTTCAATTGTTTTAGAATAATTATGCTCTTTAGATTTTTCTTGAACTTGTTTTTCAGATAAGAAGGACTCAGTGATTTCAGGAAAATGAAATTTTAATTGCTTTTCAATTTCTAGGGCCTTGTCGTTAAGATTTTGAGATTTTAAGAATTCTATTTGATCCTTAAGATCCTCTCTAAAAATCTCATTTTTTTGTTTTTGTAAGGCAATAGAAGCTTCAATAATTTTCTGGTATTTTTCAGGGAAAAAGTTAAAATAGGGTTTTAATAAAAGAGCATTTTCCTTATTAATCTTGACCAGAAGATGAGTGTGGGCGGTGGTATCTTTAAGAGAGCTTAGTATTCCTAAATGTATTAGTCCAAGTATTGCTAATGCTGGATTGTATTCAGATTGATCGTCATTAAGTAATCTTAAGAGTTTTTTTATTGCCAAGGGTTGTTTGGTATCAATAAGTAGTTTAAAAAATAAATTTAGCTCATCTTCATTTAAATCTAGGATGTTTTTTTTAAAAGAATCAGAAGTTTTAATTAGAGTTTTAAATTGATTAAAATCTAATCCTGAATCAGTTGAAAAAAGAGATAGAATTTTTTTTATAAGCATGATTATTTAAGATTTACCCTTTCAAGGTATTTGCCGTCTTCAGTTTGAATTTTTAAAAGATCACCTACTTTAGTATGAAGAGGAACTTGAACAACACAGCCTGTTTCCATTGTTGCTGGTTTGTAGGTGTTTGTTACAGTGTTTCCTTTAAAGCCAGGATCTGTTTGAGCTACTAAAAGAGTAACTGTATTTGCAAGTTCGATACCAATTGCACGCTCATTAAAAAAAAGCATAACAACGGTATCATTCTCTTTTAAATATAAGTGCTTAGGATTTAAATCTTTTTTTGAAAAAACTATTTGCTCGTAGCTTACTTGATCCATAAAATGGTAGTTTGTTTTATGAGAATAAAGAAAACTAACATTTTTATATTCTACATCAGGGATTTTAAATTTATCACCTGATTTAAAAGTGCGCTCTAGGTTATTTCCTGTAATAAGATTTTTTAGTTTTGTCTTAGTAAAAGCATTTCCTTTTCCAGGCTTTACGTGTTGAAAATCAATAAGATTATAAGGCTCATTATCTATAAGAAGCTTTAAGCCTTTTTTAAAGTCAGAAGTTTGTATCATAGCTTAGCCTTTTATTAATTCGGGTCTTGTTTGTATTTGATTATTAATGCGCTCTAGGGCTTTATAAAGTGTTTTAAGTTTTTGTTTAGTTATCTCAGGCTTTAAAAGTGCCTCAGCTCTTGAAATTAAAGGGTTATGATCTTTTAGACTTGTTAAATAGTGTTTTCTTTTTAAAAGGTCAGGGTTTTTAGGAAATCTTAATAAGTGTTCACTAGTATGTTTTTGAGCACGACTGTAGTTGTTTCTTATAATCAAAGCATCTATGTAGGAAAGAGCTGAGTGTATGGAGAGTTTTTTTTTGTGAATAATTTTCTGTTCAGCAGACTCATGTACAGGTAGATATTTAAAGGTTTCAGAATCAAATGATTTAGCTGAAATAGATTCTAATTTTGCTACCATATTAGAGGACATGGTGTCTAAGGGATTTGCTAAAAGTGCGGATTTAAAAGCGTTAAGGGCTTTAGGAAGATTATTTATATGAATGTAGATTTCTCCAAGAGACCTATGGGCTAAAAGGTTTTCAAAGTCGTTGTGTGTGACTTTGAGTAAGATTTTTTCTGCAGTATCATATTTTTTTAGATCTATTAGGATTCTAGCCAGGGCAACTTTACCGCTATTAAATTTAGGGTGAATAGCAACTCCATTACTGGCAATTTGGAGAGCTTTTTCAAGTTCACCAATTTTTCGATAGCCTTCAGCTAAAGGGGCAAAGGCTTTTGAGGCAGGGTTATCCTTTAAAAGCTGAGTGAAATAATCAAGATTTTCTTGTTCAATCATAGTCTTATTAAACAACTTTCTTGACTTAAAAACAAATATAATGACTCTGGACTCATGGGATACCAAAAAACCTTATTTAAGATAGTAGAATTTAAAGGTATTGGTGTTCATACCGGAGAAGAGGTGATTCTTCGTGTTTTGCCTGCCCCTGTAAATACAGGGTATTTGCTTAAAAGAACAGATTTAGACTCAGAGCTTGTTCCCATGCTTGCAAGTAGAGTTTATGCAACAGTAATGGCCACAACCTTAGGGGGAAAGGGCTTTACGGTTTCTACAGTTGAACACTGCTTAGCTGCTGCAAATGCTTTAGAATTAGACAATTTGATTTTTGAAGTGAATGGTCCAGAGTTTCCAATAATGGATGGTAGTGCAATAGAGTTTTTAAAAGGTTTTGAGTCAGCAGGAGGAATACTTGAACAGTCTACTCCTAAAAATTATATTGTTGTGCAAGAAAAAATTGAGTTTATTCAAGGGGATAAAAGTGCTTCCATTGAGCCTTATATGGGCCTTAAGGTTGATGCTAAAATTGAATTTGCTCACCCCGTAATTGGAATGCAGGAAATGAGTATTGATATCAATCCAAGATCCTTTAAAAGTGAAATCGCAAAAGCAAGGACTTTTGGTTTTATGAAGGATGTTAAAGTATTAAAAGCAAAAGGTCTTGGTCTTGGTGGCTCACTGGATAATGCTGTGATTATGGATGAGGAGAAGGTATTAAATATTAATGGACTGCGTTATAAAGATGAATTCATACGCCATAAAATTTTGGATGCTTTAGGTGATATTTCAACACTAGGGAGGCCTATAAAAGGACATTTAAAGTTAAATAAAACTGGGCATGGTCTTATGAATAAGTTAGTAAAAACCTTAAATAAGAAGGCTGAGCTTTGGACTGAGCAGACTTTAGTTTTTTAACTTTATAGGTATAACGTAGATAAGAGCATTTTAAGGGATGAGGTGAAGAGTGGTAGTAGGAATTCCTAAAGAAATTAAAATTAGTGAAAATAGAGTAGGTATGACTGAAGCTGGGGTTCTACATTTGGTTAAAGATGGTCATACAGTTTATATTGAAAAAGATGCAGGTCTTGGATCTCAAATTACTAATGAGGATTATATTAAAAGTGGTGCTAAAATTTTGGAGACAAAGGCTGAAGTTTATGCAGCCGCAGATATGATTGTTAAAGTTAAAGAGCCCCTTTTAGAGGAATATGGTTTACTAAAAAAAAATCAAATTATTTATGCCTACCTTCACTTAGCAGCTGAGCCTGAGCTTACAAAGGCTTTTGTTGAGAAAAAGGTTAAAGCTGTTGCTTATGAAACAATTCAAGATAAAAATGGAGGTTTACCGCTCCTTATGCCAATGAGTGCTGTTGCTGGAAGAATGGCAGTACAGGTTGGCGCGTATTATTTACAAAAAGACCATGGTGGTAAGGGAATTTTGCTTGGTGGTGTTTCTGGGGTTCATCCAGGTAAAGTCGTTATTATAGGTGGTGGGATTGTTGGAATAAATGCTGCAAAAATGGCAATTGGTTTGGGAGCAGAAGTTACTATTTTAGATTTAAATCTTAATAGGCTTGAGTATTTAGATGATATTTTTAAAGGACGCGTAAAAACTCTTCATTCAAATATTAAAAATATTAAGGAGTCTGTTTTAAGGTCAGATTTAGTAATTGGTGCTGTTTTAATTCCAGGAAGAAAAGCTCCCAAACTTGTAACTAAAAGTATGGTGGAAAGAATGTTAAAGGGAAGTGTTATTGTTGATGTTGCCGTAGACCAAGGTGGTTGTATTCAAACATGTAGACTAACCTCTCATATAGAGCCAATTTTTAAAGTGAGTGGTGTTATTCACTACTGTGTTCCTAATATGCCAGGTGTGGTTTCTAGAACATCTACATACGCACTTACAAACTCAACCCTTTACTATGCTACAAGAATTGCAAATCTTGGCCTAGAAGAGGCTTTAAGTGAAGACCCACTTCTTAAAACAGGTGTTAATGTTTATGCTGGTGAAGTTTGTTATGAACTGGTGGCTAAAGATTTAGGAATGAGGTATACACCTCTTAATCAACTTATTTAAATAAGTGGTTTTAAATCTAGACTTTAGGGCGAGTTAGAACAGAGTTTTCCTACAGTTTAGTTAAAATAAAAAATTCCCCATTTTTGAATAGGAATAAAAATTTGTAAACCATCTTTTAATAAAGGTGGTTTTTTCTTTTTAGAACTAGTAAAAATTAAAGAAAGGAACATTCGTTGTTTTAAAGAAGTTTTTTTAAAACAGTAGATGCTTTTAAATATAAAGATATTCTTGTTGAGTTTATAAAAACAAGGAGGTAAGTTTTTATATTCTTTTATTATTACACGATTTCTAAAAAAATAAACCTGAACGCCTAAGTCTAGGGAATTTTGTAAATGTCTTGAGCTTAAGAGTATTAAAGAGAATATGATGATCTTTTCCAAAAGACTCCAGATACGTATGAAAGTAAAATTATTAAAAAACCGTAAATAAAAAGATTTAAACTTGTGAATAGATGAAAATTAGACTGAGGTTTTTCAGGAAAGTTGTAGAAAATATGTATATAATTAAGTGAGCTTTTAAGTAACCACCAAAGTTTAATAGTTGCAGCTTCTATAGTGTTTGAAAGAACACAGAGCAGTGATAATGGAAGCATAATAAAAATTAAAAGGTTTATGAAAGGAAGAATAAGAAAGCTTGAGTAATGAGGTAAACCAAGGGTACTAAGGAATACAGGAAGAGCAATACTATACATTAACAGATGGGAGCTTGATTTTCTGGGAAGAATAGAGATTACGGATCCAAAAAGAAAACTTAAACTTAGAGAAACTAAATTATTTAAAAATAAGAGGGCTATGGGTAGGCAAAAGATATATGAGCATAAAGGAGACAGTTCTTTTGGAATATAGAGTTTTTTTTGATTTTCTAAAAAATATTGAAGAAAACTTCTTGTAACTGGTGCTGAAAAGTTACAAATAACTACAAATAAACTAAGACTTATAATTTCTAAAAATCGAGGAAGCTTTAAAAAACGTATTATTCTTTTTAAAAAATTAAGATGTGCTCCAGATATGACAAAAAAATGTAAAGCTCCAAAAATAAGGATAAGATCTTTTGAGCTGCTGTAATTAAGTGCTTTGCCACAGGTTAAAGCTTGGGTTATTTCATGATTTAAAAAAGCTAAACAAAGATAATGTAGGTTCATAGGATTTTTGTGCAAGAAATTTGGTTGGCTTAAATGCTTATTTAAAATGAATTACAAATGTAATTCGGAATGAGCTTAGGCTATGGGCGAAAAATGCGCATTGGGCTGAAAGCAGCAACCAAGGTCTAGTTGAAGTCTGGAGTCAGCATCTTTTCCACAAAAATTGTGGAAAACTATTAGAATGATTCTTAAATTTTTAATAATAGGGTGGCAGAATTTTTGTAAGATTTGCCCTGCCTTTTTAATACTTTTTTTTATAAGCCTTATGTCAGTGTCTTTTAATGTGGAATCATATGTAAAGTTTAATAATAAACCTATAGAGGGTTGGAGTTCTATTTTAGAGAGAGCTGATGTGGAACGATTTTATAGAGTTCAAAAAGGCGATACATTATATGGTATTAGTAAAACTTTTTTTGGTGATCCTAATTTTTGGCCTAAAATTTGGTCAATAAATTCTAATCTTACCAATCCACATATTATTGAAAAGGGAAATATTATTTATTTTAGAGGGGGCACTATTTTTTTACCACCTTTATTTGGAATAGATAGTGTAAAGTCTCAAAATTATACATACGGTTCAGGGTTATTAGAGCCATTGATTCCACCAAAGCCTTTAAAAGACATAGAGCCTATTTCTAAAAAAATATTTCCAAATTATTTTCAACCTAATGGATTAAGAAAGAATGAACACAATAAACTTGGATTGATTAGTACAAGAAAAAGACAAGCTCAATTTGCACAAAGAAAAGTGATGATTACTAGTGAGGTTGCTTTAGAAAAACCTTTGTCCTTAGGAAAGATAAAAAGAATTCAAGGAGGGGGGCTTTTTGCAAAAAAAGGTATTTTAGTTTTAGTCTCTCTTGATAGAAAAAATTTAGATGTAGCACCTTTAAAAGAGTTTACGGTTTTTAGGTATACTAGAGAAGGGTTACCTTTAAAGAATAAAAAAATGAAGGCTAGTTTAGTTGAATGGTTAGGAACGGTAAAGATTCTTAGCCATAATAAGGGAGAAGAGTATCTTGCTAAGATTATTCAAGCTAATGATTTTATAAGTAGGGGAGATTTTTTGTCTAATGAGAAAATACAGACTTTAACTCTTCCTAATAGAATTGAAAAAATTAAGAGTGAAGCTTTAAATAGTATAGTTGAGATTATTGGAGCAAATAAATCTAAAGATTTAAATATTATTGGAGAAGGGGGAATTGTTTATTTTAATGGAGGAAGTAAAGGGGGTATTCTTGAGGGAGCAATATACCCTGTATTTCAAAATTTTGGAGCAAATTTTTTTAAGACGACTAGATTAAAGTATTTTCCTAAAAATATAGGGTATGTTAAAATTGCAAAAACAAATAAACACTACTCAACAGGAGTGGTCTTTAATCTTTCAGATGAGGTGTCTACAGGAAGTAGACTTGGAGTGGCTAAGTATTAATTCGGATATTAAAAGTCATTTAAAGTATAACTAAGTATTAAAATTATATTGCATGAAGTAAATAATGAGAAATATTTTACTTCTATCCTGGTTTTATTTAGATAAGCATTTTAATACATTAATCTTTCGAATGTTAAGAGAGAAAAAGATTTGTAATGATTTATATAATATGTATAAAAAACATGAAGATGAGATTAAATCTTTAAAAACTAGACTTTTTAAAGAAAACATTTGGATTTGCACATATCTTGATAAGTTATATCCAAAAAATTTAAAAAATTTAGAATATTCTCCATGGGTGTTTTGTGCTTCTGGGAATTTAAGTTTACTAAAAGAAAGTTTATGCTTAGGTGTTGTTGGAAGTAGAAAACCTGACCTGTTAGCTGTTCATTGGCTAAAAAAAGAATTTAAAAAACTTAATAAAAAAGTTGTTATTGTATCAGGGGGAGCTATTGGTATAGATCAAGTGGCTCATCAAGAGGCTTTTAAGCAGAAAATTTCAAGTGTGTGTGTTCTCCCTGTTGGGGTGTTTAAAATATATCCTGAAAGTTTAAAAAAAAATGTGAATAAATACTTAGATGGTGGAAGGTTTTTATTTATTTCCCAATTTCATCCTAATCAAAAAGTTTGTAAATCCTTGTTTCATCCTAGAAATTATTTACTGTCAGCTTTGTCTAATAAAATATTAATTGTCCAAGCTAAGAAAAAAAGTGGAACAATGATAACTGCAAAGTATGCTATTGATCAAGGAAAGGAAATCTATACTCTTCCGGCTAGCCCTTGGAATAATAGATATATGGGCAATATACATCTTTTAGAGGATGGGGCCTATCAGATAATAGATTTAAGTCTAGTACACTTATAGTTAAGATTTAAGCATCACCAGCATTATGGTAGAGTAGACACTAAGTTAGGATTGTAAAACCTAGATTTAATTTTAAGATAAGAGTTTTTAGTAAAAAAATTACGAATTTGTCTTATAAAAGGTATTTTTTAAAATTTTATTTTTCCTAAGCATTAGTAAAGTGATAGAAAAAAAATCGTCTCTTAGAGGTTAAAAAAAATAACAAACTTTGGTAAAATTAAGAATCTTTATTTAAAATAACAGTCACTGACGGAAATGATATTCGCTCCTTTACCCCTACACCAAGTTAAGGAGTGGTGAGTTTGAGTCATAGCAGGTTTCTAAGTTTTTAAGGGCATAGTTCATTTCTTAAAAGCGTTTATAACAGCTAAATAAATGATTTTCAACGTAGACTAATTGTTTGTAAAGATTTTCCTATTTCAAATAGCTTTTTTTACTACTGAATTTAAAGATTCAATTTTATTTGTTGTGTGAAATATTTTTCTAATCTCTTCTGGGTAAGGATGCTTAATCCTAGTTTATTATTAAGCAGTTACACAAAATAATTTACAGACTCAACTTTTATACATTAAATCTAAAATTCATAACATCACCGTCTTGAACAACATATTCTTTACCTTCAGATCTTAGTTTTCCAGCTTCTTTAATTTTTTGTTCACTTCCAAAATTAAAAAGATCCGTGCAGTGAAAAGTTTCAGCCCGAATAAAGCCTCGTTCAAAATCACTATGGATTTTACCCGCCGCTTGTGGAGCCTTAGTACCTTTTGTAATAGTCCAAGCTCTAACTTCTTTAACACCAGCCGTAAAGTAAGTTTCTAATTCTAAAAGGCTATAAGCTTCATTAATCAGCCTATTTAAACCAGGTTTTTTTAAACCTAGGCTTTTTAAAAACTCAGTTTTATCTTCAGGCGCAAGTTGTGCAAGCTCTGATTCAATAGAGTTGCAAAGTATTAAAGATTGTTGTCCTTGAGTTTTTGCAAAATCAAAAACTTTTTTAGAGTATTTATTGCCTTGAATAATAGAGTCTTCATCAACATTGCATAAAAAGATAACAGGTTTGGAGGTTAAAAGCTGATACCGTTTAATGACTTGATACTCTTCATCATCAAAAATTAGAGATCTAATAGGAAGACCTTTTTCTAAAAATTTTAAGATTTTTGTTAATACTTTAATTTCAAATTTTTTTTCTTTATCTTTTATAGTTTTTATAAGCTTAGTTGCTTTTTTAATTTTTTTTTCAATAGAATCTAAATCTGCTAAAGCAAGTTCTGTATCAATGATCTGAATATCTCTAATAGGGTCAACACTTCCTGATACATGGACAATATTAGAGTCATTAAAACACCTTACTATATGAACAATAGCATCTGTTTCACGAATATTTGAAAGAAACTGATTTCCTAATCCCTCCCCTTTACTCGCTCCAGCTACAAGCCCTGCTATATCAACAAACTCCATAACAGTAGGAACAACCTTTTGCGGTGTGATAAGCTTTGTTATTTTCTTTATTCTATCATCTGGAACCTGAACAATGCCAACGTTTGGATTAATGGTGCAAAATGGATAATTTGCAGTCTCTGCACCACCAGGTGAGAGAGCATTAAAAAGAGTGCTTTTGCCAACATTTGGTAAACCAATGATTCCGACTTGTAACGCCATTTAATAAATCCTTTTTTAAAGCTTTCAAAGACCTTTTCGATTATGTAAATTTGCGGCTTTATCCAGGCCATACTTTATAAAGCTTTCTAAGGTTTTTTTAATATCATTTAGTAATAACGGTATTTCTTTTTGCTCTTTTTTTGAAAACTCGCTTAAAACATATTTATCTACAGAGTCACTTAAAGGCATACCGACACCAACTTTAAGGCGAGTATAGTCTTGGGAGCCGAGTTTTTGAGTGATATCTTTAATTCCATTGTGACCGCCTGCAGAGCGATTTTGTTGAAGTCTTATGGCTCCAAAAGGCATTGCAATATCATCTTGAATAATCAGTAAGTCTTTTTGGAAATTGCATTTGAAAAATAAAAGACCTTGTTTAACCGGGCCACCTGAAAGGTTCATAAAGGACATAGGTTTTTGCAATATAACGCTTTTAGAAGCTAAACAAGTCTTGTAAAAATGACTTTCCCATTTTTTTTTAAAACTTAATCCTTGGGCTAAATAATCTATGGCCATAAAGCCAATATTGTGTCTTGTGAATAAGTATTTTAGACCAGGGTTTCCAAGTCCAGCAATAAATTTCATTTTAAATATATTACTTAGGTTTAGTGTCAGTATTAGTACTAGTGTCCGTATTAGAGTCGGCATCAGCAGTAGATGCTTCAACGGTTTCAGTAGTTTCATCATCATCAGCTTTAGGCTCAGTTACAGAAATTACAGCGTATTCTGGAGCTGAAATAACAGTATATTTAGGATCAACAGTAATGTCGCCCATTTTTAAAGTGTCACCAATTTTTAAGCTAGAAATATCCACATTGATTGATTTTGGAATTGCTGAAGCAGGGCACTCCATTTCAATAGTTCTTCTAAGTGTTTGTAAAAGCCCTCCACCTTCTTTTACAGCTTCAGGTTCACCTTGAAAATTTAACTCAACCTCAACTTTTACAGATTTAGTCATATCAAGAGCATATAAATCAACATGGTTGATTTTGCTTCCAAGTGGGTTTTTAGCGATTTTTTTAATCATCACTTTAGTTCCATCTAAGACGCCCTTTAAAGTGTAGATTGTATTATCATCATTTCTTGTTCCATTGAAAATAAAAAATTTATTTTTAATGAAAAGAGAAGTAGATTCTTGTTTGGGACCATAAACTACTGCTGGAACGAACCCTTCTTTGCGTCCCTTTATATTAGTGGTTCTCATTGCTATTCGATTTGTTACTTCAATAGTGTTTTGGCTCATATATACCTCTAGAATTTATTTTAACTTAAAGATAACTTTTGTATACTTTTTTTATATAATCGTCAAAAGATTAGCCTTCAAAGAGTGTGCTTACAGAATTATTTCCATGAATTCTTTTTATAGCTTCGGCAACAAGAGGGGCTATAGAGGCTACTTTAATCTTTGTTAGAGCTTTTGCCTTCTTAGATAACGGTATGGTGTCAGTTACCCAAAGCTCCTCAATATGACTTTCTTTGATTCTAGATATAGCAGGCCCTGAAAGAAGGGGGTGGGTGATAACGGCATAAATATTTCTAGCCCCATGGGCTTTAATAAGGCCACAACCTTCAGCTAAAGTGCCTGCTGTATCAACGATATCGTCAACAACTATGGCTTTTTTGCCATCTACACTGCCAATTAAATTATAAGCCTTGGTTTCATTAGGCCCTAAACGTCGTTTATCTACAATAGCAATGGAGCAGCCTAATCTTTTAGCAAAAGCTCGAGCCCGTTCAACCCCTCCAGCATCTGGGCTTAGAACTACAAAATCATCGCCTGAGCCGTGAGTTTCTTTAAACTTATTAGCTAAAGTTGGAATGGCATATAAATGGTCAAAAGGACAATTTACAAAACCTTGAATTTGAGTTGAATGAAGGTCTATAGATAGAATTCGATCAGCTCCAGCAGTTTGAAGAAGGTCAGAAACACATTTTGCTGAAATAGGAACCCTTGGACGAACTTTTCGGTCTTGCCTTGCATAGCCATAATATGGAATTACAGCTGTAATGGATTTTGCTGAAGCTCTTTTTAAGGCATCAAGTATAATAAAAAGCTCCATATAGCTTTCATTTACTGGGGGGCATGTGCTTTGTAGGACAAAAATATCACATCCCCTCATACTTTCGTGTATCTCAACTTGGCTTTCTCCGTCGGCAAAGTGGCTAATCATGCAGTCTCCAAGCTTAAGTTTTGCGGCTTTAGCAACTGCTTTTGCAAAGTCAGGGTTTGAATTTCCTGTGATAATTTTGATTTTTGACATAATTAAATTACTACAGAAGATATTGTATTGTGTCTACTTAGATTTTAAGGAGTCAGTAGAATTGTGGAATATGCACAGAATTTTAATTTATTAGAGGCTTATAGACTTTGCAAGTGTATTATACATCTTTGGTTTATTATGGAAATGAATGCAAGATAACTTAAGCTTAAATCTTTGCATCTATTTAGTTTAAAAATTTATTATGTAGCAAAAGATAGAGTGTTTCTTCTTTTTTTATTTGTTTAAAAATAGGATTTAGTTTTGGAAAAATACTTAGGTTCTCTTACATAGGCCCAAAATAATTACTTACGTTGACGATGTTTTTTACTTGTATATAAAATAGTGTAAGCTATAGGTTTGTATAGTATATACTTGGTAAGAGCCGTTTTTAACGGATAATGAACTTTTTTTAATATAAAAGGATCTTTTATGGAAATAGTAAAAAGATCATTTTTTAATTTAGGGTTAGAATTAAAAATAGATTTAAATAGGTGGATTAAAGAGGCAAGTTTTATTAAAAAAAGCCACTACCCAAACTATGTTCCTGGTGAATTCGAATTTGATTTTAAAAAAGTTGAGTTTTTGTCTAAGTTTCAAGAAAAAGTATATGCAAAACTTATCAAAGTTGCTTTAGGCAAAACAATTACATATAAAGAGTTAGGTTTAAAGGCGGGGTATAAAAATGCTAGTCGAGCTGTAGGTACGGCCATGGCCAAAAATAAAGTAGTTTTATTTATACCTTGTCATAGAGTAGTACAGCTTTCAGGAGGTTTGGGAAATTATTCAGGGTATGGAGGAGCTAAGACTAAAAAGTTTTTATTAGACTTTGAAAAAAATGGTGGATCAATATAAAAGATATGTTCATATTAATTTATAAATAAAGCAGTAAGGAGTTTTATTATTTGCTTTCTAAGTGTTTTTTAAAATTCTAATTTTGGATTTTAAAAATCTCAAAATTGTAGTTATAAAATTTAATTTACAGGCTTTCTAGATTAGCTAAACAATGCTTCTTATATTCATGTTAAAATCTTTAGTTGATATGCTTTATGTTTGTGTTTATACAAAGAGGCTTTGTTTACTCAAAATGTCGCATATAGAGATTTTAACTTAAGCACTTTACTTATAAAATACTATAAAGCCTTTTGATGTTATAATAATGGGGCTGTTAGTTTAAAAATTATAATTGTGGTATAAGGTTTTTGTCTTATATTGATTCATTTTGATGTTATTAATTTAAAATTAATACGAATGCACTTATTAATTTTTTGGTTTAATAAAGCCCTCTTAGTAATCTTTTAAATCTTCCGATAGGGAATTAATAGATGTATGTCTGTAAAGGAGGAGAATATGCTGGTAAGATATCACAACAAGAGGGGGACGGAAAAATCTGAGTATTTTCACACTTATATTAAGGCAAAGCTTGAAAAAATTAAAAGGCTGCCTTTTAATATTTTAAAAGTTGATGTGTGTACATCAAAAGAAGGTATTTTTTATTCAGTAGAGATTTGTGTGCTTGGTAAGACAGAGATTAGAGCCTTAGCATCAACAAATGATTTAATCGAGTCATTTGATAGAGCTGCTGATAAAATAGTTTCTCAGATTAATAAATTAAAGCTGTCAACTCATGGATTTCGAAGAGAGAGGCGAAAAGCTAAGAGGAGTCGTAAGCATGAAATGATGGAAAATGCTGGTTTTCTAGGAAAAACCAAAAAAATAGCATAAGTTATTCTTAAAAATTTGGGTGAAAAGCGATATATATTTTATTAAAGAGTTTGTTTTTTCCTTTCTCTATAGGGCCCTCATATGCTAAATTTCCGTCTTTACGTAAGAAGGGGGGAAAGGTCTGTGGTTTCAAAAGGTTTTTTTACAAGTGAATCTGTTTCTGAGGGGCATCCTGATAAAATGGCAGATCAAATTTCTGATGGTATTTTAGATGCATTACTTGCCCAAGACCCATTAAGTCGTGTGGCATGTGAAACAATGATTACAACAGGTGTTGTTATGGTTGCAGGTGAGATTTCAACTAAAGGCTATGTTGATATTCCAGAAATTGTTAAAAACACAGTTAAAAATATTGGTTATGATTCAAGTGAAAAAGGTTTTGATTATCAAACTTGCGCTGTAATGAATACAATTCATAAGCAATCTTCTGATATTGCAATGGGTGTTAATGCTGATTCTGAAGATAAGATAGGCGCTGGTGATCAGGGGATAATGTTTGGTTTTGCTATAAATGAATCTAAAAATTTTATGCCCTATACACTTTCTTTATCTCATGAGTTGTTAAGGGTTTTAGCACAAAAACGTAAATCAGGAAAAGCTGATTTTATATGGCCAGACAGTAAATCACAGATCACAGTTTATTATGAGGACAATCGAGTAAAAGAGATTGATACCGTTGTTTTATCAACTCAACATTCTCCAGATGTAACTCAAAAACAAGTTCAAGAGTTTATTAGAGAAGAGCTTATTAAAGAAGTCTTACCTGCTAATTTAATTACAAATAATACAAAATTTTATATTAATCCAACAGGGCGATTTGTAATCGGTGGCCCTCAAGGAGACTGTGGATTGACGGGGCGTAAAATTATTGTAGACACTTATGGTGGTTACGGTGCCCATGGTGGCGGAGCTTTTTCTGGTAAAGATGCTACAAAAGTTGATAGATCAGCAGCTTATGCAGCTAGAAATATTGCTAAAAATTTAGTATCAATAGGGGTGTTAGAAAAATGCTTGGTTCAGCTTTCTTATGCAATTGGTATTGCTGAACCTACAAGTGTTTCCGTTCAAGACTATGGAACTTCAAAAATTTCAGTGAATAAGTTGGAAGATGTGGTAAGAAAATTTTGGGATTTACGTCCTGGAAAAATTATTTCACAGTTTAAACTAAGAGAACCATGTTTTCAAAAAACAGCAGTATATGGTCACTTTGGTAGAACAGATATAGATTTTACATGGGAGTCTTTGGATAGAGTAGATACTCTTAAGGATTTTCTAGGTTTATAATTGCATTCTAAGAATATTCGAAATTTTTCTATTATTGCTCACATTGACCATGGTAAAAGTACTTTGGCAGACGGGCTTATGCAGTTTACGGGTGCTATTAAAGATAGAGAGCAAAAAAATCAATATTTAGATAGTATGGATATTGAAAGAGAACGTGGAATCACTATTAAAGCTCAGACTGTAAGATTAAATTACAAAGCTGAAGATGGTGAAACTTATCAGCTTAATCTTATTGATACCCCTGGGCATGTGGATTTTGCATATGAGGTGTCTAGGTCATTAGAGGCTTGTGAAGGAGTTCTTTTGGTAGTTGATGCGGCTCAAGGAGTTGAGGCACAAACATTAGCAAATGTTTATTTAGCTCTAGATGCTAATTTAGAGATTATTCTAGTTTTAAATAAAATTGATCTTCCTGCGGCTGATTTAGAGGGTGTGAAGCAACAGGTTAAAGAGGTTATTGGTATTGATGTTAGTGATACTATCTTTGCAAGTGCAAAAAATAAAATTGGTATTAAAGATATTTTAGAAAGAGTTGTAAAAGACATTCCTCCTCCAGCAGATAATAAAGACAAGCCCTTAAGGGCGCTGGTTTTTGATGCATGGTTTGATCCTTATCAAGGCATAATTATTTTAGTTCGTTTAGTTGACGGAGTGATTAAAAAAGGAAGTCGTATAAAATTTATGGCAACTAATGGGGATTACGAAGTGTTAAAACTTGGAAGCTTTAACCCTCATCCAACAAATTTACTAGAGCTTAGATCAGGTGAAGTTGGTTTTGTAATTTGTGGAATTAAAAATTTAAAAGAAGTCCAAGTAGGTGATACAATCACAACAAGTAAGCTTGGTGGAACAAAAGCTCTTCCAGGATTTAAAAAAGTAAAGCCTATGGTTTTTTCAGGAGTCTTTCCTGTTGAGTCAACAGATTATAAGCTGCTTCAAGATGCTTTAGAAAAACTTTGTTTAAATGATTCATCTTTGAGTTTTGAGGTAGAGAGTTCAGCAGCCTTAGGGTTTGGTTTTAGATGTGGGTTTTTAGGACTTCTTCATATGGAGATTGTTCAAGAGCGTTTAGAAAGAGAATTTAATTTAGATTTAATCACTACGGCACCGACAGTTGTTCATCATATTTATAAGACTAATGGTGAAATGCAGATTATTGAAAACCCGTCACAATTTATTATGGATTCAACTATTGAGCGAATTGAAGAACCATATGTAATGCTTTCTCTTCATACGCCATCAAGCTATGTTGGAGTTCTTTTAAAACTTTGTGAAGAGCGTAGAGGGGTTCAAGAAAAAATAGAGTATATTGCTGCAAAAAAGGTAGTGATTATATACAGGCTTCCTTTAAGTGAGATGGTATTTGATTTTTATGATAAACTTAAATCTGTTTCAAAAGGTTATGCTTCAATGGATTATGAATTGATTAAGTATGCAGAGTCAGATTTAGTTAAAATGGATGTTATGATTAATGGGGAGCCTGTTGATGCTTTAGCTATAATAGTTCATAGAACAAAATCTCAAGCAAGAGGTCGGATCTTAACTAAAAAACTTAAAGAGCTTATTCCTCGTCAGCAATATGAGGTTGCAATTCAAGCGTCTATTGGCGCTAATATCATTGCAAGAGAAACTTTAGGTGCATTAAGAAAAGATGTAACAGCAAAGTGTTATGGTGGGGATATTACAAGAAAGCGTAAATTATTAGAAAAGCAGAAAGTTGGTAAAAAAAGAATGAAGCAAATTGGTAAGATTGATATACCACAAAAGGCCTTTTTAGCAGTGCTAGAGACTGAAGGATGAAGCCTGGAATTTGGGCAATCTTTTTGATTGAGTAAAATATTTAAAATAGTATAGACCTTAATCAAATCAAGTCATACAATTAAGTTTTTAGAAGCTGCTTTTTTGCACTAGGGGATACATATGGACACGGATATTACTTCAAAACATTTTTGGACAGATGGCTTTGGGTCCTTGCTTCTTGCAGGTTTAGTGGCATTAACAATTCGCTGGGCCTTATTTGAGGCTTATGTGATTCCTTCTGGAAGTATGCTTCCCACGTTATTAGTTCATGATCATATTTTTGTAAACAAGCTTTCTTTTGGGTTAAGATATCCATTTAGTGAAAAATTTATTTATAGGACAAAAGGTCCAAAACGTGGTGACATTGTAGTATTTAAAAATCCAGATAATATAAAAATTTTTTTTATTAAAAGAGTTGTGGGGCTTCCAGGTGATAAGGTTTATTATGAGAGTGGAAATCTTTACATTAATGATGAATTGATTGAAAAATCAGTGCCTTTAGCTGAAAACAAAAAAGATTTTGATTGGTTAAGGCCTAAAGATTTTCCTGGTTTTAATTTAATGGGTTTGGAAACAAGAGTTCATTGGGAAGAAAAATTAGGGGAGCATCACTATAGTATTCTTTTGCCTAAAGATCAGATTGAGCCGGAATCAGGGCCTTACTTAGTTCCTCAAGGGCATTATTTTATGATGGGTGATAATAGACAATTTTCTCATGACTCAAGGAAATGGGATCCTGAAAAAAGATTTGTTCCTTATGAGTATCTTTTAGGAAAAGCTATGTTTGTGTGGATGTCTTGTGATGAAGTACTGCCAGTGATTCCAATTTGTAATCCTATTGAATTTAGGTGGAGTAGGTTTTTTCATTCAGTACACTAGGTAAGATTAGATGTTAAAGAGTGAGTTATTAGGAAAAAAGAAGAAAAGACCAGGTCTTTTAAAAGGATCATTAAGTTTTATAAATCTTATTTTAATGATTCTTTTAATAAGGTGGGTTGTCTTTGAAGTTTTTTTGATTCCTTCAGGAAGCATGTATCCTAAGCTTTTTGTAAATGATTATATTATTGTCTCAAAAATTGATTTTGGTTTCAGAGTTCCCTTTACGCAGTCTTGGGTGTATGGTCCTAAACCTTCACATAGGAGGGCTATAATAGTTTTTAAAGACCCTGATGATTCTAAGTATTTAGTTAAAAGGCTTGTTGGACTTTCAGGAGACAAACTTGAGGTTATTAAAGATTTTATTGTTTCTATAAATAATGAAAGGGTAAGTCATAAAAAAATTATTGGAGATGAGAAATTGGAACTGGCTAAATCTATGGGAAGAGAGGAAGGGGAATTTACAGCTTTTCGAGAAATTTTTCCAGGAATTAAGGAGCAAGACTCACATATTATTTTAACTTACCTTAATGCTAAGTCTCCAGCCGTGCTGTCAGAAGCAGATTTTTTAAAAAATATAGAAACTTTTAAAGTTCCTTATGGGCAGATGTTTGTTATGGGAGATAATCGAAAAAACTCTTATGATGGAAGAAGATTTGGGTATGTTGCTAAAGAGAGGCTTGTTGGCAGAGCTAGATTTATAGCTTTAAGTTGTCAAAAAAAAATAGTTCTGAATGCAGGTTGTAATATTTTAAGTCTTAGAATAAACAGATTGGGTAATGGTCTTGCTTTCTAGAAAACAAAAAATCTTTTTTAAAAGAGAGTTTTATATGGCTTTTATAGGACTTTTATTAGGTCTTTGGGTTTGGCTTTCATTTTTTCGAGTGATTGAAATTATTGATACTGGTAAATCATCATATGTTCTTGTTCTGTTAAAAGAAGCTAAAGAGGGGGATCGTGTGATTTTTTCTTATCCAAATTTAAATAGCCCTTTAAGGCTTTCAAAAGTAAGTAAAAATGCTGAAAATGTTTTAATGATAAATTTAAATGAAAAGACTCAAAAGCCTTTGAATGAAGATATGATTACTGGAGTTATACTTTTTTAAGCTGTACTTTAATTCTTGTTTTAAAAACCGTTTATATATTTTATTTTTTTTCCTATGTTATAATACTATAAGTACTTACTAAAAGGTACTGGAAAATGTGACTACAAGAAAACCTTAATACTTAAAGATGAGAGGGGCCAATAGATATCCTCCTGACTTTGATGCTATTTTTTAAAGACTCTCTTAGAGTTTAAATGTAAGTGGTCTAAAACACTGACTTTTACCCACAAATCATAAGTTATTATCTGTTTTAATATCATTAAATTTTATCATCGCCCTCCACAGAACTTGTTGGCCTGGAGGTGGGTCAGAGTTCCTTGCTAAATAACCTCCTAGTCTTGCAAACGATTTTACAAATTTTGCCAAGCTATCATTTGCTCCTAATAACCTGCCTGACTGCTCTTCTAATTTTGATAACAAAACTTGTTCCTCTTTTGTAAAACAGTGATCTGCATTTACTTCGCAATCAACTCTAGAAATCTTTGAAATCCAAAATATTCGCCAAGCTAAAACACTCGTAAACGCTACATACTTTTTGATCCTCTCTAAACTCCTTAAACGACTTTTCTCTACACTAAAACCTGATTTTAACGTCTTAAAATACATTTCTATATTCCAACGAAGTTTATACTGATAGAGCAAGAGATGAATGTATCATTAAACCTGGTGTATCGTACTCTTTACCATTTTGATGATCTATGTAGGACCCTAAGTATCCTGCGTTGCCTTGAAAGACTTTATTTTTTAAGAAAGTTATTTCACTTAAGTCATGTAAAATTAAAGACATATCATTTTCATCTAGAGCATTCATTCTGTTGAGCGTTTGTTTTATGTGAGGTTTGAGAATTTCTTTAGCCTGAAAGTTATCATTATCAAAGAATCTATAAGCCGCCTTAGAAGGTTTCCAATCTTGGCATGAAAAAGAGATAGACTCACCATTATTTTTACTCAAAGCCTTAGCAAGGTATTCAAGTCTGTGGTTAAGTCGTTTATCACCAAGTTGAGCATTTTTAAATTCATTTTTAATATTCACAAAAACTCCAATTCTTAAAATCAATTTGGAGTTTAATATTATTTTGATTTTAAAATTATAAAACCTAGACCTATTTGTGGGTAAAAGTCAGTCTAAAACTCACCTCATAGAAGTTAGAATTTAATTTTGTTAAAAGCTTTGAAGAATGGGAGGTTTAAACGATGAATAAAACAATTTTAGATAAAAAACAATGCTTTGAGTTTTGGAAAAATCATGTTGATAACGCTCTAAATGCTAAAGCTAGCATCGTCAAATACTGTTTTGAAAACAACATTAAAGATTCAACGCTCCATGGATATAAGAAAAAATTCTACCCTGAACTTTATAAAACTAAAAAGAAAAACACTAAGAGCAAAACCTGTTGCAATAAAAACAAATGAATTAAAAAGGCGTTGTTGCACATGAGTCCTCAACCTAAACCAATAGCTTAAAAAGCTTTTAGATTAAGTCTTAAGAAATATAAAAAAATGAAGACTGAGTAGCTAGGATTTAAACTTTTTCAATACTAAAGTTTTATATAAATAAAAAATGATTCTAGTCTTTTGTAAGATAAACACGACACTCTATATAATATTGTACAAGCCCGAAGACTAAACTTATGAGCCTCCATCAAGAAGGCTGAACACTTTTCTAAATAAGAACTAAGTCTAAAAAAAGGAAGTTAAGAAAAATGGAAAAAAGTTCAAATTTAGACTACAGCATATAAAAAAAACTAACGATGTAATAGAATTACTTATTAAGGAGTAAAATAATGAAAACTTTGTTTATTTTATGTGTGTTGATGGTTTTTACTAGTTGTGGCGGTGATAAAAGCAGTTTAAGCGTCAATGATCTTTCCTTTGCTTCACAAAGCAATGCCTCCTCTTATAAAGTAAGTGGAAACTGTGCTGGTTCCTCTGGAAACGTTAAAATTACAATTGGAGCACCTAATATTGTTAAATCAGTGGCTTGTACGGGTGGTAAATATTTAACCACTCTAGATGTGAGTCTCATAGTCTCAAACCCTATGACGGTTTTAGTAGAACAAGATGGAAAAACTGCTAAACCATCTACTCCACCAATAAATGATCAAATAGGCCCAATAAGCGCTCCAAGAGCAACTCCTCCAAGTACCTATGTTAGAGGCAGTTTTTATAATTTGCCTATTTTGTGTAACGAAGCTCAAGAAATTGTAAGCATTAGTGGATCTGGTCTTAATCCCAGTACACAAACACATACTTGCACTAGTAGTGGAGAAGAAGACTTTAGATTAAGTCTAGAAAGTTTTGTTGAAACCACTAATCCAAATAATTTAAGAATTTTATCAACTGATAAGTATAAGAACCCATCAAGTGGAGAAGAAACTATAAGTTTTTTAATTGATAATAAAGGTCCAAGAGTTGAGATTTTAAATGAAGGGACCATAATTCAAGGGCAAAGAGCAAGTTTTACAATTACAGTTACTGACATTAATATTTCAGAATTTAACTACAGTGTAAGCGCAAGTGGTGTTGATTCAACTCCTTATCCTTGTTCTGAGAATCCATGTGAGATAATAACAGAAGAGATTTCCTCATCAGGTGTGCTCACCTTAACTGTAGAGGCCAACTCTATAGAGGATGCAATTGGCAACAGAGGAGACAGTGTTCTAAAGTCTAGCAGTCTTATGGTAGAGGAGGCAGGAACTTTAAGGTTTGCCTCTCTTCAAAGGGTCAACAGTGAGAACGCAGGTTCCTACACTGTAAGTGGGGCTTGTGCAGAGGGCTCAGGAAACGTTACAATTAGAGTAAACCCATCAGTAAGTAAAAGTGTTTCATGTAATGCTCCAGGAGAATTTAGTGGTGTACTTGATGTAAGTGGTGTGAGTTTAAACCCATTGCCAGTGAGTATAATTCAAAGTGGAAACACTATTGATGCAAGTCCAGGGCCTGTGAATGATCAAAGTCCAATAGCAAGAGCGCCAGAGGTAGAGGATCAAGATTTAACTAATGGTTTAAATTTTATGATTTCAGTGCCATGTAATGAGATTAACGAAGTAGTGACCTTTAGAAATAAAGGGTTAAGTCCAAATCCACAGCATCACACATGTACGACTGTGGGGCCTGAAAATGTAGGATTAACTTTTATAGAAGGAGTAGAAATTGTAGGCACTAATACTGTTACAGTAAGTTCTATAGATGAAAATGAAAACCCAACAACAAATGACACTGAATTTAACTTACCAATAGATAATTTAGCACCAAGAATAACGATTTTAGCAGGTACAAATAGTGTAGTTGGTGGAGAAGCTTTATTTAGAATAAGAGTTGCTGATACAAACCGAATTGAGTCTTTTACCCCTACACCAAGTTCAGGAGTGGTGAGCTCGAGTGAATGCTTTGAATTTTGTGATGTAACTGTAACAGGAGCAAGTGTAGGAAGACTGACCTTAACAGTAGGCATAGGTGATGTAGTAGATAATGCTGGTAATGGCAATACATTAGCTGTAAGCAGTAGTTTAATAGTTAGAGATACAAACACTTCTTGTCCAGAAAATTATGTACCTGTTCCAGCACTAGCTGGGTATACCAGTAGTGATTTTTGTGTAATGAAATATGAAGCAAAGTATGATGATTCTGATAATGCTGTGTCTAAAGCCAGTGGGCTGCCTGTTGGGGGGATTACTCGTGGTGATGCTATTACTAAATGTCAGGGCATAGGCGAAGGCTATGACCTTATGACTAACGATGAGTGGCAAACCATAGCAAGAAATATTGAATCTGTGGATTCTAATTGGAGTGTGCTTTCGGGAATAGCTGCTTTAAGCTTGGGTTTTAGCCAGGCGTTGGCGAATGACCCTGTCGAGGCTAGTGAGAATGATAATGAGGGTTGCCATGGTGCAGTGGTAGATTGTGATAGCTTTTGGGATTTAAATAAAAGAATACATGCATTGTCTAATGGAGAAGTGGTTTGGGATATTTCTGGTAATGTTTCTGAATGGGTAAAAGATGATAAAGAAGGTTCTTATGGCAATACCACAGTTAGCATATATAAATTAACAAGGGAGTCAAATCCTAATGAACTAAGCCTTAGTGGAGGAACGACCACAACACCAAGGGTGGCTAAAGATCAGTTTGGCCCTGATAAAGATTATGGACACCTTAATAGGTTTAGTGGTTTAGGGCAGGGGTTTTTCACAAGATCTTCTTCTTTTGAGGGAATACTTCGTGGTTGCAGTACAAGCCATGCTGACCTTCATTGTGGGGTATTTTATGTATCGTTTGCTAACCCCTTAGTTGAAGGTATTAATGTAGGGTTTCGTTGTGTTTATCACCCGAGTACTAATTAGTTTTTTACTTAGCTTTATAAAAGATGAATTAAATATAGTTTGGCTAAAAAAAAGAATATTATCAAAGTTTTTTATAAAATCAAAAGTTTATTAAAATTTATAAAATATTTTCCTATACTGACTGAATAACCCGAGCTCGAACTTTTTAAACCTACTGAAGCAGCCTTTCTTCAAGTATTTCAAGTCTAATAGAGGGTTTTGTTGGACGCAAACAGTACGCCGTTAGTGCCGAGTGGACTTCCCCAAAGAAATAGGACACTTTTTCCTATGCGAGGTTCTGTTTAATTGCATACCCTTTAGGGCTTTGATAATCAAGAGAAGAATGCCTTCTTTTCTTGTTTTACCAAACTTCAATATATTCAAATACTAACGATCTTAATTCTCTTTCTCCAGTATAGCTTTTTCTATATAAAAATTCTTTTTTTAAACGCTTATTTTCTTTCTCAAGCTCTCTATATGACTTCTTATTTTCCTCTTTTAATAAGCTTTTAGGAGTTGGATTTAGCTTTTTTCTCCAATTTCTAATGCTGGTTTCAGTAGTCCCTAGATCTCTTGATGCCTGGCTGTTTCCAACTCTCTTTGCCAATTCAACAGCTTCTTCTTTAAATTCTTCTGAAAAAGTATTGTACTTTTTTTAGACTCTGTAGCCTCTTTCTTCTTTTTCTTCATGCCTTTTTACCTCTCCTTTTAGGTTTAGTTCGCGCTTAGAAAAGTGTCCAGTATTTTTGGGGAGGTCTATGTTGGATGTTAAGTTTATAATAAAATAAAATCTTTTCTCTTCCAATTGCATGCTCGTCTTCGTTTTTAGCCCCACTAGCATTAGAATTAAGCATCCTAAGGAGTAAGCAGAATGAACATAGAAGAAATAGGCAAAGAACTTGCCAAGAACGTAAAAACACAAAAAGATTTATCAGATATTATAGGTCAACTTATGAAAGTTGTCTTAGAATCTGCTCTAAATACAGAGTTAAATGATCATTTAGGGTATTCTAAAAATACTAAATCTGAATTCAGAAAAGCTAACACCAAAAACGGTTTTAGTAAAAAAACGATTAAGGGTGAAAAAGGTGAGATTGAACTCAAGACTCCCCGTGAGAGAGAGGCTAGCTTTGAGCCACAAATTGTTTCTAAAGGTAAAATTCGGATGGAAGGTTTTTAAGAAAAATATTTTAGTTTTATACTCTAGAGGAATGACTACAAGAGACATTCAGGAGGGGTGAGTTTTAGATCGCTTACGTTTAAATATATATACCTGACAAATTTAAAAATTCTAAGATTCAAAAAAGTAGTGTCTTCTTTTAATCTATTTTAGAGCAGAGGGTTCCTAGTTTTTATTATTTTAACAGTGTTTTTAATGAAATGTCGGCTTGTCTTCTTTTTTAATCTCATTATCAACGATAAGCTTTAGCCGTTGTTCTGGTTTTTTAAGCCAACGTTTTTGTCTTTTGTTATTTATGTGTCTACTTAAATAAATATAAAGAAACCCTACAATAAACCCGCCTAAATGAGCAGTATTATTTACAGCCCCTCCAAATCCAGAAGTGATTAATGTGAAAACCTCAACAATACCTAGAAGTAGAATAAAATATTTTGCTTTCATGGGAAATAGCATCATGAAGAAAATTATACGTTCACCAAAAATAACTCCATAAGCTACTAAAAGACCGAAAACAGCTCCGGATGCTCCAATTGTAGGAACCTTCATAAAGCCTGGATTTAAACTAAAAAGATTCACTGCAAGGTTTATAATAACCACATAAAGAATTCCTGCTCCAATTCCACATGTGAGATAATATTTTAAAAATTCTTTTTGGCCCCAAATTTTTTCAAGTTCAGAACCAATAAACCAAATAATTAAACAGTTAAAAAGTATATGCCAAATTCCTGTTGAATGTAAGAATATATATGTTATAGGTTGCCAAAGTTTAAAGCTCTCTAACACACCACCTGCTGAAAGTCCAAAAACATCAAAGACTATGTTGTTTTTAAAAATAAATCCTTGAGCAACAATTACTGCTAGAAACCAAATAACAGTATTAGCTATTAACAAAGCTTTCACCATTGGAGTAATAGTAACAGTCATTTGTACATAATAATTATTTGATCTCAAAACTTAGCCTCTACTTACTTTTTCTTAATAGCAGTCATTATCTTATGCCAAGTTTGTTCTAATGTCTCTGGAAAAACCTTTGTTTCACAAATGATTGGAAAAAAATTGGTATCTCCATACCACCTTGGAATCACATGCCAATGTAAATGTTCTGGAATTCCAGCACCTGCAACTTTTCCATGGTTTACACCAATATTTAAACCTTTAACATCATACGTTTTTATTAAAACCTCTCCGGCAAATCTAATCGTTTTCATTAAATCTATGTACACTTCTTCTAAGAGTTCAAACATAGACCCACCATGTTTAAGCGGGGCGACAATTACATGACCTGTATTATATGGATACTTGTTAAGTAAAATTTGTGAATGTTTAGTTTTATAGACCATGAGATTGTCTAAAGAAAAGTCAGTTTCTAAGGCTTCACTGCTTTTACAAAACACACAAAAATCTTGATTTTTTAAGCGTCTAGCGTATTTAAGTCGATCTGGTCTAATAATAAAGTCTCTTTCTTGAGGCCAAATTTCAGATGTATTAATTTTAATGTCTGTATTCATACAAACCCCTTTAAAATAAATAAGTCTTCCCGTAGAAGTCAGTAAAACTCTAAGTTTTTATGTTTTAATTAATCATTTGAAGAAGTTGAATTGTCTGTGCTCATGTCTTTTAAAGCATCACCAAAGACATCTCCCATTGTAGTTTTAGAGGTTATAGTGGCTTTTTTTACATAATCATTAACGCTTACTTTTTGTTCACGAAGTTGCACTAGCTTAGAACTTAATCCAATTTTCCTAGAATCTCGATCAATTGAAATAATCTCAACTTTTAAAACTTTGCCAATTTTTACAATATTATCAATGTTCTCAACTTTTTTAGTAGAAAGCTCAGAGATATGAATTAAGCCTTTAATATCATCTTTAATTGTTACGAATACACCAAAATCAGTTATTTTTGTAACCGTTACATCAAGTTGAGATCCAATTGGATACTTTTTCTCAATTTCAGACCAAGGGTCATTCTCAAGTTGTTTAATACCAAGACTAAACCTTTCACTTCCTATATCAACGCCTAATACACAAGCCTTAATTTTATCACCTACAGAATATATTTCTGATGGGTGATTTACACGTTTAGTCCAAGAGAAGTCAGAAATATGAACAAGCCCATCAATTCCTTCCGCAACTCCTATAAACATACCAAAGTCTGTGATTGATTTAACTTCACCTTCAATGATAGATCCCACCTCATAAAAGTTCTTAATCTCAATCCAAGGATTTTCTTCAAGTTGTTTAAGACCAAGACTGATTTTACGAGTTTCCGTATCAATTGTAAGAATGATAACTTCATTTTTATCACCAACTTTTAATATTTGTGATGGATGCTTAATTTTTTTAGTCCAACTCATTTCATTTATATGGATAAGACCTTCTATACCCTCTCCAATTTCAAAAAATGCTCCATATTCAGTCAAACTTACAACTTTTCCTACTACTTTTGTTCCAACAGGGAATTTTTCAATAGCAGCACTCCAAGGATCAACTTTCATTTGTTTAAGCCCAAGACTTACTCTTTCTTTTTCAGTATCATACTTAAGAATTTTGAGTTCTAACTCTTCACCAACTTGAATTACCTCGCTTGGATGTTTTAATCTTCCCCAGCTTATATCAGTGATATGTAAAAGCCCATCTACTCCACCAAGATCTATAAACGCGCCGTAATCAGTAATATTTTTAACAATACCCTTTATGATTGTTCCCTCAGTCATTGTTTGAAGAGTTTCGTTTCTTAAAAATTCTCTTTGCTCTTCAAGTAAAACTCTTCTTGAAAGGACAATATTCCCTCTTTTCTTATTAAACTTGATAACTTTAAACTTAAATACTTTACCTAAGAATTGATCAAGATCTTTAATAGGTCTTAGATCAATTTGACTGCCTGGTAAGAAAGCTTTAACACCAATATCAACGCTTAAACCACCTTTAACCTTAGCAATAACTGTGCCTTCAATAACTTCTTGAGATTCAGCAGCTTTAGAAATATCAGTCCAAGCTTTCATCATATCTGCTCTACCTTTAGATAAAACGACCATTCCATTTTCATTTTCAATTTTTTCTACATATACTTCAACTTCATCACCTAAATTGATTGACGTTTTCCCATCAATTACTTTAAATTCAGAAAGAGATATTAAGCCTTCACTTTTGTAGCCAATATCAACTAAAACAAAGTCTGTTTGAACTTCAACAACGCTACCTTGTACAATATCACCTACATTGATTTCTTCACTTAATGTGGATGCTGCAAAAAGTTTTGCAAAGTCAGTTTTATTTTTTTCGTCTTTAGATCCTAAAATTTCGTCATCAGCTTGATCTAAAATAGTTAACACATCTGAAGACATTTTGCCCTTAGATTTAGTCCTTTGGTTCACCATATTGATTGTAACCTCCTTAAACCTCGTCCCTTCTGGAAGTAGGTCGCAAACATAGGGCGTTTGCATGAGTGCTTGTTATAAAACACTTATATACGATGTCAAAGAGAAAAAATTTTTTTTGCTCTTTGAAATACTAAATTAGAGACCTCGTCTAATGACAAACTTGAAGAATCCAATATCCAAGCATCTTTTGCTGCTTCCATAGGAGCTATTTTTCTACCTGAGTCCTGTGTATCTCTTTTCTTTAAAGCTTCCTTAACTTCTTTAATATTTTTGCCATCATCACTTTCATCGGCTCTTCTATTAGCTCTAGCTTCAACATTAGCTACTAAATATACTTTTAATTGAGCATTTGAAAAAATTACTGTTCCACAATCACGGCCTTCAGCTATAAGTCCAGGCGCTGTATAACAGTCTCGTTGAAGCTGCAAAACAGCCTTCCTAATTTTAGAAAACCTGCTTACATTACTCGCCCTTATACCGTTATCTACAGAATAAATTTCTTCATAGGAACAAAAGTTACCATCTATGTATACTGCAGTTTGAATAGGGTCAGGTTTAACCTCAAGCCTAAACTCACCTAAGAACTTCACTAAATCAGTTTCGTTATGTTGGTCTATATTATGTTTATAAGCCATTAAGCCTAATGCCCTATAAAAAGCTCCTGTAGAAACCCATTTCCAATCCAATTTACGAGCTAAAGATCGGCTTAATGATGATTTTCCAGAAGCCGCAGGGCCATCAATAGTAATTAAATTCTGACTCATAAAGTCTCTTATATCATATTCTAAGACAGATTCAATTCATAAGATAGTCTTTGGCGCTCTAAAAAGTTATTTAAAATAGTCTAAATTTTCTTGATTATAAGATAAATTGTTTGAGTAGACCATGCTTCTTGAAAAGATTACCTTGCAATATTGTAGTTTAAAAATCATAGTAATGATATTTTATTTTTGTTTCAGATTAGGTCATTTTAGTGTTATTGTTTTTGATACACAAACTAAGAAACATTTTATATTTAGTGTCTCATTATAAGTAAAATATAAATGACTGGAAACATAAAAATAGTTTTTAAAATCTAGTCTAAATTTTATCTTCCTTTAAACTGTTTTAAATAATAGAAAACAAAAATATAGTCTTAATTAGATTAAATTTATTTATTGTATAAATAATAATTTATTTAAAAATTATAGATTTAAATACTTAATTATAAATTATAATTTTAGAAATTATTATAAAATTACGAATAATTAAAAGTTAAGTTATGAAAAACTAAAAATTGTTATTTCTAATAATTAACTTTATTTAATTAAATTCTGTTAGAAAGTAAGATGATATCAAAGGAAAAATAATGAAACTATTATTAAATGTATTAATAGCAGGATTTATTGTATTGAGTTTAAGCGGTTGTGATGGAAATCTTTTTACAAGTAAAAAGAACTCTACAGTTAGTATTAATTTTGGTGATGATAAAAATAGTTCCACTGATCTTTCTTTTAACTCTCCACTGCCCAGTATTACATCTGAAAACTCCCAGGCTTATCCTTTAAGTGGTATATGTGATCCCACAGCTGGAGTTGTAAAAGTTGTTATAGGTTCTCCTAATGTCACCAAGTTTTTTCAATGTGATTTAAAGGGAAATTTCTCAGGTACAATAAATGTAAGTCGTGTAACTTTGAATCCCCCAAGTACTTCAGTGACTCAAGGAAAATTAACAGTCTCAGCTAACCCAGTTCCAGTAAATGATCAAAACGGTCCAGTGTCAGCTCCAATTGCAACAGCTCCAGGAGTTGTTATAGGAGGAACTTCATATAACCTTGCAATAAATTGTAATGAAGCACAAGAAATTGTAAGTATTAAAGGAAATGGTATTGACCCAGATCCACAAACACATATTTGTGCTGGAAGTGGATTAGAGAACTTTGAATTAAACATTGAACAGGGAGTTAGTTTTAGTTCTCCAAATAACTTAACAATTAGTTCAACAGATGAATACGAAAATCCTTCTCAGAGTACAACAAGTGTGGATGTTGCAATTGATACTTTAGCTCCAACAATTTTAATTTCAAATGGAGGAGATATCATTGAAGGAGATGATGCCGTATTTACAGTTACAGTAAATGATGAAAGTAGTTTTTTAGGATTTACACCTACATCTAGTTCAGGAACAATAAGCTCAGGTGCTTGTTCTCTAAGTCCATGTACAGTAACTGTAACAGGAGCCAGTGTAGGAGAATTAACTTTAACTGTAGCAGTAGGTGCGGTGGTAGATGCTGGTGGAAATTCAAATTTAGAAGCAGAAAGCGACAGTTTAAATGTCATGGCTACAACATTATCAATTACAAGCGCTCCAGTAGGTACAAGTCTTAACGCTTTATTATATCCAGTAAGTGGTAATTGTGATACTGGTCAAGGTGATGTAGTCGTAACAGTTGGAGCGCCTAATGAGTCTTCTACAGTAAATTGTGTAAACGGTTCTTATAATGCTTTTTTAAATATTAGTGGCGTAACAGAAAATCCAATGAGTGTAACAGCATTACAAAATGGAAATAACAAAAGTTTTTTACCTAATCCGATAAATGATCAAAACGGTCCAGTGTCAGCTCCAATTGCAACAGCTCCAGGAGTTGTTATAGGAGGAACTTCATATAACCTTGTAATAAATTGTAATGAAGCACAAGAAATTGTAAGTATCACAGGAAATGGTATTGATCCAGATCCACAAACACATATTTGTGCTGGAAGTGGATTAGAGAACTTTGAATTAAACATTGAACAGGGAGTTAGTTTTAGTTCTCCAAACAACTTAACAATTAGTTCAACAGATGAATACGAAAATCCTTCTCAGAGTACAACAAGTGTGGATGTTGCAATTGATACTTTAGCTCCAACAATCTTAATTTCAAATGGAGGAGATATTATTGAAGGAGATGATGCCGTATTTACAGTTACAGTAAATGATGAAAGTAGTTTTTTAGGATTTACACCTACATCTAGTTCAGGAACAATAAGCTCAGGTGCTTGTTCTCTAAGTCCATGTACAGTAACTGTAACAGGAGCCAGTGTAGGAGAATTAACTTTAACTGTAGCAGTAGGTGCGGTGGTAGACGCTCTTGGAAATTCAAATTTAGAAGCAGAAAGTGACAGTTTAAATGTCATGGCTACAACATTATCAATTACAAGTGCTCCAGTAGGTACAAGTCTTAACGCTTTATTATATCCAGTAAGTGGTAATTGTGATACTGGTCAAGGTGATGTAGTCGTAACAGTTGGAGCGCCTAATGAGTCTTCTACAGTAAATTGTGTAAACGGTTCTTATAATGCTTTTTTAAATATTAGTGGAGTAACAGAAAATCCAATGAGTGTAACAGCATTACAAAATGGAAATAACAAAAGTTTTTTACCTAATCCGATAAATGATCAAAACGGTCCAGTGTCAGCTCCAATTGCAACAGCTCCAGGAGTTGTTATAGGAGGAACTTCATATAACCTTGCAATAAATTGTAATGAAGCACAAGAAATTGTAAGTATCACAGGAAATGGTATTGACCCAGATCCACAAACACATATTTGTGCTGGAAGTGGATTAGAGAACTTTGAATTAAACATTAAACAGGGAGTTAGTTTTAGTTCTCCAAACAACTTAACAATTAGTTCAACAGATGAATACGAAAATCCTTCTCAGAGTACAACAAGTGTGGATGTTGCAATTGATACTTTAGCTCCAACAATCTTAATTTCAAATGGAGGAGATATTATTGAAGGAGATGATGCCGTATTTACAGTTACAGTAAATGATGAAAGTAGTTTTTTAGGATTTACACCTACATCTAGTTCAGGAACAATAAGCTCAGGTGCTTGTTCTCTAAGTCCATGTACAGTAACTGTAACAGGAGCCAGTGTAGGAGAATTAACTTTAACTGTAGCAGTAGGTGCGGTGGTAGACGCTCTTGGAAATTCAAATTTAGAAGCAGAAAGTGACAGTTTAAATGTCATGGCTACAACATTATCAATTACAAGTGCTCCAGTAGGTACAAGTCTTAACGCTTTATTATATCCAGTAAGTGGTAATTGTGATACTGGTCAAGGTGATGTAGTCGTAACAGTTGGAACGCCTAATGAGTCTTCTACAGTAAATTGTGTAAACGGTTCTTATAATGCTTTTTTAAATATTAGTGGCGTAACAGAAAATCCAATGAGTGTAACAGCATTACAAAATGGAAATAACAAAAGTTTTTTACCTAATCCGATAAATGATCAAAACGGTCCAGTGTCAGCTCCAATTGCAACAGCTCCAGGAGTTGTTATAGGAGGAACTTCATATAACCTTGCAATAAATTGTAATGAAGCACAAGAAATTGTAAGTATCACAGGAAATGGTATTGACCCAGATCCACAAACACATATTTGTGCTGGAAGTGGATTAGAGAACTTTGAATTAAACATTGAACAGGGAGTTAGTTTTAGTTCTCCAAACAACTTAACAATTAGCTCAATAGATGAATACGAAAATCCTTCTCAGAGTACAACAAGTGTGGATGTTGCAATTGATACTTTAGCTCCAACAATCTTAATTTCAAATGGAGGAGATATCATTGAAGGGCAAACAGCAAGTTTTACAATCACTGTTACAGACGATAATATTACAGGCTTAAACTATACTCCAACTATAAGTTCAGGAACTTTAAATCCAAGCACTTGTACAATGAACCCTTGTAATATAACTACAGAGATTATTTCCTTAGCAGGTCAGCTAACGTTAACTGTACCAGCCTATTCTGTAATAGATGATGTTGGCAATACTGGGGATGCAGTTCTTAAATCTAGCAATCTTATAGTAAACATGGCAGGAGCTTTAGGTTTTAATGACCCTTTAGTAACAGTTAATACTCAAAATGCAAATTCTTACTTTATAAGTGGAGTCTGTGATAAGGGCTTAGGAGTTGTTACAGTAACAGTACCTTCAACAGTAAATAAAGAGTTCTTATGTAATTCATCAGGAGAGTTTAATGGGAGTATTGATGTCAGTGGGGTGGGATCCAATTTACTATCTATAAGTGTAACCCAAGGTATAAATATTGTTAACGCAAATCCAAGTCCTGTGAACGATCAAACGCCAATAATTACAGCGCCAATACTGACGGATCAAACTTATAAAAATGGATTAAGTACAATATTAAATGTGAATTGTAATGAGGCAGGAGAAGTTATAACATTTATGAATACATCATTAGATCCAAATTTACAAAAATATACTTGCTTAACTCCAGGGTTTGAAGATGTAACACTATATTTTGCACTAGGACGAGAAACTAGTGATTTAAATAAAGTAATTGTAAGTTCTGTAGATATAAATGGAAATCCTACAACAAATAATACAATGTTTAATTTACCAATAGATAA
>CBDBIB010000004.1:0-4285 GCA_965205945.1 Bdellovibrionales bacterium | reverse complement strand
GGCATTGCACATTTTACAACATTTAGAACCTACTGGTATAGGTGCAAGGAATATTCAGGAGAGCTTATTATTACAAATGAATCATGCTTCTAATACGGGAATGTTAGCTTATAATATTATTAAAGATGCTTTTGGGCTATTTTCTAAAATGAATATAGTAGCTCTTACAAAAAAGTTTAAAACTTCTACCGTAGCAATTCGAAATGCTATTCAAGAAATTAAACAATATAGTCCTTATCCGGGACAGATATTACAGACTGTAAACCCATCTACAATTATACCTGATGTTATTATTGAAATAAAAAAAGATCGTTTTATAGTAAAATTTAACACTCCAAAAAACCATCGGTTAAAAATATCTCAACAGTATTCACAGTTACTAAATTCAAAAGGTTTAAAACCTAAAGAGAATATATTTGTGAAAGAGAAAATGAATACAGCAAATTGGTTTTTAAAATCATTAGAACAAAGAAAGGCGACTATTTTAAGAGTAGTAGAAGCTATTGTGGTGCGTCAAAAATCATTTTTTAGAAAGGAAGATTCTTTTTTAGTGCCAATGACTTTAAGCGATATTGCTAATGATTTAAAAATGCATTTATCCACTATCAGCCGTGCTATTCATAGAAAATTTATACAAACTCCTAGAGGCGTATTTGCAATTAAATCTTTTTTTTCTACTAAACAACTTACAGGTGATAACACCTCTACTAATCAAATACAAGATAATATTAGACAATTAATTGATAATGAAGATAAAAATAAAGCTTTAAGTGATCAAAAAATTAGTGATTTGCTTAAAGAACATAATTTTAAAGTAGCTCGAAGAACAGTTGCTAAATACCGCGAACAAATGAATATTTTACCTGCTCATTTACGAAAAAAGATTTAGGAATTTTTAACAAACTATTTGAAATAAACTTTATTCAATAATACTATATAATAAAAGTAAAATGCTATCAATCAATAAGGTACATGACTAGTTAAGAATCATATTTTTTAATTTCTAGAATTTTAAGGTCAGATACCTTCAACTATTATTCGTACAGAAAAACTTTATGATGGTTACGATAAATTTTTTCTTGTATCGAAAATAAGACAAAAAAAAGATGATTTTAACTTTCATCCCGCTTTAAAACCTATTGAGTTGATACATCATTTAGTTAAGTTAATATCTTTTAGTGGTAAAACGGTCTTAAATCCTTTTATGGGAAGTGGCTGCACGGCAGTTGCTTGTTTACAGCTTAACAGAAATTTATTGGTTATGAGTTAGAAAAAAATATTTTTATATAGCAATTCAACGAGTAGAAAATCAAATTATTGAAGCTACTAGTTTATTAATTTAAAATATTAGAATTATAAGAGCAAAAAATTTACTAAAATTTGGGCTTCTCTTGTAAATGCTTTTTAAATCCAGGAGTTATAAAATACTGTTTATTTGGGCTTATAATCATTACTTCTAATAAGGGGGTTTTTTGAGCAAATAGGATAGCTTCATCAATAGGTAGTAGGTATATAAAAGTAGCATAAAAATCCGCCCATAAAGCGTTTTTAGCAATTACTGTAACACTGCTTTTGTTTGAAATAGATTCACCTGTAATAGGGTTGATTATATGGTGCTTATTCTCTTTTTTATTTTCATAGCCACCAGAAGTTGCTAAACCACACATAGAATCACAAGTAATTTGTATAATTCCAGAGTATTTATTTGAGTCTACAAATGGATTACGAATGCCTATTTTCCATAAGGAGTCTTTAGGGCTTAAACCATAAAAACTTAAATCCCCTCCTGCATTGATTAGATAATTTTTAACCTTGTATTTTTTTAAAATGTTGGCTATTTGGGTGATGCCATAGCCTTTAGAAACACCCCCAATGGTAAAATGTAAAGAGTCATAAAAAGAAGTTAAAGTGTGTTGCTTTTTATTGAATTCATAATAAGGTTTAGATAGTATTTGAGTTATTTCTTTTTTTGTGCTTGTTAATAATTTATTGCTGGAGTTTATATGATGATTTAAGCCATAGCGATATAACCACTCACCAACTCCAATTTGAAAAGGGCTTGTTTTTTGATTAAAATGTGTGTATTGTTTATTTTGATCTTCAATAAATGTAATTAATTTGTATTCAATAGGATTAAGTTTGAATGTAGTGTAAGCTTTAGCTTTACTAATTTTAAAAAAGGTATTATTTATATTTTCATTGCTAAGAGTTGAATCGTAAGTATGTAAAAAGGAGCTAATTCTTTGCTGTATTTGGGTGGCTTGTGTGGGAGTTGTTTGAAATTGAATGTGTGTTAAAGTATATAAACCTAAAGATTGTATAGAATACCACTCTACTTTTTTATTGGAGCATTGCCTGATAACCATTCCAAGAACTAAAAAGAAAGAGGTAATAATAATGAATTTAATAATTTTTAAAACAATAGAATTTTGTTTTAAAATCATATTATTTAGGAATTTTTAGTAGAATCTTCTACAGCATCTAACCAATCTTTTTGAGTATTGATAAAGTGCTTGAATTTAATCAAATAATCAGTACGTTGATTTTTTAAATATTCTAATTCTTGCTTAAGAACTTTGATGCGTTCTTCGTAGTCTACAACATAACCAGAAGCCTTTTGTTTGGCTTCCTGTAGAATTAAAGAGGCCTCTTTATCAGCTTCTTTGCGTTTATCTTCTAACATGACTTGCATCATCATAGCAGAGTCGGTTAAGCTTTTTTCTAAATTCTTAAAATCGCCTACTCGTTGTTCTAATGATTTTATTTGTTGTTGTAAAAGAGAGCTTTCAGAATTCTTTTTTTCTAAGGAATCGGCAATTACTTTTAAAGCAGAATCGACTTCTTGTTTGTCATAACCTCTAAAAGTTTGATTAAATTCTAAATTTTTAATTTCTAATGGAGTAATCATAGTTTAATTAAGGAAACAGCCTAAATATAAAAAATATTAATTCTAAGAACAAAAATAGAATAAAACTTTAAGATATTATTTATTGGCATAGATGAAATTAATCTTTTGAGTTTAAATTCCATTTTTTTGGGAATTATATATTTAATTGATTTGTTTATTTTTATCATAGGTTTTAGTATCTAAAGAAGATGGGTATTAAAGTATTTACCGCTAAGGACTGCTTTAATAGATGAAGCAACAGGGTTTCAATATGATAGAAAACACGATGCTTTAAGATTGCTTTTAAATAGATATCTAGAAGATGAGGCTAGAAAATGGTTAAAAGAATTACTAGATGTTTTTTCCATGCTTTAGATAAGTTGTGTCAAAAGAAAAACATAACATCTAGAAGTAGACCTATGTACTGCGGTAAGTTTATTAATAAATATATTTGTAAACCTTTAGAAAAAGGACTAATATTAAATGAAATAGATCAAGGTCAAAGGAAATAGAAAGCCTCAATTTTTAAGCACTGATTTAGTTATTCAACAAATGAGGCTACAAATGGGAAAAATTTTAGGAATTATGGAGTTATCTTCTAATTTAAGTAAGTTTAAAACATCTTTTGAAAGACTAACATAACCTACTTTTTTGACAACTTAGAAGATTAAATAACTACCTACTTATATGATATTGCCAATTAAAATACACCAGCAAGGACTCGAACCTTGGACCAACGGTTTAGAAAACCGTTGCTCTATCCACCTGAGCTACTGGTGCATCACCCCAAATCTAGCTTTGCGAAAATGCGAATTCAAGATAACAAAGATTATAAGTAAATTTTAATTTAAAAAAATTTACTTCGCTTGATTTTTTTTCTAAAATTGGATTTCATGGCAAAATCAGAATATTCAGAATCCAGTATAAAAACCCTAGACTGGAAAGAACACATTCGCATTCGACCCGGAATGTATATTGGTAAATTAGGTGATGGTCGCTCTCCCGATGATGGTATTTACATTTTATTTAAAGAAATTGTAGATAATGCCATTGATGAATTTATCATGGGTAATGGCAGTAAAATTGAAATTAACTTAGAAGACTATACCATGACTATTCGAGACTATGGGCGAGGTATTCCTCTTGGGAAATTAGTAGAGTGTGTGGGCCAAATTAACACAGGCGGTAAATATGACAATAAAGCATTTCAAAAATCAGTAGGGCTAAATGGTATTGGCACTAAAGCCACTAATGCTCTATCCACTGGATTTATAGTTCAATCTTTCCGTGAAGGCAAAACTAAAGTTGCCAAGTTTGAAAAGGGAAACCTCATTCACGAATCAAAACTCATGGATACCAAACAAATTAACGGGACTTTAGTTACATTTACTCCTGATC
>CBDBIB010000003.1:0-838237 GCA_965205945.1 Bdellovibrionales bacterium | reverse complement strand
TTATGTAAGATGTTAACCATAAAATAATCAAATCTGGTTTAAATAATTAGTAATTTATAAAAACAGCTCTTTTCTAGATCTCCTCATTCCACCCCCTCTTTATTCATTTAATACAGCTCTTGTCTATAAAAAAACTTAATAAGTTAAATAGTTTACATGATTTTAATCTATCCTAAACCATGATTAATGATCTACTTAACCCCCATAATAAAAAGTTTTTAAAATACATTAACCTGTTATAAAACTTAAAAAATAATGTTATACTTATTGCTTAAAATCTAATTACAAAAAAAGATTAAAAATTTAGGTTTAATTATTACTAGCTAGACAAATTTTTATATTTTAAAAGAATTTATCTAAATATCTACAATAAAGCAGTAAAATAAACTCTATGGCTGTCTTCATTATCATCAAGTTTTTTAAGTAAATTAGTTAATGTTATTTTCTCCTCATCACTTATTTCTGTCATATTTTTTGATTTATAAGAAAGTTCCATAACTTCAATAATCCAACCACGATTTATTAATGTTTTTCTTACAATATCTAATTCATTTGGTGCTGTATAAAAAAGAGCACCTAAACCTATGACATTAAAAGGTTCAACATCAAGAGCACCTACTTTAATAGCCTCCTCTTCAATATCAAGCTTTGTATTTGTATTAAACCCTTTAAGTAAACCTACACGATCAAACATCCATGTAATAGACCCAAATTCAGCAATACGACCATTATTCTTATTAAAAATAACTCTAATATCTGTTGCAGTTCTAGCTCTATTATCAGTCTGACATTCAACTAAAATACCTACTTTCCCAGGCCCAAACCCTTCATATAAAATTTCTTCAATTTGAGCTTCACCCTGTAAAAGCCCTGCTCCTTTATTAATAGCTCTTTGAATAGTATCTTTAGGACAAGACTCAGCTTTTGCAATATCAATGGCTAAACGAAGTCGTGCATTCGTCTCTATATCTACGCCACCAAGTTTTGCGGCCATTTGGATTTCTTTAGCTAATTTTGAAAATTTTACTCCTTTTTTTGCTGAGTTAGCAGTCTTAATTGGATTCTTCCATCCTTTACCCATAAAGTAATCCTTAATATAGTAGTCTTTGTATATTATGCTTTTTTTTCTAAGAATTGAAATACTTGAGCATAATAAAATATTTGTTTAACCATTGCGTAAACACCATTTGCTCTATTTGGAGTTAGATGTTTTTTAAATCCTAAATCTTCTAAAAAATCAGGAGGAGTGCTTAAAATATCCTCTGGTTTTTGACCTGAATACACAAAAATCAATAAAGATAAAAGCCCTTGAACAATGATAGAATCAGATTCTCCTTTTAGTATAAGAGTTCCATTTAAAGATAGATCCGCTTTAAGCCATACCTGAGATTGGCAACCTTTTACTAATAAAGCTTGAATTTTAAAGTTGTTATCAAGTAAAGGTAGTTTTTTTCCTAATTTAATAATCTCTTTATATCGATTTTCCCAAGAAGATAAAATTGAGAATTTCTTTAAAAGAATATCTATTTTTTCTTCAATTGTTTCCATCTTTTATGTATCCACATCCAGCCATATGGCTTTTTTTTAATAAATCCTTCTAAGACATCATTATAAACTTGAGTCATATGTAAAATATTTTCCTCTTCAGTCAGATATTTTTTTTCAAAAGGAATAGGTGGTAAAAACTCTGCAACTACCTGTTCCCCTTCTCTATATACATTAACAGGAACAACTTTAGCACCAGTTTTTAGAGCAAAAAATGCAAGAGCTGAATTCGTATAAGTTTTTAAACCTAAAAAAGTTGTTTTTAAGCCTCTTGGAGGATGCCTAAATTGATCATGAACAAAAACAACAGGTTCTTTTTTTTCAACAGCCTTTATAATACCATGAGTTCCCTTTTGAGGAGGAATGTGTTTTAAACCACTAAACTCTCTGATTTGAAAAAGTAAAGAATCTATAAATTTCATCCCCACACGTTTTGCAACAAGATTTAGCTTAAACCCCTCTAAACACATTCTAAAAAGAATAAGCTCTCCATTTCCTAAATGACCAGACATAAAAAAAAGAGGGGCTTCTTGTTGCAAAATATCTTCAAAATTCTTTTTGTTCTTAAGTTTTGTATACTTAATAATTTTCTTATTATCAAAGGGAAAGTAAGAGTATTCAAAAATAAGAAGAGTAAGATTATAAAGAGATTGAAAGGCTATTTTAGAAACTTCTTTAGAAGATTTATTTGGAAAAACACGCTTTATTTGAGCTTTAGCCAAACTAACTCTTAACTGCAAAATATAAAACCAAAAAAAAGCAAGTAAATAAGCAAAAAGATTCTTAATTGGGCGAGGCCAAATATAAAATAATATTAATATTATTTTGGCATAAATCTTTGTGTTTTTTTGTGTAGTCATTAAATAAAAACTTAATTGAGTAATGGGAATCTTACAACAACTATTATGTTACATTCTTATTTTGATACATACTAATGTGTAGTTTTACTAACCCGATAAAGATTTATGAAAATAACAGATATTGGGTTTAAGCATATGCTTTCTATTGGAGCTCTTAAGCCTTCTTCACAGTCGGGTATTTATCATTTATATTCCTGGGAAGGTATAAACTATTATTGCGGCTCTAAAGATTTAAAACCCTTTTTTAATCAAAATGGTATATATATTCAGCTTAATACTGAACAAGAACATCTTCTTTTAAATTCTAAAGAACCATTACAAATAGAAAACTCTATAAAAAAAATACTACAATTTTATGAATCAGCCCTATTTATGGAATATTCTAAAGAAAAACATTATTTTAAAACTAAAACTTTTGATGGTTTATTAGTAAATTTAAGACATTTAATTCTAGACTCCCAAGTTCCCTCACCGTTTAGAATTGTAAAGCAAACAAAAACTATATTCCATGGTTTTTATGCTCCTTTATCACCATTAAATGAACTTTTTTTATCATTAGGCTTAAATACAAATAAATTATGGATTACTGCCGCTCCTGTTTTTAAAAACAATGAATTCATAGGTATACTTGTTGGGCTCTCTGTAAATCAAAAATATGGTTTAGACACTTTAGAAGTATTTAAAAACTATACTACCAAATTTAAAGCTGCTTAATAATTAAACTCATTACTGTCCGGTTTAAAGCAGAGTATGACTCATCCTAGACATTTAAAAGCCATTTAAACCATAAATTTCAGACTCCCTTGGTTACTACTTTTTAAGTTCATCGTAATAATCCTTACACACTTAGTCCAAATTTATGATAACACGCTATAAAGGCAATCTGATATACCATAGACGAGTGCAAGGATCATATCCACTAATATAAGATTCAAAGTAACCCCCCTCTCTCTGTGCATAGGGTATAGATTAAGCCTCCACCACCCACTAACTCTAATCCCATCCATACCACTACACACCCTCTTGTCAAAAATAATATTGTTATGTCAATTAAGCCGACAATCTTTAGTCAAAGATTTTACAAACTGCTACCTAAAGCATCCAACATCGTTTTAATGATACCTTCTAGGTCACAGCTTGCTTAAATAAGGCTTAAAATATTAATCCCTAGTTTATTAAGCAATAAAAAAGTCCACCTCTTTAAAACTCAAGCTCTAGACTTTAAAGGCAGACTAAGAGCTTTAATAAGGCGTTTATACAAGCTTAAGCATATTATAGAAGAATTGCCTTATTTAACTTAGTACCCTTCTGGATTTTAGCCTATGGTTTTTTAAATCTTAAACTAGAGGGTGGTAAATTAAAATAAAGCAATTTTACGTTCTTCTGCTTTAGTTTGAGTAATATGAACTCTTGAATAAATATTTATATTCTCTATTACTTTAGGCACTTTTTCACCCCATTCGATAAATACAAATCTAGATTCATCTATTTCTTCAATAAAATCTTCCCATTCAAAAAACTCTTCATCAATCCGGTAAAAGTCAGCGTGTAAAACACGATCTTTACCTAACCTATACTCATTAATAATACTATAAGTTGGCGACATAACTCCTAAAGATGAAAACTCCACTCTACCTTTATTAAAATATTTTAAAAACTCTATAATAAATGTAGTTTTACCTACTCCCATTTCACCTTCTAAAAAAATAACTTTATTCTTCTTTTTTAATAAAACTTTTATAACCTCTATGTATGAGTGTTCTTTTTTAATTATAAAGATTTCTTTCATTTTATTTTACGTAAGTTCTTTTATCAAGAAAGATTCCATTTGAGCAATCACCTTTGAAATCAAATTTATATTTCTACCTTCCACCAAAATTCTTACAAAAAGCTCTGTCCCAGAGTATCTAACCATAATT
Source organism: Bdellovibrionales bacterium (assembly GCA_965205945.1). GTDB lineage: Bacteria > Bdellovibrionota > Bdellovibrionia > Bdellovibrionales > UBA1609 > JALZUR01. The sequence continues at coordinate 833,913 of CBDBIB010000003.1, read as the reverse complement.
CTTCCACCTTCAAGTTTCCTCTCTAAATTCTTAAGTAATTCTTGATATCCTGAAAGTTCTTCTAACGATTTTTTATTTTTAACCTTAATGTTAATCTGTTTTTGTGGGTACGGTTTTAATCTATTACTTAATAATGATAATTTTACTTTTTTAGTTTGCATAACTTCTAAAACTTTTAAGGATGCAACAATTCCGTCTCCAGTTGTTGAATGGTCTAAAAAAACAATATGTCCAGACTGTTCGCCTCCAACATTTACACCTAACTTTTTCATTGCTTTTACAACATTTTTATCTCCAACATTCACTCTTAAAACTTGTATTCCATTTTTATTAAGAAGTTCATCTAAAGCAAGATTGCTCATTGAGGTTATAACAATTTTGTTGTTTTTTAATAAACCAATTTCTTTAAAATGAATAGCTGCTATGGCTAAAATAGCATCACCATTAACAACTTTACCTTCCTCATCAACCATTATAATTCTATCTGCATCACCATCTAAAGCAATACCTAAATCTGCATGATGTTTTTTTACAGCATCAACTAATACGTCTGGGTGTAATGCCCCAGATTCTTTATTTATATTAAAACCATCAGGATCATTATTTAAAACAACCACTTCTGCACCTAATTCTATAAACACCATGGGTGCCACTTTATATGCTGCCCCATTAGCACAATCTAAAACAATTTTTACACCTTCTAAACTTAAATTAAGTGGGAATGCACTTTTAGCATATACTATATATCTTCCTGCCGCATCTTCAATTCTTTTTGTTCTCCCTACTTTATCTTCTTTTACCAAATACTCATTTAAATTTGTTTCTAAAACTAATTTTTCAATTTCTTCTTCTGTCTCATCTAAAATCTTAAAACCATCATTTCTAAAAATTTTAATGCCGTTATCATAATAAGGATTATGTGAAGCTGAAATAATAATCCCCGCATTAGCCCTCATATTTTGAGCAAGGTAACCTATTCCAGGAGTTGGTAATGGGCCTATTAATTGAACATGCACACCTACTGAATTTAATCCTGAGGCCAAAGCTTGTTCAACCATATAACCAGAAAGCCTTGTATCTTTCCCAATAACAACTTTAGTTGTTTCTAATTCTTGTTTTCCTTTAGTTAAAAGATGTCCTAAAGCTTGTCCAATTTTTAAAACTATATCTGGAATTATAGGAAAACTTCCCGCCTCTCCTCTAATACCATCGGTTCCAAATAATTTCTTAGAAGGGGGCTTTTTATTTAATATATTTTTTATACTCATTTCTTTATTCATTATGCCCCCCTTTTTTTTCTTTTATATCTAGATTAGAATCAATATTTTTAGAGCTCTTCTCCTTTGCTTTTAAATATAACGTGACTACTTTAGGCTTTACTGCCAATACTTTAGCCCCTCTAGGCATAACTATAGATTCTATTTTAATGGGTATTTTCTTATATCCAGAGGATAGATTTCTAAGATCTATTAATGGGGCTGAGTTTTCAGGTATAAAAGTTTGAAGTACTGACTTTGTCGCAGAAATTGTTACTACTATTTTCTCTACAGAGTCTTGAACAATAGTATTGGGACTTATTAAATACTCTACTGGAACCTCCTTAGACACCACTAAAGACCTTTGGCTTAATAAAACAGACCATAATACTAAACTAACAATTAAAGCGTAGATTTTAATCTTCCAATTTTCTAAAAAAATAACTTCAAAAAAATTATTCATCGTTTAAAACCTTGTCTTTTTATAGATAAGAAATTTCTAATCTCCGCACTTAGCTCTCCTAAATCATATACAAAATTTAAACGTCCTTCTTCTACTAATGCTATGTTCTTACTTTCCTCACTAACTACAATAACTTTTGAATCTGTTACTTCCGTTATTCCCAGGGCTGATCTATGCCTAGTTCCTAATTTTTTGTCTAAAGCTGGATTTGTACTTAGAGGCAAAAAAGCTCCCGCACTTTGTATTTTTCCTTGCTTAATAATAATAGCTCCATCGTGTATTTTAGATGATGGGTGAAATACTGCTTCGATTAATTCTGATTTTATAGAACTTGAAATCTCAACTCCACTATCAATAAATCCTGAAAGATCCATTTTTTTTTCAAAAACAATCAAAGCTCCAGTTCCTTTTTTAGACAATTGAGCAATTGCTTTAGATATCTCTTCAGTAATATGTGCTGCTTCTACAGTTTCTATATCTTTAAATAAACTTTGACTTCCTAATTGAGAAAGTCCTCTTCTAATTTCAGATTGAAAAATCAATGCTAAAACTAAAAACAAATTAGCAAATACATTTTGTAAAAGAGTGTGTACAGCAATAAATTCTAATTTTGCGCTCATAAAAAAAGCTAAAGCAACCACGCCTAAACCTAAAAGAACTTGAAAAATCCCAGACTTTTCAGAAAATTTAAATATTTGATAAAAAACAACCCATAGTAAAAAAAGATCAATAAAATCTTTGATCTCTAAATTACTAATAAAAAAAATGAGCCCTTCTATCATCATTGCCTAAACTACTGGCTCAGTGGAATCTAAAGGCATATCAACAGAAGCTTGCGCCTTCTGCTTAACTTCTTCTTCAACTTTTTTCTTTTTCTCTTCCACAAGATTTTCAGAAGAAAGCTTTTTTTCTAATTCCTCTCTTTTCTTTTCAATATCCTTTAAACTTCCACCAGAAATAAGAAGTTTAACTTCAGCTCCACTAATAGTTTCAAATTGTAAGAGTGCTTGTGTTATAATTTCAAGTTTTTCAGCATGTTTTTTTAAAATACTTAAAGCACGGTTATAAGCTTGCTTTATAATTCTATCTACCTCTTCATCTATTTGAAGTGCTTTAGTATCAGAGTATGTAACCTGTCCATCTTGCTGTTGAAGCCCTTGAAAAACAGGCCCACTTTGTTGAGTATATGTTAAAGGACCTAGTTTTTCACTCATACCCCACTCAGTAACCATTTTCCTTGCTATTTCTGAAGCTCTTTCAATATCGTTACTTGCACCAGTGGTGATGTCATTAAAAATGATTTCTTCAGCTGCTCGTCCACCATATAAGACAGCTAACTCATTTCTTATTTTAGATTTAGATAAACTTAAACTATCTTTTTCAGGAAGAGTCATTGTAATTCCTAGCGCTCTTCCTCTTGGCATAATTGAAACTTTATGAATAGGATCTAAGTTTGGTAAAATTTGACCTACAAGCGTATGGCCTGCTTCATGGTAAGCGGTGATCTTTTTATCTTCATCACTAATAATCATGGATTTACGTTCACTACCCATTAGGACTTTATCTTTTGCCATTTCAAAATCTTTTGAATCAACTAAACTCTTACTCAACCTTGCTGCCCATAATGCTGCTTCATTAATTAAGTTTTCTAAATCAGCTCCAGAAAAACCAGGAGTTCCTCTAGCAATTTTTTTTAAATCCACGTCCGATGCCAAAGGCGTTTTTTTTGAATGTACTTTTAAGATATCAAAGCGTCCATTTAAATCTGGCTTTCCAACCATAATTCTTCTATCAAACCGTCCAGGCCTTAACAAAGCTGGGTCTAAAACATCGGCCCTATTTGTTGCTGCGATAATAATAATTCCACTATTTCCTTCAAAACCATCCATTTCAACTAAAAGTTGATTTAAAGTCTGCTCTCTTTCATCATGGCCACCACCCATCCCAGCACCACGGTGTCTACCAACAGCATCAATTTCATCAATAAATATAATACAAGGCGAATTTCTTTTGCCTTGATCAAACATATCTCTAACCCTAGAAGCCCCCACTCCAACAAACATTTCTACAAAATCCGAACCTGAAATTGAAAAAAATGGCACTTCAGCCTCTCCCGCCACAGCCCTTGCAAGTAAAGTCTTACCCGTTCCAGGAAAGCCCACTAGTAAAACACCCTTTGGAATTCTACCTCCAAGGTTTGTGAATTTTTTAGGATCTTTTAAAAAATGAACTATCTCTTCTAACTCTTCCTTTGCCTCTTGAATACCTGCAACATCTTTAAAGGTTACTTTTTTTGTATTCTCATTAAGAAGCTTAGCCTTGCTTCTTCCAAAGCTTAAAGCTTTTCCACCACCAGCTTGGAGTTGTTTCATAAAAAATATAAATAAACCTATTATGATTATTAAAGGCAATAAATTAAAAAAAACTGCAGTCCACATAGCACTATCTTGATTATTATAAGATGGAATGATTCCCATCTTTTTTAACTCTTTAGCTCCTTCATCACCAATATCTCCAGCAAATTTAAATTTAACCCCTTTAAACTCACCTTTATGCTCCGCCTTTACTTCTCCACCAATTTCTCCTTTAACAGTATAAAAAACAATACTGTCTTCTTTAATCTTCTTATCCTGCAAAGCTTTTATAAACATTGGATAAGTAAAATTTTTAACAGTCTCTTCATGATTTAAGGCATACTGTTGTCCAAAAAATACGACCCCAAGTAATAACAATATCCAAATTGCAAATGTCTTTTGGGTTGGTTTCATAACGTTGACCTTTCTTTTTACTTCTAAATTAATTTCTTAATTATGTTTATTAATAATTATCGGAATAATTCAATACCACCCTTAACACAACAACTATCCTTAGGTTTTATTAAATTGAACTTGTTCATTTTGTTTTTCCCAATAGACTCCGCCTATCTTTAATTTTATTATTCTTTCTTTAAGATCAAGATACTTTATAACTTCATCAATCTGGCCTTTAGTATACCCTATTTTTACAGTTTTTAGTAGAATATGAGCTATGATGGACTGTTTTTGAAACCTACTCAAACTTAACCAATAATCGTAATTAAAACTCCCAAATGTATAGTTACTTTTAAATTTTACCTCTTTAAAATCAACTTTATCATCAAGGCTTAATCTTTCATGTAAAAGATTAAAACTTCTTCTTAAACCCTTAATTCCTCTCTTTTTTTTTAATTCAACCAACCACTCATTTCTTAACCAGTTTCGTAAGTATGTGGTGTCTGAATTTGAAGGGTCTTTTAAAAATTCTTGCCCTAAAAATTTAAGATAACCTAGTATTTCAGTTCTATTAAAATGCTCAATAAATGGCCTTATAAATCTCTTTGAAAATGGATTCACCAGCCCTTGTGGACCCGTTCCTCTCATCATTCTAATAAGAACTGTTTCCATAAAATCGTCAGCATGTTGCCCTAAAAAAACATTTTCATATTTTTCAAAACAAACGTGCCTAAAATCACGACATTTTTTTTCTGAAATAAGCTCTTCTCTTGATGTTATCAATTCAAAGTCCGTCTTATACTGCTTAGAAAGCTTATGACAAAAATGAGCGGCATTATCTCTATATTCACCCTGAACACCTTTTAAAGGTCCATGGTGAACATGTAAAAGCTTAATTTGAGCCTTAATAATAGAGTTAATTCTATTTAAAGCTACAAACAGGGCTACTGAATCAGCTCCTCCTGAACAAGCTATGACTATATCTTTACCTAATAAATTTTTAACACTTTCTCTTAGTGTTTTTAAAAGTTTATGTTCAAAATCTATAAAACTCAAACGCTACCAATTCTTTTCTTAAAATTTTTGACCATAGCAGGTAAACTCATTGAAACAGCTTTTTTTGCAATGATTTTTGGAACAAAAATTTTAAAATCTACATCTAAAGAATATTCAACTTGAGTTTGTGATCCCATAGGATCAAGTATCCATACACCATTGTTCTTTTTAAAAAGATCTCCTTGTACAAGTTCCCACCAAATTTTAGTCTTTCCTTCATTATAAACTCTAATCACATATTTAGTAGTTTTAATAAAATTAACAGTCATCTCAACATCTTTATGATTTTCTCCTAAAAAAACTTTACAAGAACTTACTTCAGGTAAAAAATCCGGATACTCTTTAAAATTCATAATTACTGAGAATATATCTTCAACCTTATAATTAAAAAGTTCTTTTATTGATGCTTGAGCCATCTTTTATCTCCTCATTAACTTTTATTTAGAAAAAATGGACAGTTACTCATGCAACTAAATTAACAGTTTTTTTTCATACTCTACTAAACTCACATAGTCTAGTAAAGTGTCTAATATTTCTGCATTGTACCATTAAGTACTATCTTTAACTTTTGTATACACTCTATTTTTAAATACCATAACTTCCAACTCATTTTTTATAATATAAAAAAAAGAGACTGAAGTCAGATCGATTGTTCTTAAATATATTAAGACTTAGTACAATAGAAAAAGAAAACACTCTGCACTTGATTATATAAGTCCAGTGCAGTATAAAAATTTTAACAGCAGATCGCACTAAATTACAGTCCGGAATTTTTAAAGAAATCCATTTGGCTAATCTCATTTATACGGTTATATTGATTACAGCTAACCCTAACCAACTAAAGACAAAAATGAATTTTAAATACTTTACTTTTTTAATTTTTATCATTTTAAAAACTCAGTTTGTTTTTGGGCAAACCAGTAGTATTCCACCCGAATTTACGGGGCAAAGCTATCAAGCCTCAAGCTCTCTTTACTATTTTCAAAACAGATATTATCTCCCTCAATTTGGACGTTTTTTAACTCCAGATCCGTTATCACAATACCCATCAGCCTATGGTTATTCTAATGGTGAACCCCTAAACTTTACTGATCCCTCTGGCCTAATCTTTGAAGAATTAGGTGGTTTGATAAGATCAGCATTTAAGAGCCTTACTTCTTGCTGTCGCTCAAGCGCTGTTGAGGTTGAGGAAGAGGAGCTTAGTGTTCAACCCGAAGGAGGTGGAGTTGGGCAAGAGAGTGTTAAACATGGTTCCCCTAATCTAAGAGGGCAAGAGCTTTTAAATGTGCAGGCTTCTGTCTCTCAACAAGCAGGTATTACTTCTGGAGCTCAAGGCATAATTTCTGGAGGAGCGAGAGCAGAGTACCAAGAAGACTTTCCGACAAAAATTAAAACTAAGTATAAAAATCCTATTTTGGATCCAGGTCTACATGAAAGATTACGTGATATTGATAATAAATATAGAGAAAGAGTGGATCAACTAATAAAAACTACCAAATTAACACGTGGAACCGTAAAGGGCGAACATGACATTATTACAAATGGAGAAGGAGTCCTTTTTCATGTTAGATATTCACCTGCCACAATTGATATCCTCAATGTATTTAGAGGTGCAGATAGGCCTTTTTACGGTAGTGATATCATACGTGATCAATACCAAGAAGTATTTTCAAAGAGTTCTCCGCCGAGGGAATACTCACCTCGAAGAATAGCAAACTTGGGTATAATAAATCAAAGGACTCTTAAAGCGATAGAGGGCTATTATAACAGTGATAGAATAGAAGAGGTCCAAAGCGAATTAATTCCTTTGTTTCTAAGTACTCCCAATGGAAGATTGGTTCAAAGAGTTATGGATGATTTTGGTTTACAAGCTGATGCAATTATTTATGACGGAGAAAATGATGTACAACTGTTTACCTCCCCTAGAAATCAGTAGAATTAAATTTAAAAAAGGGTATAGCTCATACTAGTAACCATAAAAGTATTCCAGCCAGGGCCAGAGGTGTCAGGGATTACTCGATCTACAGAGAAAAAAAACACAGAACTCACATTAATAACCTTAGAAGTATCAGGGGTTGCTTTAATTGCATTAAAAAACATACCCCTCATATTAGTAACATGTATAGTTGAGCCACCATTAACAAGAGTTAAGTTCTCTTGCGTTATTAAAATTTTTAATCTTCTTTAAACCTTAGCTTTTAGGCTATGTGCGTAACTTTTATTAAAATATTATTTTAACACTCATCTTGAAATTTTAAATTCTACTCTTCTATTTTTTTGTTTATTTGCTTTAGAATTGTTTGGAACAAGGGGTTTTCTTTCACCAAAACCATCAACAATAATTTTATCACCATCTAAATCATGAACATCTATTAAATATTTTCTAACCGACATTGCTCGTTGCAAACTTAATTTTTTATTGTAAGCTTTATCTCCATCACTATCTGTATGACCTTCAATAATAAAACGTCTAAACCTATTCCCTTTTTGTAAATGTCTAGCTAAAGAATCTAAGGCTAAAAATGTTACACTTCTTAAGCTATATGACCCTACATCAAACAATACATTTTCTAATCTAAAACTTTCTTCTTTTTTAGCCTCTAGCCCATCAAACACATCTCCATTATTTGCATCTAATACAATAGGGTCTGGTATCAGATCAGAAGCATCAATCCATCCATGCTCAAAACCTAATGGAAAAGGCTCTATAGGATTAATAGCAGAACCAAAATTTGAATCTGTCTCTTTACCAGGTCCTTTACCTAATTTTCCTTGAAAACCTAACCTATAGCCCTGTCCATAAACTCTAGTTTTATTATTTCCAGGAAATGGTCCAATTACATCAGTATATCCATCAGAAAAACCTTTGGAAAACCCTCTTCCTCCATCAAGACGAGAGCCATGATCAACACCTAGTTTTGCATAAGGCCCTAGTCCATATCCAGCCTTATACCCTTCTCTATAACCAGGATTATAATAGGATTCTTGTCTTTCTATTGGATTTGGAGAGTCATTATAACCTTGATCATAACCCTTTGAACAGTCTAAGCCTAAACCTAAAATACTACCATACCCTAAACCCTGCCCTTCAGCAGGACCATTTCCAATTTTTCCTTGAAATCCTACTCTATAACATTTTGAATATGTTGTTTTTGCAATAACTTTTTCAGGAAAAGAATTTTCTGCCGCGACATAGCCATCATAAAAGCCTTCTGGATATTCAGGACCACCATTTAATGATTGTCCATAATTAAAACCCTTATTTGCATAAGGTCCTAGTCCATAGCCGGCTATATAACCTTGCCTAAAGCCAGGGTTATAAAAAGATTCTTTGTTAATAATAATGCTTGCTTTCTTAAAATTTCGAATTTTATGTACATCCCCAAAAGCATTAAACGTCCAATTTAATCCACCATAAGCTCTATAAGCTGGAGTAGATAAGCCTTTATTGATTCCTGTTGTTAAGCCACCATAAAAATTTAAATTTTTATGGTATTTATATTTTAGACCGAATAAAGCTTCATAAGATTTAATATCCCTTTGAATAGCGACACTACCAAAATCTCCATCAGGCCATGCGGCCCAAAACTCACCTATTAAATCTAAATTTCTATTAAAATTATAGGCCAGCCCTAAAGATGCAATAACAATATCATCATTTGGCTGAATTTTTATTCCACCAACATCTTTATTTGATTCCCCTGGATCACGAAGCCTATAGCCAATATTTCCACTTAAGTGAAACTCCCCAAGTTTCTTATCTGCAATAACCTCAAAGTTTAATGTTGGCCCAGGATCACTACCTATAAAAGGGTTAAAATCAACTTTATTAATTCCAATTGATCCTAAAATAGCAAGTCCTCCACTTTCTTTAAAATTAAAAAGCCTAGCTTTAGCTGCAAACCTCATCTCAACAGCACCATTTTCAGCAAACTGTCCACGTGGCTGAGGACTTTCTACATTTTGATTTACTATATATGGAAAGCTTGCACCAATATCTAACCAATCTGTTACGCCCAGTCCAAATCCTAAATGAGTATATATAGCCGTATCACCAATATTTTCTGTATTCTCGACTGTAGGAGAAAATTCATCTGGATAAACAGGTAATGACTCTAAGGAATAATCTAGAAAAAATAATATATTAAAATGAGCTTTAGGGATTATCTTTGAAGATCTAACCGTCACAAAATCATTATAACCATAATTCGGATTAAAATTTTGTGTATCTGCCCCAACAATATTTGCGTTTATATATGGGCTCAACATAAAAAAAGCTGCACTTAATAAAAGCAACATATATTTATACATTATAAGCCCCCATTAACTCAAATTGTCTGTTTAGGAACAAAAAAGGTCAAGTCTAGGCCGCAGGATCAAAGCTTTAATTATACTTTTTAAGGCTTTATTTCTTAAATAATTTTTCTGCTGCAGCCAAAAAATCATCAGCTGTAGTGCTCTTTACAGTATTTTCATTTTTAGCTTCATAAAACTCACAAAAATTTGAACGGTCTTTAGTTTTAATTCTATCAGACAAAGGCTCTCTACACTCATTATAAGAGGTTGTATCAAAAAATCTGCAATTTAAACAAACATGCAAATCTTCCCCACAAGAACATTCAGCTCTAAACCCAATTCTTTCATGAACACTTACCTTACTACAGGAAAAACACTTTACTTTAACTTGGGCCACAATTTTAAGGTCCTTTTAGTCTTCTAGCTTCAGATTTTTTTTCTAAATTATGTTTTGCTTGAATATGTCTTACAGTTCCCGTTGCAGATCTCATCACTACAGATTCTGTTAAAGCACGCCCTTCAGGTAAGATACGAACACCTTTTAAAAGAGGACCATCAGTTACACCTGTTGCAATAAACATAACATTGCCTTTTGCAAGCTCATCAAGTTTATAAATTTTATTAGGATCGACAACTCCCATTCCTAAAGCTCTAAATTTTTCCTCCTCATTTGCCCAACAAAGCTTTCCTTCAAAATCACCACCTAAGCACTTTAAAGCAGCAGCGGTGATCACTCCCTCAGGAGCTCCACCAATACCTAAAAGCATATCAATTCCAGAATCATCCCAGGCTGTCGCTAACGCAACAGAGATATCTCCATCGTCAATCAGCCTAATTCTAGCTCCAGTTTTTCTAACTTCACTGATTAAATTTTTATGTCTAAGTCTATTTAAAATTACAACTGTTGTTTCAAAAATTTCTTTATTTAAGGCTTTAGCAACTGCTCTAATATTTTGAGTAGATGTCTTCTCTAAAGAAACTAATCCTTTACATTTAGGACCTACTGCAATTTTATTCATATATGTATCTGGGGCATACAAAAAATTCCCTTTATCAGCTACTGCAATCACTGATAAGGCACCGGGTCCACCGGTTGCACAAATGGTAGTTCCTTCTAAAGGATCTAAAGCAATGTCAATTTCAGGGTCGCCTTTTAAACAAGTTCCTACTTCCTCACCAATATAAAGCATAGGAGCATTATCGCGCTCTCCTTCACCTATAACAACACGGCCATTCATTTTAATAGAGTCAAACCCTATTCTCATTGAGTCTACAGCTGCTTGATCTGCAGCTCTCTCATCCCCTCTACCCATTAAAATTGAGCTTGAAAGAGCCGCCATTTCAGTTACTCGAACAAATTCTAATGCTAAATTACGATCCATATTCTTTAATTCCTTTTATAAGCTCTTTAGGAGGTTTAATAACTTTTAACCTAGAGTTTAAACCAACATGCAAGGTTTTTCCTTTAGTAATCAAAGTTTTATCTAAGTATATCTCATAGCAAAATTGAATTTTTGTCACTCCTTCTAAAGTAATGCTTATTTTTACATCAAATAAATCACTGACCTTTAAAGGCCTAAAATATTTAACTTCTAAACTTAGTACAGCCAAAATAAAGTCTACCTTTGGAGCATGGTACTTCTCTAATCCATTAATATAAAGAAACTCCACCCTGGCTTCCTCAAAAAATTTAGCATAAACAGCATGGTGAACAACTCCCATACAGTCTGTTTCATGAAAAGCTACTCGTCTTTTTAATACTGATATCATACCTATATAGCTCCTATGATTTTATATATTTATTGATGATTAACTTAAAATGAGGAAGAATAACTAACAATGAAAAACTTCCCTTTTTATCTTACCTTATCGCGCATTATTGGAGCCCCCGCTTTAACTTTACTTTTCTTAACTCAAGAACCTTGGGCTTGGTGGTTTTGCGCACTAATTTTTATAGCCTTAAGCATAACAGATTATTTTGATGGTAAATTGGCCAGAAAGTATAATATAGTTTCAAATTTTGGGAAATACTTTGATCCTACTGGAGACAAGATTTTAGTACTTTTTGCCTTAGTCTTGTTAGTTTATTTCAAAAATGCTCATCCAGCCTTCTTACTTATTCTTCTTAGTCGTGATATTATAATTGGGTCTTTGCGTTCTTATGCAGCAGCACAAAACTTAGTTTTAGCAGCAAGACCACTTGGTAAACTCAAAACAGTATTGCAAATGACAGCAATTCCTTTAATGCTTATTCCTGATACTTTTATACCTATTTCAACTTTTTTAATAGGCTCATATATTTTATGGGGAGCTTGTTTAATCAGCATTATCTCTCTTATAGACTATACAATTCAAATAAAAAATAGACTTCAATTAAATTGACATATTTTTTCCTTCAGGTACTTTACTGTTTTGCTAATTGTAAGCGGGTGTAGCACAGTTGGTAGTGCGCAACCTTGCCAAGGTTGAGGTCGCCAGTTCGAATCTGGTCATCCGCTCCAATTTTCGGAAGGCATTTCACGCCACCAACCTCTAAATCATTAAAAACATAAACAAATGATTCCAGGAGGTTGGCAATTATCGACACTTTTCATTTATTCAGGATTTTTCACAGTTCTTCACCATCTGACTTGGTGATGGCTTGGCTTTGGCTTGCTTGTTCACGCCAAAATCAAACTGTCACAATTTGTCGGTGTAGGTCTGTAAATCCATGAAACCATTTGGAAAACCAATTGAGAGCTAGCTTGCCCCAATTGCTATCTAAAATGTTTCAAATCCTAACGACTCTGCTGCTGATTATCTTTAACTGTCATTAAGTAGTCAGCAGCAATTTAACCAATTTAAGCAACGAGGTAACACAGTTATGAAAGAAGAATGTAACAAATTAAAACGAAGACGAGAGAACATTAAAATAATAACCGATGAAGTTATTGCGCTAAAAAAAATGCGCATTACAAAAAAAATAACTCGCCAATCGGCTGGAGAAAGTGTCGGTGTTTCGGCAAAGACAATTGCGGAAAATTTTTGGATAGTTGGGACCTGAAGGGAAATTTAATTCAGTTAAACCACATTCTTCATAACAACTACTTTTTCACTTGGCAAACAATTTAAATACACCACATTCTCTCGCTCCCAATTCCTAATTCCTCTGCTACTCCAGCGCTCTGGCTTTAACCTTCTTGCTGCTTCATAAACTTCCTTACGCTTTTCTAATATCTCTTTATCTTTTCCTAAATGGCGCTCTGATGGCGTCACAAACTTTATTCCACTGTGACGATGCTCTTCATTGTACCAATTAACAAAATTATCAACCCAGTCTCTTGCATCACCTATGCTTTTAAAAAACTCTGGATAATCCGGCACATACTTTAACGTCTTAAATAAACTTTCTGAATAGGCATTGTCATTACTTACACTCGGCCTACTAAATGAACTTGAAACTCCCAACCAATCAAGTGTTGCTAGCATCGTTGCTCCCTTCATTGAGCCGCCATTATCTGAATGTAATACTAGCTCATCTCTTTTTATTTTTTCTCTCTCACAAATCTCTTTAATTAACTCTGATGATAAATCCATACTTTCTCTAACGTGTACTTTATAACCTACAATCTTTCTACTAAACACATCCATAAACATATATAAATAATAAAACCGACCCCGCACCAAAGTTTTTAAATAAGTAATATCCCAAGAATAAACTTGATTCACTTCCGTTGCAGTCATTCCTTTTGGCTTTTGTTTAGTTTTTGGTTTTGTTCTTCCTCTATGAACTAAAAGTTTATTCTCTTTTAAAACTTTATAAAAACTTGATTCACTTGCTAAATAAACTCCATCATCTGCAAGTTTTGAAACTATCACATGAGGAGAGTCATCAACATACTTTTTTAAAGTACAGGTGTTAATGATCTCATCTTTTTCTTTATCACTTAATTTATTTTTTGGAGGCGATAAGGGTCCTTTTCTTTTATCAGTTAAAGAAAGTTTCCAGCGGTTGAAAGTTTTAATATCAATTTCTAAATCGCTGCAGGCAAGTTTAAGTCTACAGCCATTTTTAGAAGAGGTGTTAATTAATTCAAGACAAACTTCTTTGTCATCAGGACTTAATCTTCGTCCTCTTTGACCCCCCAGATCTCGTGGCTTTTTTTTAACAAGATGATTCTAGCAGACTGTTCAGCTAGAGCTTTTTCAGCTCGATTTAAAGATCTTTCTAAGTTTATTTTATCTTTCCTTAAAGTTTTAATTTCAGGATCAAGTGAAGGTCTTCCAACAGGATTTTGTCCAAGTAATTCTTTTTCAAAATTAATAAGGTCTGAAGAGTTAAGTCCATTTTCTCTAAGAAATTTTCCAAGTTCGTTTTCATTTAAAGATTGAGTTTTTTTAATAAAGTTAAGTTTGTCTTCAAGAAAGAGTTTTTTATTGCTGTTGCTGTGGGTCATAGAATTTAAATTAGCATATTTTTTCTTCCATCCATAGAGGGTTGAAGAGGCAATGTTAAGTTTACTAGCGGTGTAAGTGAGTCCTTTTTTGTCAGCGAGTAATTTTTTCACAGCGTTGAGTTTAAAGTTTTCATTATAAGTTTTATTGAGGTTATTGTTTTTCATGTGTTTTCCTTTTTAAGCCCCTGATATTGTTTAAATAAAGTGGATTTCAAAAGTTAAACTGAATTTTAAATAATTAATTTTTCTCTCAGGTCCCAACTATCCAAAAATCGGGGGGACCTGCCCACTGAAGAAAAGTTACCTGAAATATTAACAGTAGATGAAGTTCAAAAATTATTGATAGAAGCCAAATCAAGAAAACATGAATGGTATCCTATTTGGGCATTAGCCTTAATGACGGGCATGAGATCAGGTGAGCTTTATGCCTTAAGAAAAGAAAATGTTAAACGAAAGGAGAATCTGATTCGCATTACGGAATCCTGGGATAAGGCAAGCGAGCAAGCAAAATCGACCAAGGCAAAATATTGGCGTAATGCTCCTATAGCCCAAGACCTTAATCCAATTATTGATGAATTGTTTGAGTGCTATCCAAGGAGTGAGTATTTGTTGCCACGACTTCCTGAATGGAAGAAGGGAGAGCAAGCTAGAGTGCTTCGAGCCTTTTGCAAAAAAATTGGCATAAGCTCAGTTCGTTTTCATACTCTGAGAGCTTGCTTTGCAACTCACCTTCTCGCTAGCGGAAAGGAAGAAGCCACTGTAATGAGAATTGGCGGCTGGAGAGACTTTAAAACTTTCCAAATCTACGTTCGCTTGGCTGGGATCAGGGAACAAGGAGCCACTGAAGGTCTTGGAGCCAGCTTTCTTCCTTCGGACAAGGCAGCTTTAAGCTATCTTTCCTCAGTGCATACCTCCGGCAGTGGGACTGCGGCCTAGAATACCCTCTTAAGTCACAAGCATAAATACCTCAATCCTTGGGGTATTTATGCCGTTTTTACTGACTAAAAAAATGAATGAAATAAGGTGTTTTTCTTAAATTTTGTTTTCTTTGATTAGGAAGGCTGTAAGTGGTTGATTATACGGCAATTAACACATATACCATCATTCTAACAAAATAATGTTATTATGACGATAACTATGTTAGGATGTGAATATGGAACACATAGCGGAGAAAATGCTAAATAGATATCTTCCCAATCTTAAGACTAAGGAGAAAAGGCTTGAGCTTAAGAATATACCCACTTTCTTTCGAGGTATTTATAGTTTCAATGAATTATTCATAAATAAAGAGCCTTACCTAGTTATCAATGTCAGAGACAAAAATTTGGGGCCACGCGAGTTTAAAAAACACGCCAAAATTTTAAAGGAAAAAATCGACTATCCTCAAATATGGTGCCTACCCGAACTGCACTTTCATAAAGTCCAAAGAATGATTCAAAACGGGCTGAATTTTATTGTCGAAGGTAAGCAAGTTCATCTTCCCGCAGTGAACGTTTCTATTAAGCCAGAAAATCTTGCAATTAAATCTAATAAAACTCAATTAAATGGCCTAGCGATAAATATGCTCATTAGAGAAATTTTGAAAGGCGATTTATCTGGAAAAAATAAGCTGGCTTTAGCTGATGTTTTTAAGGTCAGTCAGATGACTGTCGGAAGAGCCATTGAGCCTCTTTTAGCAAATAACTTGTGCTATGAGAAAAAAAGAGAAGTATCTAAATTTGTTTTTTTCCATAAAAAGACTGAGCTTTGGGAATTTTTAAAAAATAAGTTAGAAAGCCCCGTTAAGGAAATTATCTATATTGACAAGATTCCTAAAGGACTACCCTATTCTGGCATTACAGCACTTTCTAACAAAACAAATCTTGCTGATGACAGAATTCCAACCTATGCGGTGAGTAAAAAGAATTTCAAAAAAACAATTAAAAATAAAAATATTGTATTGGATGATTTTGCAGTCGCCAAAATTGAGCAATGGGATAGGTGTCCTATTCTCATTGAGAAAGGCTGCGTAAATCCTATAGATATTTATCTCATTAACAAAACTGAACAGGATGAGAGAGTTCAAATTGAACTTGAAAAACTACTTAGAAAGTACAGTTTGAAAATAGGAGAGAATACATGATTAAGGGACTCGGTCATTTTAGGGATCATTTTAAGCAGCACTCAGAAAACTTTATTCTGGTTGGTGGCGTAGCCAGTCATCTTCTTCTGGATGAGGCGGGGGCACCACGGGTCAGGCCAACAAAGGATCTGGACATCGTTCTTATTATGAGGCCCTCTGCCCAGTTTCTAAATGCCATTAAACAATACATTAAGGATGGTGGTTATGAAATTCAAAAGGGAGATAATGATCAAGCGACATTTTACCGTTTCCAAAATCCCAAGAAAGAAGAATTCCCTCTAATGATTGAATTATTTGCCACAGCAGAAGCCAAATTTAAACTTTTTGATGGTCAACACATCATACCTATTACGACCCCAGCAGAGGTGGAATCCCTATCGGCTATCTTACTAGATGATGAGTATTATGCATTGATTAAAAAAAATGCCGTGGAAAAAGATGGCATCAATCTTTTGAATCCCTTTGCCTTGATTCCTTTTAAAGCCAAAGCCTACCTTGAAATTAAAGCAAGAAAAGAGGATTCTAAAAACTGGAAGAAGCATCGCAGCGATATAATCAATTTGGCAGTCACCTTTCTAGATGAAGAAAAAGAGGAAAAATTAAAGGGCAAAGTGAGAGACCATTTCATTGAATTTATGAGCCAACTCAAGCAGGAAATTAATGATGATATTATTAAGGGAGCCTGTAAGCAGAAGATCCAAAGTGATGCCATTATAGCGTTGCTAGAAAAAACATTTTTATAAGCTTCTGGTCAGTTAAAATTTTTTTCTAAACTAAAACCTTGAATAACTGTGAAAACTCTGGAAAGATCATAAGTGATTTAGGCGTTGGCTTGACGTGGCTTGGTTTCCAAGCAAAAGCGAGTCAAGTCAGTAACTTACCCAGTTTCCGACGAACGCTCCATTTCTACAGATGTATCAGGACAGACAGTCTATAAAAATTTGGTATTTTTGTTTTTAAGTCAGGAGAGGGTCCATACCGAAAACATAGTTTACAGATGTATTAAGACGAATAGCAATCATACAATTTAATTTGCAGACTCGATTATCAAAACCATTAAGGATGTACAATTAAACAAAAACTCGCATAGAAAAAAGTGTCCTATTTCTTTAGGAAAGTCCCATACTTTTAACTAAATAGAAGAGATAATATTTTTTTATCTGAAAAATTTATTTTTCCATCTAATCTTAAAAGGATTTTTCCATTTTTTTCAAATACAAAGTAAGAAGGTAGAAGATCAATAGATAAAAGATTTTGATAGTTTGCGTTTTTATCAAATAAAAGCTTAATATCTTTAATTTCTAATTCACTCCATAAGAGCTTTGCTTGCGATAAGTTTTCTACCCTATCAATATTAACAGCTAGAATACTAAAGCCTTTTGGTAAATTAGAGGCTCTAAACTTTTTAAGTTCTTTAAGATCTTCCTTACAGGAAATACACCAGCTAGCCCAAAAAACTACTAGGGTTTTATCTGTAAGATATTTAGTAAAAACACTACCTAAGTTGAAATTATGAGGATTTTTTGTGATTTTTGTGATTTTTTGAGTATTTGATATCCAGAAAAAACCAATAATTACCGATAGAGCAATTGATGCTGCGATTTTACCAAAACACTTCCAATTGGATGTTTTCACAAAATAAGACTATTCTTGTATGTTTAAAGAGTCAAAATAAAAAAAATAAGGACAAAAAAAAACAAAGTGGACAGTTGGTTTTAGAATACATCTTATTGATGCTTTTAGCTGTTTCTATGGCAAGCATTATGAGATCAAAACTCATAGGCGGCAGCCCTGATGATGCAGAGAATGCAGGTATTTTAACAAAATTAGTCTACAATTTAACACTGACGATTGCCTCAGATACTCCTGGCGAGTAAGCTTTAAATGTATGAAAAACTTAATCCTCTCTTTAGATCAAGGAACCACTGGCTCTACAGCCTTGGTTATGAATACAAAAGGAAAGATACTGGGTTCAAGTAATGTTTCTTTTAAACAAATTTTTCCAAAAATTGGATGGGTTGAGCACAACCCTAAAGACATTTTAAACAGTGTTAAAAAAGCTATTCAAAATGTACTTAAAAAAATAAATAAAACCCCTAAGGATATTCTTACAATAGGAATCACAAATCAGAGAGAAACCGTTGTTTTTTGGGACTACAAGACGGGGAAAGCTTTTGGAAATGCTATTGTCTGGCAGTGCCGAAGAACAGCTCTAAGAACTAAAGAGATTAAAAAAAAAGGTGATGCTAATTGGATTAAAAAAAACACAGGATTAAGTATTGATCCATATTTTTCATCTACAAAAATAGAATGGTTTTTAAAAAATAATAAATCAAAATTTAAAAATTTAATGATTGGAACTATAGATACTTTTTTACTCTGGAATCTTACTGGAGGAAAAAGTTTTTACACCGAGCCTAGTAATGCATCACGTACCCAGTTATTTAATATTAAAACTCAAAAGTGGGATAAGGAACTTTTAAAGTACTTTAATATTTCACAAGATATTCTGGCTGAGGTGATTAATTCAAACTCTAATTTTGGCTCCGTTAAAAACTTTGCACCTTTAACAGAGGGAACTCCTATAACAGGTATTTTGGGTGATCAACAGGCAGCTCTTTTTGGACAACATGGGATTAAAGAGGGGGATATGAAGTGTACGTTTGGAACGGGTAGCTTTATTCTTTTAAATACAGGAAATAAGTTAATCTATTCAAAATCAGGTTTACTTACTACTATAGCGTGGAGCCTTAAAGATCAAAAACCTGTTTATGCTTTAGAAGGCGGAGCATTTAACTGTGGCTCTTGCATAAATTGGTTTATAGATGAACTAGGTGTTTTAAAAAAAGCCATGGATATTGGAAAATTAGCTTTAAGTGTTCGCACTTCACAAGGGGTTAAATTTGCCCCTACTTTTTCTGGAGTAGGAGCGCCTTATTGGTCACCAGAGTCTAAAGGTGCTTTTTTAGGGCTTACAAGAGGTACAAAAGCATCTCATATGGCAAGGGCCCTACTAGAGGGTTTATCTTTTCAAAATACATTAATTTTTGAAGCTATGGAACAAGATTTCTCAAAAAAACTAAAAAGAGTTTATGTCGATGGAGGAGCTTCTATGTCAGACACCTTTATGAAGATTCAGGCTCAATTTTCATCATTAAAACTTATGCGCCCTAAAAATATTGAAACTACAGCTATAGGAGCCGGCATAATAGCTGGAGTGGGTATGAAAGTATTTAAAACCAACGAAAAAAGATTAAATCCTTTAGGAAAAGATTTTAAAAAAATACTTAAAAAAGAAGATCATGATTTACTTAAATCGTATAGATATTTATTTAAGACTTTAATAAGGGCACCATTTTTATAAAAAAAGACACTTTAAAAAGTTTGAGAAGGTTAAACTATTAAATAAAAGCTTTTAAAATTCTGAGTATGAGCTAACTTTCCTTTTAAAGCAGAAAATGAATTTTGTAATATTGATAAAAATATTAGAAGTTTGTGCACACAAAATATTGAATTTTAATTTATAAAGTTAAAAAATAATTTTTCTTGTACTTTAGGAAAATATTAGATAATTTCATTTTTTAAATCTACTACTGGGGTGGTAGTTAAGTTGGTTATAACGCCGCCCTGTCACGGCGGAGGCCGCGGGTTCGAGTCCCGTCCACCCCGCCATTAAATGCCTCCTTTCTAGGAAAGTGTAAACTATGTCTCCAGTATATTTTGTAAACTATGTGTCAGGACGAACACGGTATAATTTGTATCAAGATGGACATAAATATATTATTCGTTTTTTCCATAGCCTAGTGTAATATTTTAACTTAATCTTAAAGGAGTATTTTTTTATGAAGCATTTCTTTCTACACCTTTTTATTTTGCTTATTTTACCTCTAGGACTCTCCTGTTCCAAAAAAGAATCCTCTTTAAAAAAAATAACACCTCGTGAGTCGAAAAAAGGACTAACGCAAAGCATCGCTAAACTAAGAAAATCCAACCTATCTAACATCTCTTACTTATTCGAAATTGATTTAAGAACTGCTAATGTTAGCTCTTCATTTACTGGAATATCTACAATTATTTTTAATTTTTCAAAATCAAATTTTAAACATCAATCATTAACTCTAGATTTTGAAAAAGGTTTAGTTAATGAAATCTATGTAAATGGCAAGCGATTATCCAACTTTAAATATAATAATTATTTTATCAGCATTCCAATTACAAGCCTAAAAGAAGAAAAAAACATTCTTAAAATAAAATATTCTAAAAAATATAGTAAAGATGGCAATGGCTTATATAAGTTTAAAGACTCTTTGGATAAAAATGTTTATCTTTATACTAATTTCGAACCTTATGCTGCAAATCTATTTGCTCCAATGTTTGACCAGCCAAACTTAAAAGCTTCTTATAGTTTAAATGTTATAACGCCTTTAAACTGGATAGTAATCAGCTCTGTTAAAGAGCAACAAGCTGTAGTTAACGGTGACTATAAAAAGTGGTCCTTTCCAAAATCTCAAAAATTCTCTACATACCTTTTTTCTCTACATGCTGGACCATATAAAATATGGGAAGATAAAGTTAAATTAAAATCTAAAGAAATTTCTTTAAGACTTTTCTCCAGACAATCATTAGCAAAATATGTAAAGCCTAATTATTGGTTTAAAACCACAAAACAAAGTTTTAACTTTTTTGAACAATACTTCTCTACAGATTACCCATATACTAAATATGATCAAGTTATTGTTCCTGATTTTAATCCTAGAGCAATGGAAAATGTTGCTGCCGTCACTTTTCATGAATCCTATATACATAGAGAAAGTAAGCCTTTAAGATCTGATTTACGAAATCTTTCAGTTGTTATTTTTCATGAAATGGCTCATATGTGGTTTGGAAATCTTGTCACAATGAACTGGTGGAATAATTTGTGGTTAAACGAAAGCTTTGCAACTTATATGGCATTTTCAGGCCTATATTACAACACTGAATATAAAGAGGCCTGGTTAAACTTTTTTAACTCTCCTAAAAAAAGAGCTTACTCTGAAGATCAATGGAGTACAACTCATCCCGTTGAAACAAATATTTCTTCTACAAACAAAGCTTTTTCAAATTTTGATGCCATCACCTATGGAAAAGGAGCAGCTATATTAAAACAACTTATATTTTTCATTGGTGAAGATAAATTTAAACTTGGCCTAGCTGATTATTTTAGAATTTTTGCAGAACAAAACACAAAGCTAAAAGACTTTATATCAACTCTACAAACTCACACCTCTAAAAATCTAACTAAATGGACAAGTGAGTGGTTACAAACAAAAGGCTTAAATTCAATTACAACAGAAATTTCTTGCCATGAAGGTACCTTAACAAAATTAATATTCATACAAAGCATTAATAACGGAGATCAAATATTTAGAACTCATAAACTTAAAGTTGCTTTGTGGAATAATAATATAAACTTTAAACCTCAGAATGTTTTTACTGTAATAATTAGTGGCAAAAAAACTCTTTGGAAACCTTTAGAAAAGATTTCTTGTCCTAAAGCAGTTTTTCCAAATTGGAATGATTATGGTTTTATAAACGTCAATCTTGATTCAAAGTCCTCTATGTTTATATCTGATAATATCAATGAATTTGAGTCAGATCTTTTTAAATCTCAGTTCTGGTCAATGATAAACAACGATCTTAGATTAGGTAAAATTCCCCCAGAAAAAATAATTCCTATTTTAAAAAAACAACTCTCTAAAGAAAAAAATCCAGACACTCTAAATTCAATGTTGTCACTACTTTATCCATACATATCTATTTTTGATTACTACAGTGATAAAAATAAAGCAAAAATAGACCGTCTTAATTTTTCAAAACTTTTAAAAACTCTTATTGTTAAAACTAAAAATCCTGCTCTTAAAAAAATATTCTTTAGAGAGTGGGTTTATAATACTTATCAAGACAACCCTACTAAACTTTATCAATGTTTAAGCAAGTGTCCTTTTGATATTGGTTTTAAAATAAATATTGATAAAAAATGGCTTCTTGCAAAAAAACTTTCAAATGTAAAATATAAAGATAACTCCTACACTCACCTTTTATTTAAAGAGGATCCTTCACGAAAGGGGTTCTTAAATAAACTCGGGTCTGAAGCTAGTTTTGCAAAGAATAAAAATATTTGGCTTTCAAAGGCCTTAAATAAAACCTCTAATATTTCATTAAAAGAAAGAATTTTTATTCTTTCAAACCTTATCCCCCATGTACAAAGAAAAATATATTTTAAATTTATACAAGAAAGCTTTTTTAAAAATATAGATAAAATCTATGATCTACCTCAAAAAGTTCAAAATACTTTTGCTAATAATTTTTCTCCATTTTTTTGCGGTGAATACAAAAAAAATATTTCAATAACAAAAACTCAAATCAAAAATTCAGCATGGTCATTTGGAGTGCAAAAAATACTTCTTAAACAAATTGATATTGAAGCACGCTGTTTAAAAATTAAAGCCTTATCACAAAAAGCAATAATAAAAAATTAACTGTTTTATACTTAATTAAAAACAACTCTTTTTAAAAAAATCCGTGAGCAGAAAGAAGATAATAAAACTAGATTTCTCTAATATAACTGTGCACTTTTTCCTTTTAAAAATTAATTCATGGAATTAGTATAAGTTAAAATCTTTTCAACAAAAAGATTCGGATGTGTTTGCGGCCAATAATGACTATACTCATGGCCAGAAAGAACATTAAAATCAACCCCTTTAACATCTAAAGTCTTTACAATTTTTAAAGGTGCTAAGTTTTGATCGTTCTGACTAGTTATAACTTTTACTTTAATTCCTTTTTCTATTGCCTTTAAAATAAAGAAAAGAGTGGATTCTTGCTTATTGTTTCCAGGATTTGTGCCCTTTAAAATATACCCTAAAGCACGATCTCTTTGATTGTTTAAAACCCCTTTAATTTCTTCGTGATAAGAGTGCTTTATAAAGGCTCCCATACTAAGGCCTACAACCCCCGGATTTAAAGCCAACATAAAATTAAACCCTCTATCAAAGAAGTAGCCTGTAAAGCCTGGCGCCTTAAACTTCCAAAAGTACTCCACATAAGGACTTGCTAAAACAAGCCGTTTAATTTTAATAGATTGCACCTCTGCTAAAAGATCAACGATTTTTGAAGCTACCCAGGCTCCTCGAGAATACCCTACCACAATGATTTTTTTAGGCTTAAGTTTTTGGAGAAGTTTTTTTCCTAGTTGAGCATCATAATTTAGCCCCTCACCAAAATCAAAATGAAGTATCCCATTTTCTAACAAGTTTCTTCCAACGTTAGATTGAGCATATAAAATTACTCTATACCTCTTATTTAAAAGTAAGTTAATATGAGCCACCCAAGAGTTCATATTTTTACCAAACCCTGAAATAATAAAAACAGTCCCTTTCTCACACCCTTGCAAGGTTAAATCCAAATAAGGAAGCTTTTCACCTTGAATGAACATATATTTAACTTGATCAGAGATATTTTCATATGTGATTTTAACAGTTTTTTCAAGAATACTTTGACAGTTTAAAGCATTGGACTGAGTAGAGAACAAAACTAAAAACAATAAAATTATATTTTTCACTCTTTTTTCTCTCCATTCTTTAACACCCAAATTTAAGATTATCAAAAATCACTTTAAAATAATATGTTTACAGCTTTTTTAAGTCAAAATATAAATATCATAATCGTTTTTTACCACACCTTTAAGCTACTAAAGCTAGAAAGTTTAATCCTTGGTAAGCTTTTACAAAAGTACTTAGTCTAGAGTCATCTATTTTAACCAAGTTTTATTTAAATTCAAATATTAAATTATCATTGACGAACTCCATCTTTACTCGCATAGAGATAATATTCTTAGCTGGTTATAAACAGATAAAGAAATAAAATTTTTAACTAAACTAAAACCTTTTTTTAAAGGAATCTTATGAAACTTTATATATACGATCATTGCCCTTATTGTGTTAAAGCTCGAATGATTTTTGGCTATAAAAATATTCCATTTAAGCTTATCACATTATTAAATGATGATGAAAAAACACCCATAAATATGATTGGACAAAAAATGGTCCCCATTTTATCTCGTTCTGGTATTCATACTCCAGAAAGTTTAGACATCATTAAAAAAATTGATTCTGAACATGGCAGCATTTTTATTTCAAATACCCCGCTTGATCTCAAATTAGAAGCTTGGCTCTCCGAGTCTAGCGAGTATTTATACTCTTTAGTAATGCCTCGATGGGTAAAATCTAATCTTGAAGAATTTAAAACTCCTCAAGCTAGGGCTTATTTCATAAAAAAGAAAGAAGACTACATAGGATCTTTTAAAAAACATCTAAAAAAATCTAGTGATTATATTTTAAAAGCCAATAAACATTTAAAAAAACTTGACAATCTTCTTACTGGAACTAGTTTTTACTCTGGAAAAACAGCTTCTATTAATGACATCCATCTTTTTGCAAATCTTCGTTCACTATCTATTGTAAATGGAGTAGATTTCCCTAAAAAAGTAATGTCTTACATGAAAAATCAAGAAAAGCTTACAAGGGTGCCTCTTCATTTAGACATTGCGCTATAAGCCTTACACATAGAGTGCACAAGATAAAAATCTTTTCTTATAGATTAGACTTTTTTTCTATAGTCTTTAAAAACTGCCCTTAATCACTGCTAGAGATTTAAGTTATAAATTTAAAAATCTTTTTCATAAAAATGAACAAAACCTGTTGTAATATCATGAATACCACCAACAATACCACATTTTCTATTTTGAATTAACTCATTTAAAATTGAACTTCGTTTCATTATATCAAGAATAGTTTTTTTTACATTAATCTCAGAAACTCTTTGAACAAATTCACTATTTTTTGAATTTCTATTCTTAAGTATAGATTTTTCATCACTCACAGCGTTTTGAATTTTATTTAATAATGGTGTTAGATTTCCCATCTTAATACCATCACATGCAGCTTTCACAGCTCCACATTTTGTATGGCCTAAGACTAATATAATTTTAGCTTTCGCTACTTTACAACTAAATTCCATACTTCCTAAGATATCTTCATTTAAAATATTACCTGCTATACGAATACTAAAAATATCACCTAAACCTTGATCAAAAATCAGCTCTGCTGATGTTCGAGAATCAATACAGCTAAGAACAACAGCGAAAGGATGCTGTTCACATGAAGTCTCATTTACTTGTTCTAATAAATTTCTATTTACCCTAAGATTACTGACAAATCGCTTATTACCTTCTTTTAAAAGATTAAGTGCTTTTCTAGGTGTAATTTGGAACTGCATTTGACTAGTTAATGTTTTCATACATGCTTTAATCCCCAAAGCATTAAACACTTTGGCTAAATAGATTTTTTAACCTAAAAAAGATTTTAGGTCAAGTCTAAACAAAACGCAATATTATTATAACTTAATAACACTTTTAAATAACTATTCGCATCAGTATAACCTTTAAACCTGTTTAAAAATCCTTAATTAAAAATTTTAAATAATTGGGAGTTAAATTAAAAATTTAACTCCACTCAAATCTTAAAAACCCACAAAGAATACTTTTTTCCTATTAAGTCTAAATACACTTAAACATAAAGGATCTTACCTCTTATTCTATATTAAACTCTTATCTTTAGATTCATTTTTTAGTGAATTAAACCATAACTCCATATAAATCTATTATAGTAGATTTTTTTTCTAGACATAAAAAATACAATTTTTAGACAGAATTTTATAAAATAAGTATTATTAAACTTTATCATATTTTTTGTTCTCTAATAATATTCTAAAACCGGACATTTTTTAGAGAACTCTAATCTAATTGTTTTTCGGATAGTAAGTTTTTTTGAATATAAAAAATATATTTAAACAGGAGATAAAATGAATGAACAAATAATTAAAAAAAATATGATAGATGAAATTAAAAAAATAATCAATGTACCATTTAATGAACTTCAAATTTCAAAAGATATGTTGTTTATTTTTTTTCAAATAGGAGTTGAGCTTTATTACTTTAAAATAGTTACCAACACCTAATCGCAAAAACCAAAGATGTCATTTATAAATCCATGAGAAGATTTTAAATAAGAAATCATACAACCATTTACTCCATAAACGCATTTACGTATTTTTATATTTACTAAATCTTGATATTGCATAGTGCATATTACTTTTGGATCTGGAACATAACCAAAATCAGAGGGCAAAGCTGTTGTAAAGCTTTTAAATAATGAATCTGAATTAATATCCATAGCAGTACTACAGGTATCATTACCATCTAGAGAAAAGCCTTGAGAAAATAAAAAGTTAAGTTCACAAGAGTTAGTTGCAAGAGCACAAATGTAAGAATTTTCATTAAAAACTTCAACAAATTCAATCGCTTCAGGCGAACAAGACCCTTGATTGTAGTTTAAAAAAGATAAAGAACTATATCCTATAGGACTATAAACTGAAAACTGACCTTGTTGATTACCTTTTAAATCTTGAAGATCAAAATTAGAACAATTTTGATAACTTAAAATGACAAACACTAAAATTACAAGAAAAATTGGAAATGATTTAAAAATTTTCATTAATCCCCCATAAAAAGATCTGAGTTAACTTAAAAAAACCCAGAGTGTTTTGTTAATTTTTAAAATAAAATTCTAAAAAACCCTTCTTTAAATTCTCTTCTCTTTAACTTTAATATAACGATTACCTTAACCTTTTATTCGAGAACTTTATTTCATTCACCATGTTGTGATTCAAATAAAGTTGACTTATCAATTTCAACTTTGCTTAGGCAAGCATTCTCTTAAAAATACTCCTTATTAATCAAGTCATTAACATCAACTTATAAAATATAATTTAAAGAACTTATATCCCATTCAATAGTACCGGTTATGAAAAGTCCTTTTTTTTGAGTAAATAAGGGTATCTGATTTATTGAAGTAAAGGAATAGCGATAACGCGTACTAGAAGATTTAATTCTAAATTCAATATCAGTCTCTCCATTAGAGTGTTGATAGACCCTAAAAGCTTGCCCATTATTAGATGTGTATTTATAAAGTTCAACAACATCATTTAAAGATATAATATTCCCCTCTTTTCTAAATTGAGTGCATTGAGCTTGCTTAGGGTTTAATAAAAAACAGCTATAATTACTATAGATCAAATTATTATAGATTATCTTGTCTGTTTTAGATGATAAATCAAGAAGGATGTTATGCTTTGTTGGATTTGCTATTGTACCTACAGAGACCTGAGTACTTGAGTATTCGCTTAAAAAAACAAAAAAACTGAAAAAACTAAATGATAATAAAAATAATTTTTTCTGCACTCTAAACTCCTTGTACTCATTGAAATACAAGAGATGACGAATGTAAATGGGATAAAGGTCTTAAACATCCATAAAAACTGCAAAAAAGGAAAAATACTTGCATAAAAAATAAACGAAGCTCAAACAAACATTGACATAAAAGATAAATATATCTCTTGTAATATAAATGAGCGATAGAAAATATACTCTTGATCAAACTCTTCTTATTTCTTCTCTACTCTTAAAGGTTAAAGACTCCACAACGAGTTTGAATTGCTTAAAAGACCTTAGAATTAAAAGGGAAGACAGAGACATTTTGCTTATTTTCCTAGCAGATGAAAATGCCATTCAAATTAATAGAAAAACTCAAGAAGTAAGTTTTAACAAAAATTCTTTAAAAGAAGTTTTTAATATTTTTGGATTAATTCTAAAATTAAAAGATTATCCATACAATGCCTTATTAAAAGCAATCAGTCTTTTCTTAAAAAACAAAGAAGAATTAATTGATTTTTTTCTTTCAACAAAAAACAAAATTTATATCGAAAAGGAAGAGAATGTTCAATTCCATGAGGAAGGTTTTTTAAAAGAATATGTTTTTCCCATGAAAGAAATAACTCAAAAACTTAAAACTGAACTTAGTGTCCTAGATTGTTTTTTTATTAGATTTAAAACTGGTGAAATATTTAATTTCTCAAAACTATCTAAACACCCTTTGGGAATATTATTACCTTGGGAGATGATCTCTGAGAAGAAAATAGTTAAACCTCTATTATGGAGTAAACAAGTTCTTAGATCTAACGCTTCTTTATATGAACAAGAAGACGAAATTGCTAGTAAAATTATAAGTTCTTTAAGTACTTTACTTCTACAAAAGAAAGTTAGAGTTTTTTTAATAGAAAAACCTTATGCTGATAAAGGCTACAGCCTGTCTTTTACAGGGGTCTTTAAAACCTCAAAAGAAATTTTAAAAATTAATCTTAAAGATGTCTTATTTGATGATGCTAACTTAAGTTTATCCAACAGCATACTCTCTTTAAATTTGAATTATACTATTGATTTAACAAAAGTTAGAATGATGGATTCAGTATTCCATATAAAAGAAAGCAATGAGCTTTTTATTACAAAAGAAGATGAGATCAGAGAAAATATTAAAGATTTATTTTCAGCAGATCATTTAAAATTTCAACTCAAATCACTTTCTTTTGATGTTTCAAAAGATTCTTTAAAAAAAACGATTTCATATAATGATTCTTTTTATCAAAGACCTATTGAAAAAATAAAAAAACTTAAAGAATTACTCCCTGTAAAGATATCACATAATTTAAATATGAAAACTGTAGATTCAGATAAATTAAATTTAATTTTTTCAAATATTGAATCTTCAAAAGTTGAATTAAAATATCCAAATATATCTTTGGACCCAGACTCGTATTTCATAACTAGAATATTAAAAATTCTTTTAGGACTTAAAGGAGGCCTTGCCGCATACCTTCAAAAAGACGCTGCAAATATTGCTGTAAAAGGAGACAAAAGACTTTCAGAATTAAAACTCCTAAAAAGTTCTGGGTTTTTTTCTTTAATATTAATAGAAGTTATTGCAGCTGCAAAAGAAAAATCTAAGCTTAATAAAACTAAGCTTTGGGCCAAATTAGATAAAGTAATCTTAAAATTAACTTATACTGAGGCAACTAATGTTTCTAAGGTGGTATCTAGTTTTTTTATACAATATGTAGATGAATGTATTCATGATTTATTTGAAAAAACAAACTATGAGATTCTACAAGTCTTAGAATCTGAAATAACAACAACCTCTTCTCAAAAAAATGTTTTTGATTTTATTGAGCCCTTAATAAAAAATTTTCTAAGGTATTATAAAAATAAAATATTTAGTTTAGATAATTTTCAAAATTTTGAAATAAACCCAAAACAAAGTATTAAAGAAGGTTTAAGTATAGAGCTAAACAGCCCTTGCCCACTAAATATTGGCAGTTTCATAGATAAAAACAATTGTATTATTAATCAAAAAAAAATTAAAGTGATGCAAAAGGATATTTTAAAGGCTGAGATCAAGGTTTTAGAAAAGTCTGAAGAAAATAAAAAAATAGATTGGTTTGAACTTAACCCTAAATATTACTTTGATGGTGTTGAAATTACAGAAGAAGAAGCAAAGGTTTTTAAAACTAACACTGTAGTACAACATAATGATCAACTGTATTTTATTCCTGAAAAAGAAGTGCCTATTGTAACATGGCTAAATCATTTCTGGGATAAAATTTCTTTAAATAATAAAAAATCTTTAACAAGTGACGAATTAAAAAATAAAGATCCACAATTTTATAGATCACATATATTAGATATTTTAGCTTTGAGACAAACAGATATTCCTGTTAAAGGTAGTGAGAGATGGGAAGCTATTGCAAAAGAGTATGATTTTCTTGAAACAAAGACCAGCATATTAGACGAGAACTTTAAAGGCAAACTTAAGGCTTTTCAAGAAAAAGGCGTGTCATGGCTTATACAATTATACCGAATAGGTTTAGGGGGGGTTTTAGCCGATGATATGGGTCTAGGAAAAACAATCCAAATCTTATCATTTCTAAATCATTTAAACAATTTAGATCAAAAAAGATTACATTTAATTGTTGTACCCACTTCGCTTATTCATAACTGGAAGAGTGAAACTAAAAAATTCACACCTAATTTAAATATTTTTGTATATAAAAATAATCTTCAAAATGAATTTAAAATGATCAACAAAGGTATAATTTTAGTAACCTATGGTTTGTTAACAGAACACCAGAAAGTCTTTCAAAGTAAAGACTGGGATGTAATTGTTTTTGATGAAGCTCAACAATTAAAAAATATTAAATCTCTGCGTTCTCAATCAGCAAGAAATATAAATGCAAAGGTAAAAATTTGCCTTTCAGGCACTCCTATGGAGAATCATTATGGTGAATTTTATTCATTAATAGACTTATCCGTTCCAGGAGCTTTAGGTGAATACTCTAATTTTATAAAAATTTATGGCCCTAGAAAAATAAATACAGGATCTGTAAGTAAGAGAGAAATAGATTATTTAAAGCTTAAATCAAAACCTCTAATACTAAGAAGAACTAAGGATGAAGTTTTAAAAGAACTCCCAGATAAAACTGAATCTATTGTAAAAATTGATTTTGATGATCAACAAAAAGAAATTTATAAAAATGTGGCTCTCTCTTGGAATTCTAAGGTTCAAAAACTTTTAGTAGAACAAGGTGAATCTAAATCTCAAATTCAAATGTTTGCAGCACTTATGAAATTAAGACAGGTTTGCTCCTGCCCTGATATTATAGTGGAAAGTAACTATAAAGTATTAAGCCCCAAACTATCTATGGTCATTGAAAGGGTTGAAGAACTTTTAACCTCGAATAAAAGTGTTTTAATCTTTACAAACTTTATTTTAACCCTAGATAATATTAAAAAAGAATTAAAGAAAAAAAATCTAAACGTTTTATCTATTACAGGTAAAGATTCTCAAAAAAAACGTGAAAAAACTCTAAATGAATTTAATAAAGAAGGTCATAAAGCTTTAGTAATGACACTTAAAACAGGTGGTGTTGGTTTAAATCTAACTAAGGCTAACTACATCATACATGTTGAGCCATGGTGGAACCCTGCAGCTGAGAATCAAGGAACAGATAGGGTTCATAGAATAGGTCAAAAACAATCGGTTCATGTTTATAGATACATAATGAGCAACTCTATTGAAGAAAAAATTCAAATGTTAAAAGATACTAAGCAAGAAGCTTTTAATCTTCTTCTTGTTGAAAACACTGACGATATAATTTCAACTAGTTTTAAGGGCAAATCTGGTCTTACAAAAAAGGATTTTGAGTATCTATTAAGCTAGAACAGGATTAGATGCCTATAATATTACCTAATATCATTTGAACACTTGACCCTCTAAGCTTTAAAAATATAAATTATCATTTTCCTGGCGCGAGATGGAGCAGCCTGGTAGCTCGTCGGGCTCATAACCCGAAGGTCGGGGGTTCAAATCCCTCTCTCGCAACCATTTTACTTCTTTCCCTCCAGGCCATTTTAAGTGCCTCCTTTCTAGGAAAGTGCAAACTATGTCTCCGGTATATTTTGTAAACTATGTGTCAGGACGGACAAGCTCCATGAAAAAAGAAAAGCAGATTGTAGGTCAAAATGACCTACAATAAGGAGGAAATTAAGGTGAAAACAAAGATTACATACAGTCGCCTTTTTGAAAAACAGATAGAAAAAATGCCTCTACGCATAAAAAAAAGGGTCAGAGGTTGGATATTTGCAGTAACCAAAGAGGGTATCAGTAAGGCAATAAAACTTAGAACCTATAGGGATGAAGCCCTGAAAGACAAAAGAAAAGGGCAAGGGTCAATTAGGCTCAACAAGGCTTATCGTCTTAATTTATGAGGCTATAGACCAAAATGTCCATATTCATATTTTGGAGGTAAATAAGCATGAATATTAATAGATTATTAAAAAAGTGGGAAAAAGAATTAGGCCCAATGACCTTTGGAAATACTCTAAAAAACTTTAGGGAATACGATGAGATAAGTTTAGAGAAATATGCAGAAAAGCTAGGTATGTCTAGAGCTAGCTTGTACGATCTTGAGACTGGAAAACGCATCTCAACCCCCAAAAGGGTTGCTCAAATTGCTAAAAATTTAGGTTATTCAGAGAAGTGTTTAATTGAACTAGCTCTCAGGGATAGCTTAAAAAATAATGGATTAAAATATAACGTAAAGCTGGAATCAGCCTAAAATTAGGAGGTAAATATGACTCTGTTAAACGACGTCTTTTAAAGCAGTTTAACTAATTATAAACCTTAACAACAGGTTGAAATCCTATTTCATAAAAAAAATCTTCAGGCGCTGCATCACTTGTAAAAAAATCTGCATTAAGCCCTTTAACTAAAGCTCCCTTATTAAAAATTCCAAGAGCTCTTGAAGCATTGACTGTATAAGCACACCAAACTTCAGCTAAGCTCATCTTCATTTGACGTCTTGCAAGTACACCAACAAAACTTAAATCCTGTGTTGGAGAGCTTCCTGGATTATAATCTGTTGCTAAAGAGACTCTCACTCCTTCATCAATAATTTTTCTAGCATTTGGGTATTTTGTATTTAAATAAAAATCAGCTGTTGGTAAAAGGTTAACCACTGTTTTATATTTTGACATCTTCTTAATTTCACTATCTCTAACATAAACTGAATGCTCTACAGACAAAGCTCCAAACTTTGCACTCGTTAAAGAGCCGTTAGAAAAACTTAATTGATCAGCATGAACACAAAAGCTTAACTTACTATTTAAAACAGCTGTTGAAAGTATTTTTAAATCATTTAAATCAAAAAACCCTTTTTCAACAAACAAATCCACTCTATCAAGTTTTGGAAATTTTTCTAACATTTTTGGTAGATCTTTATTTACCACTTGATATACATACTCTAGTTTATTTCCTTTAAAAGAATGTAGTGCTAAATATGTGGGTTTAATTTTAATACTTTTTAAAGAAAAGGCTACTTTTAATTGCTTAGATTCTATTTTAAAATTTTGTCCGTATCCAGATTTTATTTCTAATAAAGTTACGCCTTGCTTTTTAAATCTATCTACTCTTTTTTGAGAAATTTTAATCAATTCTTTTAATGAAATTTTTGTTGTATCTTTTATAGTTTTTAAAATGCCTCCACCTAATTTTTGAATATCCTGATACGTGGCACCATTTATTTTTTTTTCAAACTCTTTTTTTCTATCTCCACCAAAAACTAAGTGTGTATGACTTTCTGTAAAAGAAGGATACACGTTAAGACCTTTAAGATTATAAACTTTTCCTGAATATGTTTTAGGAAGATTTTTTTCTTTTCCCACCCATTGAATAAAACCTTTATTTACAACCATCGCAGCGTCTTTAATGGGCGAAAAATCTTTCTCAACAGGTCTAATACCTTCTTTTGTAAAAAAACCCTTAAATGTATAAAGAGTCTTAATATTTTTATAAATTTTCATAATCTAATCTAACCATAAACTTTGAGCACCACGTTTTTTAGCTATGACTTTTGCATCATCATAGCCCGCATCAATATGTCTATATAAACCCATTGCAGGATCATTATTTAAAACTCTTGATAAACATTTCTTAGCACACTCAGTACCATCAGCTACTGTAACTTGTCCTGCATGAAGAGAGTACCCCATACCTACACCACCACCTTGATGAAAACTAACCCATGTTGCACCACTTGCTACACTTGTTAACGCATTTAATATCGGCCAATCTCCAACAGCATCTGAACCATCTTTCATAGCCTCAGTTTCTCTATTTGGAGAGGCTACTGACCCACAGTCTAAATGATCACGCCCAATAACGATTGGAGCTTTTAATTCACCACTTTTAACCATTTCATTAAATATTAAACCAGCTTTTTCACGTTCTCCATACTCAAGCCAACAAATTCTTGCCGGCAACCCTTGAAAAGCAATCCGTTCTCTAGCAGCATTCAACCATTTATGAAGACTTAGTTTATCGGGAAAAAGTTTCTTTAAAGCCTCATCTGTTTTATAAATATCTTTAGGATCTCCTGATAAAGCCACCCATCTAAAAGGCCCACTTCCTTTACAAAAAAGCGGCCTTATGTATTCTGGGACAAAGCCTGGAATATCAAAAGCATTCTTTAGCCCTGCATCTTGAGCCATTGCTCTTATATTATTTCCATAGTCAAAAGTAATGGCCCCTTTTTTTTGATACTCAAGCATAGCCTCTACATGTATTTTCATAGAATCTTTTGAAAGCCTAATATATTTTTCAGGATCTGATGCTCTTAAAACAAAAGCTTCCTGTAAAGAATACCCTAATGGTATATATCCTCTTAAAGGATCATGGGCTGAAGTTTGATCTGTTAAAACATCAATCATTAAGCCTCTTTTTAAAAGTTCAGGCAAGACCTCAGCCATATTACCTTTTAGACCAACGCTAACAGCTTTACCTTCTTCCTTATATTTTTTAATCCTTTTGATTGCTAATTCAATGTTTGGAGCAATCTCATCTAAATAATTAGTCTCCACTCTTTTTTGCATACGTTCTTTATCAATATCTACAGCTAAAACTATAGCTTCAGCAAAAACGCCAGCAAGTGGTTGGGCCCCACCCATTCCACCAAGACCTGCTGTTACTATAAGTTTATTCTTTAAATTACCACCAAAATGTTGACGCCCAACCTCCATAAAAGTTTCATATGTTCCTTGGACAATTCCTTGAGACCCTATGTATATCCATGACCCTGCAGTCATTTGCCCATACATCATTAAGCCTTTTTTATCTAACTCATCAAAATGCTTCCAAGTAGCCCATTTAGGAACAAGATTTGAATTAGCAATAAGAACTCTTGGAGCCTCTTTGTGAGTTTGAATAATTCCAATAGGTTTACCTGATTGCACAAGTAAAGTTTCATGATTTTCTAAAGTTTTTAAAGTTTTTAAAATTTTATCAAATGATGACCAGTCACGTGCGGCTTTACCAATACCACCATAAACAACTAAGTCTTCAGGAATTTCAGCAACCTCTTGGTCTAAATTATTTTGAATCATTCTATACACAGCTTCTTGTGGCCAGTCTTTACAGTTTAATTTACTACCATGTGGAGCTTTAACTGTTCTCATTACTATCTCCTAAACCTCTAAAGTTACATTCTCTTTAAGAATTGTATTAAGTTCTCTGTTAGAAATCATTAAGCGGATAATTTTTATATCCTCTGCAAAAACACGATCGGCTTTAGCAAAGGGAACTCTTTCTCTAATAAACTCTAAGACTTTTAAAATTATACCGCTAGGCTTAAGTGGTTTTAATAAATCCAATCCTTGGGTAGCACATAAAATTTCCATAGCTAGAATATTTTCAGTGTTTTCTAAAATCTGCTTAGCCTTTCTAGCTGCAATTGTTCCCATAGACACATGATCTTCTTTATCTGCAGAAGTCGGAATGCTATCAACTGATGCTGGATGTGCTAATATTTTATTTTCACTAACTAAAGATGCTGCAGCGACTTGAACAATCATCATTCCAGAGTTTAGGCCACCATTTGGAGCTAAAAATGCAGGAAGCCCTGACATAGATGGATTGATTAACTTTTCAATCCTACATTCAGAAATACTTGCTAAAGCGCTTAAACAAATTCCTAAATAATCTAATTGAAATGCCACCGGTTCTCCATGGAAGTTTCCACATGATAAAATTTTATCCTCTTTTGCAAAAACTAGTGGATTATCTGTTGAAGAATTTGCTTCAACTTCTAAAACCTGAATGACTCTTTGAACTGAATCTTTTGTTGCTCCATGCACCGCTGGAATACAACGAAGTGAGTAAGCATCCTGAACACTACCACAATTTAAATGTGACTCTGCAATGGGAGAGGTTTTACCTAAAAGTTTTAACATATTTCTTGCAGTTTTTGCTTCTCCTAGGTGCGGTCTAGTTGCAAAGATCAAAGGATCAAAAGCCGCCCTTGCTCCCTTAAGGGCCTCTAATGTCATCGCCCCTGCAAGATCAAAAAGCTCTAATATTTTTTTTGATCTATAGCAGTTTAAAAGCCCCACTGCCGTCATCACTTGACAACCATTAATCATAGAAAGACCTTCTTTTGCTTCAAGCTGCAAGGGTTTAATTCCTAACTTTTTTAACTTATCAGCTGTTTTAATTTTCTTTACACCATCCCATAAATCACCTTCACCAATAATACAAAGTGCTAAATGTGCCAATGGTGCCAAATCACCACTAGCACCTACACTCCCTTGAGAAGGAATGTAGGGAGTTAAATCGTTGTTAATAAATTCAATTATCTTTTCAATTACCTCAGGCCTAATGCCACTATGCCCACGCGATAAAGCATTCGCCCTTAAAATCATAATAGCTCTTACTTCTTCAGGTGTGAAAGGGCTCCCAACTCCACAAGAATGAGATCTAATCAAGTTTTTCTGAAGCCTGCTAAGCTGTTCTTTTGAAATAGCAACAGTTGAAAAATGACCAAACCCAGTATTCACACCATACATAGTTTCACCTTTGCTAATACGTCCTTGGATATACTTTCTAGACTCTAAAACATTTTTTCTAGCTTCACTACAAAGCTTTATCTTATATTCTTTTTGAGAAACTCTCCACACACTATCAATTGTTAAATCCCGCCCTGTAAGTTTAAGCTCATTTTTTTGCATTCTTTAATTTTCCTATTGCTTTAACATAATTATTTTTAAAAACAAAACTCCCTGTAACCAATACATCAGCATTCTTAACTAAAAGGGCTGTTTTATCATTAATCCCTCCATCAATTTGTATTTTATATTTATAATTGCTCTTTAGTCTTAAATCATAAAGCCTATTAACTTTTTTAATCTGATCTTTCATAAAACTTTGACCACCAAAACCTGGCTCAACAGTCATTACTAAGACCATATCAACTCTAGATAAATAAGGCTCAATAATTAACAAGTCTGTTTTCGGTTTTAAAGTAATTCCTTTTTGAACTCCTGCTTTATCTAAAATCTGAAAACACTCTTTAATTTTTTTTGTAGATTCAATATGTACTGTAATTGAATCAGCTCCAGCATCTATAAAATTTTTTAAATATTTTTCTGGATTATCAATCATTAAGTGCACGTCAAAAATATTCTTTGAAACTTTTCTTGTTTTTGCTATTACAGGAGCTCCGAACGTAATATTTGGAACAAAATGTCCATCCATCACATCCCAATGAATCATATCAGCTCCAGCAGCATCGACTGCCTGTAGTTCTTGTTTAATATTTGAAAAATCACAAGAAAGCATACTAGGCGCTACTAAAAAGACCTCTTTATTATGTTTCTCTTTCATATAAAGGACTTAAGAAAATCTTTGCCCTTTGGTCAAGCCATAACCACTAATAAAATCTCTTATTTTCATAGCTGACTTACCCTCTGGTTGAACCACCTTAATACCTAAAAGACCCTGGGCAACTCCTATCCATAAAATTAAATCTTTAGATTCAGTCTCTTGAATAGACTCTACATAACCTTGTTTAAAATTCTGATTTAATTTAATTTTTGTATCTGAAATTTTAAGCCTTTTTCCTTGATAATAGGTATAGGCCCCTGGTCCCCATTTAAGTCCTCTAATATGATCATGCAAATCTTGAGCTTTTTTTGTCCAATCAATCAGCCCTTCAGATTTTTCTATTTTCTTTGCATAAGTAACTTTTAATTCATCTTGCCTTAAAAGACTAAATTTATTATTGATATGACCCTTAAGAACACCACATACTAGCTTTGATGATAAAAGTGACAATCTATTAGCAAGTTCTAAGGAATTTTCTTCTGGCTGAATTTTAGTTTTTTCTTTAAAAATTATAGGCCCTGAATCAAGTTTTAAATGCATAACTTGAAAGGATAAACCTGTTTCTTTATCTCCTGACATTATAGCTCTTTGAATAGGTGCCGCTCCTCTCCACCTTGGAAGAAGGCTTGCGTGAATGTTGACAAATTTACCTGGTAAAATATTTAACAAATCTTGTTTTAAAAGTTTTCCATAGGCCAGCACCAAAGTAGCATCTAAGTTTAAAGATTTAATTTTCTCTATAAATTCAGGAGTTGAAACTTTACTTGGTGTTTCCACCTCTAATCCAAGCTCTAAAGCCTTTTGCTTAATAGGAGAAACCGTAAGCCTCATGTTACGGCCACTCCTTGCATCCGGCTGACTAACCACTAACTCAATTTTTATTTGTGGATCAATCGATAATGCTTGAAGGGTTAAACATCCAAACTCTGGAGTTCCCATAAAAAGAATACGATATTTTCTATCCAACATTCTCTTTAATCTTCATCCTCTTTAGTCTCTTCTTTTTGGGGATACCCATGTTTTTTAATTTTACTCTTAATCTTATTTGATTTTAAAAGGCTTAAACGATCAATAAAAAGTTTTCCATCTAAATGATCAATTTCATGTTGAATACAAATTGCTATAAGTCCATCAACTTTAAGCTTGATTTTGTTACCTTCTAAATCTAAAGCCTCAACCTCAATATATTTAAAGCGCTTTACGGTTTCATAATAACCAGGAACAGAAAGACAGCCTTCATCATAAGTTGTATCACCTTCATATTTAGTAACCACTGGGTTAAAAAGACTTAAAGGTTGTTTGATTTTTTGTTCTAAATCTGTCATCTCTAAAGGCTCATATCGGCCATCTTTTTGAGATCTTGTGTCAACAAGGATTAAACGGATTAGCTTATTTACTTGAGGAGCTGCTAGGCCAATTCCTTTTTGCTCCTTCATTGTTTTAAGCATATCTTGAGCAAGTTTTTTAAATTCAGCTGTAACCTTAACAACAGGCTTAGAAAGTCTTCTTAGCCTTGAATCTGGAAATTTTAAAACTTCTAATAAAGCCATACCTAGTTCCTTTTAAAAAAATCTGACTCGTTATTTTAATTTGGTCAACCTATATCAGTTGAAAGAATCAAATTAATTAGATAACAGGCAGTTTGCTAACCTTAATAAGTTAAAGATTTAGGTCATAACTTAATATTTTTGGCTACATTAAAGCCCTCTCTTAAAAAAAAGAAAGTTTCCCATAATTTAAAATAAAGCTCTCATAAAAAACCTAGCTTTTAAGCTAAAATAAGTTTTTTTAATGAACTTAATAAGATTAACTTTAAAATCTTTGTCGCCTCATTAAAATAAAAAAAGTAGCTACACTAAGCACTCCTGGAAGCCATGCTGCCATCATTGCCGGCATCACCCCCGTCTTTCCAAGGTTCAATGCTAGACTATAAACTACCCAGTAAAGAAGGACCAATCCTAAAGTAACCCCCAAACCTACAAAAAGATTTGAAGATCTTTGATCTTTTATACAAAAAGGCAGGGCCAATAAACTTAAAAAAAGTGATGAAAATATAAAACTAAGTTTTCCATAATATTCCATCTCTAAAAGCCTTGTTGTCATAGAGGAAGCTTTTGCTTTTTTAATTGCGTAAGAAAGCTCTGACAGACTCATTGATTCCACTCTTGGCAGGCTCTTCTTAAGCCCCACTAAATCCTCTAATGGTTTTGTTATAATTTCTTTAAAGGGTCTTAAAACAACACCAGCAGGCTCGTACAAAGTTTCAACTCCATCTTTAAAAGCCCACGCTGTTTTATCAAACCTTACTTTTTTAGCATCAATAATACGAGTGGGTCGCCATTTATCTCTATCATAGAAAAAAACTTTAGCCCCTTGAACCTCTGATTCTGAAAGCATTTGCTTAAAATTAATAATCACCTCTTGGGTTTTAAGCCATATATTTTTTTTCTTAAACTGGTTGTAACTAAGCGGATTTTTCTTCATTTCCACATAATAATAATAATTTCTACGCTCATTAGCCTTTGGAATAACTTTATCCGTAAAAAACCAACCCAGAAAAGAAATTAAAAATAAAACAACCACTAATGGGGATAAAACTTGGTAAATAGAAATACCTAAAGAATAAAAACCAATCAATTCATTGTTTTTCTGAATAGTTACGAATAAAAATACAGTAGCAAGCACTCCAGCAATTGGCATCATTTGAGAAATTATCCATGGAATATAGTAGAAATAATACTCTAAATAAACACTACCTGATACCTGAAATCTATTTAAGACTGTAACAACATCAATTAACAAAAATAAGAAGGTAAGAACTAAAAGACTAAAAATATAGTATTTTAAGTAAATCTTTAAAAGATATCGATTCAAGATTTTAATCATTTCCTAAAACTAATCGCTATTATAAGTTTGATCAATAAATCTTTAAAACAGGCAAGAACCCTATTTTTTGCCTGTTTCTCACACCTTTCTTTAAACCATATAAACTTAAAAATATCATGATCTGCTTAATCTTAGAGGCCTTTATAGGCCTCTTAAATTAAAATTTCTTTTTAAACAAAAAATTCTATAAATATCTTTTAAACCCTTTAGAGTAGCATAAACACTACTTTTTTCTAAATTTTATCAATACTTTTAGTGTTTTCTTAATTTTTTACCCTACCCCCTTAAAAGAATAGTTAAGTTTAACGCTGTTGTAGGACATAGGTTAAGTTAAGATTAAAAAATTTATTTAAAAGCTCTTATTTTTTAAGAATTTTTAGTGTAATAAAATTCTTTATTTAAATGGCTTTTGTTTGACACCTAAAATATTATGTTTCAATTCTATTTTTTAAACTATGATTATTTAAATATTTATGAGTTAATTAATACAAACTTTAATAGCAAGGAGCTATAATGAAATATTGTCTACTTATTTTTCTATCACTAAGCATAGTGTCACCAACTTTTGCAAAAAAAGAACGGCAAAAATACAAAGACAAAATGCAAAAAATCTTTCAGCAACTTAACCTTAGTGAGGAACAGCAAAAGAAACTTAAAAAGATTCAAGCCTCTAGAAAAGATAAAATGAAATCTCTTCTTCAAGAAAAAAAAGAAACCAAAAAAGCTTTTAAAGAAGCTATGAAATCTAACACTTTAGAGTCCACCCTTAAACGCCACCATAAAAAAATGCTTCAAGCCAATACCAATTTTAAAAAATATAAATTTAAAACTCTACTTAAAAAAAGATCTCTTTTAAATGATTCTCAAAAAAAGAAATTTATACAGCTTCACAGAAAAAAACATAACAAAAGCAATGATTAAGTAATTAAAACTAAACCCTCTGACTTTAAAAGAAATTTTAATTTAAAGACTTTTTTTAAAGCTCCTAAAAAGCTTAAAAAATAAGCTTAGCAAGAGCGTTGACTCTACTAAAATCCTATCGTTTAATTTACATATGTCTTTACGAGTTCTTCTAGCAGATGAAAGCCCCTCTATAAAAAAAGCCTTCTCCATTGCACTACAAGATTATAACGTGCAAATTCAAACAGTCCATCAAAGCGTTGATTTACAAGAAATCTACCAGACCTTTCAACCTGACATTTGTTTTATGGATGTTTTACTTCCAAAATTAAATGGCTATGATGCTTGCCAAAAGTTAAAGGCAGATAAGGCTTCTAGTCAAACCCCTGTTGTGCTCATGTGGAGTGGATTTATGGAGCTTAATCAAGCAAAATTTAAATCCTGTAAGGCTGATGAAAGTATTGAAAAACCTTTTGAAACTAATACCCTTAGAGCTATTGTAAAAAAACTTGTTTTAAAACTAAATCAAAATGAATTAAGTGATCATTTAATTATTGATACTCCCCTTAAAATTAATAATGAAGAAAGCCCCTTAAATCCTAAAAATATTAAAAGTAATGAAAATACTTCTCCTTTAAAAGCTGATAATTTAAATAACTCTTTTATTAAAAAATCTAATCCTCAGCCATTACAAGATTTAAATCTTGATGATAATAACAACCTTCCCCCCATTCCAGATTTTGAAAGTATTTTAAAAAAAGAAGGGGACACAGATTCTTCAACACTTAACGCCCCTGAAGGCCTAGATGATGTAGACTCTTTTTCTCTACATTCTTTTGATGATAACAACCTTCCTTTTGAATCTTTAAAAGAAAACTTGCCTAAAGCACCTAAAGACTCAGCCCCAAACCCTTCTCCAATACTTAAAAAAAGCTACAACCCAGTAAAGCCTCAAACCCAACCTTTAAAACTTAAAGATAAAGACACCACTCAAACCACACCCAACATTACCTCTGAACTTTCTAAAGAAGAGCTTAAAAGACTTATTCTTGCTCAAAGCAATGATATTATTGAAAGCATTGTTTGGGATGTCGTTCCTGAATTAGCAAAAGAAATGATCCAAAAAGAAATTCAACGCCTTACAGGTGAAATCAAATATGAAGATAATCTTAGATGATAGACTCTCTTTCTAAGGGGTTTTGGACAGAGTTTTTAAAAAAAGATGCTCCCTTTGGAGATAAGACTTCAGATTCATTAAATCTTCCTAAATACATAAAAACAGCAAGAATTCTAGCTAAAGAGGATCTTTGTATTTCTGGAAGTGAGTTTATATTAAACTCTATTCCTAAAGAATTAAACCTTTGCATTACTAGTTTTTTTAAAGATGGTGACATAGTTTATAAAGAGCAATGCATTGCCTTACTTGAAGGCCCCTGGAAATCTCTCCTACTTGTGGAAAGACCTCTTTTAAACTGGATTGGACATCTTAGCGGCATAGCTACACAAACCTGGCGTTTTAGTCAAAAAGTTAGAAAAACTAAATGTCGTATCCTAGACACTCCAAAAACAACCCCTTTTTATCACAGCTTAGAAAAAAAAGCTGTTCGTGATGGAGGGGGTTTAAATCATAAAAGTAACCTTTCTAGCTCTATGATGTTAAAAGAAAATCACTTAAACCTTTATGAATTTAATTTTAAAAAAGCTATTAAAAACTGTCTAAAAAAGAATCCTGACCTTCACCTCACTGTTGAGGCTTTAAATCTAAGTCATGTTGAACTTATTATAAAAACCAATGCTCACAGAATTATACTTAACAATTTTTCAAACGAAGAAATATCTAAAGCTTTAAATCTTATCCAAAAAACTGGAAAAAGTATTCAAGTTGAAGCCTGTAAAAACATGACACTTAATCGGGTTGAATCTGTTGCTATTATGGGAGTTGATTACATTAGTGTTGACTCTATTACACACTCAGTGCCTCATGCTAATATAATCCAATTAATGGATTTTTATGAATTTTCCTAAAAAAATTAATACTTTTTACTAGCGTTATTACATATGAAACATTCTAAGTTAAACTATTTAATTCTATAAAACTAAGGAATAAACAAATCTATTCTAGATTAACTTTTTCATACAAAATACTTTGTTATCTTTAGCAAGAATAAACTACTATCAAGAATAGTCTTAAAAACTTACGACTCTTTCTCTATACACTTGACTATGAGACTGTTAATAAAAAATTTTAAATAGCATTAATTTTTTTTCTTTCTAGTAATTATTTTTTTCTTCACAGTAGCCTTCTTAGTCGCTTTCTTTTTTACTTTAGCTTCTTTAATTTTAGGGTTTAAAAATTGTAAAGCTTGCTTTAATGTAACCTTTTCAATCTCCATATTCTCATGGAAAGAGGCATTGATTTTACCACATTTTAAATATGGTCCAAATTTACCATTATATACACTAATCTCTTCATCTAAAGTTGGATGCTTTCCTAAAATTTTAATGGGTGCGGCTCTACCACGGCTACCTTTTAAACGGGCCAAAAGCTCTAAGGCTTGCTCTAAAGTAATTGTAAATAAGTCCATGTCTTTTGGAATAGATCTAAAGTCTTTTTCATAGACTATAAAAGGACCAAACCTTCCAAGACCTGCTTTAATCTGAATACCTGTATCTGGATGAGTCCCTAAAGTTTTTGGTAAAGATAAAAGTTCTAACGCTTGCTTAATAGTGATTTCATCAGGGTT
Organism: Bdellovibrionales bacterium; assembly: GCA_965205945.1. Taxonomy (GTDB): domain Bacteria; phylum Bdellovibrionota; class Bdellovibrionia; order Bdellovibrionales; family UBA1609; genus JALZUR01. The sequence continues at coordinate 789,804 of CBDBIB010000003.1, read as the reverse complement.
CATTGTTGGAGGTATTGAAGATCGCTTTGGTTTTTCTTTTTCACCCTTACTATCCCCTAGCTGTACATAGGGTCCATAACGCCCTGTTAAAATATACACTGAAAGGTTTGTTTCAGGATCTACCCCTAAAGCATCCACTCCATTAATTTTTCGATCAATAGCCTTATCAACATACTCAAGATTCATATCAGCCGGAGCATGATCTTCAGGAAGGGAAGCACACACTTCTGTTCCATCTACGTTCTTACATACATAAGCGCCATATCTACCGACTTTAAAATTAAGTCCCTTAAGGCCTACAATCTGAATACTTCTTGAGGTCTCTATATCAATTTCTTCTTCTTTTTTATCAACTGATGCTTTTAACCCACTCTCTCCTAAATAAACTTCTCTTAAATAATCCGTCCAAACCTTTTCCCCTTCAGCAACACCATCTAAAGAGTCCTCCATATTTGATGTAAACCCTAAATCTACATAGTTAGGCAGGTAATTCTCTAACAGTTTTGTTACAATTAAGGCCGTAAATGTTGGTTGCAATGAATTTCCAACTTTATTCACATAACCTCTGTCTTGAATTGTTCCAACGATTGAAGCATAAGTAGAGGGTCGTCCGACCCCTTCTTTTTCAAGTATCTGAATTAAACTTGGCTCTGTATATCTTGATGGGGGTTTTGTTTCATGGCTGTTGTCCACAAATTTATTTACTTTAACGTGGTCATCTTTTTTAAGCTGAGGAAGATGAACTTCTTTATCAGATAAAACTTGATCTGGATCATCTGAACCTTCAACGTAGGCTTTAAAAAACCCTGGAAAAACTAAAGACAAACCATTTGCTCCAAAAAGCCCATCTCCTGCCTTAAACCTTACAGCAAGTTGCTTTTGTTGTGCATTTACCATTTGTGAGGCCATTGTTCTTTTCCAAATTAAATCATATAAGGAAAGCTGCAGCCCTTTAAGTTTTGTGTCTTCAGGTTTTACAAAATCTACTCCTGCTGGACGAATGGCTTCATGGGCTTCTTGCGCGCCTTTAACTTTTTTCTTAGTATAGTCACGAGAAACATCTGGAAGATAGTCTTTACCATAAAGATCCTTAATGGCCATTCTTGCCGCCTTAATTGCTTGAGCGGATAAAAAAGTAGAATCTGTTCTCATATAAGTAATAAAACCCTGCTCATAAAGTTTTTGAGCAACCTGCATTGTTTCACGAGAAGTCATTAAAAGCTTTCTACTAGCTTCCTGTTGAAGTGTTGATGTAATAAACGGTGCTGATGGTTTTCTTGAAATTGGTTTTTCTTCAACACTTATAACAGTTAAGTTTTTATCCTCTAAAGCGTCTAAAACCTGACCTGATAGTTTTTTATTTAAATGAATATAACTTTTCTTACTCTCCTTTAAACCTAAAGCTTTTTCTTTAAAATCTTTTCCCGTAGCAAGTTTTTTGCCCTCCCATTCTAAAAGCCTTGCTTGAAAAGTGGTTTTATTCTTTTGTCCATGAGCTGTTACAGATTGATATTTATTTCTTACAAACTCCATACGCTCATGTTCTCTTCTAGAAATCAGTTTTACAGCAACAGACTGTACCCGACCTGCAGACAAACCATAGGCTACTTTTTTCCACAAAAGAGGTGATATTGTAAAACCCACTAAACGATCTAAAATCCTTCTAGCTTCTTGAGCCCTAACCATATCAAAATTAATTTCTCTAGTGTCTTTTAAGGCTGCTAAAATAGCTTTTTCTGTAATCTCATGAAACACCATTCGTTTAACAGGAATTTTAGGTTTTAAAACTTCAAGTAAATGCCAACTAATACTTTCTCCCTCTCTGTCTTCATCCGTTGCAAGATAGAGTTCCTTAGCCTCTTTTAAAAGAGTTTTTAATTGTGTAACAATTTTTGTTTTATTTTTTGGAACCAGATAAATAGCCTTAAAATCACCTTTAACATCTACACCAAGCCTTGCCCATTTTTCTTTCTTATATTTTTCAGGAATTTCTTTAGCAGATTTTGGCAAATCCCTAATATGTCCCATACAAGACTCTACAATAAAGTCTGACCCTAAAAACTTACGAATAGTACGAGCTTTTGTAGGAGACTCTACTATTACCAATTTTTTACCCTGTACAGATTTTGATGCCATGCAATCCTCTTGTTAATTTATAACTACTTAATAGTATAAGCACTTTATAGTAATGGCTTTATAGCCACTTTCTTTAAACATTATAAAGATATGGAGCACCAATGTCTAAGCCATTATTTTCAGCAAATTTATCTAATTTAAAAATCAAATACATCTTCACGGATATTGATGACACCCTTACAAGTCATGGCAGACTTAAAAGCAATGCTTATGATGCTTTATGGAGGCTTTATGATAATGGCTTTAAGATTATTCCAGTCACAGGAAGACCTGCTGGATGGTGTGAGATGATTGCTAGATTTTGGCCTGTTCATGGTGTTATTGGTGAAAATGGAGGCTTTTACTTTAGCTACAAAAATAAGAAAATGATTCGTTATTTCTTTAATACTCAAGAGGATAGACTTAAAAATAGGCAAAAACTTAATAATATCAAAGATGAGGTTCTTAAATTGATTCCTAATGCCGCCATTGCATCTGATCAATTTTCTCGACTTATGGATCTTGCAGTAGATTTTTGTGAAGATGTTTCTCCTTTAAGTAAAAGTGAAATAAAAAAAATTATCTCTATTTATAAAAAACATGGCTCCAGTGCTAGGGTGAGTTCTATTCATATTAATGGTTGGTTTGGTGATTATGACAAATTTTCAATGATCAAAGAATTTTGTTTAAAAGAACTAGATCTTAATTTTAATAAAGTTTGTCTACATGCACTTTTTATAGGAGACAGTCCAAACGATGAGCCTAACTTTAAGCAGTTTAAATACTCCATTGGAGTGGCAAATATTAAAAAATTTATACCTAAATTAAAATTCAAGCCCACATGGATCACTACACTTAATGGTGGTGATGGGTTTTGTCAAGTCACTAATGAACTTTTAAAAAAAGCCTAGCTTTTATTTTATTATTCTTAAAAACTTTTAGTCTTGTAATACAATTAAAACTCTATTTAAAAACTTTTTACTTTTTTAAATCCTGAAGAGCAGCAAAAGGGTTATTAAAGAGCTCTTTAGGTTTTCTATTTTGAGGCTTCCCTCTTTTTAAATTTTTATCAAGCTTCTTAACTAGTGGTTTATTAAAGGTTCTTTTTTCATTTTTTAAAACTTTAGATTTCTTATTTGTAACTTTCTTTAAAAAATCTTGATCAACTTTAATCTTAGAAAAAGAAAGTTTTTTTTCTTCTAAATCAACTTTAATAGCCTTAATTAACACCCACTGACCAAGCTTTAAAACTTTTCTAGCATCAGAAATATAGTCATTAGACAGTTCTGATAAATGAATCAAACCATTAACACCAACTCCAATATCTATAAAAGCTCCAAAAGTTGAAAATTTTGTAACAATCCCCCAATACAGATTATCTTTTTTAACTTCACTTAGCTCTTCTGCTGTTTTAGAAAATGAAAATACTTTATATGTTTTTCTAAAATCTTTAAAGGGATTTGATAATTCTAAACTCAAATAGTTTGAAAAATCCTTACCTAAAAGATTATACCACTCCTCATCAACTCTTTTATATAAATTAAGAATAGGCCCTTTTAATAAGCTTATCTCCTTTTCTTTTAAAAAATCTTTTACTCTTGAAAATTCTGTTTGAGAAAGTCTTGAGCGGTCTAAAAGATTTAACGCTTCTGAAAACTTAAAATACTTTGAAAATCTAACAAAATCTTTTAAACTTAAAATTTTTTCTAAATCCTTTTTCTCTTTGGCCCGACTTTTAAAAATCTTTTCACTTAAATCTTTTAATTCAGATTCCTCTTCAAACTTAAACCAATTTAAATTTTTTAAAAGTCCCCAGTTCACATCCCAAATAGATAAGCCTATTGAACATACATAATAACTTAACACCTTTAAAAGCTCTCTATCCACTTCTGCTTTATCCATAAAATTAGGCACTTCTAGTAATGTTGATGGCAAATGTGAACCATACTCTAAAACAGGATTTTGAACTCTTTTTGCTAAATAATAACAAGAAAGCGAAGAGTTATCTATAGCTTCTTTAAATCCAAATTTTGCCTCAGGCTGATTAACATACTGAGCTAACCCTCTTGGATCAGCCATAACCAGTTGTATAGAATTTGATTTATTTAATTCCAATAATGCTCTAGCCGTTAATTTCTCAAATTTCCTAACTGAATCACTCAAGGAAATAGCAATGCAGCCAAGCTCTACATTTTTAGTAATGCTTTCTATAAGGGTTTTTAGATTTTGAACAACATCTTCTTTTAAAAAATCTATTAAAGTAGAGGATACAAACTCACCTTCATGACTTACAAAAACAACAGAGGCCATTTGATTTTCTTTTTCTAATATTGCAAGAATAGGTTTATTCTTAAAAGCGGGGGTTTGAAGAAGACTCTTATAATCAGATTTAAGCTTAGATAAATACACTGTCTGTGACACCGTATAAAATTTATCAAATACTTCTGTTGTCACAGAAGGAAGAGCATGAATATCTAAGGCTTTCTTACTCACGATATTTAAAAAAGACTCTAAATCCCCAGCCCCTTTAGAAACAAATGCTTTTTTAAACGCTTTAATTTGTCCATCTAAAGGAAAATCTAACGTTATTTTTAAAAATCCCTCTTCCCAAGCCTTTTTAATCTGAGGAAACTTATCATAATTTTTAAAGCTTAAGTAATACTCACAATTTTGAACAGGGGCTTTTATAAAATTTGAATATCGCCCACCTTCTTTTAATTTTTCACCTGCTTTTATAATAATCTTTGCATTTTTAAGCACTTCTTTTAAAAGGTTTGCGCGTAAATTCACATTCTTAAGCCCTTGCTCAATTAAAATATCTTGAGTTCCCTTAAGAACTGTTTCAAAAGTAATAAAGCCTAGTGAGGGCTGAATATATTTTTTAGCCTCAAACTCTAAACCTTTTTCAAAGTCTTCGCCTTTTAGTGCTTTTTCTCTAATAATATTTGAAAAATCTAAAAGCCCTGCCTCTCTTGCTAAAGTAGCCTTAGTTTTCTTTTTTCTTTTATATGGGCGAAAAATATCCTCTAATTCTTTTAAACTACTAGCTTTAAAAATAGCTTGTAATACGCTTTTTAGTGGTATTTGCCTAGATTCAATGTCTTTAATATATTTTTCTTTCTTTTTATTAAAGGTAATAAAATTCTGATAAGAACTTTCAAGCTTATCTAATTCCCAAAAACCAAAGCTTTTATCAGCCCAAACTTCAGGAGCATAACAAATCTCTCCAAAGCTAAACCCCTTGTTAAATAAAGAAACTGCTTTTTTAAAACCTTTAGTTTGTTTTAAGTTTGTATTTTCTAATATAAATTCTGCAGCGTTCATATAAACTCCGTAGCATTATGTTAATTATGTTAATTATATTTTAATAAATATTTAAATTTTTAAGACTATTTATGCCTATACATAATCAAGCCATGGGTTGGGTCATAAGGGGAAACACCAATTGTAACCCTATCGCCTACAACGACACGAATATTAAATCTTCTCATTTTTCCACACAGTTTGGCCTTAAGTTTTGCTCCATTTTCTAATTCCACTTGATAAAGGCCACCAGCACCTGCATCACAGATCTTTCCTTCTAACTGTGCTAAATCGTCTTTTGCCATTTAAACTATGATCCTTCGTAGTTTGAAATTAAAATTTTAATCCCCTCTTCAAACAGTACTTCTAACCTATTGTTCTGTGATATCAACACATATCCCCAACCAAGCTTTGCATGATCTAAGGCTGAGTTAGACTCATATGAATCCGTAATCTTATATTTTTTAGCAGGCTGCCCTTCAGATAATGTATGAAGCTCTTGCCATTTATCCTTTAAACGATCTGACTCTTCTTTTGCTTCACGCTCTGCCTTTGTTACACGCTTTTTTTTTACTTTTTTTATAACACCTTCACCTTTAGACGCTGCTTTCTTAGTAGTTTTTTTAGTAGCTTTTTTAGTAGCTTTCTTTTTGTTTGCAGCCTTGCTGCCCGAAGCTTTAGTTGCCATCATAACTCCTTGCGTTGTTTCTTAGACGTTGCCGTCAAGATACAACACTCTTATTGATTTGACTAGTACTATTGTTTTTTTCTTAAAAGGATTAGCCATGATTACAGTATCTGAATTTGTTAAACGGTATAATGATCTTTTATCAATACATATAAAAGATAACTTAGAACGTAAGCTTATTAGCCTTTCTTCAGAAGATGAACCTAAACCTGACTCTATTGTTTTTATTTCAAAACCAGAGTCTATTCAAAAAGCTTTAAAATCTAGCATTTCTTGTATTGTTGTATCTAAATCCCATGCCCACCTACTTCCACCAGATTTAAAGATAAATGCTTTAAAGTCTAATAATCCAAGACTTGTAATGGCTCTTTGTGGAAAAGAAATTTTTGCTACCGATAAACTTTTAGAACAGTTTAAGGGTTTTAAAACAAATATTTCACTAGCTGCTATTATTCACCCAACAGCCGATATTGCTGAAAATGTAAAAATTGGCCCTAATGTTTTTATTGGTAAAAATGTTAAGATTAAGACGGGCTCTATTATTGGTGCCTGTGCAGTTATTCAGTCAGGATCAGCCCTAGGAAAAAACTGTCGTGTTCATGAATTTGCACTCATTGCTCAAAACTCAATATTAAAAGACAACTGTGAGATTCATCCACATGCCGCCGTAGGCACTGAGGGCTTTGGATATGCCTCAACGTTAAAGGGAGAGCACTTTCCTATTCCACACCAAGGCTATGTTGTTTTAGAGAGTTTTGTACATGTTGGTCCAGGAAGTAAAATAGATCGTGGTACTTTTGGAAAAACCTCTATTGGAGCTCACACTAAAATCGACAATCTTTGCCACATTGGACACAATTGCACTATGGGAAAAGGTTGTATTATTACAGCAGGATTTATTGTTGCCGGATCTACCACTATTGGCGACTACTTTACAACAGGTGGACGCTCTACTGTTACTGGACATATTACAATTACTGATAATGTGAATTTAGCAGGTCATTCTGTTGTACATAAAAGCATTCACAAATCTGGAAGCTATTATGGCTACCCTTTAAAACCTCTCCAAGAAGGGTTAAAAAATAATGCTGCCTTTGGAAGCCTTGCTAGAATGAAACAAAACTTAAATAAAGTAATGAAGCATTTAAATCTTAAAGACTAAACTTGATATAAAATACTTTTTATTTAAAAATAAAAAGATGAAAATATTAATCTTATCCTTTATTGTTTTAACTTCTTCTTTATCCCTTGCTTTTGACCATAAACACAGCCTATTTGCAAATTTATTAAATGCTCATGTTAAAATGTCTCCTAATAAAACAAGCTCTGTTGTTGATTATAAAAATTTTAATACTAATCAACTTAATAAATATCTTAAAAGTATTAGTTCAGTAGAAAAAAAAGATTTTAACAATTTCACTGTAAAACAACAGTTGGCTTTTTACATAAACGCCTATAACGCTTATACAATAAAGCTCATTCTTGATAACTACCCTGTTAAATCAATTAAAAAAATTGGAACTTTTTTTTCATCTCCTTGGAAAAAAAAATTTTTTAAACTTTTTAAAGAAGATTCTTTTTTAAATCAAATCGAACATAAATTTGTTAGAGCCTCTAAAACCTTAGGAAATGATGCTAGAATACATTTTGCTTTTAATTGTGCATCAATTGGATGCCCTGCACTTTTAAACACTCCATGGATCGCAGAAAAATTAAATAGCCAATTTGAATCTGCAGCTCAAAATTTTTTAAAAGATCACTCAAGAAACCGTGTCAATATTAAAAACAAATCTGTTCAACTTTCAAATATATTTAAGTGGTACGGCAATGATTTTAAAACCAAGAACTATAAGTCTTTAAAAGCTTTTTTAACCATATATGCAAACTCAATTGCCATTAACGAAAAAGAAAAAGCACTCATTCTTTCAAAAGATTACTCTATTACTTTTTCTGGTTATGATTGGAATTTAAACAGTCTTTAATGTTGATAGCTATGAGGTAAAAAAAAGAGCTAGGATTTAAATTTTAAGCTCATAATACAGATACTTAAAAATAAATCGTTTACTTTAGTATTGCTTTTTTTATTTTCTATAGCTAAAAATCATTCTCTAAATTTAACCTCAAAAATTCTTAAACGAGAATAAAATAATTTATCTTCATAGTAATCAATTAACTTCCTCTTAAATCAATTTCAAATGCCATAAAATTAAATTTTTCTTAGTAAAAAATTATTTAAAATGAAGTAACTAAACTCTTTTATGAAGTATAAAAAAATGGCCAAACTTTTAAAGCCTAGCCATTGATCTTTTTAAATTTATTTATAAACAGTTTAGTTTACTAACTGCTTTACTGACGTGTATGCCCAACGCTATCATCAGTTACTGGAGTTTCAATAAATCCAGCAAAAATGTCTGCAGAAGTTTCACCTGCCTCTTCAGTTATCGATGAACTCTCAACAGGAGTGCCTTCATAAAGCACATTACCGTCAAGATGATAAGGGGTCGAATTGGTTGCTCCAGTATAGTAGGAAACACCATTACCAAAACCATAATCAGCAAAGGTAACATTTGATGCTGCAACAGATGGGCCATCTGCTTTGCCCGCATCACACATAACTCCAGTATAAGTATTTTCTCGAGCAGCCCGCTGCCTTACACCGTCTTCAGTTGTTGAAAATATAATATGACTTATTTTACTCGTGTTGTCCCCACTTTCATTATCTACTTCGATACACTCTGATGAATAGGTACCATCTATAACATTAACTGCCTCATTACCATCATCGCTATCACTACAACCTGCAAAACCCAATAGTAAAAAAGTTAATAGCGTATATTTTAATTTCATAAACATCTCCTTATTTTTAGTTTAATTAACACACGATGAAAGATTACAGTTTTTTATCAGGTAGTCAAATTAATTTTTAAACCCATTAAAAGTTAAGTTAATTCAAGACTTAAGTTTTGGAATGCTTAATTGCTAACCTTTTTTAAAATACATTAAAAGCAGTAGTGCCTAACTAGCGGCCAAAGTACAAAAACTGCCCTCCACATTTTAAAGATACAACTCTTAATGATGAGCGCCACTACCCTTGGTAGCACTTACTTTATAGATTAATATACCCCACTAGCATAAATTTTATTTTTACTCTTACAAATTTTAAAATTTAGTTTTAAGACAAGTGTATTTTAACCCTAAACTTAATGGCTATTGCAAGTACACTATCATTCTTAAAATAACCACTTAAGTATCTTATGAGAAGATAACCTAACTTACACTCTTTTAAAATTTAAACTAGGTAATGGTGTACAAATACCTTTCTAACAAAACATTATAAAGGCCTTTATTTTAATAAATAATTTTTAATTTAGAATTTTTTAAACTCGGTATTAAATTTAATACTTTTAAAATAATTCAGCACCAGATTTAATATCTAAAAGTTTAAACTAACCTTTTTCACTGTCGTGTATACTTAATTCCACTTCTTGGATTTTGAATAAAGTTTGAAAAATATTCTTTAAGTTCTTCAGGTCCTTCACCAGAACTCCCTTCTAACTTAGGTATATAGATTGCCTTAGCAATATCATCAACATAATAAGCAACCACAGAGCCCTGATTTCCTCCTTCTTTAAAATAAGAAATATTGCCGCCAAAACCATTCTCAGCAAGAACAATGGTTTCAATTGTAATCTCTCCTTGACTTGTTGATGCTTCAGAACAATCTAGATCATTCTCATAATTAAAGATTTGATAAGATATCTGCCTCTTACCATTACTAATAGTGGAGAATACTATTTGACTTTTCGCTCCATCACTCTCATCCTCCATACATTCACTTTCATAAGTGCCATCCATAATTTCAACCGATCCACCTAACAGTTTTTCCGTCTCATCTAATAATTCTTGAATATTCTCACAAGCAGTAAAACCAAAGAATAAAAACACTAATAAAGCATATCTTAATTTCATAGCCATTCCTTTTTTTGCTTAAATCTTTTTAAGTTAACAAAAACAACATCGGTTAAATTCAACCATAACTTAAACCAACCCTTTAAAAGTCGTTTTTGTTTGATTTTAAGACATTATTTTTAACAAATTTAAATCGTTGCTACAATGGGGGCTATAATTAAAGCTACAACAGACATAAGCTTGATTAAAATATTCATTGCTGGACCAGTAGTATCTTTAAATGGATCACCCACCGTATCACCAACAACTGTTGCTGTATGAATATCACTTCCTTTTTGAACACCTTTAACTGCAGCTGTTTCAACTGCTTTTTTAGCATTATCCCAAGCACCACCAGCGTTAGACATAAGAAGGGCTAAAACAACACCTACAACAGTCGCACCTGCTAACATTCCACCTAAAGCTTCAGCACCTAGTAAGAATCCACAAGCTACTGGAGCAGCAACTGCTATTGCCCCTGGAGCTAGCATTTCTTTTAATGCAGCGTTAGTAGAAATTTCAACACATCTTACTGTATCAGGTTTTCCTCTACCTTCTAAAAGACCTGGAATTTCTTTAAACTGGCGCCTAATTTCATCAACCATTTTACCCGCAGCCTTAGAAACTGAAGTCATCGTCATTGCACCACAAACTAAAGGAACAACCGCCCCTAAGAATAAACCTATAACAACCAACGGATTTAAGATATCAATTGAAAGCATTTTCATTCCAGCAGCACTTCTTACAACATCAACAGACTGACCATAAGCAACAAACAACGCTAAAGCGGTTAATGCCGCAGAACCAATTGCAAAACCTTTACCAACAGCAGCAGTAGTATTTCCAACGGCATCTAATCCATCAGTAATTTTTCTAACCTCTAAGCCAAGGCCTGCCATTTGTGAAATTCCACCAGCATTGTCTGCAACAGGACCATAAGCATCAACAGTCATTGTAATACCCACAGTAGCAAGCATTCCCACAGCTGCTAAAGCAATACCATAAAGACCTGCAAAGTAAAATGAAACAAAAATAGCCCCACAAATACAAATAAGAGGAAGAGCACAAGACTCTAAACCAACTGCAAAACCTTGGATTATGTTTGTTGCAGGACCCGTTTTAGAGGCTTGAACAATTTTAAACACAGGCCCCTTAGAGGTGTAATACTCAGTGATATGACCGATTGCAAGACCAGCAAGAGCACCTGCAACAATAGCCCAAAAAAGATTTGTAGAAAGAGCCATTCCACACAATAAAAGATATGCTCCTAAAGCGAAAAAACCACAAGCCGTAAACACTGACATATTAAGGGCCATTGCTGGGTTCATTTTCTTAAAAAAAACCATTCCTAAAATACCAATAACTGAAGAAATCAAACCTATAACAGATAAAGTTAATGGAAGGCCCATTAAAAGTGACCTTCCAGCATCCCCACCCATTGGAGCAAGTTTTAAAACAATATCTAACCCCATGGTTGCAGCAATTGCAATTGATGCAACCATAGCTCCAACATAGGACTCAAATATATCAGCACCCATACCTGCAACATCACCAACGTTATCTCCAACATTATCTGCAATAACACCAGGGTTTCTTGGATCATCCTCTGGAATACCAGCTTCAACTTTACCAACTAAATCAGAACCAACATCAGCAGCCTTTGTAAAAATACCACCGCCGACTCTTGCAAAAAGAGCAATCAATGAAGCGCCCATTGAAAACCCTGAAATCACACCAATTGTTTGAACATACTGCCCAAAAAAATAATAGAAAATACCTAAACCCACTAAACCTAAACTTGCTACAGATAAGCCCATTACAGCCCCACCGTTAAAAGCTGTTAACAAAGCCTTACCTTGTCCAGACTCTTTTGCGGCAGCAGCAGTTCTAACATTAGTTTTTGTCGCCGCCTTCATCCCAATAAAGCCAGCTAATCCAGAAACAATAGCTCCAGACATAAATGCAATAGCAGTAGGCCCACCAAATCTCCAAAATAAAAGCCCTGCAACAACCACTATAAAAATAGATAAAATCTTATATTCAGCTTTTAAAAAGCTCATAGCACCTAAGTGAATCTCTTCACCAATTTCTCTCATTTTATCTGTTCCTGTAGAAAGCTTTAAAAGACTCATATAAATCAATAAAGCAATCACCAATCCTACTACGCCTACAATGGGTGCGAGCATTCCAATTTCCATTAACTTACCTCCTACATATTATTTATGACTCTTGTAGGTAACCTAACAAGAATTCTTGTCAACTCTTAAAACTACAGGTAATTACTAAACTTATGTCTTATATATTCTACAAGTGGCTACACTTATCTTCTTTATTTATTATGATTCTAACCACAGGGATGCTGATGTCTTCAGCATTTGGTCAAGCCTTTTTTGAACAAATCCGTAAAAATTTAGTAAAACTACAGGGCTTAAGCCTTTTTCTAGTTTTATTTACAGGATTTGGTTTGCTTGCTAAAGCCAATATTCAAAACCCCTTTATGCAAGGTTGGTTTTTATTTAAACTTTTTGTTTGGGTTATGTTTGGAATGATACCTTTTTTTTTAAAAAAACTTCCAAAAAAAAACCAAACAAAATTAATTCTTTTTTATACTGCATTAATTTTACTCACAATTTATATGGTTTTAAATAAGCCCATATAAAATTATTTTTAAGAAAACTTTACTTTATAAAAGTTTTAAGACACCTTAACTTAAACAAACTCTAATTAATTTTATATCCTAAAAAAAAACAATCTATGCCACCATTATCAATCTGAGTTTTATAAAAGGCTTTCATTTTTAAGGCTCTTGTAAGCTCTACATCAGGTGATAATATGAAGGCTTTCCAACCACTAAATTGATTTTTTAAAACCTCTCCAATAAGACTGTATACTTTTAAAGCCTCATTAAAATTACCAAATCTTTGACCATATGGGGGATTTAAAATAACAATTCCTGGCTCAAGCCCCATAGCCCCAGGGTTTAAATCTTTTAAAGCCACTTGTTTATAGTGAATATTTTTTAAAAGATTAAACTCTTTAACATTCATTCTTATAGAATCTATACTTCGTGGATCTTGATCAAAACCATAGATTTTAGATGAATTTTTAATATTTAAATTTTTAATTTTTAAATTTTTAATTTTTTTAAGAACCTCTTTATATTTTTTAGAGTCAAAATTGTTCCATTGAGTAAATCCAAAAAATCTATTAAGTGGGTTTGGGTGTTTTAATGTTGCAGCTTCAAATAAAAAAGTCCCACTACCACAGAAAAAATCAACTAATGCAAGCTCTCCATCCCAACCTGTGAGTTTTATAAGTCCTGCTCCTAAATTTTCTCTTAATGGAGCTTTTTCTCCTTTAAGTCTATAACCTCTATTTGATAACGGCGGCCCACTTAGGTTTAATGAAAATGAAAATTGAGCTCCAAAAACCCCTACAAAAATTTCAAGATCTGGTTCACCCACAGAAACTAAAATATCTTTTCTTTTAATTTCAGAAAAATGTTTTAAAAGTCCTACTCTTAACTGATTCATTACAAAACGCTGATCTCTATAGTGAGCGTTTTCTTTAAGCTTTACTCGAAGGCAAAAGGTTCCATTTTTAGGAATATATTTAGAAAAATCAAATTTTCTAACCCCGTAAGTAATCTGCTCATCACTAAAAGCTTTATAATCTAGAACAGGCATCAATACTCTTGAAGCCACCTTAGACCTTAAATTCACTTCATAAGCTTTTTGCCAAGACCCATTAAAACCCACCCCTGAGTCTTTTACAAAAAACGCCTTAAGTTTTAAATCAAAACTCTTTAGTTCAGCCTTAAGTGCTGGGGCTAAACCCTTTATGCATGTTGCAAAAAACCTCGGCATTCCTTATATATTTCCTTAATTAATTTTAAAGTCTTCTTTTCATAACGATTGAATTTTTAACTTTTTTAATTTCTTTTTTATCCAAAACAACCGTTTGAACACATTCAATCTTTTCCCCCAAATCAGCTAAAACATCTCCCCATGGATGAATCACTAAGGAGTGCCCATAGCTTTTTCTAATAGATTTTTCATCAATACTTTCATGAACCCCAACTTGCCCGGGTGCCACTACATAACATTGACTTTCAATAGCCCTTGCCTTTAATAAAGTCTGCCAATGTACTTTTCCTGTTTTCCTAAAAAACGCTGATGGCACCAATATCATGTCACAATGATTTTTTGCATAAAAAGAATAAAGTTCTGAAAACCTTAAATCAAAGCAAATACTTAGGCCTATCTTCCAACCTTTTACTCTAATAATTTTAGGAGTATTTCCTGAAAAATATAGGCTTCCCTCATCAATATCTAAAGAGCCTATTTTTGCAGTAAAAAGATGAATTTTATCATAAACCTCTTTAATTTCCCCCTTTGAATTTACAACAAGACTTGTATTATAGCATTTTTTTTCTCTGTAAATAAGAACACTTCCTAAATGAATAACTACATCATTTTTTTTAGCTAGCTCTTGAATTTTTTTAAAAAAACCTTGCTTTAGCGATATCTTTGGAACTTTGCTTTTTTTGCTTATACTAATATAAAGAGCATTTTCTGGAAAAACACAAAGATCCACTAATTTTAAATTATGAGCCCTTAATAACTCTAATATTTTTTTTGAATTATTTTTAAAAGAATCATCTGAACAAATTTGAAAGACTGAGACCTTTAAGTCTGTAACCACGTCTTTCATTTAATACTGCTTATACTTTAGCAGCTTTTTTCTTAGCCGGCGCTTTTTTTCTTTTTAAAGTAGTTTCAAGTTTTATATTTGAATAATCAACATATCCCTCTTTTGTAGAGATTCCCTTTTCTTTATCAAAGTGTGTCTGCATATTATGTCCAGAAACTTTAACCTTAAGTTTTTTAGTGTTAAGTGCTAAAACAGTTCCAGTATGACCTTTTCCTGATCCAGAAATAACCTTAACGTTATCCCCTTTATTGATTTTTAACTTAAGTGTTCTAGAGGCCATTAGTTTTCCACCTTAGTCTTTGTAGCTACTCTTAATTTCTTAAGAATTTGTGTTTTCACAGCTTTTGCTCTTTTAGAAAGAACTAAATCTTTAGATTTTATAAGAAATCTATCAAGCCCACCAATATGCTCAATCGTACGCATAGTACTTGTAGCAATTTTTAGTGAAACTAAACGATTTAAGGTTTGGCTAAAAAGTCTTTTCGCCTGTACATTTGGGTTTGCAATAGACTTATTCTTAATATTAGAATGGCTGACAATATTTTTAGCAACAGGTCCCTTACCACTTAATTCACATCTTGCCATGGCAACAACTCCTTATGGTATCTCCTATTATTCAGTACTGATCTATAAGACAAGGCTTAGTAAGCTTTACTAAAACAGGAAATCAGCATAGTAATTAGATTTTAGGCTTGTTGGCAAGTTTTTTTTAAGTTATAGTTCATTTTTATTTTAAAGGCACAAGGAGACTTAAATAGATGAACGAAAAAAAAGGCTATAAATCAAAATTTAGACCAGAATACCCTCTTAATTTTAAGTTTGACTACAAAGATCCAGCCTCACTTACTCGCTTTTTAGTAGATGCAGGAAAAATTGTCCCGGCTAGAGTAAGTAAATTAAGCACTAAACAACAAAACTCACTCTCTAGAGCAATTAAAAAAGCTCGCCAAATAGCTCTTGTTCCTCAAGGAACACATGCCGCTGATCATTACAAAAACCCTAAAGTACCAACTCCAAAAACATTTGAATATTAAAGAGAGCCTTTATAACGCACCTTCTTAAAAATATTGAGAACAAGGGGTTGCAAAAAGACTTCTATCTCTTTTTTGAATTTTCGTAAATTTTTTCTTGTTAGGTAATATGTTTAAAATCTTATCTACTAACGCCTCATAAGCCTTCTCACCATATGACTGACTATATCGACTCTTTACCCTGCAAAAAGTTCGAAAATGACTAGGTCCAAACCAACCCCCTAGACCGTAAATGGTGCTCGGCCCATTACTCCCCCAAACGAGTCTTGCTACCTGAACAAGAAATGAAGTTAAAGCCGATCTTACTCTTGGTGATTCAACTACAGTCTGGAGACATTTCTCATCTATAACCTTAAAATCATCCAGCATTTTTTTAAAACCCACAAAATATGGCTCACAAGCTCCTCGATTATTAGAACTTAAACACCTTTGAAAAAAACTATCATAGCTTTTACTCGCTAAAAACTTTTTCTGCTGATTGATAAAAGCCTTTTTTTGAGTATCACAAAACTGATGAGGGGGTTTATTATAAATGATTAAAGCTATTGAAACAAATATTACAGCTATTGCTAAAAACCACTGGGGTGCAAGATTTTCAATTTTGTTTAATATTTCACTTAATCTCATTAAAACTCAAACCCTATACTAAGTCTAAGTGAGTAAATTTCTTCATTTCTATCATACGCTTTTAAATAATCATCTGGAATAAAAACCCCAAAAATTAACTCTAAATCTACACCTGATAAAAACTTTCTTGTTATTGCAATATCAAATTCTGTTCCTAAATTTAAACTTGAATCTGCATTTGTATTTTTTGAAACCTCTTCACTTATAAAAGAACTGCTCTCTCCATAACCTAAATAAGAAATTGCATTCGGCCCCTTAAAGCTATCCGTTAAGCTAAATCTTAATATCTGTGCTTTAAACTCTGTCTGTTCTTTATAAAAAAGGTTTGCCCCTAAGCCATAATACGTTAGATTACCCCAAGCAAAAAGATCCATTAAACCTGCATATTTATGATGATTGTAGTAAACTGGTCTATAGCTTTCATCTACTGTCATACTACTTGAATCATCCCCTGAATCATAATGCCCTATAAGATAAACTGAACCTGGTTGCTTATTTCCAAAGTTCACACCCAAGTTCATATGCCCCATCCAAGCCTGAGCGCTTACTCCTCCATTATACGAACCTAATAAATTTACGTAATCAACTTGATAAAATACTTTCCTCTTAGACCCTGCCAAAGAGAAGCCAAGGCGATCTAATGAATACCCCTTTATACTTATACTATTTTCTGCATCAATAAAATCTGAAGATTGAAGTCTTAGTAAAAAAAACTCTACTGTTTCAAAAATTTTTCCAAAAGATTTAAAATCTAGAACAACAAAGTATGCTGATTCCCCTGGATCAACTGTAGAAGGTGACCCTTTATCCCTGCTCCAATCTCCAATTTTTAACACACCAGCATTGAGCATAAAACTTTCAGAATCATAACCAAAAAACAGACCATCAAATGTATAAGGTCTTTGATCGTCTAAATTACTTGAAACAACAACTTCATTTCCCCAATTAAGATTTGTTCGACCAAGTTTTAAAAAAAACGAGCTCCCTAAATGCCAATCAGCATATGCTGTTAATATTTGAACATCTTTTAGATTATCATTAAAGCCCTCTAAACCTGAAAACCCTCGTTTTCCTTCTCCACCAACAACTTGATTCATATTAATTGAAAAATATGTTTCTATACTATCATTAGGAGCCATTTCTCCTTTAAGAATAAATCGATGATTATAAAAATCCTCTTTCTCAGAATTTTTAAAAGTAAGATTCTCACTCACATAAGAGCGAAACCTGTAATCCCCACCCCATTTAATTCTTGTATCTACCTTAGCAAAAGAAGCTAAACCTAAACTAAAGATCAAAAAAACGGATGATTTTTTAAGCATTCTAAAGTTAACCTTTCGCTAAAGACTTTCCTTAACTATACTTTATATAATCACATAGATCATATAAAAACTAAAACTATCAAGGCTATGGGCTAAAATGAAATTTGACATCTTACAGATAAGACCCTAATTTCATCATTTTAAAATATAGGGTTTTCGGGGAGTGGCGCAGTTTGGTAGCGCATCTGGTTTGGGACCAGAGGGTCGCAGGTTCGAATCCTGTCTCCCCGACCAATTGATGAATAAGCTAGCTATATTGCTGGCTTTTTTGTTTTTAGGGGTTAGCTTCCTAACACCTTCCTAACAGCACCCATGTTTATGACCTCTGCAATTTCAGAATATGAATCTTTATATTGGTCCATTCCTTTCTGCATTAGCCCATCGGTGATCTTAGAATAGTAATTTGTTTGTTGAGCTGTTGAGTGCCCTAAAATACCTTGAAGCGCCTTTGGATTTTGAGTCTTTTCTAAAAAGTCAGTTGCAAAACTGTGTCTTAATAAATGAGTTCCTTTCCATTCTGACCCTGCTTTTTCTAAAGCTTGGTTATAGCGGTATTGAACAGACCTTCTCGTTAGTGGAGTAAAGCCATCAGAACTAAAAACCAAGCCTTTTGGCTTTCCTGTTTTTAATTTCCAAGCTCTTAACTCTGCAACCAGTTCATCAGGTAAAAATATGTTTCTGCTCTCACCTGTTTTTGTGGTTTCAGCTATAAAGGTTTCTCTGCCAGCTTTACGGCTCCAACAAACACTACGTTTAATCATGACTACTTTACTGTCTAAGTGGAGATCCTTCCAACTAACAGCACAAGCTTCTCCGATTCTAGTTCCTGTTGAAAACTGAAAGAGAGCTAAAATTGTAAAGACCTCATCTTCAGGCTTAGCTGTAGAACTTTTTTTGAGCTCTTTCAAAAAAGTCATCACAGTCTCTCTAGGTATAAACTTACGCTTGTTTCTATCTTTAGCCTGTTTGTATTTAACTCTATCAACCACACAGTCACTCTTATGCCTTTTCTTAAAAGGAAGGTTATAAGAATTGTCTTCACAAATGTATTCTCCGTAGTAGTCTAAGATTGTTCTTAGAACATCTAACTCGTGTCTGTAACTTGTTCGACTCTTGTGTTGCTTCTTTAGATACCTTGGGGTCTTTAAGTGCTCAAGCCAAGCATCGATAACTTTGGGTGTGATACTTGAAACCAGCATTTTTTCAAAATACTTTAGGTGCTTTGATTTAGACTCGTAGCTCTCGTAAGTAGCTATACGAATTTCACCTTTTTTCTTTTTAAAAAACTTTTCTTTAAGTTCAGAAAAATAAAGATCACTGTCTTCTGGATCAATCTCTTCCATCTGATTGTGTTGCCATAATTTAGCATCAGCCAATCTTGGAAAGCACTTAGCCGTCTGACGTCCCTTAATGCGTTTTACAGAATAAAACTTATTACCAAGAGTTCTCTTGCAGTATTTCTTTCTACGTTCTGACCAGTCCCAGATAGAGTTCACACCTGGAACTCCTGGAACTGATACATAAATTGTTTTTTTGTTCTTATATTGATTTGGATTGAATTTCTGATTGGACATTTAGTCTCCTTTCAAAAATCTAACCAACTCGGAACGAAGGAATATGTAGCGGGCACCGAGCCTCTGATGGGGTATGAGTCCGTCTTTCGACTTTTCATATACAGTTTTATCACTGACCCCTAAGAAGGCTGCTGCCTGCTTCACGTTTAATGTTTCATCTCGGTTTTCAAAGAGCGGTTTAAAGCTTTTTTCTATTTCCATAGCACCTTTCTTGCAATAAGTTTTTGCAAGAAAAGTACATGAATAGGATTAAACAACTAGGACGTGAGCTGGGATTTTGTACCATGCTATGAGTCAAAAAGTTTGATAGGGAGACTTCCTGTCTTTATAGAAGCTCTCAGCTTGATTCCATGCTTTAGAGATAGACCTAGTTTCCTTATTAACACCAATAAGATGCAAAACTGAACATATTGTTTCAAAAATATAATTATTTGATTTTTTTAAATACGTAGAATTATTCTTTTTACGGGTATCTTCGCCTAACATATATAGGGAAACCAGCTCAGTCGCTACTTGAAGATCAAGGTTTTTACATGGGTGTTTTCTCCCTCCTCCAAATTTTTTCTTCACATCACTCCTTCTATCTGAGTAGTTTTGACCTTTAACATTTTCATACAAAATGCCATGAGCTAATGCATCAACAACACAAACTTCAAAACTATCGTAACTTGAACTCTCCGTATCAAGCTCTGACCTTACCTCATTTATAAAATTGACGATGCCATCGAAATTATTAGCATTTAAACCGTATGCAATAGCAAAAGAACTAAAAGACTCGAAGTCTTTCACCTCATCCAACCTGTGAAGCTGTAAAAATTCATCCTCGTAAGAGCTTTTTCCCAGCTCACGTCCTATTTTGGATTTTTTAGTCGACATATCTTTACCTCTGCAAAAACTTTTCTCTGAAGGAGGTAAATCATGAGAAAACAAAACTATCAACTGCTGATAGAAATTAAAAAAGCAGGACTAACACAGACTGAGCTGGCAGCTCGTGTTGATAATCTCAGCGAATCAAAACTGTCTAGAATTATTAAAGGGTATACAGAACCGACCTCAGAAGAAGTCATAGCTATATCAAAAACACTTAAACTAGAGCCAGCCAATCTTGGCTTCAAAAAGGACGAAAATGGAAAGTAAATATAAATTAAACTTAAATAAAATTAGTTCATCTGACGAAAATTTTCTTAAAAACAGTGGAGTAATCCTGCATTCTAGAAATCATGAACACAAGCCTTCATTAGCAATTTTGGAAGACAGAACCATCGCTGTAATTTCGATACTCTTAACCAGCCTAGAACTCAACGGAGTAGACTTAGACAAACACCTGAAGAAAGTCCTAGAAGAAAGTGGCGCTGATGAAAAAAAAATACATGAGGGGCGCAAAACAATCGACCAATTTTTAATAAATCTTAAAAGTTTTGCTTTGATTTTCCAAAACAATAACGGGAGGGAGCAGTGATTAAAACCCCTCAAGACGCGAGCAATATGGCTACTAAACTTTACAACATGGGGCTTAATGTAGTCCCCGTGGCTTATGGAAAAAAAGGGCCGACTTTGATTAAATGGAAAAAATGTCAAAAAAAGAGAATGACACCTGAACAATTACAATCAGCTTTTAAAAATAAACTTTGCAACATTGGTATTGTAACAGGAGTAGAGTCCAAAACTGGTGTTTTTGATTTGGATTCCGAAGAAGCCCTAATCTGGGCTAAAACTAATTTACCACACACACCAATGAAAACGAAGACCAACAGAGGAGAGCAATGGGTCTATCAACTTCCAAATGCTTTTAATTGTAAAATTAAGATTCTTCACAACGGTAAAAAGATAGACGTCGACATAAAAGCCGATGGTGGATACGTCATCGCGCCAGGCTCTCTGCATCCTAAAGGAGGCTTTTATAAAGAAATCGAATCATGGAACGGTTTAAATTTAGCAGACCTGCCAGAGATTGATCCAAACGACTATATCGACAAAGTTAGTGAAACAAAAATAGAGCCTTCTGCCCTTAGTGGAGAGTTCACAATTGAAGAAATTAGAAATACAATTTTAATGCAAAAGCCCGCTGTAGAACATGAAGGAGGTGACACGCAGACATTCCACGTAGCCTGCCTCCTAACAAAAGGCTTTGGTTTGAGCGCAAATGCTGCTCTACCTATATTCAAGGAGTGGAATCATTCCTGTGAGCCACCTTGGAGAGAAAGTGAGCTAGAGGAAAAACTTAAAAACTCTTTAGAGTATGGCAAACAGAATAAATTAGATCTAGACCAATTGGTATCCACCAGTAATCAGGGAAGTAAAGACTTTTCAATAGTTATGACCACACTCAAAGAGGTTTATGGTTGTTCCTATGATAGAAAGAATAATAAATTCTTTGATGGAAAAATAGTAAAGCAGAATAGAAGTTTATTCTTATATGACTCACTAAAATGGAACTTAGCAGACAATGACGCTATCGACGAGATTAAACAGCAAATAGCAAAAACAAAAAAGAATAAAATATCAGGAACAGCATTAGAAAAAGCTTTTAAAATGCTTGTGACATTCACACCAACACCGCCTCAATCCATAGACTTATTTAGACCTGTGCCAACGAAAGTTAATTTTAAGAATGGCACGTTACATCTAAGTGGCAAAGGTAAAAATTTCAAGTTTGATTTTAGAGGACACTCCGCTAAAGACTACCTGACGAATATCATTCAATTTAATTACCCTAATAACCCTAAAGTTGAAAACCAGCTGTTTCTAGAGATGCTAAATTCTACTTTTCAAGGAGACTCAGATAAAACTGAAAAAATTGAAGCTGTGAAACAGATGTTCGGAGCTTGTCTATTCCCAGTTTATCCACGTCTATTTCTTATGGTTGGAGCCGCAGGGTCAGGGAAGCCATCATGCTTACTGCCAATCACCAAACTTCTTCAAAAAGACAATTTGAGCTCTGTTGAACCACATGAATTCAAAGGCTTTTTAATGGAATCAATGGTTGGCAAACTAATTAACATAGTTACTGATATAGATTGTAAAAAAGAAATGTCTGATGGCAATTTAAAGAAGATTGAAGACAGAGTAGCCGTTAGGATTGATAGGAAGTTCCAAGCACCTATTTACGCTCCACTTCCAGCAATTCATATTTTTGCAGGAAACCACTTACCAAAATTAGGAGATGGAATCAGCGGAGCACACACTAGACGCTGGAGCATTTTAAAATTTGAAAATTGTTTTACTAAAACTGAATTCGACAAAGACTTTTCTGATAAAGTGTTTGAACACTCACCTGAGGGAATCATTAACTTTGCTTTAGAAGGTATAAAATCCCTTATGCTTTCACAGGGGCACTTCATCAATCCGAAGTCTGGGAAATCTGAGCTTTCAAAATGGCAAACAAGCCATGATTGGGTCTCTCAGTTTATTCAAGATATCGAGAATAAAGAGGTCCAGGCCTTTAGTAATAATACTCGCTTAATCAGTTTAGATAGAAAGTCTTATATAAAGCCCAAAGACCTTTATGATGAATTCAAGTTTTGGTCTGAATCTTTTGGAGCTAGGTTTACACCTATCACCAGAAATGAGTTTTATAAGCAAATGTATAATAAGGGATTTAAGCGAATTCATAGGTCTAACGGAGATGTTTTTGTTGGAATCGGTTTTTCTGAAGGTTCTGATGAATTTGATGATTTTTAGAAAAGTTCAATGAGTATTTTGTTTAAGATATTTAGCCCTTAAAGAAAAGGCGGCGCCTTTTCACTATCACAAAAGTCATACCTATCATAAAATATAGATATGGCTGTATTAACTGAAAAACAAAGAATTTTCTGTGCAGAGTACCTCGTTGACCTTTGCGCCACTAAGTCGGCCATTAGAGCAGGCTATTCGCACAAAACAGCTAGGTCTATTGGCCAAGAGAACCTTACAAAACCTGACATTCAAACTTATATTTCAGAACTCAAAAAAGAACGCTCTCTACGCCTAAAGATAAATGCTGATGCAGTAGTGCAGGAACTAGCTAAAATCGCCTTTGCATCAATTGATAACTTTGTGACATTGAATGAAAAAGGAATTTATTTAATCCCTTCAAACTCTTTAACAACATCAGCATCCGCTATAGAATTAATAAAAGTTAAACAGAGGAAGTTGGGTCCAGAAATAAGCATTAAACTCAAAGACAGCCTTAAGGCTCTTGAACTACTTGGCAGGCATCTCGGAATATTTAATGAAAAAACAAATCGTCAAAAAATAAAAAGTAGCTCCATTAGAGAAAAATTGATGCAAGTTTTAGAGCGAAACACCTAGTAAATTTTAACAAGTGCTGACAGAGAGACTTCTAGCCCCTCAGAAAGCAATAAAAGTGTTGTGAACCTAGGGTTTACTTTACCGTTTTCTAGATCAGATAAATTCCCTTTTGAGACTCCCGACTCATATGCTAACTTCTCTACAGTTAAACCCTTTCGACGTCTCAATTTAGAGATTCTCTGCCCTAATAAAGTAATTTTTTCATCTAATTCATAATTTTCCATTATAATATAGTTTAAAGATCATTCACCACTTATAGTTCGGTTAAGCGAACTATTCGTTATGGCGAACAGGAGGACATATGGATCGCACACTAGATCAAGACAAAGGTATTATTTCCGCCCTCACGCTTGCTGCTAGGAATGATTACAAAGCAGTTTGTAAAGGCGTAATTAAAGAAGACCTCCCTGAAATGGGTAAGGCCGCTGCTAGACCATTCATAGCCGCAGGTAAATACTCTACAAACTTCATAAAAATATCTCGAGAAGAAGGCCCTAAACAGGCTCTCCACTGCATTGGGACAGATGCCAAACAAACAGCAAGCGAGCTTAAAAAGCTTCCCTCTAGAATTAAAAACACTAGTGTTTCAACATGGAAAAATAGTAGAGCTCTAAATTCACACTTTAAAAGTTTATCACCAGAAGGAAGAGCCGTGTTCGCTCTTAAAGCAACAGCTTATATTATCTCTACAGGTTTAGGGGCTTATGCTGGAGCCAAAGCAGGAAATGCTATACCAGACAAAGACATTAGCTGGTTGGGGATCGGTAAACATAGAAGTGCACTTACCCATTCTATTATTCCTACTATAGGGATAGGATTAGTGAGCAGATTTCTAATTCGCTACTTTGAAGCAGCCCAGTCTTACTTAGACCCACAAACTGCTGAACACCAGAGTATTGGTTTCTTAATTACAAACCTAAAATGCATAGCCTTCGGAGGCGCTGTGGGAGTTTCATACCACTTAGGGTTAGATGGCACTCTCGAAGGGCACAAAGCCGTGACTACACCCTTTTCGAATACGTTCGTTAGAGGAACGCTCATGGACGACAACGCATTTCTGGTGGCTAATTCATTAGGGTCTGCATTAATTGGAGAAGAGCTCCTTAAAAAGAAGGCTTGATAGTGTTGCTGTTAGGAACCTAACAGCAGACTTTCCAATTCAAAACCTAAGTAGTCAAAATCATTCATAAACCAGATAAGCTGGTCGGGTGAAAACAAATGTGTAACATCAAAGACTGATGTCTTTTGTAAAAACAATTCCTTTTTTCTTGGGAGCTTCTTTAGCCTTAAAAGTCTTCAAAACTGTGACTTCCCACCCCCATTTAGGTTTTTCATCTGACCAGGCCCATAAAGAGTCTTTAGTGACTTTATGGCGGTCGATATCTTTATAAAAAGCTGTTTTGCTTTTGTATTTAAAAGAGTCTGTAAATTTAATCACGGCCACCATACGAGCCTTAAACTTACCCTGCTTTCCTGGCGTTTCGATCAAGACCATTGCTTGGTTTAAGTGCTTTTCAGGCAGAGCGTAAGTTCTAGTCTCCACAGTCTTCTCACCGCTTACAATAAGCTCAGAGATGGGCCACTGAATGTTTACGCCTGTGAAAGTCTTTTTAGCCATAACAACTAAAGTGTAGCCTCTGGCGACTTAGATTTTTCTTTTTTAGGCAGATCAATAGTTTCAAGACCACCTAGAGGTTTGTGCAGAGTTTCGGCGTTGATAGGCTCTGCTTTTTTATGATTTGTGAACCTCAACCTTGTTTCAAAAGGTATTTCACGAGAGTCGGTTTTAAAAGCTTCAACCCGGCCCTTCACATTACAGCAGTCTTTTTTGTTAGACCATAAATCCTGATCTTTCCAAAAGTGCTCTTCACCATTACCAATATAGCATGTTGTAAATTCCATGGCGTTTTTATAGCAACGCTCTTTAATCTGTTCGTAGTAGTACCGAATCTCTTTGTCTGAAAAGTGAAAATCACGTTTTGATTTTTTGACTCCACCCTCGCCAGGGTTGTAGAACTGACGAAGATCAAAATCTACAGCCTTTTCGATTTGATTTAGTGAGAATGAACTAAATCTACCAAAGCCAGCTAAAATTGAGGGGGTGCCTGTTGCAGCAATTTCATCAACCATATCGAATGAAGAGTAATCAAATTTTGGAACTTCACCCTCACCCCACCATTCAAAATTTGGATCAGTAAAGTAACCATCAGGCATAATTGGGAAAAGCGGGTTGATCCTTACTGTGGTCCAAAACCCTGCTTTGTTGAGTTTCGTAAGAGCTGATAACCTACGCTTGGCACTGGGCGCACCTGGCTCAATGAGTTTGTTCAGTTTATCGTTTGTTGACGATATGGAAAACTGAACAGAGGCCAGGTTTGGCTCAATAAGCTCCATATAGTCATCTTGGGCCACCAAGTCTGACCTAGTGAAAATCACATATGGGTATTTATAATGCTTTAAAATTCTTAAGAGTTCTTTTGTAACACCATATTTGCTGTCCATATGCATGAGCGAGTCACTCATAGACCCAATACGAATAGGGATTCTTTTTTCCATCACTTCACGAAACTTAGATTTTCTATCTGTTTCAAAAACAGTGTGAAATACTTTTCTAATTTCATTGATGTTTACAGGAGCTGGATATGGATTGTTCCAGTAACCATGAACTGTAAGCTCAGCCTTTGCATAGCAATAAACACAATTATGAACGCAACCACGACCATAGGTGTCTACCTCAAAAGAGTAGAGACACTGCTGACAAGTAGAATGCGAGTTCACAAGTTTGAAAGGTGAACCAAAAGTAAAACCTCCACGAATAGGCTTTTTCTGAGCTCGAAGCTCAGCTTTTTTAAAAGGCCCCCAGTCCAGTTGAGACTTATAAGCTGAATTCGAATCAATTTTTTCAGAAGCCAAAATCATTTTGTCTGTAAGTGGGGTCGGAAAATTTTTGGATAGTTGGGACCTGAAGGGAAATTTAATTCAGTTAAACCACATTCTTCATAACAACTACTTTTTCACTTGGCAAACAATTTAAATACACCACATTCTCTCGCTCCCAATTCCTAATTCCTCTGCTACTCCAGCGCTCTGGCTTTAACCTTCTTGCTGCTTCATAAACTTCCTTACGCTTTTCTAATATCTCTTTATCTTTTCCTAAATGGCGCTCTGATGGCGTCACAAACTTTATTCCACTGTGACGATGCTCTTCATTGTACCAATTAACAAAATTATCAACCCAGTCTCTTGCATCACCTATGCTTTTAAAAAACTCTGGATAATCCGGCACATACTTTAACGTCTTAAATAAACTTTCTGAATAGGCATTGTCATTACTTACACTCGGCCTACTAAATGAACTTGAAACTCCCAACCAATCAAGTGTTGCTAGCATCGTTGCTCCCTTCATTGAGCCGCCATTATCTGAATGTAATACTAGCTCATCTCTTTTTATTTTTTCTCTCTCACAAATCTCTTTAATTAACTCTGATGATAAATCCATACTTTCTCTAACGTGTACTTTATAACCTACAATCTTTCTACTAAACACATCCATAAACATATATAAATAATAAAACCGACCCCGCACCAAAGTTTTTAAATAAGTAATATCCCAAGAATAAACTTGATTCACTTCCGTTGCAGTCATTCCTTTTGGCTTTTGTTTAGTTTTTGGTTTTGTTCTTCCTCTATGAACTAAAAGTTTATTCTCTTTTAAAACTTTATAAAAACTTGATTCACTTGCTAAATAAACTCCATCATCTGCAAGTTTTGAAACTATCACATGAGGAGAGTCATCAACATACTTTTTTAAAGTACAGGTGTTAATGATCTCATCTTTTTCTTTATCACTTAATTTATTTTTTGGAGGCGATAAGGGTCCTTTTCTTTTATCAGTTAAAGAAAGTTTCCAGCGGTTGAAAGTTTTAATATCAATTTCTAAATCGCTGCAGGCAAGTTTAAGTCTACAGCCATTTTTAGAAGAGGTGTTAATTAATTCAAGACAAACTTCTTTGTCATCAGGACTTAATCTTCGTCCTCTTTGACCCCCCAGATCTCGTGGCTTTTTTTTAACAAGATGATTCTAGCAGACTGTTCAGCTAGAGCTTTTTCAGCTCGATTTAAAGATCTTTCTAAGTTTATTTTATCTTTCCTTAAAGTTTTAATTTCAGGATCAAGTGAAGGTCTTCCAACAGGATTTTGTCCAAGTAATTCTTTTTCAAAATTAATAAGGTCTGAAGAGTTAAGTCCATTTTCTCTAAGAAATTTTCCAAGTTCGTTTTCATTTAAAGATTGAGTTTTTTTAATAAAGTTAAGTTTGTCTTCAAGAGAGAGTTTTTTATTGCTGTTGCTGTGGGTCATAGAATTTAAATTAGCATATTTTTTCTTCCATCCATAGAGGGTTGAAGAGGCAATGTTAAGTTTACTAGCGGTGTAAGTGAGTCCTTTTTTGTCAGCGAGTAATTTTTTCACAGCGTTGAGTTTAAAGTTTTCATTATAAGTTTTATTGAGGTTATTGTTTTTCATATGTTTTCCTTTTTAAGCCCCTGATATTGTTTAAATAAAGTGGATTTCAAAAGTTAAACTGAATTTTAAATAATTAATTTTTCTCTCAGGTCCCAACTATCCAAAAATCGGGGGCTTTAGCCATCCACTAACCCCTTTCGTTTTTCTTTAAGCCATAAAGATAACAGCTTAAGCCGCCATCTTAATCCGAATGTCATCAAATTCAAAAATAGGTTTTTTAAGAGTCCTGCCATTCTTTTTAGTTGTTTTAACCGTGATGACCTCAAAGTCTTCTAGAAACTGAATGGACTTATTAAGGTTTGAGACATCTACTTTCATCACCTTAGCCAGTTCGTAAACAGATTCTGGTTTAAGATATTTAATCACTCGAATAAGTTTGATGTGTTTTAAAAACTTATCAAATTCCTTTGGGCTTGTGAATGTGATCATATATTGAGGCGCTTTTTTAACTTCTTTTTTCATAGCTTCTTTCATGGACTGAATAGCGTCATCAAAAAGATCATCACTGGTTTTTAAAGCGATAGTGAGTGTTTTCATAATTTCACCTCCATATAGTTTAGAACAAATTTTTTAAAATCACTGAAGAGTGCTTCCACCGTGCAGAACTCATAGTCTTTTTCCACATCATCTAAGTGAACGTGGTGTCCTTTAGGAGAGTGGTTGTCCATCAAGACCCTTTTACCAGTCCTGGTGTTGATACACACCAAGCGGTATTTGATCTTATCTGGATACCTCTTCCAATCAGATTTAGGCAACTGCCAAACCTTGATCTCCACAACAACATCACTTCCTACAAGATATTTTTCTGTAAAAATGAGTGAGGCTTTCTTCATATTGGTAAATATAAACCTATATTAAGGGAATTGCAACCAAAAGAGGCCCTTCACTCATCAATTGATCCCAAATTTCCTAACACCAAGCCCAGAATACACTCTAATTCCTACCAAAATATTCCAATTCGTTCCAAGTCAGAAAGACTTTAAGTTGTTGTTATTGTTAAATTATATAGTGTTTTCGGGTGCTTGTGGAATTTCAAAAGTGCCACCTGTCTCCCCGATCATTTACGACAAAAGGCCACTTTGTGCCCTCCACACCCCGAACGGGTTTGGATGATAGAAAATGGCCTTTTTTTATTTCTGTTTTTTGATTTTTAATAGAAGGGAATTTAAGTATTTTTGCGAAACCTTCACCCTTGCCCCTAGTGCTAGAGGCAGGGGCAGGTGATTGGAAGGGATCTAATGAGGTCACGATCTCAAGATCGACACCATCATCAGTTGTGTGTACTAGGATTTGAGAAAAAACGGCCTGTAGTAGCGTTTTTTTCTCTATGTCATACATTTTATCAAAGTCTCTAAAGGCCATGCTTAAAAAGCGTTTTAAATCGTGACCTTCGTAACCTCGTTTGTGTGATTTTTCTTTTTCAATGATTTTATTCAACTCATCGTTCAGCTCATTTATTTCTTTGTTGGCCTTCTTTTTGTCTTCAACCAGAAGCGCAATGGCCGTTTCGAGGCTATCCGTACCTTGTAATGCAAGAGAGCGGATGGAGTCACTAAACCTTACCTCAACCTGTTTGAGTTCCTCAATTTGGACTTCCCCAAAGAAATAGGACACTTTTTCCTATGCGAGGTTGTGTTTAATTGCATACCCTTTAGGGCTTTGATAATCAAGAGAAGAATGCCTTCTTTTCTTGTTATACCAAACTTCAATATATTCAAATACTAACGATCTTAATTCTCTTTCTCCAGTATAGCTTTTTCTATATAAAAATTCTTTTTTAAAACTTGAAAACCAACTTTCAGTATATGCATTATCATAGCAATTTCCTTTTCTACTCATACTTGGTCTTATCTTTTTGTTTTTTAAAAACTGTCTATAAGCATCACTAGCGTATTGAGACCCACGATCTGAATGAAAAATCACTTCAGCACTTGGGCCAACTTTTTTTATGGCCATTTCAAGTGCTTTTAACACCAATCTTGTCTCTAAGCTTTTACCTATACTCCAACCAACAACTTCACGGTTAAATAAATCAATTACTACGGCTAAGTATAAAAAATTCCTGCCTGTTCCTAATCTTAAATAAGTGATATCTCCTGCTAAAACTCTTCCTGGCCCTGTTGGTAAGGAGTGCTCTTCTTCAACTTTAAAAAGCCTTGGTACCACTTTAAACTTATGATTGGAGTCAGTCGTTAAAACTTTAAAAGTCTTCTTATGACGGGCATCTAAGCCCAACTCCTTCATGTATTTTGCAACTGTATTCTCACTCACGAAAATCTCTTTATCTTTTAACTCCTCATAAATACGTGGTGAACCATAAGTTTTATACGATGATTCAAAAATGCTCTTAATTCTTTCCTTTATTTTTGTTTTCCTTTGAAACGACTTTGAGCTTTTTTTATTATTTAAATAATAAAAAGTACTCTTACTTACTCCAAAAAAAATGCATAAAAAATAGACGGGAATTGTTAAACTTAGCTCTTTCATGATTTTGACTTTTTGATCTGATCTGAGGAGAAAATCGCTGTGCTTTTTTTTAACACTGTATTAATTTCTTGCATCCAGCCAAGCTCTTTTTTTAAACGCTTATTTTCTTTCTCAAGCTCTCTATATGACTTCTTATTTTCCTCTTTTAATAAGCTTTCAGGAGTTTTAGATTTAGCTTTTTTCTCCAATTTCTAATGCTGGTTTCAGTAGTTCCTAGATCTCTTGATGCCTGGCTGTTTCCAACTCTCTTTGCCAATTCAACAGCTTCTTCTTTAAATTCTTCTGAAAAAGTATTGTACTTTTTTTTAGACTCTGTAGCCTCTTTCTTCTTCTCCATGCCTTTTTACCTCTCCTTTTAGGTTTAGTTCGCACTTAGAAAACTGTCCAGTATTTTTGGGGAGGCCCAATTTTGAGAAAGTGTGCACTGATACCAATATATTTTTTTAAGGACGAGATACTGTCTTTGAGTTAACTTTCTTACAGCACGAGCAACAAATGGTTTAAAACAATCAAGATTATCTTTTTCGGCATGACCAAAAATGCCTTTTGCTAGATCTTTTAGATCAAGTTTTTCCATGGCCCCTTCAAGTGTACTAGGTTTAAGTGTCAGTTCTTCTTGATGTCTCTCTAGACGCTCAAGATACTCTTCCCAAATACTCGGTTTCCATACGGTCTATAAGCTTCACAGGGGTATTGGTCCTAAATACTAAGGGGAATTCTACCAAGGAAAAGGATGGGCCCAGAAAAGGTAATTTAAAGGCTGCATAGATTACTGGTTAAGTTAAGTATTTTTTTTAACACACCGATACCAACATAATCCCTTGGTAGTTAAAACGTCAATTTCCCTTGGTAATGACAAAAGTGCCACACTTCTCTAAAGATAAAACTCATTAGGGTTTAATCTCTATTTCCCAAAGTAAGCTGCTTAAACTTTTTCTCAAACTCTTCAAACTTGCTAAGTTCGCCCTCAGCAACAGACCATTTTTTAACACTTGCCATGCTAAATTTTTGATTTTTAGCAATCATCAAGGCCTGATCCAAAGACTGCAAGTCTTTCCAGTAGTAATAGGCTGCTAATCTGT
The DNA here is from genome assembly GCA_965205945.1 of Bdellovibrionales bacterium. Classification (GTDB taxonomy): domain Bacteria; phylum Bdellovibrionota; class Bdellovibrionia; order Bdellovibrionales; family UBA1609; genus JALZUR01. The sequence goes on along the minus strand of CBDBIB010000003.1, from coordinate 758,100 downwards.
CTTTAATAGATTGTGTGGGAGAAAGGAGTTTTAGTATTCTGCCATCAACAGACAATTGATCATAATCTGTCTGATGCTCATTTCCTAGCACCACAACAGCACCAGGAAACTCGACAAAGTAATCAGAATTAGAATGTTTATAGCGCCGCCCCTCTTTCTTAAATCCAATTTGAAAAAGAGCTTCATCAATTTTTTTAACTGAGTCCACTGAACAAAAATCTAAATCGTAAGACTGGTATTCATTCTCTGTATATATTGAAACCACAGCACCTCCTACAAGAATTGCTGATACGTCATGTTTTTCTAATTGGCTTGAAACTACAAAAGCCAACTCTTTAAGTGTTGTATTCTTATCAATCAAAGAGGTTTTCCTTTTCGCCTAGGCCTTGATCTTTTTCTAAAGTACTTTTTTATATCTTCTTTTGATTGAAGCTCTAAGAGACCACTAAGCAGTCCTTTAAGCTCTGATAGAAGGGGATATCTCGGATTGAATTCAAATACCCTGCTGCGACCCACTTCAACTGCCACCAGAACTCCTGCTCCTTCAAACTTCTCTAACTGCTTTTTGATCATACTATTTGAAACCTCAAAAGTTTTAGCTATCTCAGCAGCGTAACCTTTTTCATAGTTTTGAATATAAAGAAGCGTTTTTTTTGCTGCTTCTGATCCGAATAGTGCAGAAAAATCCATATACTTAATTATCAACTACTTTATAGTTTTTATCAACTACTAAGTAGTTTTTTATTTTTATAGCTTAATTTGAGAAAAATAGCTCTAACTTCCTAACACCACCCCCAGAATACACTCCAATTCCTACCAAACTATTCTAATTCACTCCAAGTCAGAAAGACTTTAAGTTGTTGTTATCGTTAAATTATTTAATTTTTTTCAAATACTTAGGTCTAAGCCACAATCCGACCTGTCTCCCCGACCATTTATCGGCTCTAAAGTACTAAAATTATTAGAGAAAATAACAAAGTAAAACTAAATCTAATTTCTTGATTTTAGTAAGATTTACTTCGAGCCATTTTCGGGCCACTTTGGTTGACAGTATTTTAAGAGCTGACAAGCCACCATGTTTTCAAAGCGAATCCCAAGCTCCTTGATTTGACTCCAGTCCCACATATAAAGTTTTTGCTCCTTTTTAACAGCTCTAATTTTTGAGGCCCCATAAGATGGAATTTCAAAACAATAATAAAGTAAGTCTAATATACCTATCCACCTCTTTGCAGTTTTTAAATCAACCTCTAAGTCTTCTGCGATAGACTTAACAGATTAAAACCAGTCATTATAAAACTAAATCCACCGATGTCTCCGATATGGACCGGAGTACTCATATTTTCTTTTCGGAAAGTCTGAAAAAAATAAAAATGCAAATTTTGCACCTTTTCTAAAGTTTCTAAAATAGATAATAATAAAAAAAAATGGAACGGCAAGTTCTTTTATACCCCATTAGTAGTAATCCACAATTTAAACCTCTTCAGGCTTAAATGTCTTTAAACTTAACACCCTTACTAAAACCACTAAAAAGACTCTTTGTCTCCAGTATAATTTTTGTAAACTATATATCAAGACGGACACTGCCTCAAACAAGTATCAAGTTATAACTGCACATTCCACTTACAAACTAAGTACTCAGATATTGCATCCCGTTGACTACTATTTAAACCTTGAGTTACTAGATTTAACTCTAGCACCTGAGCTTCTTGAAACTGCATCCCTTCTCTATTCTGAAACAGCCTCAACCATCTAAAAATTGGAGCACTTATAAGGCTGTTATAACTGCCATATTCTACTCCATCTATAGAGAAAGACATTGAGGTATTTGCAGAGTTATAGTCAACTACAAATACATGTTTTCCTGTAGTGTAGTCAGCGCCACAAATACTAACAGGAAGAACTCCAAAAGTGTGCCTTAAAAGTACTCTAAATTTATTGCTACACCCTCTCGTTGATCCACCAATATCTAATTGAAAACTTCCAGTGCTTTCTTTGTTATCAGTATTACTAAAATAACTTTCAAATTCACGAGGCCCTGTGCTTAACGCATTTAATACATAATAAAATGTAAAGTCTGTTGAAATATCATCAATATCTTTTACTAAGGTATCATCTTCTCCATCACCTTGAACATAGGAATCTAATCCTGAACTTAAACCGTCATAGTTATAACTTGGTCTTGCTGAAAGCGAAGGTGCTTCTAGATGGTTGTTGTTTCCACTTTGATCTTCCCACCTATTAACCAAACCATCAAAACTAGTATCTGATGCGTCTATATTATTTATATCAAAAATAGACTCTTCATTTGAACTGTCTAGAGAAACAAGTCTACTTATACCCCCCCATGGCTCTAAGCATGCAAAACTCCATGCTAAACTATTTTCTTCTTGTGACATATTTCCAGCATCATCTACAGATCTAATCGATGTGTAATAATTAGTATTTGCAAGTAAATTAAATAAAGCTGAATTATTACCACTTTGTGCTTGGTAGGCTTCTACTGAACCTATATTTATATAGTTTTGAGCATCCAATGCTCCTGGGCTAGTTCCAAATCCATATTCAACTGAAAGCTCACATTCATCAGTGCCTTGAACCCAACTTAACTCACTAGAAAAATTGTTAAACGCATTAGTCGGATCATTGGATAGCGCACTTGGAGCAGTAGGGCTCTTAGCATCTATCTTTGCTCCACTCACAGAAGACGGTAAACCAGAATTGTTGACAGTTCCACCTAGACTACTTTTAATTATACCACCATTTAAATTCATACCCCCTAAAGCTAAAATCCCACTGCATTGATAATCGTTATTTACAACAGGTATTGTAAAATCTAAATTCCGAGAGCCTGAGCCTTGAGAATATATAGCTGTTTTAGTTCCACTAGATAAGGTAACCTGGATAATTGGTGTTCCACTGGAAGTGTCAAGCACAACGTCGGCATCATATTGTACCTGAATAGAAACTGTATCTAAATCTTCGTACCATGTATCACTATCCCCATCAGTTGACGACACTATGACCCCTAGTATTTGTGGAATACTCACTGCCAAGTTATCACTTGTAGGTGCGGCGTTTGTGTTTCCTGCCGCATCTACCACATCACCTGCATTTACCGTTAAAATAAGCGTACCTACAGTTGCCCCATCTACAGTTACTTGACATGGCGTTTGAGAACAAACACCAGAACTTATCGTTCCTGAGCTTGGTGTAGGTGTAAATGCTATAAAATCGGTTCCATCACTTACTGTTATTGTAAAGTTTGCACTATTTCCTTCTACAATATTTCCTTCTGCTGCTACAGTTACTGTAGGTGCCACATTATCTATTGGTAAGTTAAACTCAGTGGAGTTTGTTGTTGGGTTACCATTTACATCTACAGAACTTACTATAACATTATTTGGATTTAAGGTTTCTTGCCCTGCTACAAAATAAAATGTTACATTTTCAGATCCTGGAGTTAAACAAGTGTGCATTTGTGGATTTGGCATTAATGATACACTTGTAAATGTCACCATCTCTCCAGCTTCATTACAATTTAAAGCTAGTGTTATATCTTCTCCATTTTTATAAGTTTGATCTGCTACTGTTGGAGCACTAGAAAGAGGAGTTTGATCATTTACTGGATTAGCATTAGCAGTTTTTACACCTTGAATTACATGAATTGATGCTGGGTTTAAAGTCACACTGCTTAGATTAAGATCAATACTAAATGTTCCAGAATTACATGGAATATCTTCGCTTATTGTTAGACCTACTGTTACTGTAACATCACCTAAAGCTCCATCACAAACTCCTGTTACAGGATAAGAGCTCGCATTTAGAGTATTGATTGTATCAAGTGGGTTATTAAAGCTTAAATCTCCTGCTGCAATTACTGTAAGACTTTTTGATTTTAAAACACTGTCGCCTGTATTGTTAACATCATCTGTTACAGCATTGGCTGCTACAGTTAATGTTAGTTGACCCACTGATGAGATTATTCCTGTAGTTATAAAACAAGGGTTTAAAGTACAAGAATAAGATCTTTGTTCTGCACCAGATGTGTTTACAGTATAATTAAGTGTTGAAATATTTTGATCAGTAATTGTAATAGTAAAGTTTGCTGCTTGCCCTTGAATTATATTGGCACCTTCTTGTATAGCGACTGTAGGTGCTACATTATCTATTGGTAAGTTAAACTCAGTGGAGTTTGTTGTTGGGTTACCATTTACATCTACAGAACTTACTATAACATTATTTGGATTTAAGGTTTCTTGCCCTGCTACAAAATAAAATGTTACATTTTCAGGCCCCTGACTTTGACAAGTGTGCATTTGTGGGTTTGGCATTAATGATATACTTGTAAATGTCACCATCTCTCCAGCTTCATTACAATTTAGAGCTAGTGTTATATCTTCTCCATTTTTATAAGTTTGATCTGCTACTGTTGGAGCACTAGAAAGAGGAGTTTGATCATTTACTGGATTAGCATTAGCAGTGTTTACACCTTGAGTTATATGAATTGGTGCTGGGTTTAAAGTCACACTGCTTAGATTAAGATCAATACTAAATGTTCCAGAATTACATGGAATATCTTCACTTATTGTTGGACCTACTGTTACTATAACATCACCTAAAGCTCCATCACAAACTCCTGTTACAGGATAAGAGCTCGCATTTAGAGTATTGATTGTATCAAGTGGGTTATTAAAGCTTAAATCTCCTGCTGCAATTACTGTAAGGCTTTTTGATTTTAAAACACTGTCGCCTGTATTGTTAACATCATCTGTTACAGCATTGGCTGCTACAGTTAATGTTAGTTGACCCACTGATGAGATTATTCCTGTAGTTATAAAACAAGGGTTTAAAGTACAAGAATAAGATCTTTGTTCTGCACCAGATGTGTTTACAGTATAATTAAGTGTTGAAATATTTTGATCAGTAATTGTAATAGTAAAGTTTGCTGCTTGCCCTTGAATTATATTGGCACCTTCTTGTATAGCGACTGTAGGTGCTACATTATCTATTGGTAAGTTAAACTCAGTGGAGTTTGTTGTTGGGTTACCATTTACATCTACAGAACTTACTATAACATTATTTGGATTTAAGGTTTCTTGCCCTGCTACAAAATAAAATGTTACATTTTCAGATCCTGGAGTTAAACAAGTGTGCATTTGTGGATTTGGCATTAATGATACACTTGTAAATGTCACCATCTCTCCAGCTTCATTACAATTTAAAGCTAGTGTTATATCTTCTCCATTTTTATAAGTTTGATCTGCTACTGTTGGAGCACTAGAAAGAGGAGTTTGATCATTTACTGAATTAGTATCCGCAGTTTTTACACCTTGAGTTACATGAATTGGTGCTGGGTTTAAAGCTACACCGCTTAGATTAATATTCCCATTAAATACTCCTGGAGAATCACATGAAATACTTTCACTTATTGTTGGACCTACTGTTACTATAACATCACCTAAATCGTCATCACAAACTCCTGTTACAGGATAAGAGCTCGCATTTAGAGTATTGATTGTATCAAGTGGGTTATTAAAGCTTAAATCTCCTGCTGCAATTACTGTAAGACTTTTTGATTTTAAAACACTGTCGCCTGTATTGTTAACATCATCTGTTACAGCATTGGCTGCTACAGTTAATGTTAGTTGACCCACTGATGAGATTATTCCTGTAGTTATAAAACAAGGGTTTAAAGTACAAGAATAAGATCTTTGTTCTGCACCAGATGTGTTTACAGTATAATTAAGTGTTGAAATATTTTGATCAGTAATTGTAATAGTAAAGTTTGCTGCTTGCCCTTGAATTATATTGGCACCTTCTTGTATAGCTACTATAGGTGCTACATTATCTATTGGAACATTTACTATTGTTGTTGCAGATGAGGGGTTTTTATATTCATCAGTTGATGAGGTTATTAAGTTATTAGGGTTACTAGTCTGTATTAGATTTGCTAACATTAACGGAAAATCTTCTGCTCCACTATTAGTACAAGTATAGACTTGTGTGTCTGGATCGATACCTTCCCCACTAATACTCACTACTTCTCCAGGCTCATTGCATAAAATAGATAAATTATAATAGTCGCCTCCAACGTATCTTCCTGGCGCAATTGCTATAGGAGCTGATGCTGGGCCAGTTTGATCATTTAGCACTGAATCTGAAGTTTTTAATTCTCCTTGAGTTGCTAAAATTTTAGGGGTAGTCGAAACTACTTTTCTTAAATCTATTACCCCTGAAAAGAATCCTTTTAAATTACACGGAAATTTTTTTGTAATATTAGAAGAGTCTACAACAATAGTTACGCTCCCAGAAGCAGGATCACATATACCACTTAATGGGTAAACCTCTGAGTTTTTTGATGTGATATCAGGAAGAGAAGAGCTAAAAGAAAGATTAAGTATCGTATCATTATCAAAAATATTTCCAATTAAAGAGTTTTCTTCATTAGTAAGAAGGTTTTGATTGCACCCTAATAAAGCTAAAGTCAATCCAATGGTTATTAAGATTACATTTGCTATCTTCATACTTTCTCCCTGTTAAATTACAGCCAACTTAAAAATATTTATAGAAGGCAAAACTCCTAGTGCTTTATTTTTTAAATATTTTTTTATTCATATATTTCATTAAAGCCACAATACAGCCTAACATTTAAACCGCATGTTCTATGTGTTTTGTCTCTAATTAAGCCTATAAAAATGGTACACTTAATAATTTTTTAAGATCAACACCCTCAAAGTTTAAATAATATGGTTTAAACATAACCCAACTTTCAAAAATCATCTTTGTGTTTTTAGTCATTTATATTTTACTCGCAATGAGACAGCTCATATAAAAATATCTTTCGACTCAATATGAGTTTTTAAATTTAAAAAATATTTTTTATACTCTTAACTTAAAAAAATTAGATCACTAACGATTGTTTCTAAAAACCAGCTCAATAGTGATTCTCTTAATGGCGCCTTTAAAAAAATAATTGTGTCAACATTTAAAAAATTAGCAAGGATCCTTTTATAAAAGTAAAAGACAAAGACCCTAAAACTAACCTCAATACTTTAATGCCTGGTGACATGGCTTAAACAACACTAGTTATTAAAATAGCTCTAGAGTTACTTACTAGAAGAAACGTTATCAAAATGACAAAAATCTTTAGCAATCTAAAAGATTACTCTAAAGTACAAAAATATTAAAATTAACCAGGCCTCTATGACTGCTATCAAATTTCTAATTTAGTTTGCTTAGAACAAAAGCTTAGAACAAAAGGAAATAACGGTTTAATGGAAATTTGGCAATACGATCTTCTTTTAAAACAGAGAAATATCACTTGAATTCCAAAAATTAAGGATAGTGTAACAAAAGGACAAACTTTTATTGCAGTTGGAGCAGAACACCTAATCGTTGAAGACAGCACCCTTGAGCTTTTAAAGCAAAGAGACTTTAGCATTACACCTGTTTACTAGATTGTAAAATTCAGCAGTATAAACTACAAACTCTCCGCACGTCGTCACTCTCAGTATGTTTTTTATTTTCAGGCAGTTAGGCTAGCATTAATCGTAACCTAAATTTTTAAACGGTAGTTACGTTTCTTAATTGCTTAGCATATCCAAAAAGCGTTGAAATTTTTACAGTCTTATTTTTAGCTTTCATTTACTACTTTCCTTTTAAGGCATTTTAATTGCCTTCTTTCTAAGAAAGTCTAAACTGTGTCAGAAAGAACACCTGTATTCGTATAAACCGAATTTAAAAAGGAAGGCGCTTTAAAAAAGAAATTGCAAGATTATGAGCCTCCTTTACAGCCACCATATTGTCATCTCTGAGTCTATAGGTTAGATAAAGAGGCACTTTAAAAGCAGGTATATCTGATAATGGAGCTATATCATAGACTATGATATTTTCCTTAACGTATACTTGGGGGAGAAAACCTAAGGCTCTTCCTCTAAAAATAAGATTAACCATTAAATCAAAATGATCTGTTTCAATAATACCTTTAAGAGGAATATTTAAACCATTAAATAAGCTATTAATTGAGTTATTTACAGCATAATCATCATTAAGGCGAACCAAAGGGTAATTATAAATTAAATCTTGGCTAGAAATATTTTGTTCTCTTAATAACTTTTGGGAACCACACAAAATAACCTTAAAAGCTCCTATTTCCAGACAATTTAAACTACTTTCTTTTTCTAAAGCAGGGCTCACCGTTATAACCCAGTCTAGCTGATAATTAATTAAATTTTGAAATAAGGTTTCAGCAGACTTAAAAGCCTGTGTATTGACACTTCCATAAGGCTTAAAAATATCCCAATAATGAGATAAAAAGTTTATACTAATCTTTCCTAACACTGAATCTTGTATTCCAACACGAACAGAATACCCAACAACCTTTTTCTTAATACTAGCGTCAATTAAACGCTTACCCATTTCAAAAATTTCTTTACAATTTTCAAACATGAACACGCCCTCTTTAGTTAAATTCATTTTCTTTTGAGAACGGTCAAACAACTTTTGCTTCAAGCTTGCTTCAAGCCTTTTAATCTTTTCACTTGCCGTGGCTGATGATATACCCAAATTACAAGCTCCAACCTGTAAAGAGCTTGTTTTAGCCACTTCATAAAAACAGTACAGGTGATTCCAATTTGCTTTAAATTCCATATAATTCGCCTTTTCCGAATCATATAGCAGGGATGTATGATTTAATCAAATATTAACATAAAAACACTTATGAAAAAAAAATTATCCTCATTCCTAAACACTATTCATTCTATCACAAACCCTCAGGTTTTCTGGTATTCAAATCTTTTATTATTTTCCATTATAGTTTTTACTGTGTGGGATGGAGGACGCTTCTCTAAGGGTTCCGGTATTGTTAAAAATATTTTTTTAAATAATTTCGGTTGGCTTTTCATTTTTTCTATTTTGTGGCTGATATATTATATCTTTCTTATTTTATATAAATTTGGTGATGTAAAATTAGGAAAAAAAACAGATCAACCTGAATTTTCTTTATTGAGTTGGATTTCCATGTTGTTTAGTGCAGGCCTTGGAATTGGTCTACTTTACTCTGGAGTTTATGAGCCTATGTTTCACTATTTTAATGCTCCTCAAATTTCTAACTTTCCAGATAATGAGCGCTTTTTACACGCTTTAAAAATTACTTATTTTCATTGGGGAGCTCCCGCCTGGCTTATCTATAGCTCTACAGGACTAATTTTTGCGTTTGTAACATTCAACCAAGAGCGGCCCATGATATTTTCTGAGTTGATTCCTAAAAAGCTTTCTTATCTTAAAAATTCTTTAGATGTTTTTGCCGTATTTTCAATTTTAATAGGAATTATCATCGCTTTTACTTTAGGAGTTGCTCAAATCAATGCAGGACTCCAGAAAGTTTTCCCTGCTCTTCCGGTAAATAAAAACATCCAAGTTATTATTATTCTACTTATAACAGTATTGGCTACAATATCTGTTTTTTCTGGTTTAAAAAAAGGCATCAAGTACTTAAGTCAAATTAATATCTATATAGCCCTAAGTCTTTTTATATTAATTATAGCAACCTTACCTCTAGCTAAACTTATGGGGGCTAACATTCAAGCTGTAGGCTTACATATTTCTGATTTTTTTAAAAATCTGACCTATACAGCAGCCTTTGAAGATAAAACATGGATTCAGAATTGGACTATTTTATACTGGGCTTGGTGGGCCTCATGGACCCCTTTTGTTGGACTTTTTATTGCCCGTATATCAAAAGGACGTACTGTACGAGAGTATATTCTTTGCACTATACTTATTCCTTCTATGATTTGCCTTATCTGGTTCACTGTATTTGGCTATGCTGGATACGAATTACATCAAAGTGGCTCTGTTGACATGGAGCCTTTAGTACAGGTGGCACCACAAAATTCTCTCTTTACTGTTTTAAATTTTGGAGCCTTTCCGCTAGTAGGTTCTATTCTTGCTGTTATTAGTATTCTTATTTTTTACGTCACCTCTTCTGATTCCAGCTCTTTTGTTGTGGACATGATTACCTCAGGTGGGAAGCTTGCCCCCCATAAGTACCTTAAAATTTATTGGTCTATTATGGAAGGGGCTTTAGCTGCGGTTCTTCTTTTTTTCGGAGGAGCTTTACTTATTAAGAACCTTGTTATTTTATTTACAGGCCCCATACTTTTGTATATTTGTTACGGAACTCATAAAGTTTTTTGGATGATGAACTCTATAGTTAAAGAATCTGAAAAAAAATACTTAAAATAAATCAGAAAAAATTAGATTTAAGGAATAAAGTTTCATTAAATTAATGAGAAATAGATTTTTTAATGTTTTGCTCCAATCAAAATCTCTTTCTAAAAACAAATGTGTATTCTTTAAATTAAAAATCTAAAATCACTCTTAAAAGATTTTTTAATTATAACAAAAGTAAATACCTTCGGGTTAAACTTAAAGCCCCTTAATCCTCCAAACTCTGTTACCACTAAAACACCAGTTTCTTTAAATTTATTTGCATAACGATGCATTATATTTTTTATGAATTGTAAAATGTCTTAAATACATTAAAGTTTAGAGTAATACAGAAAAATTGCACTCCTTAATTGATTATAAAAATCCATTGAAATATGAAAAAAGAATCAATTTAGTTATATGAGTAGAGTGTTTGTTTTTTTCCAAGAAAAATAAAAACTCTAAGTTTTATATTAACATAAATAGACGGGGTAAATCATGAAAACAATCTACACAACTGGATATGGTGAAGTAAGTTGCCTTAAAATAAAAAGCCTAAAAGATCCTGTTCCTAAAAATGATCAACTACTTGTTAAAGTTCATGCGTGTTCGATCAATCCCATCGATTGGAAAATACGAAAAGGCGATATTAAACCCTTAGGGAAAAAAAAACCTCCAAAGGTATTAGGTTGTGATTTTTCTGGTGTAGTTGCTGATGTTGGAGCAAATTGTTTGCAATTTAAGAAGGGGGATCGAGTTTGGGGTTCCCTTGACCCTGTCAAGGGTGGTGCATACGCTGAATACCTGCTGACTAAAGAAAATAATATTACATACGCCCCATGGAATTTAAATGATGTCGAAGCTGCATCCATACCATTAGTTGGTTTGACTGCTTTACAGTTACTGATTAATAAGGCAGGTGTAAGACCAGATCATCATGTTCTTGTCAATGGTTGCTCAGGCGGTGTTGGTAGTGCTGCAATACAAATTGCAAAAGCCTTAGGGTGTATGGTTACTGGCGTATGCAGTTCCCGAAATATTAAATTGGCCACACAATTAGGATGCGATCATGTCATCGACTATACTGCAGGAAATTTTTTAACAGGCCTTACGACCTATGATGTCTTTCTTGATGCGGTTGGTAACCAAAAGTACCATACTATCGGCCAATGTTTAAAGCCCTCAGGAACCTATGTTACTACCCGTGTAACCTTTAGCTCCGTTCTGGGTATGCCACTGCTTAATATATTTAGAAAACAAAAAGCATATGCAGTCATTGTTAAACCCAATAGTCAGGATCTTAATACACTCAAAAAATTTGTTGAAGCCGAAGTACTTAAACCAGTAATTGCAAAAATCTTTCCATTCCATCAGATTAAAAACGCTCACTTAATGAGTGAAAAAAGCAAAGTTGCCGGAAAGCTTGTTCTAGAAATTAAGAATAATTAACTCTCATGGCTTTAAATTAAACCTTAGGTTATACTTAGAAATATAATCTCAAAGATGAACCTCTAAATTAAGAAATCAGATTAAAAGTATGAGGTTTAAAGACTTTAGTTCCCTCTTAAATCATAAAATCTAATTCTGACTTTTACCCTAACACCAGCTATAGAATACGCTCTAAGAATCTATACCCTTTCCACTCTCTATCTAAAGGGTGGAAAATGTGGTTCGGATTTTAAGAGCCAGAAATGCAAGTGGAGCTTAAGCCTAAGCTTAAACAAAAAACCCTCTCAAAAGTGGGTTTTGTAAATTTAAATTAAAAATTAATAAATAAAACTCGGATTTTGGGGATTTTATCTTCTCCCGCCCCTCCTTCTTCTACATGAATCTCTAGAAATTATCCTTGATTCATTTCTACAGTTACGAACCGAACAATACCCACTAGTAAGATCATTTCTTCTTTCACACTTTCTAAGAGCTCGTCTTTTAGCACGACTTCGGTTTTCTGCTTTTCCGTGATAGGAGCGCTCGCCGCTTCTATAATAATGAATAAAGATGGCTCTACAAACATACTGATTTTCGCTACACTCCTTACGACATTCTCCATGATGCCTAAGGCACTCTTTACAAGATCCATGTCCATTACGATGCTCTTCAAACCACCCTTTATCTTCAAATGTGCAACTTATACCTCGATTATTTCTGTCACCTCTACGGCCTCCTCTACCGATGCGGCCTTCTCTAGGAAATCTAAATACATCTTCAATCCACGAACCCAAGCCTTGTAAATCAAATGACTCATCTGCACCTAATAGATCTGCATTAAAACTGTCTACATACAAATTAAAATCTTCATCAGCTGAATTGTAATTAAGTTCATCTAAAAATTCAGCCTCATATTTATCCTCTTGTTCATTTAAGCTCTCAACTCCAAACGTATTTTCAAGCACAACACCATTTAAACTAGATTCTCTAGCCTCTAAAAACGATGAAGCCAGTAGGAACGCTATACATACCATTATTTTTCTCATATTTACTCTCCTAATATTAAGGGTTAAAAAACTTTTTTATTTATGAAATAGAGCTTTAAATATTATAAAATTCTTACTTTTACAATTTCTTTTTCCAAAATATTTGTTGTTTTTATTGTAGCGCCACAAATAACAGGGCTTGAGCGCTACTAGCAGCCTTTTTTAATGAATAAGGAGAGAATATCTTTAGGACTGCTTTAGTAAAAAGGCTTAAACTTTAAGCTCTTTATTCAATGCCGAAATCCCCCGATTTTTGGATAGTTGGGACCTGAGAGAAAAATTAATTATTTAAAATTCAGTTTAACTTTTGAAATCCACTTTATTTAAACAATATCAGGGGCTTAAAAAGGAAAACATATGAAAAACAATAACCTCAATAAAACTTATAATGAAAACTTTAAACTCAACGCTGTGAAAAAATTACTCGCTGACAAAAAAGGACTCACTTACACCGCTAGTAAACTTAACATTGCCTCTTCAACCCTCTATGGATGGAAGAAAAAATATGCTAATTTAAATTCTATGACCCACAGCAACAGCAATAAAAAACTCTCTCTTGAAGACAAACTTAACTTTATTAAAAAAACTCAATCTTTAAATGAAAACGAACTTGGAAAATTTCTTAGAGAAAATGGACTTAACTCTTCAGACCTTATTAATTTTGAAAAAGAATTACTTGGACAAAATCCTGTTGGAAGACCTTCACTTGATCCTGAAATTAAAACTTTAAGGAAAGATAAAATAAACTTAGAAAGATCTTTAAATCGAGCTGAAAAAGCTCTAGCTGAACAGTCTGCTAGAATCATCTTGTTAAAAAAAAGCCACGAGATCTGGGGGGTCAAAGAGGACGAAGATTAAGTCCTGATGACAAAGAAGTTTGTCTTGAATTAATTAACACCTCTTCTAAAAATGGCTGTAGACTTAAACTTGCCTGCAGCGATTTAGAAATTGATATTAAAACTTTCAACCGCTGGAAACTTTCTTTAACTGATAAAAGAAAAGGACCCTTATCGCCTCCAAAAAATAAATTAAGTGATAAAGAAAAAGATGAGATCATTAACACCTGTACTTTAAAAAAGTATGTTGATGACTCTCCTCATGTGATAGTTTCAAAACTTGCAGATGATGGAGTTTATTTAGCAAGTGAATCAAGTTTTTATAAAGTTTTAAAAGAGAATAAACTTTTAGTTCATAGAGGAAGAACAAAACCAAAAACTAAACAAAAGCCAAAAGGAATGACTGCAACGGAAGTGAATCAAGTTTATTCTTGGGATATTACTTATTTAAAAACTTTGGTGCGGGGTCGGTTTTATTATTTATATATGTTTATGGATGTGTTTAGTAGAAAGATTGTAGGTTATAAAGTACACGTTAGAGAAAGTATGGATTTATCATCAGAGTTAATTAAAGAGATTTGTGAGAGAGAAAAAATAAAAAGAGATGAGCTAGTATTACATTCAGATAATGGCGGCTCAATGAAGGGAGCAACGATGCTAGCAACACTTGATTGGTTGGGAGTTTCAAGTTCATTTAGTAGGCCGAGTGTAAGTAATGACAATGCCTATTCAGAAAGTTTATTTAAGACGTTAAAGTATGTGCCGGATTATCCAGAGTTTTTTAAAAGCATAGGTGATGCAAGAGACTGGGTTGATAATTTTGTTAATTGGTACAATGAAGAGCATCGTCACAGTGGAATAAAGTTTGTGACGCCATCAGAGCGCCATTTAGGAAAAGATAAAGAGATATTAGAAAAGCGTAAGGAAGTTTATGAAGCAGCAAGAAGGTTAAAGCCAGAGCGCTGGAGTAGCAGAGGAATTAGGAATTGGGAGCGAGAGAATGTGGTGTATTTAAATTGTTTGCCAAGTGAAAAAGTAGTTGTTATGAAGAATGTGGTTTAACTGAATTAAATTTCCCTTCAGGTCCCAACTATCCAAAAATTTTCCGAAATGGTATGAAGTCAACATATCTAAAGCCGCCTTTTTATTCTCCTCTTTCTGTTTATTCGTTTTAATAAGTCAACTTATTAGCTACTAATTAAAATTAGTTTAAATATTTTTTAAATGTTAGAACCTTTTTTTAAAACAAGTACAGCAACATTGCTGCAGCTTTTAATAAAAAGCGATTCAAAACTATACACTATTAAAATTTTAAGACATATTTTTCAAGAAAAAGGTCAAGAAATATTAAAATCTGTCCGATTTATACTGTATGAAAAATTTAATAATGAAAAGTTTAAAGTATCAAAAAGGTTTAGCTCTACTACCAGTTATCGGAGCACTTTCCATGGTAGGTGTTATGACTGTTATAGTAACCTCTAACCTTATTACAGATAACGAAGCTAGAATAGGTCACGAGACAGATTTAAATGTACTAGAATACTTAGATAAGTCTTTATCATTAGCCTCTTATTTTATTACAAATAATCTAATATTATGTCGCGATCTTGATGAGGGCAGTTGGCCTGCTCCAATTAAAAAACAATGCATTTGGGGCGGTGAGAAATATTCGTTAAATAATGATGGGAGAACAGTTGATTTAAATTTCTACGGAATTAACGACGTGTCTAAAGGCAACGACTACTTACTAGAAATTCCATCCGGACACAATATATTCACAAATAAAGAAAATTACAGCATAAGGATAAGTTTTGAAATTAAAGATTTTAAAACCGATAAGTCTTTAGGTAAAATTATTGGCCCTAAAGATTCTCAATTTGAATACTTAGATCAAGACAATAAAGTTATTCTTATTACTGCAACTGCTCAGTACAAAAATAAAGTCATAGGAGAAAAAAACTCTTTAATTAGAAGGCCTTTTGCTACTCCTGTTCTTAGCGTTGAAAACTCCGCAGCCTGTAATCTTGTATGCACGCCTGGACAGTCTCATAACCCAAATAAAGAATGTCGATCAAAAAATGATGTCCCTAGATCATATTCAACTATTCAAAAAGGAGGAAGTACTGAAGAAGTAGACGACCTTATTGAAGGAGAAAAGCATGTCACTCTATCTATAAAAAACGAAGGTCCTGGGGCAATATATAAATTAAATTTCTTTAAAAAAATGAAATTTAACACGAAAAACTATCCAGAAATGAGCGATCGAATTGAAACTATAGATATATTAGCTAATGGTGAAAGTGTTTTAATGCCTGGAAAAATAATAACCTATGAAGATAAAATCCCATGCCTACCTCCAACTCAGAAAACTCACGTAACTCGTGTCACTTCTTCTACTCGTGCTGGCAGCAGAAAAACTGAAAGTTCTGTACATAAAGAAGTTTATATGGATCTTTCTTATGGATTTAACTTTGAAGATGAGAACTCTGACATTATACCTAGACGATTAGCAGAAGAAGTAACCACAGAAACTTCTTCCACCACTAGAGACATTGGCGTCACTAAAATGATACAATATGTTTCACCACCCCATTAAGCCAAAGTATGAAATGGAGTTAAAATGAACAATAGTAAAATTAAAACTCAATCTGGAATGTCATTAGTTGAGGTGATACTTGCTTCAACTATTTCACTAATCGTTGTTGCAGGTATAGTAAATATTAATTCAAATATTTCACAAAACCAAACTCAACAAAGCAGTAAGGTAGAGTCTTTTTATGAGCAAGAAACAGCTCTTAGTGCTGCAAAAAGTATTCTATTTAAAACTTACTCTAAAAAAACTGGAAAAAGAACTGACGGTATCTGTAAAAATATATCAATAGAAAACATAAGACCTGGAATTAACTATGTAGAGCTTTTATTAGATTTTAGTTTTTTTGAACACAAAGAAAAATGGTCTGACTACTTGCCTAGTAATTGGACTTCGATTAGCTGTTCAAAAAAACTTACTACTAACTCAAAATACCAAAAATGTTTTAAAATGTTTAAACAAAATCAACTCTACTATACTGTAATAGGACTAAACCCTATTAATATTGATGCAAGAAATATAACCATGTCTGTATTTCCTCAAAACAAAAAAAAAGAAGATATAAAAAAGATTGCTTTTGATTTTAATACACTTATTTTTAACGACAAGGAAGAAGCTATAAGGTCAAACAAATTGTTTGTACCTGCCTCAAATGTTGGATACTGTGAAATAGAAAAACAAAAATGGTTTTCTTCTCCTAAAGGCTCTAGATCAGAAAAAGAATATTATAAAGTATATCCATCTGGAAGTGGCTTAGTTGATAATTCTGGAGAAAATATTTACAATAGTACCTCTTTTGAAAGAGAGAACAACACACTCTTAGAGTTTCAATTACTAAAGCCAGGTATCCAAGTTGGTAAAATTGATGGAACAAATCTATCTATTGATTCTAGATACAATGTTGAAATCTCTTGTAATGAAAAAACTTTTAAATGTTCAAACTCAGATGACAGTCGACAGTTTGATGATACTTTAGATATTGATATGATTTTAAACTATAATCCTAATAGAAAATATCCTGACACTATCAATGCTGATTTAAATCTATCTTTTTCTTCTAAGCTTTCATCAAATATTCGCATTAAAGATTCAAATATTAATTCACAAATGAACCGTCAAAACGCAATTTCAATAAAAAATGGAACAAATAATTTCTCATTTTCCATTAAAAACATACAAAACACTTGTAATAATATTTGCTCATCAGTGGAACAAGGCCTTTTTTATAAAGGAAACTTTTCATTTGATTTATACCGCACATCAGGAAGAAATAAAGAATCTATTAAAGACACACCTGAAGTCTTTTCAAGTGCTGGTGAGGTTGCGTGTACTACTTGTTATATGAAATCTTGTGCTCGCCTAGGACTTGGAACTTTTGGTCCTGTCCAAAGAACAAACTATTCAGATGGGCACCCAATAGAACCTCTTGATGGAGGCATACCAGAGTGCGCATCAAAAAATCAATTTGATATTAAATCATTCACCACTGTTAATAAACTTAGATCTTCATCAAAAAACTGTTTAAGTACAAGTTTTAAAAATAGAAAAATAGAATTAACACCTAATCTTTGCTCAAATAAACTTCCTGTTATGTGTTTTTCTTTCGGTAAATTTCGATTTGCTAGAGATATACAAACTGGCATCATTAAAAAAGCGACCAAATTTGATGCTCCAAGAATTTGTTTTGAACAGGGTTTAGAGGTTTTAAATAAAGATAAGCTGACAGAATGGTTAAATCTTGATGAAGATACTCTTAAAGAGTACTTTAATATTCAGGAATCAGAGCTTAAATTTATTAACTTAGCAAATCAAGGGCTTTTTATAGCACCTCAAACAAATGAGCAGATTTTAGATACTACTAGAAATTCCAAAAAAGAAGTGTCTTTAATACCAACTGCTTTTTGGGCTGCTTATGATCAGAACGCATCAGGGTACTCCTTAGCTTCTCTTCCTCAAATTGTAAATTTAAATACACAACCAAGTATTAAAGAATCTTCTTTATTTTTTGGCTTAAACTCAGAAGTAAATCTTCGTAAACATCCAGACACAACTAAAAACTTCTTAATTACACCGAGCTCTCAGAAAGCTGGTATTATTCTTCATAATATTAAACACAAAGGGGTGACTTTTATAGACGAAACACAAGAAAAATCAATCTCATATGTTTGCTTTAACAAAAACCTTGGGTACTTTATATCTTCAGGTGTTGGTAAGAAATACACGGACGGTGTTTTAATTTGTAAAAATGAATCTGCTTATTTTTACCCTCCTCAAACACCTCTTCAATGGAGTCATATTTTACTGAATTTAAGCAGTAATGAATATAATAAACCTTTTCCAGATACAGCCCAAAAGTACTATAATGCGGCTTGGATTGCTGTTGAGCCTGTAGGGGGTGGTAGCACCTCTTATACCACAGGATCATATCAGCTTCACCAAGAACTTTCTAAACTTCCTTTAGAAGATAACAATAACAATATATACAAATCTGTATATGATCTGATTAAAGCCGATACTAATATCGCTGAAATTCTTTTAACAAAAGAAGCGGATAATCTTATTAAATCTAAATGAAAAAATTTAAATTCATAAACACACACAATAGTGGATTTTCTTTAATTGAATTATTAATATCAATAACAGTTCTTAGTTTTGTTTTTCTTGGAATATCATCAAGCTTTCTTATGCTTATTCAAAATAATAACTCTGTTCTTAATAAAACCACTTATAATTCTATTTATCATAGTTATTTTAAAAAAATTAGATATGGTATAGAAGGTACTTTATTAGAGAATATTGATCCAGAAACTAGCTATCATTTAAAATTTACAGCTAACAATAAACTTGAAGCTTATCAAATTTACAATAAAAATTGGCTTTCTGTAAATCCAGATATGGACATATCTTTTACTTCTAATTTAAAATCAAGACTAAAAACTAATAATTGGACTTTTTTTAAAACGCTAAAAACCTCTTCTGTTAATAAAAACATGTCAAAAAATCGAGAAATAATCTTTTCACGTTGTATTACACAGGAGAATTTTTTAAAAGAACTCAATGAATCCACCCTTAAAGAAATTTATGAAACTAAAGTCTATCCTGTTAATATCTTAGGAGATATTCATTGCTGTGAATTTTTAAAATTAAATAACAACAAAGTTGACTCCACTTGCAATAAACTTGATCAGGATCTTTTGCCTACTATTTATAGTATAATAGTTGAAAAAGATATCACCGGATACTCTTTGATTAAGTCTACTAAGTTGATTAACGTAGCAGATATGGATACAATCTATGCCTTAAGCTTTAATGCTAACTTTTTAATAGATCCCTCTAGTATGACACCTACTTCTGCTGAAATTGACTTTTTTTCCTATAAAAACCTATGCAAAACAAGCTCTAGTCCTTCTAAATCCTGCAGTAAAATTAAGAAATTTTCCAATGAAAATTTAAGCTCTAACCTAAATAAGCAAGAATTTTACTCTAATATTAGACTTAAATCTATAAAATGGCCTTTAAATATATACTCTACACTTTTAGATTCAGGCAATGTTGTAGTATATTAAACACTCTAATGAAGGCGCTATTTTTAATTTATATTATACTCATTATTTCTGCTTGTAAAAAAAATTCATTAGATGAGGCTGACTTATATTTACAAAAAAATCACTCAAAGTACTTAACCACCCCGCCCCCACCTAACTTTAACAAAGTTCTTGGTTATAAGCCGTCTGCAACAGAATTAAAGCTAGGCCGATTACTCTTTAACGATGTTGTATTATCACGTAATAACGATGTTAGTTGTGCAACTTGCCATTTAAGCAACCATGGCTTTGCTACAGGAAATAGACTAGATTTTGGTGCTCTCGGCAAAGGAGGGCCACATGGAGACAATATCGGCAGCAAATGGGCTTCAGGCACTCTTTCAACCTCTAGACATTGTGGTAATGATAGTTTTGGCTTTAATTGTCAATCCCCTATGTTTAGAAATGCTCTTTCTACTATAAATGTAGTATACAGATCTGACCCTATTAACGATAGTGGCCTATTATGGGATGGAAGATTTGGAAAGCTTAATTTTCAAACCTTACTACCCATTCATACAAAAGAAGAAATGTGTGGCACAAACCCTTTACCAAATGAAGAATTAAATATTTTTTCCCCACTAGGGCCTCTTTTTAAAACTCCCGTTAAAATTCGTCACAGTCATGCTGGCAATAGGTACTCAGGAGTACAATTTGATGCCTTTAACTCTACTCCCGAACTAATCGAAGGGGTACCTTCTTATAGAAAAAATAAGACTAGAACTGTTCCACTTAGAAATGAGTGCACTGCCATTGCAGTAGCTAAAATTCGAAGTATAAAAAAATACGTTAACTTATTCAATAAAGTTTATAATGAACCTGTTAATGATTTAAATATTGGAAAAGCTTTAGCTGCATTTGTTACCTCCCATGTTGCAATAAACACCCCTTTTGACAAATACGTTTTAGGAAAAACTAATGCACTAACAAAAAAACAAAAAATTGGTGCTGCCATATTTTTTAGTGATTCTTCAAATAGTTTTATAATTGAAAAGAAAAAATATACCGGAGCAAATTGTGTCCAATGCCACTCAAGTACACTTTTTGGAGGAATTAAGTTTGCGTCTTTAGCAGTAAAAAGTGACCCTTTAAGCTCTCTTAGTAAACCTTCTTTAATTTTTGATTTAGGTGAATCAGGGTTTTTTCCAAGTATCCAAAAGCAGAGAGGGAAATACCCCCGTTGTCATATAAAAGATGTTACAACTACTAACACCTATGCTCCTGATATGGGTCGAGCCTTAGCAACCTATAATATTAAAGATTGTTTTAAATTCAGAGTTCCAAGCCTTAGAAATGTTATAGAAACAGCTCCTTATATGCATCATGGAAGCTTTTTTGGACAAGGAACTTTAGTTAAAAACTACAAAGAACAAAGCTTTAATGCCTTAAAACAAGCCATTTCTTACCATATTACAGGGATTAAAAATTGGAGAAAAGAAGAAAGTTTCTTTGCTGAATATAAATATAATGATCCCTTCTTTAACTTAGATAAACTTATTCCAATTGATCGTATAGATTTATTATCAAAAAAAAATCAACCCTTAACAAAAGATATTTCTAACAGTATTGACGCGCTAACAGATTTTGTTGCATATGGTTTATGGGATAAAACAGCCACGAAAATAGGCTATTGGGAAAATAATATTACTCACCCTCAATTTGTACCTAGTGGGTTTAAACCAACTATTACTAGAGATAATGGAAACCAGTCTGAAATTCCTCCAAATACAGACCTTTAAAAGGTATAAAACATTAGTTCACCTATCTTTAAATCCCAATAACGTATTTAAAACTGTGAAGTATTAACCATTTAAAGCCGTTATTATAATTAAAGATGGCCTTTTAGATTAAGGCTTCATACAGAAAAAAGGGCTCTTGCTAATAAAAAAAACTCTAAAAACACTTGTTATTTTAATAACCATATTAATTTAAGGAAGTTTTTTTTATAAAATTGTTATTAAGTCTCTTTCTCCCTTTGTTTCTATTTAAAAAGGCCTTAATAATCTACTTACTCATATTTTTTGTTTAAAGTTTTAACCGCCTTATGCAAGAAGATTGAGCTTTAAAATAAATCCTTTTTAGATTGCAGGTCTTGTTTTTTTTTGAGATTTTAAACCTCTTATGCAAAAAAAAGAAAACCCCCTTATAAATCTATTAGCAAATATCCTTATACCAGTATTTATCTTAAACAAAACAAGCCTTTTTCCTGGAGAGAATAAGGCTTTTTGGGCTCTTTTAGCTGCGCTTATATTTCCTTTAACTTACGGTTTATGGGATTTTTTTAAAAATTCTAAAACAAATTATTTTTCTATATTAGGAATTGCAAACACTCTTATAACAGGACTACTGGCAGTATTTCAACTAGATGGGTTTTGGTTTGCAATAAAAGAAGCTGCTATGCCTGCAATACTTGGAATTGGTGTTTATATTTCCACTATAAAGAATAAACCATTTTTTAAAACTTTTATATCTATGAGTGGTTTTTTAAAAATGGATCTTATTGAAGCAAAAGCTTTTGAACAAAATAAAACCACACAAGTTCATAACTCATATATTAAGGCTAACAACTTTTTTGCTGCCTCATTTTTTTTAAGCTCAATTTTAAATTTTGTCCTAGCCTTATATATATTTTCCCCTGCTCCTTTAAAAGCATCAGATGAAGACAAGGCTATTATTTTAAACAGTCAAATCTCTCAAATGACATGGCTTGGTATGGTTGCAATTGGACTTCCTATGATGATCTTTTTAGCTTTTACACTCTTTCAGCTCTTTAAAGACTTAAAAAAACACACAGGCCTAAGCCAAGAAGAACTCATTAAACAATAAGCTAATTCTTGTCAGATTGTTTTGGAAGAATTATTCCATATTCAAGATTTTGCTCTTTCCAGCTTAAGTTATTTTTTTTTCTCCTTCTTTTTTTTGCATATTCATTTGCTTGATGAACTTTAAGGTTCTTATACTTTTCTTTTTTAGCTAAATCTTTATTAAACATCTTTTCTCTAGATGTCTTTTCTTTAGTCATTTTTAAACGTTTTTTTGAATAAGCCTCTCTATTTTTTTCTTTCACCTTAATTGTTTTCTTTCTATTTTTTATTTTTGCTTTAGCCCCATACTCTCGCTCTAGCTTAAGCTCTTTTTTTTTCTGTTTTTGTTTATAAAAATCAAAATGAATAGACCACGAATTTTGCGGAAAACATAGACAGAAAAAAAATACATAGAAAAAACTTTGTACTCTTAACATAGCCTATATTACATCAAACCTTGTTTTGATTCCAGCCTAATGGTAATTTTGATCCACTTTTGTCCATACTAAAGGAGCTTATATGCTTGAAATTTTACTAGATTTAGCTGTTTTTTTAGCTAAAGCCATTATTATTGTTACAGCAATCATTATAATTGCAAGTGTTCTTACAAGTTTAGCCTTAAAAGGTAAGCTTACTGAAAAGAATTTTAAGCTTACTAATTTGTCTAAGAGTATAAAGAAAGTAACCTCTCAACTTAGAAAAGAGCTTAATAAAGACATGCTTTCAGATAAGAGCGCTAAAAAGCTTTTTAAAACTGAACAAAAAAACGAAAAGAAATTTAAAAATAAGAAAAATAAAAAACTTTTTATCCTTGATTTTAATGGTGATATTAAGGCTTCTGCAGCTGAATCTTTAAGAAAATGTGTAACACAAGTTATAAATCTTGCAGATCCTTTAAAAGATAATGTTCTTATAAGACTAGAAAGCCCTGGGGGCATGGTTTCTGGCTACGGACTAGCTGCTTCCGAACTTTCAAGACTTAGAGATGCAAATTTAAACCTTACTGTTGCTGTTGACAAAGTAGCTGCAAGTGGTGGCTACCTGATGTCTTGTGTTGCAAATAAAATCATTGCAGCTCCTTTTGCTATAGTAGGTTCCATTGGAGTTGTTGCTGGAATGCCAAACTTTAATAAGCTTTTAAAAAAGAATAACATCGACTATGACGTTCTAACAGCTGGTAAATACAAACGTACTTTAACTATGTTTGGAGAAAATACCCAAGAAGGACGAGAAAAATTTATAGATCAACTTGAACAAATTCATAATTTATTTAAAAAGTTTGTAAATAAATACAGACCAAATCTTGATATGGAAAAAATTGGCACTGGTGAATATTGGTTTGGTGAAGACGCTGTAAACTTAGGCCTTATTGATGAGATTAAAACAAGTGAAGATTATCTTTTAAACCTTAATAAAACCCATGAAATCTTTCTTCTTGAGCATGAAGAGAAGAAAAAACTTATAGAAAAACTACTTCAATCAGCTTCTTCTACTATTCATAAATCCTTTATAGATTTTATATAATACCTGGGTATGCACTTTTTAAAAGCATTGTTACATATGATTTTTTAAACCTTTAATCTAGGTTAAACACTCATGTACAATAACTTGGAAAGATTTTTATTCTACTAAAAACCTATTCTTTTTTAAAATTTCTTGTTTTTGAAGTATTCTATACTCTCTACGAGCAACTGCTTTTTGAGCTCTTTTTTTATCTTCCTCTGTTTCAAGTTTTAATTCTGGGGCAAGCGTAGCCTTACCTAAGTCATCCAATGCTACAAATGTTAGATAAGCTGATGCTGTATGAACTCGTCTTCCAGCTTTAGGAGCTATAGACTCCACTCTGACACCTACTTCAACTGAAGTTTTAAAAACATAATTAACCCGTGCATAAACTTCAACAACCCAACCAACATATGCCGGGGTAATAAAGTGTAGGGCGTCTATACTAGCTGTCACAACATCTTTCTTACAGTGCTTTCCCGCAGATATAGCAGCTGCTATATCAACCCAAGACATGATCGTACCACCAAAGACACTATTTAAAGAGTTTGTGTGGTAGGGCAAAACAAGCTCTGTCATTATCACACTGGAGGCTTTTGGGGTCCCTCTTTTGCCTATGCTTTGAGACATCAAAGCTCCTAGATTAATATTTTATTTAGTAGATTTATTATTAAACTGACCTGCTATAATGTTGTTAGCTTGTTCAGATTGTGTATCTACTTCAGAATTTAGTGGCGCATGCCCTGCAGGAATTGGACCTAAACCACTACTTTTATTACTAGAATTAATATCTTGTACACCCTGGCTCTGCTCTTTTCTCTCAACAAAAGTCATGTTAGGTAAGCACCAAACAATAAGCTGTGCACGCGACTTAACATTCATTTTTTTATAAATATTTGTAAGGTGAAACTTCACTGTTTTTTCAGTTACAAATAATCTATTTGAAACTTCTTTATTTGAAAGGCCTTGAGTAACTAGTTCGGCAACTTCTGTTTCACGGTTTGACAAACCTTCTTTTAACAACACTTCTCTTAGCATCCTTGCTCCCTTGTATAGTGTAGTTCCAACCTTGAAACTACACTATAAATTTTTGCAAGAATTAAGTTTTGTTGCAAGCCCTTAATCCGACTATTTTAAAAACCTAGACGGAAGCCAAAAAAAATTATTTTTTTATAATTATTACAAATACTTACACAATGACCTGTTTATAATTAAAAAACAGGCTAGTCTGGTTTTTTTTAAAAAAACACTCTAAATAGGCCTCTGCTATAAAAAATTGTCTTTCCACATAGTAATCTTTGTTAGAGCTTCTAGCGGGGTCATTTTAAGAGAATCAATTTCTAATAACTCTTTGATAACTTTTTTTGTTTTTATTTGCTCAGAAGTCTCTAATGAGAGCTCAAGCTGTCTATTTTTAAATGAAGTAGAAAGAGTTTCTTCAACTTGAGGGCATATTTTTAAAGACTCTAAATTAGGATTTTTTCCTGAAAACTCTTTAGCTTCTAGAACAACCTCTTCAGGAAGCCCTGCAAGTCTTGCAACTTCAATACCATAAGATTTTTGAGAAGCTCCTTTTTTAATTTTGTATGTAAAAACAATCTGATCATCTTTTTTAGAATAACCCATATGTATATTATGGAGCTTTTTTTCATTAGAAAAAACCCCTGTTAACTCATGATAATGTGTAGCAAACAAAGTATGGCAATTAATCTTTGAAACAATATAATTCATTATACCTTGAGCAAGTGCTAAACCGTCACTACTACTTGTACCTCTTCCAATCTCATCAAGAATTAATAAACTTTTAGATGTAGCATTTTTTAAAATATCTGCAGTTTCTTTCATTTCAACCATAAAAGTAGAAAGTCCTTCGGATAAAACATCCGAAGCTCCTACTCGAGTAAAAATACTGTCATAAATTGGAAGGCTTGCTGATTCAGCAGGAACAACTAACCCACATTGAGCAAGATATGCAATAATAACAACTTGTCTCATCATCGTACTCTTTCCCGCCATATTAGGGCCTGTAATTAAGAAAAACTTATTTTCCTCATTTAAGCTCAATTCATTTGTAATAAACCCTTGTTTTTCAGACTGAATCAACTCATCAACAACAACAGGATGAAACCCACCTTTAACTTCTAAATTCTTAAAGCCCTTAAACTCAGGAATAGAATAATTCTTTTCAAAACACAGATAAGCCATTGAAGAATAAACATCCTCCAGGCTGCACATATCGCAAGCACTTTTAAGTGCTTTTAAATTAGAACAAATTTGTTCTTTTATCTTAGCATAAACCTCTTTTTCTAAAAGAATTCTTTTCGTTTTAGCTGATAAAACTTTTTCTTCTAATATCGATAAATCTTGAGTTGTATACCGTTCAGCATTAGTTAGTGTTTGTTTTCTAACATAATATTGGGGAACCTGCCCTTTATGACTTTTTGAAATTTCAATATAAAACCCAAAAACATTATTAAATCTAATCTTAAGACTTAAAATTCCAGTTGCTTTTCTTTCTTTTTCTTCAAGATCATTAACCTCTTTCTGAGCTCCTGAGGCTATATCTATTAATTTATCTAAATCTTTAGAAAACCCTTTTTTAAGGTAACCACCTTTTGTTTGCCATTGACCTACAGGATCCTCTTCAATAGAGGAGGTTAAAAGATTTTTAACCTCTACCACATCATTTAAACCCTGAAAATAAAGCTCTTTAAAGCTTTCTAAAAAGGCCTCTAACGACCTTCTAAGCCTTAGCAAATCCTGTGGTGCTCCTAAAGGATGCCCTGCTCTTGCAACACGTCTTTCAATATCACCAACAAAAAAAAGCTCCTCTCTAAAGCTCATAAGTTTTGTATAGTCCTCTTTCCATTTATAAATAGATCCTTGACGCTCCTTAATCTTATCAAGATTTACTAATGGTGTCTGAAGCCAATGTCTTAAAAGCCTTGTCCCTCCAGGAGTTTTTGTTTTTTTAATGGCATTAAATAAACTTTTTTGCTTATCACCTTCATTTGATTTAAAAACTTCTATATGTTTAAAAAAATGTACGTTAAGCCCTAGACTCTCATCATTTTTTACTTCAATCCATTTAGTAAAACCAAAAGAAGCCCCTTCACCTTGCATATACTCTAAATAGTTAAGTAGAGTTTTTCGAGAGTCTTTTGAAAGAACTTTTTTCTCAAAAGGGCTTCCTGAAACGTTTTGCTTAAGACCTTTATAAAAAGAACACACTTTAAATTTATCAGAATCTAAACACAAAATTTCTTTCGGTTGAATTTTTAAAATTAAATCTTTAACCTCATAAAGTGATTTTATTTTTCTAAAATAAGCCTTTCCTGTGGAAGAATCTATCCAACAAGCCCTTTGACTATCAAAAGATAAAATATAATGATGTGCATCTGCCTCTAATAAATTGGTATTAAAAACAACTCCTGGAGACAACAATAGTGTCACCCCTCTTTTAACTATACCCTTTGCTTCACAGGGGGCTTCTAACTGATCACAAATAGCTACACAGTAACCTGCATTAAGAAGTTTATTTACAGGTGATTCCATTGCATGGTGTGGAAATCCGCACATAAACGTATCATCCCCTGCTTTTTTATTCCTTTTTGTAAGCGTAATATTTAAAACTTCAGACGCTATCTTTGCATCTTGATTAAAAAGCTCATAAAAATCACCCATTCGAAAAAGCAAAAGCTTATCCTGGTGCTGTTTTTTAATAGCTCCATACTGCTTCATTAATGGTGTCAGCTTTGGTTGATCTAAATCTTTACTATTGCTACCTGACTTAAGCACTAAAAACCCCTATTTATAAATACCTAAAAGGCTTTAAACTATCTAATTATAAGGTTTTGAGCAAAGGAAAGAAACCTTTTTAATAAGGTTTCTTAAAAGAACCTAAATCTTTTTCTAAAATTTTGTTCTCAAGTTCAGCAATTTTTTTAATAATTTTACCTCTTTTATCACCTTTAGCTGCAGCTAAAGATTTTTTAAGCTCAGCAATACTTTGTCTTGCCTCTGTAAATGATAAAGAAACAATATCTTTATTAGCTTGAGCAAAACTTAGATTAATAACAAAAAATATTACTATACTTAATATTTTTAGAAAAAATAAAAAACCGTGCTTTTTAATACTCATACTTTATATTTTCTTTGATCTTAGCCTATTTAGCCAGAAATACTTTCTAATTTGTCTTAAAACAATATTTTATTTTAACCGTTTTAAACTATAAACTCCTAAGATACTAGATTTACTCCATTTATTCTGAGTTAAAATATTTCCTTTAATATAGCCTTTAGAATACGTATAAATAATAGATAAAAGAATTAAGTTTTAATCTAGAAAACAGGGTTTAGCGCAAGTTTTTTCATAGCTTTTAAAAAAAGCAGAAAGTAGCAAAAAATTAGAGCCTGCTTTCTAGTCATTACGAAAAAAATTGATATTATCTGCCTAGTACGGGTTTTTTCATAAAACCAAGCACAAGGTTTAGTTATACTCTACACTTATTGATAAAGCTCATTTACTCCTGAATTTTACTAAGTTTTAGTAAAATTATAACTTCTACTTTTACATTGGATTTTTCTTTTACTAGATCTAAGTTTATCCGCTCTTTTCACTGATAATGCTTTTTCTTCTTGCACTCTTTTTTCATTCTCCTGTACCCATTTCTCATCTTTAACCGGAGGTACATAATCAACAAACTCAATATATGCTATCGGTGCTTGATCACCCACTCTGCTACCTAGTTTTCTAATTCTTGTGTACCCGCCTGGGCGCTCCTTAAATCGCACAGATAAAACATCTACAATTTTTTCCATAGTGTTTTTATTTGAGTACTTACTAAGAATTACACGCCTTGCATGTACTGTTCCTGATTTACCTTTTGTAATAGCTTTTTCAACATGCTTTCTAAGCTCTTTTGCTTTAGAAAGAGTAGTTTTTATTCTCTCATCTCTAACTAAAGACTCTACTAAGCCTTTAATCAGAGCTTTTTTGGGCCCATTTCTTCTACCAAAATGTTTCTTCATAACCTTATGTCTCATGACTAATCTCCAAAAATTATATTTAAAAAAACATCTACCTAATTAATTCATTTCCTCAGGCTTAACCACGCCTACAGCAGCACTATCTATTTGAGGAGGAACATATGCTTGTGCAGTATTTGGATCCCAATCTAAAGGCGGCCACCCTTCAACTTTCATTCCAAGATTTAAACCCATTTTTATTAAAATATCTTTAATTTCATTTAATGATTTTCTACCAAAATTCTTAGTTTTTAACATTTCGCCTTCACTCTTAGTTACCAATTCACCAATAAATCTAATGTTCGCATTCTTAAGACAGTTTGCGCTTCTTACTGAAAGCTCTAAATCATCTACAGATCTAAATAGATTATTGTTTAACTCTGGGGAAGCTGAAGTTTCTTTTGTCTCTACAGGTTCAATATCTTCATCAAATGTAACAAAAATTTGAAGCTGTTCTTTTAAAATTTTTGCAGCCAGAGAAATAACTTCATCTGGTTTTAAGGATCCATCCGTCCAAACTTCAATTTCAAGAGAGTCATAATCAGTTCTTTGGCCAACGCGGGCATCTGTAACTCTGTAGTTTACTTTCCTAACAGCGCTATGCAATGAATCTACTGGAATGAATCCTGTTGGAAGGTCTAAATTATTATTCGCTTCAGCTGCAACATAACCTCTACCAAATTCAACTAAAATTTCAGCTTCAAAAGTAGCATTCTTTCCTAAAGTAGCAATATGTTGCTCTGGGTTTAAAACCTCAATCCCAGTAACTTCTTGAACATCAGCACCAGTAACAGCACCTGATCCTTTTTTAAAAATTTTTAAAGATTTTATATCTGCATCATGCTGCTTAAATCTAAGTTCTTTAAAATTTAAAATAATATCGGTAACATCTTCCATTACATCTGGAATTGTACTAAACTCATGAAGAACACCTTCAAACTTAACAGCTTTAACAGCTGACCCCATCATTGAGCTTAAAAGAACTCTTCTAAGAGAATTACCAAGAGTAACTCCATAACCTTTTTCTAAAGGTTTAATCATAAATTTCCCGTAAACACCAGTTACTTTTGATCCTGTTTGTTCAAACCCTTGTGGAGCTATTAAATCTCTCCAAAATTTGTAATAATGAGGCTGCATCTTAGTTTCTCCTTAAAGTGCAATTTTTGTATTTTATCAAAAAAATAATCTTAAATTCTTCTACGTTTCGGTGGACGGCATCCATTATGTGGAACCGGAGTTGTATCTCTAAAAGAAGAAACTCTAACTCCTAATGCTCCCAAGGCTCTAAGAGCAGGCTCTCTACCTGCACCGGGACCAGACAAGAAAACATCTACTGATTTAAGACCTTGATCTTTAGCTTTTTTAATGGCGTCCTCCATAGTAACCTGTGCTGCATAAGGGGTGCCTTTACGACTACCTTTAAATCCCATTCCACCAGCATTCGACCATGCAATAGCATTACCAGCAGGATCGGTTACAGTGATAATTGTATTTCCAAAACCAGCCGCAATATAGCACCTGCCTGAAGGCACATTCTTTTTAACTTTTTTCTTAGTCGTTTTCTTTCCAGCCATTTTCTAACCTTTATTTATTTCTTTTTATTAGCAACTGTTTTCTTTGGGCCTTTTCTTGTGCGAGCGTTCTGTCTTGTAGACTGACCTCTTACAGGAAGACCTCTTCTATGCCTTAAACCTCTATAACAACCTAAATCCATAAGCCTCTTAATTGAAAGACCAACCTCACGCCTTAGATCACCTTCAACTTTGTAATTTTCATCAAGAATTTCTCTTAGCACTTTAAGTTGATCATCTGTTAAGTCATCAGTTCTTAAAGAAGCTGAAAACTTTGCTTTTTTACAGATTTTCTTAGCTAAAGTTGTACCCAAACCATATATATATGTTAAAGCAATTTCCATTCTTTTGTTTTTAGGTAAATCAACACCTACAATACGAGCCATATTATTATCCCTGCTTCTGTTTATGCCTAGGGTTTGTGCAAATCACTCTTACTATCCCTTTTCTTTTAATAACTTTACAATTTTTACAAATCGGTTTTACCGAAGGCCTTACTTTCATCTTCTACCTCTTTAAAGCTCAAAATGCCGAAAACTAACATTGGATTAAATATAAGTCCAGCTCTCAAGTCAAAATTTTAACTTTTTCAACCAACTAATCTAAAATCTCTCTAATACGCTTAAATACTTCTCTTAAAGACCCTTGACCATTTACATGTCTTAAAAGCCCTAAACTATCATAATACTCCATTAGTGGTTTAGTTTGCTCATTATAAACAGAAAGCCTATGTTGAATAACCTTTAACGAGTCATCATTACGCTGCTCAATATCACCACCACAGTTATCACAGACTCCATTAATTTTTGTTAAAGTTGTTTCTATATGGTAAACTTCTCCACAGTCTTTACATACTCTACGACCCATAAGCCTTGATAATAAAATCTTTTCTTCCACATCTAAATAAATAACCCCACCTATTTCAACCTCTTTACTTGATAAAAAAGCTGCTAAGGCCTTACCTTGCTTAAAGGTACGTGGAAATCCATCCAATATCACATCCTTCTTAAAATTTAACTCACTATCTACCATTTCAATGACCAGTTCATCAGGAACTAAATTTCCATCTCCTATAAATGATCTTACCTTGTTTCCAAGCTCGGTATTTTCTTTAAGGTGCTTTCTAAACATATCCCCTGTACTTAAGTGATCAAAACCATAGGACTCTTGAATACATTTAGATTGAGTTCCTTTACCTGAACCTGGAGGGCCAAAAAGTAGCCAGATCAATACTGAACCCTCCTACTCTTAACACGAGTACCTTTCATCATATTTTCATATTTTGAAGACAGTAAATGCGATTGAACCTGTTGTATAAAATCTAGAGCAACACCTACTAGAATCAGTAGACTTGTTCCACCAAAATAAAAAGATAAGCTCATACTCTGCATAAGGATAATTGGCAATACACAAACAGCACTTAAGTATACTGCACCTACAACAGTAAGTCTGTCTAACACACGCTTAATATACTCAGCAGTACTTCTGCCTGCTCTTATCCCTGGAATAAATCCACCATATTTTTTAAGATTATCTGAAACTTCTTCCGGATTAAAAACAATTTCTGTGTAGAAAAAGCAGAAAAAGACCACCAGAGCAATAAATATTATTTGATATAAGGCGCCTGTAGGCATTAAATTCTCTTGTAAAAATTTAATAATTTGAGAATCTCCAAAAAATTGCGCCATTGTAGCAGGAAACATTAAAATACTTGATGCAAAAATTGGGGGAATTACATTGGCAAAGTTAATTTTTAAAGGCAAATGACTACCTTGAGCCTGCATAGACTGCTTGCCAGCCCCTCGTTGAGAGTATTGAACAGGGATTCTTCTCTGGGCAACTTCTATAAAAATTATAAAGCCTAATATAAAAACCATCCCTCCTAGTAACCCTAAAACCAAAGGTAGTGACAATTGACCAGATTGAAATTGTTTCCATATAGAAACTGCCCCTGCAGGCATACCTGAGGCGATACCAGCAAAGATAATTAAAGAAATCCCATTACCAATGCCTCTTTCAGTAATTTGCTCACCAAGCCACATAATAAAACACGTACCTGCTGTTAAAGTAATTACAGTTAAAATTCTAAAATCAATAAATCCGATACTCTTAGATAATACAAGAGTTGAACCATCCGGAGCTGCTGATTTAAAAAGCCAATTAGACATTGCATAGCCTTGAACCACACATAAAAGGACCGTGGCATATCTTGTGTATTGATTGATTTTTTTACGTCCCTGTTCACCTTCTTTTTTTAATTGTTCTAAATATGGAACCCCTGATTGAAGGAGCTGAAATATAATCGAAGCTGAAATATACGGCATTACGCCTAAGGCCAATACAGAAAACCTTTCAAGAGCTCCACCTGTGAATGTATTAAACATCCCAAACAATCCACCCCCTTGGTTTTGAAAGAAGGATTGTACAGCGCTGGCATCAAGACCAGGGCATGGAATTTGAACACCAATTCTATAAATCGCAAGCATGGCTAGTGTAAATAAAATCTTGTTTGTAAGCTTTTGATTACTTGCTAAATTATCTATTTTTGACACTCAATAACCTCAACCTTGCCACCTTTATCTTGAATAATTTTTTTAGCAGAATCACTGATTTTATGAACCCTTACATTAATAGCCTTAGTAAGTTCACCTTTAGCTAACACTTTAACTCTACCTTTTTTATGAACCAAGCCAGCTTCTCTTAGAGTTTCAACTGTTATATCACCCTTAAAATAATTTAATTGCTCTAAACTCACTAAATCATATGTCTTCTTAAATTTTGAGTTTGTAAAACCAAATTTAGGAAGTCTTCTTACTAAAGGCATTTGACCACCTTCAAACCCTAATCGAATACCACCACCGGCTCTTGCTTTTTGGCCTTTATGACCTTTTCCAGCTGTTCCACCGGATCCAGACGCATCACCACGTCCAATTCTTTTTCTATTATGTGTAGAACCTTTTTTAGGTCTTAAATTTGATAATAAACTCATTCTTAACTCCTTAAGCTTTTTCCTAATCATAGCTTAAAATCTACTTGTGCACTTTAACTTTTAACCACTGTTGCATTTTAAAAATCTGTCCCCTCTGTGCAGGATTGTCCTTAATAATAACACAAGAACCTATTTTCTTAAGCCCTAAACACCTTAGCGTTTCTTTTTGAATTTGAGTTGCTCCAATTGCACTACTTTTTAATGTAACTTTAAAGCTTTTCATAACCCTCTCTTATTTCTTTTTTCCGCCTCTTGTCTTTCCAAGAACGTTTTATCTGTTAACTGACTTAGCCCTTGAAATGTTGCTCTCACAGCATTGTGTGGATTTCTTGTCCCAATACACTTTGTTAAAATATCCTTAATACCTGCAGCTTCAAGTACCGATCTTACAGCACCACCAGCAATAACACCTGTACCCGGAGCAGCTGGAAGCATGACAACTTTAGCCGCTCCATAAACACCCACAACCTTATGAGGAATAGTTCTACTTTCCTTCATTTCAATTTTTGTAGCATTTTTTTTAGCAAGACGACTGGCTTTTCCGATTGCAGCTGGAACTTCTCCTGCCTTACCAGAACCAAAGCCAATTTCACCCTGTCCAGACCCAGCTACTACAAGAGCTGAAAATGAAAACCTACGCCCTCCTTTAACCACTTTTGCAACTCTATTAATTGCAACCACACGTTCCTCAAATTCTTGTTGTTCAATCACCTTTTAACTCCCTTAAAATTTTAATCCAGCTTCACGAGCACCCTCTGCGATTGCTTGTACTCTGCCATGGTATACATAACCACTTCTATCAAAAACAACTTTTTTAATTTTTAAAGTTGCTGCTTTCTTAGCAATTTCTTTTCCCACAGCCTTTGCTGTTTCTTTATTTCCATTACCAGAAGTTTTTAAAGTAGAAACTGAAGCTAAAGTCTTACCTGAGACATCATCAATAAGTTGAACATATATATTTTTTATACTCTTAAAAACAGCAAGTCTTGGCTTTTCAATGGTGCCACTTACTTTTTTCCTAATTCTCATTCTGTTTTTAAGTCGACCAATAGTTTTATCATTAGTCTTTTTTTTAAAACTCAATCTCATTTCATAGCTCCTTACTTGCTACCTGATTTACCAGCTTTTCTTCTAATCACTTCATCAGAGTATCTAATTCCTTTTCCAAGATATGGCTCAGGAAGCCTATATGCTCTAATATCTGCTGAAACTTGACCAACTAAAGCTTTGTTAGCTCCTGTTATTGTAACAGTTGTTTGCTTCTCTACTTTAATAGTAATTCCACTGGGAATTAAAAATTGAATTGGATGAGAGAACCCTAATGTTAAGTCTAATGTTTTTTGAGAAGCAGCAGCCCGGTAACCAACACCATTTAAAATCAAAGTTTTAGACCAACCAGTTGAAACCCCATAAACAGCATTAAAAACTAAACTTCTATAAAGACCATGAAGAGTTCTTGTTTTAGTCTCATCATCACCTCTACAAACACTCAACTCAGAACCTTTAACTTTAACTGAAATAGAACCTGTAAGTTGAACTGTCTGTAAATCTTTTACACCTTTAACTGTAACTAAGCCTTTATCATCTGTTGTTACGGTCACTTTTTCAGGAATATTAATTATAGCTTTACCCACTCTAGACATCTTAATACCCTACCAAACTTTAAGTAGATACTCGCCACCCAGATTCTGCTGAGCTGCTTGTTTTCCACTTAAAACCCCTTTACTTGTACTCACCACTGAAACACCAAACCCTGATCTAACTTCAGGGATTTCTGTTGCCTTAACATAAACTCTTTTACCTGGCGTACTTACTCTTGAGATCGTATCAATAGCAGTTTTACCTTTAGCATCGTAGTTTAAATAAACTCTCATAATACCTTGTTTGCCATCTTTAGCTTCTCTAAAATTCTTAATATAACCATGTTCTTTTAAAATTGTAGCAATTCCTTTTCTTAAATTTGACGAAGGAACATCCACCTTTTCATGCCTTGCCATACCTGCGTTTCTAATTCTTGTAAGAAAATCTCCAACTGTATCCATAACTACACCTCCCTCCTACTTCTTTTTAAAGGGCATTCCTAACTCTGTTAAAAGAGCCCTTCCTTCTATGTCATTACTTGCGCTTGTGCAAATCGTTATATTCATTCCACGTACTTTATCTACTTTATCATAAGAAATTTCAGGAAAAATAATTTGCTCCTTAACTCCCATATTATAATTTCCACGACCATCAAATCCTTTTGGAGATAAACCTCTAAAGTCTCTAACCTGTGGAAGAGCCAAATGAACAAGTCTATCATAAAAAGCCCACATATTTTCACGCCGAAGAGTTACACGAGCACCTAAAGACATACCTTCTCTTAATTTAAAATTTGCAATAGCTTTTTTTGCTTTTGTAGGAACAGCTTTTTGCCCTGAAAGATCAGTTAACTCTTTAACTGCAGTATTAATAAGTTTAGGGTTTTGAACGGCCTCACTAATACACTGATTAATCACAATTTTCTCAAGCCTTGGAAGTTTCATTAGATTATCTGTACCTAATTGATTTTTCAAAACTGGAATCACTTCATTTTTATATTTATCTAAACTTAAACTCATTTTAAATTACCTCTGGAGCTAATGAAACAATTTTAATAAATGACTTAACTCTTAACTCTCTAGCAACAGGACCAAAAATACGAGTGCCTATGAGTTCTTTTGAAGCGTTAATCAAAACTGCTGAGTTTTCATCAAATCTAATATAACTTCCATCAGCTCTTCTAATCTTATGAATAGTTCTAACAACAACAGCCTTTGCTACATCACCTTTTTTAACTTTTGAATTAGGCAATGCTGCTTTTACAGATACAACAATAATATCTCCCACTGAGGCTGTTCTTCTCTTAGACCCACCAAGTACTTTAATACATTGAACTTCTTTTGCTCCTGAATTATCTGCAACTGAAAGTTTTGTTTGCATTTGAATCACTTTAAACCCCTTTAATTCCTATTTACTTTTCTCAATAACTTTTGAAAGCTTCCATCTTTTTAATTTACTAAAAGGACGAGCTTCAAAAATTTTAACAATATCACCGGTTTTAGCTTCATTGGATTCATCATGAGCCTTAAAAATAGATGTTTTCTTAATGTATTTACCATATTTTGGATGCTTAACAGTTCTAAAGATTTTAACAGAAATTGTTTTATTCATTTTATCACTAATTACTTCGCCAATAACTTCATTACGTCGACCTCTAGTAGCAGCAGTTATTTCACTCATTTACGCCTCCTTTACTTGTTTCTTTTTTATTTATAGCAGTCAACATTTTTGCCAATTCCCTTCTCGATGTTCTTACCTGCACAGGGTTTGTAAGCTGGCCCATATGTGATTTCATTTTAAGTTCAAATAGTTCATTTTTTTTCAGATTAATTCTTTTTACTAATTCAGTAACAGAAAGATCTTTTACGTCTGTAAATTTCATAGACCCTCTCTTTGAATAAATTTAACTTTAACAGGAAGTTTGTAGCCAGCTAGTTTAAATGCTTTTTGAGCCTGTTCTTTAGTGATTCCGTTAATTTCATATAAGATTCTACCTGGTCTTACAGGTGCCACCCATAATTCCACACTGCCCTTACCTTTACCCATTCTTACTTCAGCAGGTTTTTTAGTAAGAGGCTTATCTGGAAAAATTCTAATCCAAAGTTTTCCCCCTCTTTTCACAGATCTTTGAATTGCTCTACGAGCAGATTCAATTTGACGAGCTGTAATTCTTCCCTGCTCTAAAGTTTTAATTGCAAAGTCACCAAAGGCTACTGTAGTACCTCTTTTAGCCTGCCCAGTAATACGACCTTTTCGTTGCTTTCTCCACTTTATCTTCTTAGGGCTAAGCACGACCGGCCTCCTCAACTTCTTTAGTAGTTAAAATATCACCACGATAAACCCATACTTTTAATCCAATAACCCCATATGTAGTTAATGCTTCTGCAGTTCCATAATCAATATCAGCTCTTAATGTGTGTAGTGGTACAGATTTTTCTGTGTACCACTCGCTTCTTGCAATTTCAGCTCCGTCAAGGCGTCCACCAATTTGAATTTTAATTCCTCTTACCCCACCTTTTACCGAAGCCGTAATAGCTTTCTTAAGGGCTCTTCTCCAAGAAATTCTTTTCTCTAACTGCATAGCAATATTTTGAGCAATAAGATTTGCATCTAAATCAGGCTTTCTAACCTCTTGAATACTTACAAAAATCTCATTCTTAGAGACTTTTTGAAGATCTATTTTTAAAGCATCTATTCCAGCACCTTTTTTACCGATAACAACACCCGGTCTCGCTGTTGAAATAATAACTTTCGCTTTTTTAGCCGCTCTTTCAATTTCGACTTTAGAAACACCGGCTCTTTTAAGAACAGGCATTTTTTTAATATGATTTCTAATTTTAAAATCTTCATGAATATTTTCAACATATTGTTTTCCAGTAGAAAACCAACGAGAATCCCATGTTCTAATAACCCCAACTCTTAAGCCTATTGGATTAACCTTTTGTCCCATTACCCTACCTCTCTGCCAATACTACGTTGATATGACTTGTTTTCTTTTTAATACCT
The DNA here is from genome assembly GCA_965205945.1 of Bdellovibrionales bacterium. Lineage (GTDB taxonomy): Bacteria > Bdellovibrionota > Bdellovibrionia > Bdellovibrionales > UBA1609 > JALZUR01. The sequence continues at coordinate 719,925 of CBDBIB010000003.1, read as the reverse complement.
GAAGCCCTACCTTGAGCCCTTGGACGAAACCTTTTTAAAACTGGACCTTCATCAACAGTAATTGTTTTCACATAAAGATTGTCCACATCCATAACCTGATTTTGAATATTTGAGGCTGCAGATTCAATTAATTTCTTAATCATTAACCCAGCTTTTTTAGATGAAAAAGTAAGATTACGAATAGCTTTGTTAACTTCCTGCCCTCTAACTAGATTAGCAACTAATCTAGCTTTAAAAGCCCCTATTCTTGCATATTTTAGTGATGCTTTAACTTCCATTTAACAATTTACTCCTATTTCTTCTTATTGCCATGACCTGTATAATTTCTAGTTGGTGCAAACTCGCCATACTTATGGCCAATCATATTATCAGAAATAAAAACAGGAACAAATTTTTTACCATTATGAACAGCAAATGTTAAACCCGCAGCTTCAGGACTAATCATAGACCTTCTAGACCAAGTTTTAATTACTTTCTTATCACCTACTTCTAAAGCTCTACTAATTTTAGCTTGAAGATGGTGATCAACAAAAGGACCTTTCTTTAACGAACGAGCCATTATTTACCTCTTCTTTTAACAATCATGTTGTCAGTTCTTTTATTACTTCTAGTTTTAAACCCCTTACACGGTTGCCCCCAAGGAGATACGGGGTGATGTCCTTTACCTTTTGCTTCGCCACCACCAAGGGGATGATCGTTTGAATTCATTGCTACACCACGAACTGTCGGTCTAATACCCATCCAACGCTTACGTCCAGCTTTACCAATCTTAATATTTTCATTATCCGTATTGCCAACTTGACCAATTGTAGCTCTGCAAGTTGCAAGAACCTGTCGTACCTCCCCTGAAGGAAGCTTGACTTGACAATACTTACCTAGTTTAGCCACTAAAGAAGCTGATGATCCAGCACCTCTAACCATTTGACCCCCTTTACCAGGTCTAAGCTCAATATTATGAATAGTCGTACCAGTTGGAATACTTGTTAAAGCTAAAGAGTTTCCAATTTTAATATCCGCAGAATTGCTAGATATAACCGTATCACCCACATAAAGCCCTGCGGGAGCAAGAATGTATGATTTAACTCCATCTACATAACAGATTAAAGCAATACGACATGATCTATTCGGATCATATTCAATAGCTAATACGTTTGCTAAAATATCTGTTTTATTTCTTTTAAAATCTACTAAACGATAACGCTTCTTATGCCCTCCACCTTGATGTCTCATTGTAATTCTTCCAAAATTATTTCTAGCAGAAGTTCTTCTTAAAGCTTTTGTTAAAGCTTTTTCCGGAGTAGCTTTCGTAATTTCTTTAAAATCAAAGCCTGATCTATTTCTTTGCCCGTTTGAACAAGGTTTTAATGCTTTAATTCCCATTAGTTTGCTCCCCCTTCAAACATTTTAATTTGCTCACCAGTTTTAAGCTTGACTAAAGCTTTTTTCCAATACCTAGGTTTCACGATACCTTTAGCTGTTTTTTTGGCTTTACCTCTGCATACTAAAGTTTTAATGCTCTTAACCTTTACATCAAACTGTTTTTGAACAGCTTTTTTAATTTCAATTTTTGTTGCAGCTTTTTGAACTTGAAAAGTATAAAACCCTTGTTCATTTTGAGCTCCTGATGATTTTTCTGTAACAAGTGGTTTTTTAATTGTAAAAATCATATTACACTTTCCCCCAAACGTTTTTCTAACTTTGTAAGGCCACTTTGTTCAAGAACAACCCCATCATATTTAAGAAGATCATAAACATTAACACCTTCTACAGGCTGATAAATAAATTTAGGAATATTTCTAGATGCTCTTTCAAAATTATCATTAAGACTCTCACCTAATAAAACTGATTTCTTAAGACCCATTCCTGAGAGTTGAGCGGCTAAAACTTTAGTTTTACCTTTAGTTGAAACAAAAGAATCCACAACAATAACCTTTCCTGTTTTATATAAATAAGATAATGCATACTTTACAGCCGCTTTTCTAAGCTTTTTAGAAACAGCAAAGGCATAACTTTTCGGGTTTGGACCAAAAATAACACCGCCACCACGAATCAATGGAGATCTTGTTGAGCCTCTACGCGCATTACCAGTACCTTTTTGCTTATAAGGCTTTGCACCACCACCAGAAGCTTCAGCTCTGGTCTTAGTTTTGTGAGTTCCCTGCCTTCTCTTTGCTAACTGCCATTTAACAACAATTTGTAAAATATCTTTTCTAACAGATCTTTCAAAAAGATCAGTGTTAAGTTTAACACTTCCTACCTTTTTACTATCTAAATTTATAACCTCTATAGTAGCCATAACACCTTTAACCTTTTACTGCTATTTTAACTAATCCGTTAATAGAACCTGGAACAGCACCTTTTAATAAAACAATATTTGCTTTTAAATTTACACCAACAATTTCAATCCCTCTTAAAGTAACCTTTTTGTTACCATACTGACCCGGCATTTTCTTACCTTGCATAATTCTGCCCGGAAAAGTACAGTTCCCCATTGAGCCAGGTCTTTTATGAAAACCAGATCCATGTGAAGCGGGCCCTCCTCTAAAATTATACCTTTTCATTACACCTGAAAAGCCACGACCTTTAGATATTGCTGTGATTTGTACTTTCTTTCCAACCACTAAGCTTGCAGAAGAAACCTGTTTACCCGGCTCACATCCTTTAAAAACTCCCTTACAAGCTTCTTTTGATAATCTGTAACCTGTTTGACAACCTGCCGCTTTAACGTGGCCAGTTTCTGATTTTGTTGCGTTCTTAGCTTTTTTAATTCCAAAACTCACTTGTACTGAATCATACCCATCGTTATCTTTTGTTTTAATTTGAGTGATAACCCATGGAGAGCAGTCTAGAATAGTTACAGGAACCCTCACTCCTAAATCATTATAAATTGCGGTCATTCCTTTTTTAAACCCATAAACCACAGGAAGAGCTAAACTATTTGATGTTACAGCTACTTTTTCCTCTATATTTTCTTGATCTGACATCACAATTCCCTTCTGGTGGCTTTAAAAAAAGACTCAATCAACTGCTGAAAGCTTAATTTCAACATCTACACCCGCTGAAAGATCTAACTTCATGAGTTGATCTACAGTTTGTTGTGTTGGCTCTAAAATATCTAATAGTCTTTTATGTGTTCTAATTTCAAACTGTTCTCTAGATTTTTTATCTACATGGGGAGATCTAAGAACCGTATATTTATTAATTCTAGTAGGCAATGGAACTGGACCGGCAATTTTAGCACCTGTTCTAATGGCCGTTTGAACAATCTCTTTTGTGGATTGATCAAGTAGCTTATGATCAAAAGCCTTAAGACGAATTCTAATTTTCTGACTCTGCATAGTTCCACCTTGTTTCTCAACGTTCCTTAACTAAAAACGCTTTAAATAATTATTTTACCCCAATTAAGTAAGCTTGAAACAAAAAAAATCGCACCTAGAGTCCTAAATTAGTTGGTGCTCGATATATGAAAACACCCTTAAAATAGGTTGCCCTAACTGCAAAGATATGTGTTCTTACCAATTAACACGCTTATGTCAATAGCCTAGGCTTAAATATTTTGATATTTACCTTTATTTTTATATTATCTAAGTCAGTAAATTTAAAGCCTTATAAAACAGCTAAATCTTGTCATTATGGTTTTCATTTCATCCTTATTGACCCATTATTTTAATACCGTAAGACAAATAAGTATACCTAATGCCTATTAAACTATTGCTTAACCAAATATAGGAAAGTATTTTAATGACATTTAGTTTTAACCTGATTTCTACTTTCATATGCCTTATGTGTGCAGGTATTTGATAATTGATGCCCTGTTTAATTTTAAAAATCCATGAAATCCTTAATTAAAACAAAGCTTTTAAAGGATGACCTGCTTAAGTTGGCTTCTTAAAGGTGTAATCTAATAGCTAAAAAAAGTAGCTTGTATTCTTAGGCTCTCTTTAAATATTTAAATGTAGGCTCTCACAGCAGATACCTGCCCCATGGGAGAAAAGATTTTCTTTTAAAAAAAAGGATGACTTCTTTGATTTTTCAACCTCATATTCACACGCTGAATAAACATTAAACTAGGTCCTATTGGAGAATTGTTTTTAGTCCCACACATAGAAATTTAATTATCAAAAAACTTAGCCAGAATTCTAATACCACAGGGGATAAAAATAAGTAAAAAGGTAAGTTGTTTTATGTAATTTATAGGTTAAAAGCTTTTTCTTAAATGCTTAGGAAAAAAAGTTCCTTCAATATTATTGTCTATTACCTGGTCAGCCCAATTTACCTGATCAACATGTCTTCTTGACTTAGAAGATTTAGCTAAATAAGCGCACCCCTGATACAAAGAGTACACAGCCTCTGGCATTCCTACCTTTAAAAACCCCTCCCAAAGAGAATTTATAAAAATAACTGCTTGAGGGTTCGCATTTCCAATATCTTCTGATGCAAATATTAGCATTCTTCTTAATAAAACCTCAGGATCTTCTTTTGCTTTTAAAAGCAGTCCCATATAATAGACCGCAGCTCCCTCATCACAGGCTCTCATAGATTTAATTAATGCAGATAGGCCATTAACCCTTAGTTCTTTTGAGCCTAAAAACACCTCTGCCTCAAGATATTTACTAGCAGCAACATCATCTATCTGCCCACTATCAGAAGAAAACAAATCAACAACACCTGATAAATCACCTAAGAGTCTTCTCCCATCCCCACCTGCCCTAGTGAGCAAAGCCTTTTTAGTTTCATAAGAAAGCACCCCTTTAAACCCTAAATACTCAAGCCCTCTATCTAAAAGAATTTGCATATGCTTAGCAGAAAGAGGCTTAAGCTTAATAAGCTTAAGCCTACTTAAAAAGGCTTTATTAAATTTAAAACTAGGGTTCTGAGTAGTTGCGGCCAACAATAAAACCGCTCCAGATTCAAGTACTGGAAGCAAAATATCCTGTTGTGGAGCTTTTAACCTATGAGCCTCATCGATAAGCATTAAAGTTGGCTCTCCGGTGATTCTAAAGTGATCCTCTAAAGCTTTTAAAGTTTCTCTAAGCTGGGCAATCCCCACATCCACAGCATTTATTAACTCCCTTCTACCCTGATAAGAGTCATAAAGAGTCTTAATAAATGAAGTCTTACCTGACCCTGTAGGTCCATAAATAAGAAAGCTCCCTCTCTTTCCTCTTAACCATGCCTTATGAAGACTTAAAAGCTCATGGCCATCCTCGAGTAAAATACTCTTTAAAGATAAAGGTCTTAACTCTTCAGCCAAGGGCTTTTTTACATTTATTGCGCTAAATAACTCCATTATTCTTACCTTATGTCAATAGTGTTTACAGCTTATACCCCTTAATAATTTTAAATCCAATTAGAGTTGGCACTTTTATTGAATATATTAGTTTTATGAGAAAACTCTCTTATTTAACAAGACTTTGCCTTAAACCCCAGCTCTTCTTGCTTATTGCAGTTTTGCCAGCAGAATTTCTTATTTTAAAAAATATAACTCTAGCTTTTATATGACTAAACTTATACCTCTTTTTCTCTTAACCTTATTATTAAACGCTTGTGAGCATGTAGCACAAGATGACCCTGTTAATATATACCCTACTAACTTTAAACCTTATATTCAAATTTTTGAAAAGCTTTTTAATATCGAGGTAACTTCAAATATTGAATTTTCACCTTTGTCAAAGGGAGTCCCTGCAAGATGTTTACTTGAAACAAAGCAAATACATATTAATGAAGACCTTTGGAAAGATTTTTCTGAAAAAACTAGAGAAGCCTTAATTATTCATGAGCTGGGTCACTGTGAATTAGGTCTTCTTCACTCTACTAAAGAAGAATCACATATTATGAGTAGCTTTATTGGACATAACGTTCATGCTTATACCACAAATTTAGATGCTGAAATTTTATATATGTTAAGCAAAGATCACCCTAGAATTGTCCTTGATTAAAACTTTGAGATCCTATTTCCTTGTAAGGGGGTTAAGGGTCGATCTACAAAACGGTCTTCTTTACTGTTTTTATTTATCACCCTAGGTGTAATAAAAATTACAAGCTCCGTATCATCTTTAGCCTTTAAGTCACTCCTAAACAACCACCCTAACAATGGCAATTTACGCAAAACCGGAGCACCAGAAATACTCTTTCTCTCTAAAACTTGGTAAATACCACCAATCATTGCTGTTTTATTATTTTCTATAATAACTCTTGTATTAGCCTCTCTACTACTCAAAGCATTACCAAGACTTTGAGTCACTGGAAATTGTCTTTTAACAGCAATTTTCATAATAACACTACTATCAGATGAAACCTGTGGTGTAACCTCTAAGCTTAATTCAACAGGACTTCTTTCTGTGGAAGTAGAGGTGACTCCTCCCTCGCCAATTGTTACAATTTGATTTAAAATCTCATCTTGCTGTGTTATTTTTGCAGTTTGATTATTAATCACTAAAACACTGGGAGAGCTTAGAATTTTTACTTTAGAGTCTATTTCTTGTAAACGTAAACTTGCACTTAAAGAACCAAAAAAATCAATTCCACCAATGCTAACCTCTGGAAAAAAAGTTCCTACTCCATTTTCAGTTCTATAATTTAAATTTGAACGTCCAGAAACAGCCCCTCCTAGGGTGTTACTATTAAACCCAATATTAACCCCATTACCTCTAAAATCTTTTGTAAAATTCTTAGTTGCCTCAACAATTTTAGCTTCTATCATAACCTGAAGAGGAGCACTATCTAGCTCCTTTATAAGAGTAGCCACGTTTTGAATCACTTCAAAAGTATCTCTTACAATCAAGGACGAGGATCTTTCTTCTGAAAGCACCTGACCTGATCTACCGCTTCCTTGAGCCCCTAGAGTTAAAAAAGGTTTTATTTTTTCCGCTAGCTTGATTGGAGATGCATAACTTAACGGAAATACTTTTACATGAAATGGAGCTAATATTTTTCTTGCCTTTTGAACTTCAACTGCTGCTACAGATTCCTTTTTAAGTTCTGCTAAGGTAGCAACTCTTAAAATATTTCCATTTCTTACATAACCAAGCCCCTTAGCCTTCATAATAGTCACCAAAGCCTGATCCCAAGGAACCTTTTTAAGTTTTATAGAAATATTACCTTGAACGCTAGAAGACAAAACAATGTTAGCCCCCACTTGTTCAGCTATAAACTGTATAATAGTAACGATACTTTCATCTTTAACTTGTATGGATATTGGTTTACCAATAAACTTAGAATTGCCAAGTAAAAAATCTTCAAATGACGAAGCAGACAACAAAACTTTATCTTCGTCCTTATTTAAAAGATTGTTTTGTTTAACACTCATTGATTCTAAAAAGCCTGGTTCAACAATTAATTTACCTTTTAAAAAGTTTACACTTGGAAAGGATTTATCTTTTAATTGAAAAACTAGCCTTACACTACCATCATCTCCACCATAAGAATTCATGGCCTCAAAGCTTTGCCTAAAGTCTTTTGTTAAAAATGGTCTTGCAAGTTTCTTTCCAATACGTGTATTTTTAAACTTAACAATATACTGATTAGTTTCTGGAATATACTCTGTCACATAATTTGCTTTTTGAGAAACCGAAATTATAAACGAGCCTCCATTTTGAAATGCATTATAATCTATACTTAAAATTTCATTTTGTATTTGTTCACCTTGTGATAAATCTTTTGTTTCAGGTTCTGAAGAAAAAATAAGTTCATCTTTGTTAGGCGTATTCTTAAATTTAGACGGTAAATCAAAAGAGGTATCTATTTGAATATCATTATTTGTATCTACAATTGGCTCTTGAGCAGAGGGCTCTATTATTAGATCCTCTACAGCAGTCGATGGGGTGTCTTCTTTAAACACGTCAAATTCTAAACTGTTTAAATCCTCCTTATTTTCTTTTAAATCTAAACTTTCAAAGTCTGCAGACTCATTAGAGGTCTCATTAAAATCAATTCCTTCTAGTTCAGAAGAAACCTTTTCCTCAAAATTTAAATCTGTACTTAAAGGCTTAATCTTTTCTAAATTACTACAAGAGGTAAGTAAGAGTAAAATACATATAAAATATAAACTTGTTTTCATTAGATCCTTTTTAAATAAACTTATCTATTATTAGTTTCTCAATAAAAAGAAGTTTTAAAAACTACCTTCCTAATTTCAAGACTTGAGTCTTGTAAAGTCTGGCTTTTTTTTCACCAAGAAGCACGTTGGGCTCCACAATGATCACCTCACCTTCACGAATTTTTGCAACATAACCATTAAGACGGCCAATTCTTGTTCCTTCTTCAATAACATAAATTTCCTTTCCTAAATCCTTAACCAAGGCTTTTGGATGCTTTATGTCCCACATCACAGCTGTTAACTCAAAACTAGACACATCATAACCTTCAAGCCCTGTGCTTTGTAAGATCTCTTCTGCAAACGCTATCTTATTTTCCGACTCTACTCTCTTAACCTCTCCAGACTTTAAAAAAGGACTGCGCCGGCCACCTCCTGAATATATAAACGGCTTAAATTCCATGCTTCTATTTGAAAGCTCATTTAACTTATCTAATTGATTTAAAACCTCATCTTCATCCACTAAGTTCTTCTCTTTAAATTCATCTAAAGAGGTATCATTATCTTGAGCAAAAACTATATTTACAAAAAAAAGAAGCACAAAAATAAACTTACTCATTAATCCCATCCTTTTTAAGACTCATCTCTTTTGCAGTTAGTTTTCTATAAGCTTGAAGTTTTAAAGTTATGGATAAAGCTTCTTTCTTACCTACTTCACGAGTATTTAATAAAAGACTTGATACTGAGTATATCCTATTACTTCTTGTAAGTTCTGATAAAAAAACCATTACCTGATTAAAGCTTCCAGATAAACGAACATCTATAACGGTTATCGCAATGGTTTTTTGTTCCTGCCAACCTCCACTTGTTGCAGAAATCGACTCAATAGACATTCCTGTAGATCTAGCCTCTTCAGAAATAATATTAACAGCACGTTCAACAGATAAATTTTCAGACAATTGAGAATAAACCTTGTTAATCTTGTCTTGCATAAAAATAACTTCTTGATTAATTTTTTGTTCAACTTTAAGTTCTTTATCAAATCTTAAAATATCTTTTTTTATGGTTGAAACCTCTTGTTCTATTTTTTCTATTTGATTATGGGGACTTAAGGCGCGATAAAAAAACACATAATAAGCCACCGCCACTAATATTCCAAATAAAGCAGCATTAATAAACGCAAGTTGATTTAACTTTTCTTCCATCAACTCTCCTTAACTACTGGTTTAAATATTTTATTAATATTTAGTGTAATTAAAAAATCATTTAATACTTGTCCTCCAATATTTTTAACCTTAACATCCTTAAGCACATTAATATCTATAAAAATATTTTCTTTTTTTAAATTTTTCACAAATAAATCAAGCCCTGTATCCACCAAAGTTTGTCCCTTAATTTGTAAAATACCCTTTGAAAGGGTAATTCCTATTAGCCATATATCTTTAGGAACTGCTGTTTGTATGGCATTAAGACTTTGCACTGCAATAAGTCTTTCACCTTTCATCTCTTGTAACTCTAAGTTTATTAATTCTAAAACTTTTTTCTTCTTATTAAGATTAACATATTTTTTAACTTGTTTTTCTTTTTCAATTTTAATATTTTGAATAGCTTGAACCTCAGCAGTTTTTCTAGCCACTAGCTCCTTATCTTGGTTTTTTCTAACTTTCTCAAAAAATATTAATGGAATAATAAAGCTGATGAGTAAAAATATTTTTAATAATTGCCCTATTTGAGAATATTCAAAAGTTTTAGCGTTAGTATCAAAACTAAAGTTCTCTATTGCAGGCGTTTGTACATTTCCTTTCATCGACAAACTATTTTTCTTTTCTCCTACAACAGCTTTGTCTTCTAAAAGATTAACCCTAATCACTACGCATCCCCTAGGTTTCTAAGTGCCAGCCCTATTGTAACAGCTGCCTTATATTGTAAATCTTTTTCATTCACTTCTTTTAAAACCCTGCTTGATGGCGTAATTTTTTGTAAAACATCCATAAATTCAACCGGCTTATTTAGATGTTCTGCTAATAACTCTAAAAGTCCTGGGGTAAGACTTGCCCCTCCAGTAAGATAAAACTTTTCTAACAAAATTTCTTTAGTTATTTCTGTAAAAAACTCTACAGCACCCACTAGTTGCTTAGAGTACTGCTTTCCAAGGCTCTTTAAAGTATCCACTGCAATGTCAGGCATAGATTCCCCAGATTCTTTAATTTGTAATGCTTCTTCTTCAGGGATTCCTAAATTTTTAGCAAGTCCTTCATCAAAAACTCCGCCACCTGATGGAATATCTCTACAAAAAACAACTTCACCTTTATGTAAAACTACAAAGTGTGTAAAAAAAGCACCTATATCGATTAAACCTACCGTGCTACCTTTTGCTTGAGGATAATTAAACATAAAGCAATTTGCCAATGCAAAGCTTGATACATCTACAAGTTTCACTTTTATTTTTGAATCAGAAAAAACGTTTACATATTGTAAGATTCTACTCTGTTGAGCTGCAATCAATAATAAATCCATAGTATCCATAGTATCTTTATTCTCTAAAATAATATAATCAATATTTACTTCATCTATATTATAAGGAATGTATTGTTCAGCTTCCCACCTTACTTGTTCAGGAAGTACTGCTACATCCATTTTAGGTATTGTAATTTTTTTTACCATAACAGATGAGCCACTTACACCAATTGCAGCTTTCTTTATCTTTATTTCTTTAGCAGAAGCTTCTATATAATTAACGAGTAGATTTGGATTAAGAATCTCACCGTTTTTATATACACTCTTATCCATCTTAACAAAAGAAATTTTATTCAGCTTTGCAGCTTTTCCACGCACAGAAAGCTTACAAGATTTAATAGTCCCATTTCCTATATCTAAACCAAAAAGTTTATTAGATCCAAACACTTATCTATTAGATCTAAATACAATGAAACTGTCAAAAGAATGTGTTAAAGTTAAAACCCTACAAAGTATGGAAAAAGCTCCTTTAAATTTTTAATAAAATAAAAATATAGTAAGGCTGAAGTGATTAAAAAGGGTCCAAAAGGCAATGCTGAATTTCGAGATCCTCCTTTAAAAAGTATTAAAAAAACACCGACTAAAGTTCCCGTAAGCCCTGAAGTCCATATTATAAAGGGTACTGAACTTAAACCACCTAAAGAACCTAACCATGCAATAAGCTTTACATCCCCAAAGCCCATGCCTTCTTTCTTTCTAACTTTTTTATAAAAATAGCTTATTAACCAAAATAACCCACCACCTAAAATCAAACCTAAAAAAGAATCTAAAGGCGTCCTTGTCATAGACAAAAAACTGCCCGCAAATGCCACAAAAATCCCTGAAATAGTAAAAATATCTGGTAAAAGGTAGTGCTTAAGATCTATGAAAAAACATGGAATTGCCATTGCTAAAAATAAACAATATTCAAAAGTCTGAAAAGTCAGGCTAAACTTATAAAAAGTAAATGCAAAAAGAGTTCCTGTTAAAACCTCGACTAAAGGATAATGCACGCTGATTTTATTACCACAACAACGAGCCTTTCCAAACAGAGCTAACCATGAAAGTATAGGAACATTTAAATAAATTGGAATAGGTACTTTACAACATGGGCATTTACTACGAGGAGTGACAAAACTCTCCTCCCTTGGCCATCGATAAATAACAACATTTAAAAAACTACCTATCATAGATCCTAAGAAAAAGAATAAAAATAAAAACACTACAGTCTCAAAATCTAAAAGCATCTAAAACTCTCTCTTTAAGAAAAGTCTTTTTTAGAAAAAATAAAATACCCTATTAACAAAATAAAAAATGCCCAGCTAAAACCGTAAGCTGAAAATTTTATATAGCTCATAAAAGGCATCCATTCACCATAAGTTAAATGAGATTTCCAATTAAGACTCTCTAAATTCGGAATACCCTTTAAAAGCAGCAAACCTAGAATTTTAATCATAAAGTTAGTAGATTTTTCCATCAAAAATTCAAAAATATTTAACCCATGACCAACCAAAAAAAGGGTAAAACTCGCACCAACAGTTACTAGTAAGGATGAAAAAAGTGAACTCATAAGTGCAAAGCTAAAAAGCACCAAGGATTCAATATAAATTCCTAAATAAGGAATCATGGATATAAAAGATTCTTTTATTCCTAACATAAAAGAGATTATAAAGAACATAAGCCACATTAAGAATGTTAAAAAAAGAAGAAAAAAAGCAAATGTACAAAATTTTGAAAAATAATACTGAAATCTTGTAATTGGTCTTGCTAAAAAAGAATGGATGGATTGAGTTTTTATATCATCTCTAACAAAATCTGCTCCAACTAAAATACTTAAAAATATTAAAGCTATTTGAGAACCTGATAATGAAAAATTTATAGCTAATCTTGACTCTTCACTATAACTTAGTGACCCTAAAAGCATACTAAGTATTATAAACACTAAGCCTATTGCTATGGTTAAAAAAACTATTTTTCTATAAATTAAGTCTTTAAAAAAGAACTTTGATAGCAAAAAAACTTCATTCATACTCTAAACTCTCTCCCCTTATGATCCCTTGTTAGATCAAAATAGAGTGAGCTAATCGCTTTTGACTCAGGCTCTACAGATTGAAGCTCTACTCCATTTTCAATAAGCTCTTTAAGTTTTTCATTCAACCCTTCTTTTAAGACTGAACAGTCTTTTATCTTACCACTTTTTTTATACTTAATTGTAAAACTATTTGGATTAAAAACCGACCTTGGATCTCCTGAAAACAAAAGTTCTCCTCTATTAATAACAACTAAATTGTTACAAATACGCTGAAGATCCTCTAATAAATGACTACTTAAAATTACTGTTTTTCTAGGTTTTTTTGAATACTTCATAATCACTTGAATCAGCACTTCTCGTCCATCAGGGTCTAACCCTGAAAGAGGCTCATCTAAAATCAAAAGTTTTGGATCAGGCAACAAGGCTTGTGCAATAGCAAGTCTTTGCCTCATACCCTTTGAATAAGTTCCAAATGTCCTTGCTACAGCGTGATCAAGTCCTACTAAACCTATAACCTCATCTACCCTATTTAAGGTTTCTTTTGTTAAAGCTGCATGAAACTTTAAAATTTGCATTCCAGTAAATCCTTTTGGATAACTTGGTTTTTCAGAAACAAAGCCCACATTTTTTTTAACTTTAGAAAAAGACTGCCCACCAAAAAATGTAACCTCTCCAGTGGTTGGTGTTATAAATTCTGTGGCAATTTTAAGAAATGTAGATTTTCCAGAACCGTTAGGCCCCAAAAACCCTGTCACAGTTTCTTCAGGAATGGAGAAAGAAATATTTTTTAATGCCTGTACAGATTTTGATATAAGACCTGTTTTAAATGTTTTAGACACATTTACACAATCTATTGCTTGATTACTCATATAGATAATGTTAACGCCTCCACATCAACATTACCAGTGATATTCTGCTTTAAAGCTAAAATATACGCTTTTGCAGCTTCACTTTCTGTAATACATGGTATAAAAAAGTCTAAACAACTCCTACGTATACTATAACTAGCCTCAATAGCTTGCTTCCCAGAGACTGTGTTTACAACAAGATCTACCTGTCCAGAACGGATTCTGTCTACACAGTGAGGACGCCCTTCTAAAACTTTATTCACCAAAATACAATCCACCCCTTGTTGAGTTAAAAACCTGGCAGTTCCACCTGTAGCTGAAATTTTAAACCCTATCTCTTTAAATTCTTTAATAAAAGGTAGCAGTTTTACTTTATCCTTATCCTTAAGAGATAAAAATATTTCTCCTGATATAGGAATTTTAATATTTGTCCCTTGAAAAGCTTTTAAAAGAGCACTTGAATATGTTTTTCCTCTTCCCATTGACTCACCTGTAGATTTCATTTCAGGACCAAGAAGAGAATCAGATTCAGGAAACTTATTAAAAGGAAAAACCACTCCTTTAACAAAAACACCTTCCGCCTTAAACCAATTAAATGCCTTTAATTCTTTAGGACATGGTTTTGCAAGCATCCCAAGAACACCATAATCAACCAATGGCACACCTAGTGCTTTTGCTATAAATGGAATTGTTCTTGATGCTCTTGGGTTTGCCTCAATAATATAAACCTGATCATCTTTAATTGCTATTTGAATATTTAAAAAACCTAGAATACCCATTTTTTCAGCCAATTTTATACAAATTTCTTCAATTTTTTTCTTTGTAGTTACACGAAGCCTTTGTGGAGGAAAAACACCCATACTATCTCCAGAGTGAACCCCTGCAACCTCAATATGCTCAACAATACCTCCTACAAAAATAAAATCTTTAAAACAAATCAAGTCTACATCTGCCTCTAAAGCCCCTTCAAGAAACTGATCCACAAAACATAGATTTCTTTTACCAAAAATTTTTAAATGAGTTTTAAAATATTTTTCAAGATCCCATTTAGTTTCGATCACTTCCATTCTTTGACCTCCAATAACGTAACTCGGTCTACAAATTACAGGAAAGCCTACCTTATTTACAAATTCTTGCGCCTCATCTTCACTACTCACAACTGTAGAACTTGGAACCTTTGCACCAACCTTTTGACAAATTTTTGAAAACTGGTACCTATCCTCAGCCATATCGATAATCGACATAGGAGTTCCTAAAAGTTTAAATCCATATTCTTCAATAGATTTTGCCAAATGAATTGGTGTTTGACCACCAAGCTGACATAAAACCCCGAGTGGTTTAAGTTTTTTTAATATATTTAAAACACTCTCTTCATCTAAGGGCTCAAAAAATAAAATATCTGATGTATCATAATCTGTTGAAACAGTCTCAGGGTTTGAATTAATCATTACTACTCTGCATCCAAGCTCTTTTAGTTTTTTAACAGCCCTTACACAACAATAATCAAATTCAATTCCTTGACCAATTCTATTTGGACCACTCCCAATAACTACGTACGTATTCTTAATATGGTCATCTAATTTGTTTAAAGAACATTCTTTTGTCCAATAAGTGGAATAAAAATAAGGGGTCTTTGATTCAAACTCTCCAGCGCATGTATCTACCTGTAAATAAGCTGGCTTAAAGTTTTTCGACACTTTTAAAACAAAAGCTACTGTCTTCCCACTTAAATAACTAATCTGCTCATCACTTAAACCAAATCTTTTAGCCTTCAGGTAATTTTCTAAAACATTTTCCTTTAAATCTTTAGATAAAGATACAACTTCCTTAAGTTGCTCAATAAACCAAGGACTTATCATAGCCCAAGAAGAGATCTCTTTAACACTTACACCACTTTCTAAAGCTTTTACAATATGAAACATTCTTTGACTATTTGGGTACGTAATCTTTTCTTTAGAATATGTGCTTAGTTTTCCAAACAACGCTCTTGACTCCATTGATCTAAAAGCTTTAATAAAAGATTCTTTAAACGTTCTACCCACTCCCATAACCTGGCCAACAGACTTCATCTGTGTTGAAAGCAAGTCTTTAGAGCCTGGAAATTTTTCAAATGAAAATTTTGGAATTTTAGTAACAACATAATCTAGTGCCGGCTCATAACAAGAAGGCGTTGTTTGGGTGATATCATTTGTTAAGTTCTTTAATGTTTCTCCAACAGCCACAAGAGCTGCAATTTTAGCGATGGGAAATCCCGTTGCTTTACTAGCTAAAGCAGATGATCTACTCACACGAGGATTCATTTCAATTACAACTCTATGGCCATTTTTAGGGTTTACCGCAAACTGAACGTTAGCTCCGCCTGTTTCAACCCCTACAGCTTCAACAATTCTATAGGTTTCATCACGCATCTGCTGATACTCACCATCAGATAAAGTTTGTTGTGGGGTAACAGTAATGCTGTCTCCAGTATGAACGCCACAAGGGTCAATGTTTTCAATTGAACATATAATTACAAAGGTCCCTTTATGATCTCTCATAACCTCTAGCTCAAACTCTTTCCACCCTAAAAGACTTTGCTCCACTAAAACTTCTGATGTGGGGCTCTCATGTAAGCCTTTTGTAAGATTTTGCCTGTATTCCTCTAAAGAATAACAGACTCCTCCTCCTCCTCCTCCAAGTGTGAAATTCGGCCTTAGAATCACTGGAAACTCTAAATTTTTAATATCCTTTAAACCCTCTTCAAAGGTTCTTGCCATAAAACTTTTAGCATAAGAAGCTCCAACCTCATCAAGAACTCCATTAAAAAGCTCTCTATCTTCAGCTTTATTAATCACTTCAGGGTTAGCACCTAAAAGCTGAATATTATATTTTTCAAGTATTCCTTTAGTATTTAACTCTAAGGCAAGGTTTAATGCTGTCTGCCCTCCGAGTGTAGGAATTATTTTTGTAGGTTTTTCTTTTTTAATAATCTCTTTAACATACTCTAGTGTTAATGGTTCAATATAAATTCTATCTGCAATCTCAGGATCTGTCATAATCGTTGCTGGATTTGAATTGACCAAAACAACTTTATAACCACGGTCTTTTAATGCTTTACACGCTTGTGTACCTGAGTAATCAAACTCACAAGCCTGCCCAATCTTAATTGGGCCACTACCCAAAATTAAGATTTTCTCTCTTTTTGGATCTAACATAAGACTCCCTATATTTTTTTATTTATGATTCACTCATTTTCTTAAATAACAATGATTTATCTGAATAAATTTCTTTAACCTTTAGATGCTTATACTTAAAAAGTTGATATCTCATCCCAATAAGTTTTTTAAAAAGATCTTCTTTTAAAATGCCTTTTCCTTTTTTTACTTCTTTAACTTTTTTTTAATATATTTTAAACTCCTAATAGGGTGAACCAATATACTTAAACCAAATTCATATAATCCACCACTTTGATAATACAAAGAAGTTTGTATACAGCTTCCTTGCTCCATACTTAAAGCTACAGCTGCATTTTTTACCTTATAAATAATATTGCTAGCTATATCTTTAAGCGTAACTTCTTCACCTTTAATATTTTGAACTAAAAATATAGAAAATATTCCTGACAAAAGATAATCATAATATTTACTAAATCTTTTTTCTTTTTTTATTTTTTTTAAATTAGTAAATTGAGCATCCCCATAAAAAAATAAAAACCAGTTCCTAAAATCATCAAGTTTTAATTCAAAATATTCATGTTCTTCATCAAATTGCCCTGTAAGTTTAACAAAGTTAACCCTAGCCAATTCAACATCCTTAGGGTACATTTCTTGAAAAAATAAAAAAACTTCATTTGTAATTTGTTCAAGATTATACTCTGAGTCTTTCATAACTATAGCCTTTGATTTTAAAAAGCTAAACCCCATTTTAAACCCCATTTACTAAAAAAGACCTACTCATCACACGCTTACTAATTAACTCAATAAAATCATTAAATAAATATACTGCCTCATGTGGTCCTGGGTGACTTTCTGGATGAAACTGCACTGAAAAACAATTTTTAGATAAATCTTTAATTCCTGCAACTGTATTGTCGTTAAGATTTATGTGCGTCACTTTAACATCACCTAAAACCTCTTCTTTTTTCAAAGCATAGCCATGATTTTGAGCACTCATATATACAGAATCTTTATTTAAATCATGAATAGGATGATTCACACCTCTATGCCCAAACTTAAGCTTAAAAGTTGAAATACCTAAGGCCCTTCCTAAA
The DNA here is from genome assembly GCA_965205945.1 of Bdellovibrionales bacterium. Taxonomy (GTDB): domain Bacteria; phylum Bdellovibrionota; class Bdellovibrionia; order Bdellovibrionales; family UBA1609; genus JALZUR01. Next base: position 702,265 of record CBDBIB010000003.1, on the reverse strand, counting down.
AGCTGATGACCCATACAAATCCCCATAATAGGAATTCTACCCAATAGTTTTTTAATCTGAACAACGGGCTCTTTAACTAAATCCGGATTACCAGGACCGTTAGAAAGCAAAAGGCCTTTTACTTTTGATTCTATAATATCAACAGCACTTGTTGTTGATGGAAATACTGTGATCTTTGAAGTTCTTTTTAAAAGCTCTCTTAAAATATTTTTTTTATATCCAAAATCCAAAAGACCTAAATGAAACCCTTTTAAACTCTCTCCTTTAAACTGCTCAACCTCTTTAATTGAAACTATTTTCGTCCAATCTTTATTTATAAATTTTTCTTTTTCTAATGCTATTGCCTTCTTTGCAAATTCAATATCTTTAGTACTAAAAATACCACCCCAAATAGAGCCTCTATCTCTTAAGTAAAGCGTAAGTTTTCTTGTATCTACCTCTGAAAGCACAGGAACACCATGTTTTGAAAGCCTATTAAGCCAAGAAGAGTCCATCTTTGAATTCTGCATTTCTAAGCATAAAAATCCCTTAATATTAATTTTATTAGACTCCCACACATCATCTGACACACCATAGTTTCCTTGCATTGGTGCTGTGGTAACAAGAATTTGTTTAAAATAACTTGGGTCTGTTGCCATCTCTTCATAACCTGAGTGGGATGTGTTAAATACAACTTCACCAATACCAAAGGAATCATTAAGATGAGCACCTTTAAAAACACTACCCTCTTCTAAAATCAGAAAACCTTTTTTATCCATTATAATTCCTACCTAAGAAAGCATACAACTTAACAAAGCTGCTCTACAATAAACACCGTTACGTTTTTGTTTAAAAATTAAACTCCTTGAATCTTTTATTAATGATGACTCTAAGTCTTTATCTCGTATAAAAGGACCTGGGTGCATAATGGCTTGGTTAGCAGATAGCTCTATACTTTTTAAAGGGGGAAAAGGCTCCAGGCCACTAAGTTTACTACCTTTATGTCGCTCTTTTTGAGCTCTAAGGGGCATCACTACATCTGCCCAGGAAATAGCTAAAGCTCTATTGGAAAAAACTCTTGCCACGCCTAGCTTAAAAAGCTCCTCTTTAGAAATTTCATAACCTTTAGCTGCTAACAAACCCACTTCATAGCCAAAAATTTGAGCAAATCTAATGTGCGATCTTGCAACTCTTGAGTGTTTTAGATCCCCCATAATAAGAACTTTTTTAACTTCAAGGCTCCAATCAGTAGTCCAAGTAAAATAATCTAATAAAGCTTGTGTTGGATGGGATTCAGAGCCAAACCCTGCACTTATAAAAGACACCTTTGATTCAAGCGCTATTTTTTTTAAAACATTTTCTAAACCTGATCTCATAATTATAAGATCAAAACCTAATTGAATATAAAGATCCAAAGTGTCTTGATTAGTCTCACCTTTTATAAGACTTGTAGACTCATCAACAACACAGGTCATTAAAGGAACACCCAGATCTAAACAAGCCTTCTCAAAACTCCACCTTGTTCTTGAACTTGGTTCAAAAAATAAAAGCCCTATACGTTTATTTTCTAAATTTTTACAAGGCTTAAAATTACCGTTTTTAATAGAATGAGCCGTAAATATTACTTTTTCCCAAAATTCAAAAGGCTGGTCAAAGACCGTAAAAAGACTTTTAGACATTAAAAATAAGTTATAGAAACCAACTTATCTAGGGTCAATGTAAGTTTAGTAGAAATAACATTTTAAATATTATGTTTCGTTCCATGAGGCTTTTAAAAAAAAATTAAATTTTGTAAAGCTTTTTTTAAATTTTAAAGAAAAAAATTAACGTACCAATACCGACAAAGTCCTTTAATAAAGGTGCCACTGTATTTTATATTTTTATTCTTTTAAAAATTTTTAAAATTAAATTTATCACTCATCCAACAACACTAACCTTATCTAATCTAGAATTATAACTTGATTTCTTCAGTATAAACCTGAGTTCTAGATTTTCTTTCTTGGCACTCTAAAGCCACTAAAGCTGCAGCATTAACAATATCAGTCACTCCACCAGTTCTTTGAACAATATTAACAGGTTTGCTAGCACCCACTAAGATCGGACCAATCATCTCACCCTTAGAAAGTTGTTGTAAAAGTTTGTATGAAATATTTGCAGCATCAAGATTAGGAAATACTAGTAAGTTTGCCTCACTTTTTAAATTGGTAAAAGAAAAAAGTCTATCAATAATAGTTTTATTTACTGCGGTATCAGCCTGCATTTCTCCATCAACATTTAATAAAGGAGAGTGTTCTTTAACTAAATTAGCAGCTTTTTTCATTTTTGATGGAGAGTTGCCATGCCCTTTATAATTTGTATAGGATAAAAAAGCTATCGAAGGTGTTTGCTTGTATGAAGTTACTACTTTAGCAGCATCAATTGCAATTTGTGCAAGTGTTTCAGCTGTTGGATTAATATTCACTGTTGTGTCGGTTAAGAAAAAGTATTTTCCATTTTGTAAAAATATATTTAAACCAGAAATAACTTTATCTTTTTCAGGCCCTATGATTTCAATGATTGGTTTTATAGATTGAGAATATACTGTGGCTGCGCCTGAGACTAAACCATCAACTAAATCTTCTTGCACGAGCATAGCTGAGTAGTAATAGGGATCTTCAATTAATTGAGAAGCCTCAGATTCTAAAAGACCTTTTCTTGCTCTAAGTTTATAAAGGTTTTTTTTTAAAGTATTAATGTTCTTAGCAGTTCTTGGATTAATGACTTGAATATTTTTAATTAATGGAAGTTCATTTTCTCCAGCTATTCTTAATACATCTTGTTTAGATCCAATCAATACAGGTTCTGCAAAACCTTCTTCCATAATAACTTGGCAGGCTTTTAAGACCTTCCTACTTCTGGCTTCGGGAAAAACGATTTTAGGTATGTTCTTTATTTTTTTATTTGTTCTAACAATTCTATTTATGATTGGCCTTATAAAACTTTGTTTAGCGCCTAAAAACCTTTCTAGCCCTTCAATATAGGCTTTCATGTTTTTAATAGGATTTTGCGCAACCCCATCCTTCATAGCAGCTTTAGCTACAGCAGGGGCAACCCTTAAGAGTACACGAGGATCAAAAGGCTTTGGAATAATATAATTAGGGCCAAAGTGAAAGATCTCACCATCATAAGCTTGAGAAACTTCATCAGGAACAGATTCTCTAGCAAGTTCTGCAATAGCATAAGCAGCAGCTTGCTTCATATTCTCAGTAATATTAGTGGCTTTAACGTCTAAAGCTCCTCTAAAAATGTATGGAAAACCTAAAACATTATTAACTTGATTTGGATAGTCACTTCTACCCGTTGCCATAATGGCATTAGGACAGATTTTTAACACAAGCTCTGGTCGAATTTCCGGCTCAGGATTTGCCATGGCAAAAATAATAGGTTTATCCGCCATATTCTTCACCATATCTTCAGTAACACATCCTCCAACACTAACACCAATAAAAACATCAGCACCATTTAAGGCCTGACTAAGCGTTTTTAGCGCTGTATCTTGAGCAAAAGGAATTTTATACTTATTTAAATCAGTGCGGTCTTTTCTTATAACGCCCCTTGAATCACACATAATAAGATTTTTAGGATCTGCACCCATATCGACAACAAGTTTTGCACAAGCCATTGCAGCTGCACCAGCACCATTGAAAACAATTTTAATATCCTTTATTTTTCGCTCGGTTAACTCACATGCATTTATTAATGCAGCTGTTGAAATAATTGCAGTACCATGTTGATCATCATGAAATATAGGAATAGAAGTTTCTTTTTTTAAACGCTCTTCGATTTCAAAACATTCAGGGGCCGCAATATCCTCAAGGTTGATTCCACCAAAAGTTGGTTCTAAGGCTTTAACCGTTTGAATGAAAACTTCTATATCTTTAGTGTCTATTTCAATATCAAAAACATTTATGTTTGCAAATTTTTTAAAAAGAACACCTTTTCCTTCCATAACAGGTTTTCCTGCTAAAGGACCAATATCACCTAAGCCAAGTACAGCAGTTCCATTTGTAATAACACCAACTAAGTTTCCACGAGATGTATATTCAAAAACTTTAAGCGGGTCTTTTGCTATTTCTTTACAAGGAGCTGCAACACCAGGTGAATAAGCTAACGAGAGAGCATAATCAGTGCTGACATCTTTTGAAGAGATTACTTCAACTTTTCCAGGAGTTGTTTTTGAATGATATTTTAAGGAGTCGCGTTCAATTTTATCCATTTTTAATCCTCTTAAGCAGTAGTGCATAAATAATGCATTATTTGACTCTCAAGCCCCATAAGATTTAACTAGTTTCTTTAAGAATAAGTGTCGAGCTCAAAAGTTTATGTGTCAATCTGAACACGTTTTGACAAAAACAAACGTGAGGTAGATGATGTTGCTTAAAAATAAGCGAGGTTAAATATGTCTAATAAAGAAGTTGTGATTGTTGAAGGCGTCAGAACACCATTTGCAAAATCAGGAACAGCATTAAAAGATGTGCATGCAAGCGATTTAGGCAGAATAGCAGTAACTGAGCTTATTAACAAAACTAGTCTTGATGTTAAGCTTGTAGAAGAAGTTTTAATGGGGAATGTAGGAAGCCCTTCAGATGCAGTTAATATCTCAAGAGTTGTCGCCTTAGGTGCAGGTTTACCGCTATCAGTTTCAGCAGCAACTGTACATAGAAACTGTGCATCAGCGTTAGAAAGTATTTCAACTGGATATGATAAAATCATGTCAGGAGCTATGGATTGTGTTATTTCAGGTGGAACAGAGAATATGTCTCAAAGCCCACTTTTATGGAATTATGAACATGTAAGGCGTTTACAAGCTTTATCAAAAGCAAAAAATCCTTTTTCTAAAGTAAAGAGCTTAATAAGCCTTCTTAGTGCAAATATTAGCCAGATAAAAGACTTTGCAACAATGTCACCTTTAAAACCTTCAAAATTTAAACCTCGTATTGCCATTATGGAAGGCCTTACAGACCCTTTTGAAGGTATTAGCATGGGAGAGACAGCAGAAATTTTAGCTAAGGAGTTTGGTTTAAGCAGAGAAATTCAGGATATTTTTGCAAAAAATAGCCATGATAAAGCCATTAAAGCTGAACAAAATGGGATTTTAGCAAAAGAAATCACTCCCGTATTTGCTGGTAAAAACTTTGATAAAGTTGTTTCAAAAGATATTGGCCCAAGAAAAGGGCAGTCATTAGAAAATCTTAAAAAAATGAAGCCTTTTTTTGATAAAGTAAATGGAACAGTTACTATTGCAAATGCTTGTCCTATTACAGACGGAGCTGCTGCGGTTCTTTTAATGACGAAAGAAAAAGCCTTAGCTAAAGGGTATAAGCCAATTGCAAAAATTAAAAGCTATGGCTTTGCAGGTTTAGAGCCCAAACGTATGGGGTTGGGCCCTGTATACTCAACACCACTAGCTTTAAAAAGAGCCGGTCTTATAATGAAAGATATTGGTTTAATCGAACTTAATGAGGCTTTTTCTGCACAGGTCCTAGCTTGCCAAGAAGCTTTTGCAAGTAAGAAATTTGCGCAAGATAACTTAGGTCTAAGTCAGGCTGTGGGTGAAATTAAAGATGAAATCTTAAATGTAAATGGCGGGGCAATAGCTTTAGGACATCCGGTAGGAACAACGGGAACTCGTTTAATAATAACACTTATGAAAGAAATTCAACGACGAGATGTTGAGTTTGGTCTTGCAACGTTATGTATTGGTGGCGGTCAAGGTGGTGCTATGATCATTGAGCGAATGAATTAATCATAAAGAAAACTTATAAAAATTAATTAAAATAAACAAATTAAAAAAGAAGAGTAAAAATGTTAGATATGAAAAAAAGTGTAGCTTTAAGAATAGATAAACAAATTGGATGGTTAGAATTAGATTTAGAAGGGGAGAAGGTAAATAAGTTTTCTAAACCTGTTCTTATTAGATTTAAAAAGGTTTTAGAAGAAATTAAAATAAATAAAGAAATAAAGGCTCTAATTATTATCTCTAAAAAACCTAGAATCTACATAGCTGGCGCTGATATTAATGAGATTAAAAAAATAAATACTAAAAAAGAGTTTTTAAAGGCTGTTGAATCTGGACAAGGTTTAATGAACAGTTTTGAGGATCTAGCTATTCCAACTATTGCTGCAATCAACGGTGCTTGCGTCGGTGGGGGTTGTGAATTTGCCCTAGCCTGTGATTATAGAATTGCTTCAGATGATCGGTTTACAAAAATAGGATTGCCTGAAACTCAGTTAGGTATTATTCCAGGTTTTGGTGGTTGTATAAGACTTCCAAGAGTTATTGGTTTAGTGGAATCCTTAGGACTTATTTTAACAGGAAGATTGATTCCAGCTGTTAGGGCAAAAAAAATAGGATTAGTTGATAAAGTTTATCCTATGGAGATTTTTGAGAAGAAAGTTAAAGAATTTACTTTAAATATTATTAAAAAAGGGGCTAAAAAAAGAAAGAAACAGTTTTCTGGAAAAGGAATTGCTAAATTTATGCAAGGACCTTTTTTAAGAAATTTCATTTATTCAGGAGCCAGAAAAAATATTATGAAAGTTTCAAAAGGTCACTATCCAGCACCTTTAGAGGCGCTATCAGTTATTAAGGATACTTATGGTTCTTCAAACAGAGAAAAATTATTAAAAAGAGAAGCAAAAGGTTTTTTAAAAGTTGCTACAACAGATATTAGCAAGAATCTTATAAATATTTTCTTTATAACTGAAGATATTAAAAAAGCTACAGGAGTTCTAGGGCCTAGCGTTAAACCTAAAAAGGTAAGCCATATATCAGTTTTAGGTGCTGGTACTATGGGTGGAGGCATTGCTCAACTAGCCGCAGATAAAGGTATTGTTGTAAGGATGAAAGATATCTCATTAGAAGCCTTGGCACTAGGCTTTAAAGCTGCTGCTACAGTTTGGAATAAGAAAGTAAAAAGAAAACGTATGACAAAGTATGATTTTACTCAAAAAATGAACCATCTAAGTGGAGGTTTAGATTTTTCAGGATTTGCAAATACAGATTTAGTTATCGAAGCTATTGTTGAAAATATGGATATTAAAAAAACTACTATTTTAGAAACAGTAAAAAACCTAAAACCAGATGCTATTATGGCGACGAATACATCATCATTATCTGTTAATGAGATGGCCAAGGCTCATCCTAACCCTAAACAATTTGTAGGAATGCATTTTTTTAATCCAGTAGATAAAATGCCTCTTGTTGAAATTATTAGAGGAAAAGAAACAAGTGATGAAGTTGTAGCGACTACATTTAAACTAGCTAAAAATATGGGGAAATTTCCTGTTGTTGTTAATGATGGTCCAGGTTTTTTAGTAAATAGACTTTTGCTCCCATGGCTTGCTGAAGCTTTATTTCTTTTAGATGATGGAATGGATGTTGTAAAAGTTGATAGAATGTATACTCATACTTTTGGTATGCCCATGGGACCATATAGACTAATGGATGAAGTAGGTTTAGATGTTTGCGTTAAGGTTTTAAAGATTTTTAAAACTGCATTTTCAGATAGGATAGAAACTTCAAATTTAGTTAAAAAATTAGAGGGTTTAAAAAGGTTAGGTAAAAAGAACCGCTTAGGGTTTTATAAGTATGACAGTAAAGGAAAACAGTCAGGTTTTGATCCTACTGTATATAGTGAACTTGGGTTAGGAAGTCGAAAAAATTCGTTATCAGAAGAAGAATGCATTACACGTGGAATATTTACAATGGTGAATGAAGCAAGTCGTGCTTTATTAGAAGACAAGATTGTTCAAAAACCACATGAAGTAGATTTAGCTATGATTATGGGTGCAGGCTTTCCTCCATTTAGAGGCGGCCTTTTAAAGTATGCAGATAAGCAAGGCCTTAAAGAAATTATTTCACAACTTGAAATTTATGAATCTAAATATGGAAAAAGATTTAATCCTGCAGACTCGTTAGTAGCACTAGCTCAATCAGAAAAAACTTTTTATTCGAGCCTGTAAATTAAATTGTATGACTACTTAACAATAAACTAGGGTTAAGCATACTTAATATGTTTCTTTTAAATTTATTTTAGAATGGGTAGGAAGTAATTTTTTAAACCTTTGGTCTAGATTAAACACTCATGTGCAACAACGCTGTTTCCATGGCTTTATGCAAAGAGCTTAAGTATAACTAAAAAAGAGCTTTTAAAAATTTTAAACTTTACACCTAGATAGGTTTCTTAAAAACCTGTCATTGCCACCTTAACAAGTACAAGTTAAAAAATTAAGGTAAACATTGACTTATTTTTACTTTAAATTAAATAAACCAAATCTTATAAAAAACCTTCTTATATAGATTTAAAAAATAGCTCTAAACTCTTAGGAGAAAAATTATAATAAAAACTATGACTATTAATCTTAATAACCCTAAACGATGGGTCTTATATGATTTTGCAAACTCTGTTTTTGCAACTAGTGTAGCTTCTGCCTTTTTCCCCATAGTGCTCAGAAATTATTGGGGCAAAGGACTCTTATCTGAAGAAATTACTCTTTACTTAGGTCTTGCAAGCTCTGCAACATCTTTAATCCTTGTTCTTTTCCTTCCTTTTTTAGGTCATGCCATTGATCAAATAATTAATAAGCCTGAAAAAATTCTTTTTTTCACCGCTGTTTTAGGTGGTGGTTTTACAGCAAGCTTGTTTTTTGTCCAGGAAGGATCATATCAAGTGGCTCTAGCTTTATATGTAGCTTCTTTCATACTTTTTGCTTTCGGAAATACTCAATATGATGGAATATTCTTAAAAATTTATAAAAACCCCTCTCATAAAAAATTAAATACACTTTCTTCTAAAGGTTATCTTTATGGCTATCTAGGAGGAGGACTTCTCTTACTTCTTCAAAGCCTTACCTTAGTTTTTTATAAAAATTTAGGTTTCTCATCTCCTCTCATGCCAGTAAAACTTTGTTTTCTAACTGCGGGTCTTTGGTGGATCTTTTTTTCAATTCCTTTATTAGGCATTAAAAAATTAAACAATATTTCAAATACACCTGAAAAAGTTTTTTCAAACTTTTTAAAATTCTTAAAAAGTTTAAACAAACAAACTCTCTTATTCTTAACAGGGTTTTTCTTATATATTGATGTTGTATTTACTATGTATAAAATGGCTATTGATTTTGGCCTAAGCATGGGGATATCGCAAAACGCTCTTATCATGGTTTTAATCTATGTGCAAATTGTTGGTGTACCAGGAACTCTGTTCATGAATTGGGTTGCTAAAAAATACACAACTCAAGCAGCTCTTTACTTAGGACTTTTATGTTATTCTATTGTTGTTGGATTCTCACCCTTTATAACAAATATTTATTCCTTTACTTTTTTAGCAAGTTTTATTGGCCTTTCACAGGGAGGTCTTCAAGCACTAAGTCGTTCACACTTTGCAACACTCATTAATGCATCTCAGCAAGGGCTAAGCTTTGGATTCTTAAATGTTTTTGGAAAACTTTCTGCCATATTAGGGCCCCTAGCTGTTGGTGTAAGTGCTAAGCTTTTAGGAGGAAACACCTATTCAGTTTTAATTTTATTTCCATTTCTTTTAGCTGCTGTTGTTTTTCTACATTTGTCATTTAAAAATTCAAGCTAGTAAACAATTTTTATCTTTCCTGAAACTCCTGAACCACCAATAGGATGATCAGCCTCAAGGTACTTTTTAGAAATTATTTTAACAGAATAACCTGAACGTCCACCGTTTAAACATTCTGATGGAATTTTAGGCTTTTTGTCTGAAGCCAACCCTTTATTACACTTGGCAAACCTATCTTTTACAGTACCCTGATCCGCCGGATCATAATTCATAACTTCTGTACCCGGTATCCATGAAGATAAAAAAGCTTTGCCACCTGGATTGTTCAACCATGGCGCCAAGCGCTCTCTTTTAACCTTATCAAAATGCTCAGAAGGTTGAGAAATATTCATTTGATCTTTAATATCAAATTTTACTGGCCCTTCGTTAGAAGAACCTATATCACCTCGAACCTGTACTTCGCTTGGTACAACTAGCCAATCTTTTAGTTTTCCATTAGGGCCATCTATAAAATAATCATAAAAGCCTGGAACAATTGTATAATAAATCATATCAAACATGTCTGGCGCAATGGCAGCAATTTCAAGTCTTCGATTAAAAGCATTCCAAGGCTGACCTTCCTTAGAAATATTTTGTGCTAATGGATCATTATATAAAGTATTTGTATAAGAGTAGGTTGCTCGATGATAATGAAATACACTTGTTTCAGACTTACCATTTATTCCCCATTTCCCTATAATTTTACCTGCTGCAACCATTGCTGCCTTAGAGGTCATCCCCTCTTTATCACCAGGAAAACGTGAGTAGTTAGGCCATAGAGTTTTATCCAGTTCCTCTTTAGGTCTCCCAAGTTCTTTACTAGTAACACGAGGAGGAAGAAGAGGGTCTGTTCTGTATCCACTATCAGATTCTAAAGAACCTGAGGACCATTGGCTTTTATACCATGGGCCAATACGCCCTCCAAAAGGCTTTGAGTATGCTATGGCTTTCATTTGAATTCCTATTTTAAAAAGATCATTTAAAAAAAGTGGTCTAGAAACAGCGCTTGCGCTTGCTTTGTTATAAACCATATACCATGGGTTTTTCTCAACCCCTACAGAAAGATTCAAAAATTTATCACTATTTGCCCCTAAAGAACCATAGTACTCTATCTGATTGTCTGGATCTAAATAGTTTTTTAACTTTACAGCAAAAGAACCCTCTGCAGAATTAAATAACCCTTTTACTGGGCTAGAATTTGTATGTGTATACAGTTTTTCTTCACACTTGCCGCCAGTAGTTGTCATAAAAGAATACGGAATAATTGTATTTATATATATTGGCTTAAGCCAATCTTCTGGTTTTAACCCTTTCATCGAGTTTGTAAACTTAATAGTGGCTGTATTAAGATCTTCTCGATTAGACTCTGAAAGATTAAATCGAAAAGTTTTTAGCGCCCCCTCAAAAACAGATTTACCTTCTAAATCCTTCATTCCTTCAATAGTAATGGGCAGTGCTAAGTTGTTAGCTAAAGCCTGAATTACTTGTCTTCTATCTCTTTGCTCTAACTTATGGGAGCCAACAATAGTATTTGCAAACCACCAGTTTATATAAGAACTTTTTGAGCAAGTGTTTTTAATTGATATAGTTGATTGCCTAATTTGCCTATTAGTTTGACTTACTCTACTCCCTAAAGTATATAACTTAACTTCTGGAATATAGCCCACTCTAAAATTAATCTTCGAACAAACATTATCCGTATTGAGCTCCTTAAACATATAAGTAGCACCAACACACACTCTTGGAGGAATTAAATTACTACCTTTAATATGTACCTTTGCAGGTATATAAACACTATGATCATTCTTATACTGATCTGGATAAGAAAAGGTTCCTGGATGTCTGTACCCGCCGATTGATCTTGCACCGTTTCCTATAACTCTATACCTAAAAGTTGCAAGCTTCCAACTTTGCCTAATTTGATAATTTGAATGGGCAATAGCTGTTAACATTTCAGCCTGCTTAGTTGCTACATAGTATGAGGCTAAATCTGTTGCGTTTTGTAAATTTATTTTATCATGAACAAACATGCCCATACTAATAGTCATTCCAAATAAAGTAAACAAAACCATAAAAACAAGGGCTACAAAAATTGTAATCTGCCCTTTCATTTTAACTAACTTATTTTTAAAATTCATTAACACAAATTCTAACAGTTTTAAATATCACTTGCTAGTTTTAATTTTCTTACTCTTCTAAAAATTCTTTATTTTCTATTTTTTTCCTGTAACGCCTTTGAATCATTTTAAAGATATCATCTCCAGAAAAACCAACTCCACCCTTAGTATCCTTATCTAAAAGCCCTGCTAAAAACTTCTTTTTATTTTCTCCTAAAGGCTTTCTTTTTTTATTATTTAAAGCGCCACTATTACCAAGGTTTAGAGCAAACTCATCTTTAAAAATAACCCCATCGCTACTTGTACCCGCTGACGCTGCAGCTTTGCCTTGACCTGTTTTTTTATTATTTAAAAGACTTTGAACCCCTTCCACCTTATTAGATGCTATCTTTGATAAACTTTTAGGAATTTTTAAACCCTGAGCTCCATCAAGACTAAAAACTTCACCTTTTGGATCTGTAATAGTCCGAGCTTTTTTATCTATTTTAAAACCTTTTTTCTCAATTTCAGCTAGCTGTGCTAAAGCTTTTTTTTCCATTTTAAAAATCTCATCACCATAGCCCTTACCTGTTTTAAAAGCCTCTTTAAAACCTTTTAAGGTTGAATCTATGTCATCAGAAGTACAGCCATTTTTTTCTTCAAAACAAAACCCTGCCTTTATAGGATCAAAACCAAGCCCGTCATAAGAACCATTATTAAGAGCTTTTGCTACACTCCCTGAATTTACTGCACCACGAAACATTTCAAGAGCTTGTAAAGCCCCTAAAACACCTTCAATACAACACCATATACCCTTAGGATTACAGCAAGAAAATTTCTTGGCAGAATATACACTAGATGCCGCTGCCCCTACAAGGTTAGTAGCTCTTGAAATATTAGCATCCGTTGAACCCCCTGCATATAAAGCATGTGGCCCCATCAAACTCATACCAAGCACTAAAATTAGTATTGAAATAGCTTTTTTCATTTCAGGTTTTCCATCCATGATTCTTTATTACCCTTACAATCAAATAAATTTTCTTTTACTATTGATGTTTTAAATCTATTTGAAACTCTCTCAAATATAGAACCTGCTTGATCAGGAGAAACCCTTGCTTTAATTAATCGATCTAAAGCCACTAAAGCATTTTTCTTTTGTTCCTCAGTTTTACCTGACATGTTAAGTCCGCTGTTAAACCCTTTAAATCTATTAAATGATGATCCTCCTGCAGACCTATTTCGTCGATAACCGTTAAATAGTTTACCCTCTTTACCAGCTGTTTTTCTATTGCCGCTGCCGCCTGTTGTTTTTTCTTGATTGCCTCCGTTAGAGCCTCCAGCACCGAAGCCTCCTGGTGATGTGCTTGCAGCCGCTGTTGGGCCAGAAGAAGAAGGAGAAGGAGCAGTGTGTTTTTCTTCTTTATCTGATAGATCTAATGGATCTACTTTGGGCGAGTTCTTATACAATCCAGGAGACCCATCTGATCCAATATCAGCCGTTGCAATTTTTTGAAAACCAATATCTTTATTAAAAGCTGATCCTCCATAACCTCTACAAATTCCAGGATTTGCTGCAACATCATTTAAATTTATACAGTTAACAGCCGCAATTGAATTAGTATTAGTATTAGTTCCATCCTCATCTAATAATCTTACTAATTTTAGCACACACGACGTTGCTGGAACAGCTGACTGTAATAAACTGTCAGATAGAGCCTTAGCCTGCACTTGACCTTTTTTTAGTAAATTTGAAACTTGATTAATTGATTTGTCCATGTCTTGAATAAAGTCTGTCTGAATTTTTTTTAAACTTTGCTGCTTAGCTACCAACGCAGCTGAGCTATTTGCCGGTAGATCTTTTAACTTTGCGGCCTTAAGAACTTCTTTAAGCCCTTTAGCAAGATTAACTGCGCCAATAACGGTTTTCCCTTCAATAGTGCCCCCACTGTGAAGTATTTCACAAGCCTTGCTAACTCCCATAAAACCACCCAGGGTTTGACCAATTTGAGTTAAACTCTGAACACATTGTGCGCCTCCACCAGAAAGAATATCCAATCCAAGCCCAGCAGCAACTCCAATCCAAGGCGCAGCCTCCTCTACCACTACTTCAATAGTAGATTTACAAGAATCTGGGTTTCCACAACACCCTACAGCCTTTTTAAATAATTCTTTTTGCTCATCATAAAAGCTCTTAGCGTCATTTAAAAAAACTTCAAAGCTCGTTAGATGAGTCGCCCCCCCTTGCGGCCCATTTACAATATCCTTATCCAATATTAAGTCGTCCATGGCCTGCTTGATTTTCTTCATCTTTTTTTCAAGGTCTTCTAAATTTTTAACATCATAAGCCTCAAAAGCTATCTCTTCTAATGTCGTTTTTGCTTCATCTTGTGCATGCCCATTTAATATGGCTTGTGGATCAACACTTTTGGCAAAGCTAATTTCTAAAAAAAATAAGGCTGTAACACCCACAAATAAAATCAGTATTTTTTCTAAGTTTCTCATAACTGAGCATCGGATTAAATATCAAAAAACTTTACAAAAAAATACAAATTAAATTAAATTGACTCAAATTAATTCCTTATTAGGGCATTGACTCAAATTAATTCATTATTAGGGCGTGTCCTCATAACCCTGGACCAGCATAGTTAAGTTTTAGCCACACAAAAGTGCACGCTAAAGATATTATCGATCTAAAGTTTCTAGCGAGTTTTTCAAAGCGAATCGCCACACTTCTAAAGTGTTTAAGCCTTACAAAGACATTCTCCACTTGGTGTCTGGCCTTGTAAGTATCTTTATCCAGTTCTGGATTTAATTTCTTACTGTTTCTTCTTTGAGGTATCATTGGCTTCATATTTTTATCTCGAGCTAGTTGCCTGATCTGTTCAGAGTCATAGCCTTTATCTGCCAGTAAACTTTCTGCCTCTAGCTGTTCAATCAAGCTGGGTGCAGCTTTACTGTCGTGCACTTGACCCCCAGTGACTTCAAAACAAATCGGATTTCCATGGGCATCACAGGCCATGTGTATTTTTGTTGTGGCTCCACCTGCAGACCTTCCAATTGCACGGTACTCTCCACGCCTAGCTCCACTAGCATGCTGATGAGCGCGTACGTAAGTTCCGTCGATGGACACCCACTCTGTATCAACTTCTTCTTGTAAAGCAAAAAAAAATTATCCCACAAGCCCTTTGCAGCCCATCGATTAAACCGATTGTAAGCTGTTTTCCAAGGACAAAACTTTTCAGGTACATCCCCTCCAAGGACCACCTGTTCGAAGCTTCCACAGGATAGCCTCCATAACATTACGGTTATTTTTTGATCTTCTGCAGCCATGTGAAACCAAAATCACTTCAAGCTGCTCCCATAGAGAATCTGTTAAAACTTTTCTTACCATGCAAAATACCTCGATAAGTCGAGTTTTTCCCATCATTTTAAGTCATTCAACTGGGCAAATGTATTGATTTCAGGACTCTCTTATGAGGACACACCCTAGTGATAATAAAGTATTCTAACTTGAAACCACAATAACTCAAAAAAAAGATAACTTTTAAAGGTTTGATGTTTTTAAAAAAATCACTAAATGACCCTACCTATGAAAATATCCCCTTGATTCTTTTATTTTAAGATTGCAAAAATTTTTAAAAATCAAACTAAAGCCTTCTTTAACTTTAAAGCTTTAATCCAAGATCTTTACAAAAAAACCACCACCTTATAATCTCTATACCTTATATAAAATCTAAAAAATTTATGAAGCAAATCAACGATTTACTTTCAAAGCAGCTTATAAAGGGCTTGTTGACAAAATAACCCTGCCTTATTTTTAATTTATTGTTCTAAAATTTAGTTTTATTTATTTTTTTTCAATATTAACAGCTTTAAAAGAATAACCCATCTCATCTCCTAATCTGCAAAGGTTTACAGAACTAGTATCTATAACATGAGTTCTTGCCTTTCCTTCCTGCTTTACTAATAAACGCGAAATTTTATATGCTCCAACAAGATCAACTTTCGGATCATAAAGCCTAATTACACTTCCTAAAAATTCAGGAAAGTTTTTATCTATAAAAGGAAGATGAATGCATGGTGTTTTATAAGCCCCGCCCTCTAAAGAAGAAAGGTATTTAAGTTTTTCTTTTTCAAAGCCTAAAAAAGCTTCCTTAAAAGAGTTTTGAGTTGTGTTGCATCCAAAAAATAAAATACATCCTAATACTATTAAAAATTTCATAAAAACTTAAGAGGCTATGCTTTAAAGTTTTTTTCTTTTTTAACAGTCTGCGCTTTTAAAACTTTTCCTTGAGCAATTACTGTATCACTTTTTTTAGCAATACCATAAGCCACTCTAACTTTTTTCATAATGTCTTCTCTAAGTTTAGTGTCTTTTTTTAACAGTCCTTTTGCAGCTTCTTTACCCTGGCCAAGTTTAGCACCTTCATAGGAATACCAAGCACCCGCTTTATTCACAATATCTTTCTTAACCGCAAGTTCAATAAGATCTCCTTCTAAAGAAATACCCTCACCGTACATAAGATCAAACTCAACTCTTGCAAAGGGAGGAGACAGTTTGTTTTTAACAACTTTTACAGCTGTTTTATTTCCAATAACTTCTTCACCATTTTTAATGGCTCCGATTCTTCTTACATCAAGGCGAATTGAAGCATAAAATTTTAAAGCATTTCCACCTGTTGTAGTTTCTGGATTTCCAAACATTACACCAATTTTCATTCTTAACTGATTAATAAAAATAACCATTGTATTACTTCTATTAATAACCCCTGCAAGTTTTCTTAAAGCTTGAGACATTAGTCTAGCCTGAAGACCCATGTGGCTATCCCCCATATCCCCTTCAATTTCAGCTCTTGGAACAAGTGCTGCTACGGAATCAATAACCAACACATCAATAGCACCTGATCTAACAAGAGCTTCTGTAATTTCTAATGCTTGTTCACCTGTGTCTGGCTGTGAAACTAACATATCATTAATTTTACAACCTAGTTTTTCTGCATAAGTAACGTCTAAAGCATGTTCAGCATCAACAAAAGCCACTGTCCCACCAATTTTTTGAGCCTGTGCAATAGTTGATAAAGCTAAAGTTGTCTTACCTGAACTTTCAGGCCCATAAATTTCAATGATTCTTCCCTTTGGAAGCCCACCAATCCCTAATGCTATATCAAGGCTTAAAGCTCCTGTACTAATCGCCTCAATACCTTCTTGTACTAATGTTCCATCACCCATCTTCATGATAGAACCCTTACCAAACTGTTTTTCAATATTAGTTAACGCTAAGTCTAGTGCTTTAGTCTTATTTATATCTGTTGTTTGTTTCATCAAAACCTCTTTTTCATTGTTGTGTTTAATCTTTTAGTTTTTATTTTAACCTACTTTATTATACTTAAAGCTCTTGCTAGCACCTGCCATGCATAAGTGTTTGAGCGCTCCATTAGTAACTTACGTTTATTACACTCTTTAAACATCCGCCTTTCAACAAGTTCAATGCCTTTACCACACACTGCAAAATAAATCGTGCCCACTGGATCAGCACTATTTCCACCTCCCGGCCCAACCCAGCCCGTCGTTGATAAGCTTACATCACTTTGAAAAAAAAGAGCTCCCTTTTTAGCCATTTCTAATGCCACAGAAGCACTAACCGAGGTTTGC
This sequence comes from Bdellovibrionales bacterium, assembly GCA_965205945.1. GTDB lineage: Bacteria > Bdellovibrionota > Bdellovibrionia > Bdellovibrionales > UBA1609 > JALZUR01. Next base: position 684,933 of record CBDBIB010000003.1, on the reverse strand, counting down.
TCATTGATTAATTTTTGATCTATTTTGAGACATTTGTTTTTACTAAAATCCTGGTACGCCACCAAACTACCCCGTAAAACTTTTGAAGCTCCAGGAATAAGCACAAAATCTTGACAAAGCCCTCCTCCAGTACAGCTTTCTACTAAAGATAAAGTTTTATTATGTTTTTTAAAATAATTAAAGATTTCTTCTTTTAACATTTTGTCTCCACTTAAAAATTAATGCTAACTCTATTTACTTTTAACTACACTCCCCCATACTTTAGCAACACAACAAAGCTTAAGACTTATTTTAATACCCTTAATATAAAGTTATTTTCCTTTTATTTTAACCTTTCTTTAACACTAAGTTTAAGTCTATAGAGGTAATAAGTTAAAAAGAAACATAAGCATCCACATAAACAATCCAAATAAAGTGAATACAAGCATTAGCAGCCAGACCCGCAACCAAATCATCTAAAACTACCCCAAAACCACCTTTAACATTCTTATCCAAATAAGAAATTGGAAAAGGCTTTAAAATATCAAAAAAGCGAAAAAGCAAAAAACCTAATATCCAAAGCGACCACTTATGAGGGATCATGAACAAGGTCACCATAAGGCCTGTAAATTCATCGGCAACAATTTCTTTTAAATCCCTGCCCTTACCGTATTTATCCGCTGCTACTATAGATAAAAAAATTAATGCTACTGCTAAACCCATATATAAAAAGGGAGATAAATAACTCATAAAAAAAATTACAGGAAAGGCTACAAGACTCCCCATTGTACCAGGAGCTTTGCCTATACGCCCCACACCGAATAAAGTTGCTATACCTTCTGGCCAAATTTTGTTGTGCATATTTTAAATATATCTTTTAGTTAGAGTCTAAAGTAAAGGAAAAGGCCTCTTATAAGTCACCAAGACTCACCGCCTCAAAATCTTAAAGACCATAAAAAAAGGTACAAAGCATAAAACAACCTATCATCTTTGTAAAAAATTTGGCATAATAAACAATAAATACGTTGCTTTTAATATTACCATAAAGGATCTTTTTTTTAAGAACTAAAAAAACACCCCCACCCCTGAAGGACGGAATATGAAAAGTTCAGACATTAGGTCTTCTTTTTTAAATTACTTTAGGAAAAATGACCATCTCATTCTTCCTTCCTCTTCTTTAATTCCTCACAATGATCCAACAATTATGTTTAGCAATGCTGGAATGAATCAATTTAAACCTATTTTCCTTGGCACTCAAACTCCAAGAACTCCACGTGCAACGACTTGTCAAAAATGTATTCGTGCTGGCGGTAAGCACAATGACTTAGACAATGTGGGATTTACAGCCAGGCATCACACTTTTTTTGAAATGCTTGGAAATTTTTCTTTTGGAGATTATTTTAAAGAAAGCGCTATTGATTATGCATGGAATTTTTTAACAAAAGAGCTTTGCCTTGACCCTAAAAAACTCTACATCACAGGCTTTAAAACTGACCATGAAACTGAAAAAATATGGCTTAAAAAAATAGGAATATCAAAAAACCATTATTCTACTTTTGGAGAGGAAGACAATTTCTGGCGAATGGGAAATGTTGGCCCCTGTGGACCATGTTCTGAGATCTTTTATGACTTTGGACCTAAAATGGGATCTAGACTTAAGGACGTAGTTGGTGGAAGCGGTGATCGTTTTATTGAAATCTGGAATCTTGTTTTTATGCAATTTCATGAAAATGAAGACGGACAAAAACTCTTACCAAAACCATCAATTGATACAGGAATGGGTTTAGAGCGTATTTCTATGGTGATACAAAATAAAACCAGTAACTATGAAACAGATTTATTTCTACCTATTATTCAAAGAGCTTCAAAACTCTTACAAACTCCTTATGATTTAGATGATCCAAAAAGATCTTCTAGTAGAGCTGCTTTAAGAGTCCTAGCTGATCATGCAAGAGCTGTTTCTTTTTTAATTGCTGACGGTATTTTACCAAACAATGAAGGCCGTGGTTATGTTCTTAGACGTATTCTTAGACGCGCAGTCCGCTTTAATAATAAACTTTCTAACACCCCAATCTTACCCCTACTTTGTGAAAAAGTGATTGCACAAATGAGTAAATTCTACCCTGAACTAAACGAGCGTTCTCAAATAATTTTAAAAACCGTAACTGAAGAAGAAACCAAATTCTTAAATACTCTTAATAAAGGGGAAAGGCTTTTAGAAAAAGAACTCTTAAATTTAAAAGGGTTAAAAACTTTATCTGCAGAAAGCGCTTTTAAACTCTACGATACTTTTGGATTTCCTATTGATTTAACAAAAATCATTTTAACTGAGAAAGGCTATAATCTTGATGAAAAAGGCTTTAAAGAAAAGTTACTCTCTGCAAAAAATCAAGCAAAATCTATAAGTAAAAAAGAAACCCTCTTATTTGATTTTCCTAAAAGTATTAAAATCTCTTTAAAGAATTTAAAGCCTACTAAGTTTACAGGTTATAAAAACACCTCTGATAAAGGAACCATTCTTCAAATGCATACAACCTGTGAAGGCGAAATCAACACTAGTAGCTTTAAAGATTTTTATTTAATTTCTAATACTACCCCTTTTTATGCTGAGGGCGGTGGGCAAGTTGGAGACAGAGGGAGAATAACTTGTGAAAAAAATATTGCTAAGGTTTTAGATGTTAAAAAGCTTGATCATCTTTTTGTCCACCTTTGTAAAATAATTAATGGAAGCTTTAAAAATGGTGATAAAATTTCTCTTTTAGTTGATGAAACTCTAAGATATCAAACCCAACAAAACCACTCTGCAACTCATCTACTACATGCTGCCTTAGTTAAAGTTTGTGGAGATAACGTGCAGCAAGCAGGGTCACTAGTTAATGAGAATAAGCTAAGATTTGATTTCTCCCACAAGGGCCCTATTTCTAAAGATAACTTAAAAGAAATTGAGCGACTAGTTAATAAAGAAATTAAAAAAGCTAACCCTGTTCAAACAGAACTTATGAATATTGATGAGGCTAAAAAAGCTGGAGCTCAAGCACTTTTTGGGGAAAAGTATAGTTCTAAAGTAAGAGTTCTTACCATGGGTGACCTCTCAAAAGAGCTTTGTGGAGGAACACATGTTTCTAATACTCAAGACATAGGTAGCTTTAAAATTAAAACTGAGTCTGGAATAAGCTCAGGAATTAGAAGAATCGAAGCTGTTACAGGGGCTAAAGCCTTTTCATACCTAAATCAAAAAACTTCTGATTTTGAAGAGGTTGCACTTTATTTAGGTTTTAATAAAAACTCCTCAAGTAAAGATCTTATAACACAAGTATCTAAATTAACTGAAGAAATTAAAACTTTAAATAAAAAAATTAAATCTAAAGCCTTAGCTGCCCCCTCTCAGTTTGAAAGTATAGACTCTAAATTTGGAGAGATTAAGATTTGTATTTCACATCTTAAAAATTTTAGTAGAAATGATTTAAAAATTGCTGCAGACAAAGCAAGGGGCCAGATGAAAAAACCTGGAGTCTGTATTTTTACAGCCGAAAAAACAAACAAAGGCTTTCCTATTCTTGTATCTAAAACAAAAGATTTTAAAGATTTTAGTGCTGGGATTTTTTTAAAAGAGCTCACCATAAAGCTCGGTGGTAAAGGTGGCGGAAAACCTGATTTTGCACAAGGAACCGTTGAATCGATTAAAAACCTAAACTCAACAGTTATAAGTCTTTTATCTTAAAAAAACGTAATGTTTTTAAGGCTAAATCTTTAAACTCCATAAAATAAAGACTCTACTATCTAAAAATTTAAGGCGCCTCCTTTAAAGCCTCTACAACAAACGCTGCCACCAGTTCAGGAAATTCTGCCATAAGACCATGACCAGCTCCCTTTATATTTTTTATATTAATATTTTGAAAATACTGCTTAATATTTTTTATATCATCCGCACTTACTTCCTTATCACCAATACCCCAAATAAGGCTCACATCATGTTGGTTCAAACCCCCTAAAGTTTTGTACTCAGCAAGATAACTCTTTAACGCATCTGTTGTAAGTTGCTTATAAAGAGAATCCCAAAAACCATGATTATTTATATGAAATTGTTTTTCTATTAGTGTTTGATAAACTAAAAATTCCTCATCTTTTAAAAACTTCATAAAACCTAATGCTCTTTTTCTAATGAGTTTTTTACCTACTGTATAAAACAAAATTCTACCCAGAATAGGAATAAAAAATATTCTTGCCAATTTAATATTATTAACCCAATTTATAGCTGGAGAAATATAAATAATTTTCTTAACAGCGCGGGGATTTTTTAAGCTAAACAAAGTTCCTAAAGAAGCCCCAAAAGAACATCCAACAATAGCATGCACCTTATTAATTTTTAAATTTTCTAAAAAGTTTTCTAACTGTTGTAAATATGTAATTCTATTATATTTAAGATTTGGACTATCTGACTCCCCTCTGCCATACATATCATACCTTATAAGTCTAAAGTTTTTGCCCTGAAGTTTTTTAAACACATGATCATAACACCAGCTTGGAATAGTTCCACCATGGAGAAAAACAACTACCTTTAAAAACTCTTTATTTAAGTCTTCATATGCTGTCACACCTTGTAAAAGTTTTACTTTTTCCATATTAATCTTAACCTCCAAGGTTTTGTTCAACAAAAGCCTATTTAGGCTTATTTCTTACTCTCTTAATAATTTTTACCTACATTATGAAATAATCTATTAAGACAAATTCTTATTCTCATTACTTTTAAAAAAACTCTATTAAAAAATTGTTCTGCTATTTAAAATTACTAGAGCTTAAATCTATCCCACCATTAGCAATAAAGTTTGTATAAAAGTCTAAAAGCCACCAATGCCTTCTCATCACTCGATTCACCCTATGTAGTTTCATTGGATAAAACCAGCCTTTTTGTGAAAAAATTTGAAATGGATTTTTCTTAATCCAATTCCAACTTCCCATCTCCAAAGTCCACGGTAAAAAAAACCCTTTGTATTTAGAATCTAAAAAATGTAAATCAAACATATGATCCCACAAATCACCATGAATTAAATAAGAGTCTGATTGAGGTTCAATCTTATAAATATGAAAGGGGTTAATAAGTTTCATTGTTCTTTTTAGATTTCTAGCTTCATGCTCTAAGGGGAATATCCCTACTGCTTTTGAGTATGGATACCACAACCTGTCCCTTAATCCAAAACCAGAATGTAGATCTAGAGCCATAGAAAATTCTGAAGAAAACATCTGTTCTTTTACAAAATTGATGAGGGCCAACGACTCCTGCTCCATTTTATTCTCTTCACCTCTGTACCACCAAATTCTAGGAGATATTCGGTGACCTGAAAGAAATGGTAAGGTTTTGCCTATTGCTTTTACTGGGGAGTTTCTCATAAGATCAACCCCATTCATATTGCCTCTTTTATTGTGCTTTACCCCATATGGGTTCACCATAGGTATAGATACAATTCTAAAAGATTCAAATTTTTTTCTTATGTATAAATTTAAAGAGTATCTAAATGCAAGGGAGTTTAAGTAATTTAAAATAACATGTGTTCCAATTTTCTCTAAACCATGAACACTACCATATAAACCAAGTGTTGGGGCCTCTGGATTTTTTGATCCTATAACAAAACCCTGTATTGGATATTTTTTACCTTTATGCTCTATTTGAGCCAATGTGTTACGTTCAAAGGGTACTCCTTGACGTTTTAACCTTTTTGTTACTTTTTCAATTTGATCTAATTCAGGAAAAAATTCCAATTTAAACTCTCCTCATAAGAACTAGAATTTAAGCTCTTCTTTAATATTTTTTAACTCAATAAAAAACTCTTCAAGAATATTTTGTGTAAGTCCCCAGTGACTTAGTACTAATCTAAAAAAAACACCATCTTCTTCTGTGCTAGAAAAATTCACCATAAAGTTTCCACGCTTTAATAAAAGAGCTCTCGCTCTTTTATTAAACTCTCCTACATCTAGTTTGTTGTCTCCAGGAAGCATTTGAAAGCATATATTCATGTATTCAGGACTTAGTTGCAATTTATACTCTTTAGCTTCTTTTAAAAGATATTCTGTGGTCCAGTTTACCAGTTTATATAAGTGGGAGGCTTTATTTTTAAACTGATCAGTTCCACCCATTTTCCACTGAAACCATACAGGTAAAGAGTCTACCTTTCGACCACACTGAATTGCGTAAGTGCCTATATCATATGAAATTTCTTCTTCATCTGCACTGTGAAAGATATATTTTGTTCCTCCACCAGAATTAGCCCCTTTAAGCACGTTCTTATGTGATGTTAAAAAAAGTCCCTTTGTTAACGTAGATGCAAAAAGTTTATGAAAATCAATAGTAATAGAGTCTACTTGCTTAAGACCTTTAAAAAGGTCTTTTCCCCTATGTGACCAAAGACCCAGCCCCCCCCAGGCAGCATCAACATGGTGCCAAACTTGAAATTTCTTACAAATTTCATCAATTTCTTTAATTGGATCAAATGAACCCCAAACAGTTGTTCCTGCAGTTGAAACAACACAAAGAGGCACTCCACCCTCAGCTAAACACTTCTTAATTTTTAACTCTAAATCTAAACTAAGCATCTTCTTATCTAGGCTTATTTTCACCTCAACTAAAGAGTTTGTTCCTAGCCCCATAAGACCTAAGGCTTTTTCAAAAGAATAATGAGCTTCCTTTGAAATAAAAACCTTGTATTTTGGAGAATCATACAGCCCCTGTTCTTTTATTTTTCTATTATGAGTGTATCTAGCACACTGAAGACCGAGCATGTTAGCATAACTCCCACCTGGAACCATGAGTCCTTCAACTTTAGGAAAACCCACTTTTTTATTAACACTTTTAATCAATTCTTTTTCCATAAGAGTTGCTAGCGGCGCTATTTCATATGTAGCCATAGAAGTATTTAAAATGGAAACTAAAAATTCACCTATCCAAGATTCTTGAGTTGACCCTCCGTAGAGCTGATTTAAGAATCTTGGGTTTTGAGTATTTACAGAGTTTTTAAAAACAGAATCTATTAGATTTTTAGCATCGCCTAAATATTTTTCATCTTTTAAACTTAGATCAAAAGACTCCGTAAGTTTTTTGGGAGATTTTAAGCTTACTAAAGGTTTTTCTTTTAAAAGCAATGCTTTTTCCAGAATATGAAAAAGCAGATCTTTCATGAATTCTCTTTTTTAGTTTGATATATATGAACTGAGTAAGCGCACTCATTAGACATGTTAAGCATTTGGTGAGCGCCTTTTGTGTCGTCAATATTTCCTATAGCTCCTTTAGTAAGAAAATTTTGTTCTTTTCCCATTGATCTTAATTCAACAATATCACCTTTTAGGCATTTAAACCAACAGTTTACACCTGGATGTAGATGTACAGAACTTTTATCTCCTGGACGCCAATGGCAAAATACAATCTCAACATCTTTGTTTTTAAAAAGCACTGCTCTCTCATAACCATAAGTGGTTTCTACACATTTATGATTTAACGTCAACTCTTCTTGTGAAAATTTATTTAAGATCACCTCCGGATCCAAAGAAAGATTTAACCCTTTACAGCCTATAACATCAATAACTAAATCTTTAGCTCTTTGAAGTTCTTTTTTTCGTTTCATATGAGTTCTTATAAACCCCATGGTATCAAAAAACTTCTCTGCCTTTTCGCCTTTTAAGACTTGCTCTTTAGCCACACAAGCCATTTCATTCCAATGAAAGAATAAATCCTTATAAGCTCTTATTAAAGATACAGATGAATCATAAATATGCCCAGGCTCTGCTGAAACACCATTAATTTCTAATATTTTAAACCTACCTTTATAAAGAGCTTGCCAAGATGAAGACCTTAAATCCAATCTACAATAATTAATGCCCTTAACATCTTTTAAAAAATTATTAAAAACCTTATGTGTTTCTTTTGTGATGCTACCACATTCATTTACAAACTTAGTTCCTCTACAATGATTACCAATAGGTTCAAGCAAAACTCTTTCATTATGCTTAGGCACTCTTTTAAGATCAAGCTTCATTTTAGAAGGATTAAAATATTTTCGACCTCTCTTATCTTCTACAATAAGCTGTTTAATGGTTTTTACCCCATTACCTAAAACACTTAAAAAATCCTTTGATGTAATAGAAGACACCTTCCACTCTTTATTTTGCCTTATTAAAAAAACACCCAACTCTAAAGGCTCGTCAATAAACTCTTGAATTAAAAAATTTATTTTTAAAGTCTTATTACTTATTGTTTCTACTAGCTCTCTTAGATTATCTACTTTAGACACCAAAAACCCACGCTCCCCTTGATCTGGCTTCACCACCAGTGGAAACTCTAACCCTTTTTCACTCAACATCTCTTTAATCTGCTGCTCACTATAAAGCTTATTATTTAATAAAATCGTAGTAGGGATAACTTTTAAGGGAAGAAGTTTAAATGATTCAAATTTTGAAAAACCACACATTCCACCTGCCTTTAGACCTGGATTTGCAGTGGTAAAATAATTTAATTTTCTAAATTTTAGTGAATTATAAAGATAGTATAAAAATACCGGAGCATAAAAAACTGGGGTCGGCCAATTTTCATGATGAAACTTTTCTTTTACTCTATTAAATTTTATGACCATTGTTCATCTCAATTTTATACAAGCACAAAATTTCAAACATAACATCTACCGCTGCCAAAGCTGTAATCTCTGCTGTGTCGTAAGGAGGACAAACCTCTACAATATCTGCTCCAACTAAATTTTTAATTCTAAGCTCCTGAAAAATCTTTTGAACCTCATACACTGTAAGACCTCCATGAACAGGAGTTCCAGTTCCTGGCGCACAACTTGGATCAAGGCAATCAATATCAAAGCTTAAAAATACAGACTCTTGTTTTAAATGCCCATGTATCTTACTCATAACTTGACTTAAAGTTTTTAAACGAATGTTGTCTACGGTAATATATGAAAGGCCATGCTCTACATTAAAATCTAAGTCAGATTTTCCAGCTAAAGACCCTCTAATACCAATTTGAATAGAGGTTTTTGAATCAATCAAGCCCTCATTTACAGCATGCCTTACAAAAGCGCCATGGTGATATTCACAACCCCATGCTGAAGCATAGGTATCTAAATGGGCATCAAAATGAAGCAATGATACTGCTTTTCCATTTTTTTCCTTTAATGCCCTAAGATGAGCAAGCGTTGTTGAATGGTCACCGCCCACTGAAATAAATTTTTTATTTTTTTCTAAAAGCTCTCCCGTATACGCTTTAATAAGTTCATATGTTTTTTCAACAGACATAGGAGTCACTAAGCAGTCCCCTGTGTCTGCTACATTTAAACTATCAAAAACCGTAAGATCTCTTGAAAAATGATAACCTCTACCTAATGAAGAAACCTCTCTAATTTTAGATGGGGCAAACCTAGCCCCAGGCCTATAAGAGACCCCCCCATCAAAAGGAACCCCAAAAATTGCAATATCTAAGTTTTTAAAAAGCTCATCTGTTTTCTTAATATGAGGAAGTCTAAAAAAGGTTTTAATTCCACCAAAACGAGGCATCTGGCGACCATGAATAGGTAAAAAGTGTACATTTGACATCATTAAGATGTGACACATAGACAAAAAAGAGTCAAAATAAGGTCCATTATGACCTCAAATCAAAGCCTAAACTCCATAGAAATTTCAAAGCACCTTATAAAATGGTTTAAATCTAATAAGAGAAACTTGCCTTGGAGAAAACCTAGACAAAACCCTTATCTAGTTTGGATTTCAGAGATCATGCTACAACAAACCACTACACAAGCGGTTAGACCCTATTTTATACGGTTTACAGAAAAATGGCCCTCTGTAAGTGATCTAGCAAAGGCTAAACAAGAAGAAGTTAACGAGTACTGGGCGGGTCTTGGCTACTATTCTAGAGCTAGAAATATTCTTAAAGCTGCACAAATTATAGACTCTAATTTTAACGGCAAACTTCCTAATACAGCTGAAAAACTTCTCACGCTTCCAGGCATAGGACCATACACTTCTAGGGCCATTAGCAGTATTTGTTTTAATGAAAAAGTTGGCGTTGTAGATGGAAATGTTCTTCGAGTTTACAACAGACTTTTGGGGCAAAAACTAGATTGGTGGAAAAAAAGCTTTTTTAACTCTACTCAAAATTTTTCTGACACTCTTTGCCAAATCGCTCCTCCTAAAATTATAAACCCAGCTCTTATGGATTTAGGCTCAACTATTTGCACCCCTAAAAAAGTAATGTGCTCACTATGTCCTTTAACTAAAGTTTGTGAAACATTTAAAAAAAGACTTCAAAACAAACTTCCACTCCCAAGGCCAAGAAAAAAAAAAGAATTTTGGCAATATAGTGTTTACAAAAACTGTTTAGGTTCTAAGGCTCTTTACGCAATAAATGCTAAAGATATCAGCTCACCTATTTTAAAAAAAAATATACTCCCCCTAGGCTCTTTTAAAAAACTTAAGAAAAAGCCTAAAAAATATGATTTCATGCACACCATCACCAACCATAACCTCTTTATTAAGTTTATAAACAACCCAAAACCCGGACCAAGGCCTCAAAAAACAGAAAGAATAAAGCTTAAAAGAGCCACACCATCATCTCTTATCGAAAAGATTTGGCAACACCCTAACTTTTATGAAAACATCTAAACTAATGAAAATCCTAAGTTTTTTAATCTTTTCCCTAAGCATACAAAGTCTTGCTTCCATTGAATTTAAAGATTACTTAATTACTAATGAAGTAAAATGGCGTAAATTAGCACTAAAAGACATCTCAACTCTTCAACAGGCTTTTGAATCACCATCAAAAAAATCAACTTTCACAATTCGTGAGTTTAATTATCTTAAAGAGAAATCTTTAAAGAAAAATGTACACACATGGTTAATCGACTATAATTCTTACGGTTTTAAAATTACTCAAAAAACTCCTCTTAAACTTAACAAAATCACCTACGGCTACTTGATTAAGGCTGTGCACAAAAGCTCTAAAAAAATCTTTAAGCAGTACATAAGTATAAAAAATAATAAACTTGTTACTCTAACCTGCCAGTCAAACAAAGTTAATAATGAATTCATTGCTTGTGGAAATTCTTTAAACAGTTTTAGTTGGAAAAAATAGGCTCAACATTAAATAAAAAGGTTCCCCACCTTTATTAAAAATATTATTACTAACGCTATATTCTAAAAAAGACAATTTAAATAACACTCTAAAAATCAACTTATCGTTAATAAAGAAAAGTAATTAGAAGGCTTTTGGCAATATAACTAGACAAATACAATATGAATATGATTTAAATTAGATCATTACTTTTAAAGCTGCATGTAAGAAACTATAATAAAGAAAATAATTATTGGTGTTTTTATTTGTGTCTATTTTAAAATAGTGGTGTTTTAAATGAAAGGAAAAAGTATGCGAGAAATTAAAACAGAAATTCAAATTTCTGCATCTCCAGATAAAGTGTGGAGTATTATTTCTAATATTAAAAACTGGTATGAATGGAGTCCTATTATTCAAAAATCAAAAGGTGATCCTTTTTTAGGGGCAAAATTATCAATCATAATGACAGGCAAAGAGGGAAAAGGAGGCAAGGATGGGCCTTCTTACCAACCTATAATCACATTTTTTAATGAAGCTAAGTCTTTTCGATGGCGCGCTAAAATGATAGCCGGATTTATTTTCACTAATGATAAATCTTTTGAATTAGAAGCAACACCAGATGGCACACGATTAATTCACAAAGAATACTTTAAAGGACTTCTTGTGCCCATGTTTTGGAACAGTATAAAAACTACGGTGCCTAGCATGCTAAATTCAATGAATGAGGCGTTGAAAAAAAAAGTAGAAACTAAATAAATTCAAACCAAATTATATTGTCAGCAAAGTTTTTATTTCTAAACTTTCTTAGATCCGCTTTTAAATTTATTTTAAAATGGGTAGGAAGTATTTTTTTAAACCTTTAATCTTAGATTAAACACTCATGTGCAACAACGCCCATTTTAATACTTTTTTTGACTCTATAGCTCTTCTATAAATTAATAAAAAAGTATAATATAAAAACACTCTATGCCATTAAAATTTAATTTATGATACACTAGTCACTAAAAATCTTACATAAAGCTTTTTCAGGCCAGGTTATAGTTCTTAAAAAATACACTGCTTTTAAAAGTTTTTTTTCTTCTTCATCAATTTTAGGAGGATTTTTAAAAAAAGCTCTCTGAAAACTCAAGGCACCTGCAACGGAAATATTAAAACTTTGTGTAAAACCTGCCATAGGAAGTAAGACATTGCCATGAGCAAGAGACAGCGCCTCTTTACTAACTCCATCTCTTTCATTTCCAAAAATAACAGCTGTTTTTTGATTTAAATCTAATTCATCAAATTCAACCGCCTTTTTAGACAAATGTGTTGTATAAACTCTATAACCACTCTCTTTAAGAGTTAAAATACAATCTTTTGTATTTGTCCACTTAGACACATCAAGCCACTTATCTGCACCTTGAGTCACTCTCTTAGACTCTTTAAAATCTTTACTTATTTTAATAATATGGAATCTATAAAATCCAAATGCTTCTGCACTTCTCATTACTGCACTGATATTACCTTTGTCACAAACATTTTCTAAAACAGGAATAAAGTAAGAACTTCTTTGAGATAAAATATTTTCAATCTTATCCTTTCTCTCATCTGTTATAAACTCATTTAACCTCTTTATTACAATCTCTGGTAAAACTTTAAATCCATTTTTTTTATTATAAACTGTTTTAGTTCGCCAGTCGATTTCTATCACTTTAAGTACTCTTTTACTTCATTTTTTTGAAACTGTGGCAAGACAAACGCTGCTTTATGCAACTGTTGATTATAATACTTTAAATCTTTAACAATGCTGTCAGGAAGAGGTCTTGCATCTAAAATGGGATCTTGAGTTTTTGAAGCAAAAGAAAAAGACCATAAACCTCCCGGATATGTAATGTTTGAATAATTATAAACAGCAATTTTATCAAAAAGCTTAGCCTTAATCCCTAAAAGTTTTTTTTGCATGTGTATTGCTAAAAATGGATTTTCACATTGTGAAACAACAATACCCTTTTCTGTAAGACAATTTTTAACATCACTATAAAAAGCCACATCAAATAAAGGTGCCGCTGGCCCAATAGGATCTGTAGAATCTACTAAGATTATATCAAATTTCTTAGTTGTTTCTTTCACATATTTTAAACCATCATCAATGATAAGCTCTAATCTTGGATTATCTAATTCGCATGAAGTAACTTTAATATGCTTCTTACAGGCTTCAACTACACAAGAATCAATTTCAACCATTACAACTTTTTTAACATAATCATATTTTAAAATTTCTCTGGCCGTACCACCATCTCCACCACCAATAATCAAAACTGTTTCAGGATAGGGGTGAGAAGACATTGGGACATGAGCGATCATTTCATGATAAACAAACTCATCTCTTTCAGATGTCATTAAAAGCCCATCATTAAATAACACTCTTCCTAAATGCTCTGTTAAAACCACATCAATTTTTTGAAAATCACTCTCTTTTGAATATAAAGTCTCTTTAACTTTATAGTTCATCTTATAAACATCATTAAAATTTTCACTTACCCAAATATCAATGCCTTCTTTCATATTGATCATCTCTTTTTTCTTAAGTTTGAATTACAAACGGTTTAATATAAACACTTTGTTTATCATAAAAATGACTATATAAAATATTGTAGCCGGACTCTGTTTCTGATTTAGAAATCTGTTTTATCTCATATTGCTTAAAGCGCATGCCTACACCCTCCTCTTCTGCAGAAAACAAAATAATATCATATGAAGTAGGCCTACAAAGGTGCACAAGATTTTGCACTATTTTATTAGCTTTTTGAATATCCACATGATCAAGTTCAAAGCTTACGTAGTTTTCTGAGCCTTGAGGAGTAACATGCATTGTTGCATATTGATCACCATTTAAGGCGTTAAAAGAAAACCCCTCTGGTTTAAAAAAGTATGGATCAAAAGTAAATTCAGGCAGAATTTTTTTAAACGAATTTAATACTTTTTCTTGAACCACTGGATCACTCATAAAAAAAAGATTAAATTCTCCTTGAAGGCCGTACATAAGTAATTCTAGAGTATTTACTTTTGCATTATTTTTATTCTCACTAAAACAACTATTAAAAATATATACATGATGGTCATCTTTTCGACCAAACCTGTGAACACTTCCACCTAAAATATCTTTTAAACAGGCCATATCATCTAATGCAGATGATTTTTGAAGACTCGGCCGGTACTCATTCTTTCTTTCATAAAAAACTTCTTCTAATAAATCTTTTCCAAACATAGAAATCAAATACTTTACAGCTGCTATAAGTCTTGTTGTCCCACATGTAATTAAAATAATTCTATTTTTCCAGACAAAAAGACTGGATTCAGAAAGCAAAAATGCTTTACAGGTTTTAGATTCAATGGAAGATAAAATCTTTGCCTTTACTAAATCCATAAGGCCATACCAAAAAATATTTGGTTTTTTAAGTAGATCACCCACTTCAACTTTAAAAATAAGCTCTAGTTTTTTTTCTGGACCTTCAAAAAAATGATTGTCTTTCATAGTCAACATGGATACCTGGACTTAACTATTGAAGCAATAAAAAAGACTCCTTAATATGAAAAATATGAAGATTCCTGCAAGAATTAACCTATATAATCAATTTAGCACCATCATAAAAACTCATTTTTTCACAAAGATGCCATAAGGTCTTGAGTAATATTTTTTTGATGCGCTTCAAGAGTTCCCCCACCAATTTCTAAAAGTTTTGCATCTCTCCACAAGCGCTCAACTATATATTCTCCAACATAACCATAGCCACCCATAACCTGAATGGCGTTATCAGCAACATTTTTTGCCATCGTTGTTGCAACAAGTTTTACACCATCAGAATCTTTACGGTCTCCAGTTCCTTCAGGCCCCATACCAAAAGCTGTTTGATAAACATACGCTCTTGCCGCCTTATATTGTGCATAGCTGTCTGCGATGTATCTTTGGATCTGTCCAAATTTAGAAATTGATTTTCCAAAAGCATAACGCTCAGAAGAATACTTAACCATTGCATCTAAAGATCTTTTCGCAATTCCTAAACCCATTGCCGCTAATGTTAATCTTTCAATTTCAAGATTTTTCATCATATGAACTAAAGAGCTTCCTTCCTTACCAATTAAATAATTTTCTGGAACTTTACAGTTTTCAAAAACAAGTTCTGCTGTGTTAGAAGCTCTCATACCTAATTTATTAGTGATTTTTTGCCCGACTAAAAACCCTTGAAACTCTTTTTTAATAAAAAATAATGACAACTCCGGGCGCCCATTAGGCTTCATTCCTGTAATCGCATAAACCAATACACCATCAGCTGGAGTTCCATCATCATCTAAACACCCATTTGTAACCCACATCTTACGACCATTTAAAATATATTTATCACCTTTTTTCTCAGCTTTTGTTATCATTCCTAACACATCAGTTCCAACACCTGGTTCTGACATAGCCATGGCCCCTATAAAACTTCCATCACACATTTCTGGAAGATACTTCACCTTAAGCTCTTTGCTTGCATTAACTGAAAAATTATTCACTAAAAGTATAGAATGCGCTAAGTATGCTAAACAAAATCCTGGATCTGAATAAGACAACTCTTCATGTACAATTACTGCGGCTGTGGCATCCATTCCTGAACCACCAAAATCTTCTAAAACAACTACCCCCAACAAACCAAGCTCTCCTGTAGATTTTAAAAGATCTAAGTTAAACTTTTCCTTTCTGTCATGCTCTAAAGCCTGAGGCTCTACGGATTTTAGAGTGAAATCTCTAACCATCTCTCTTAACATTGAATGCTCATTAGTTGGGCTAAAAACAAGTTGCTCTGCCATACATACCTCCTATAAATCTACAGATTTAGTAATAAACGCACCTATTCTAAACTAATGTTTACAACACTATTTTACTAAAAATACAATAAAAGGCTTTAAGTAAAAAAATGACTCTAATCTAACATTTTAAATACCTAAAAACATTAAAATGCTCTACCCCTTATAATAAAGAGCTAAAGCTTTAACGTAATTATCTTTAAAAATTTTAAGATTAACTACCTCTTTTAAAGTAAATCCATGACAATTTTTTACAACTGTATCATAATTTCTAAAGTATTATCCTCTGTTACAGTTACTCTAAAACTTGCTATTTACACTTAAGTTCTACCTACATCTCTACTTAAACAATCACTGTTGGTAGCACATTATCTATTCATAATTTTAAATTCAATATTAATTTATTTTTCAAAGCCATATCTTACAAAAATCTAAAGTACTTTTTAATTTAGTCAAAACCCAAGTCTGTTAAAAGTTTAAATTCGGGTGAACTTATATTAAACACCTAAAATACCCAATACAATTAAGTAGCAAATCAAAAAGATTTTATTTTAATTTAAGTTATTGTTGTTATTTACAATATTAACCTTAACTTTACTTTACTTACCTTGGTTATGTTCATACAAAAATACTGTAGAATAAATGGGTAACAATTTTAAATCCTTTGCCTAGACCAGATCCCATACACAATAACACCACTCTTAGGATAAATATTATTTTATAGCTATTTAGATAAAGAGTATTGCCAATATAATGAATTTTATAGTATCCTGCTTAAATACAAAGTCTAACGAAAAATAAAAAATGGAGATCGCTAATGGAGTTTAATATATTAAACAAGGGAGCTTTTAGTACACTAGGTGTAAAACTTAATCACGGTGAATCCATTAAAGCTGAATCTGGAGCGATGATTACTATGAGCAATACTCTTGATATAAATTCAAAATTAGAGGGTGGTTTGCTTAGTGGAATTATTAGAAAAGTATTTACTGGAGAGACACTTTTTTTTCAAACATTAAAAGCCAATCGAGGTGATGGAGATGTTATGCTTGCCTCTGTTTACCCTGGTGAAATTGCTATTTTAGAGTTAGATGGTTCAGAAGAGTATCTTTTACAAAAAAACGGCTTTCTTGCTGCTGAAGAGTCAATAAATATTTCAACAAAAGCTCAAAGTTTAACAAAAGGATTATTTTCTGGAGAAGGTTTTTTTGTGATGCGTTTACATGGAAAAGGGAAAGTTGCAATTTCCACCTATGGTGGAATCCAAAAAATTACACTAGCTCCTGATGAAGAAAAAATTATTGATAATAGTCATATGGTTGCGTGGGCAAAGACTTCTAATTATAAAATTGAAAAGGCCTCTAAAGGTTGGATTTCTAGTTTTACCAGTGGTGAGGGTTTAATTTGTCGCTTTAAAGGTCCTGGTGAAGTTTATATTCAAACAAGGAGCTCTAGTAGTTGGGCTAAACAATTTATTTCCTCTAAAAGATAAAACCTTTTAAGGTGAAAAGTAGTAAGCCAATTCTTGGTAGTTATTATATTAATAACAATAAAAAACTTGCTCGTATTAGTGGACAAGACTCTAATCTTTTTATTGTTTTAGAAGATGAAAAAAAAATCTTTGTTTCTTTATCAAAATGTCAATTTAATCTAAAAGGAGATTCAAAAACTACCCTAGAAATATCTTGGCAAGAAGAGGGGTTGCATTTTCTTTATTGCCACGATGAACGATTAACTGATTTACTAAAAAGTATAGCTACCTTAAAAGTAAAACAAAAAATCTTAGCTGTATTAAAAGAGCAAAAAAAAATTTTAAGAAAAGAAAAGCACAGGGTAAAATTTTATATTACTTTGACTGCTTTTTTAATTATACTTTGTTATTTTTTTGTGTTTAATTTTTTTACCTTAGCAAATCATTGGGTTCCTTATGAGTGGGAAGAAAAAATTGGGAAAGTTGCTTATCAGAAGTATTTAACAGACAAACAAAAAATCAACTCTCCTCAAGTTAAGAAAGCTATGGGGATGATTATTAAACACCTTGACTCTTATGATGATGCATCAATAGGATATAAATGGACTGTTATTAATACACCTTTAGTTAATGCTTTTGCTCTTCCTGGAGGTTATATCATTATTACAACTGGATTGTTAAAGTTAACAAAAAACCCTAAGGAAACTGCAGGAGTTCTAGCTCACGAGATGAGCCACTGTATACAACGTCATAGTTTAAAAAAACTTCTTAGAACAGCAGGAACAGCTGTTGTATTCGGTTTACTTCTCAATGATAACAGTGCTTTATTACGTTTACTTAAGTTGAGTTCTACTTTAGAAGGACTTTCTTATAATCGCCAACAAGAAAGAAATGCTGACAAAAAAGGAGTACAAATACTTTTAAAAGCAGGAATACATCCTAAATATTTCATATCATTTTTAAGAAAAATAAAAGAAAAAAATAAAGGTATAAAAGGCATTATACCTGAATTTATTAGAACCCATCCACTTACAGAAGAAAGAATTAAGGCTATACTTAAAAATAAAAATATTAAGAATAAACATCAATTTAACATTAATTGGCAACTTTTTTTAAAAGAACTTTAAAAATAATTTTATTTATAAAAATAATTAATTTTTAATAAACAAAGTTGTCTATTGGTATCTCTTATAAGAGTAATTTACACTGGATTTTAGATGTTCACTTTAAAGATGATATTGATCAAAAGAGTGCGAAAAATAGTGCTCTAAATTTTAATTTGATGAAACGAATGAGACTAAATTTACTCAAACAAGAAAGTTCAAAAACTACTATGAAATCAAAAAAAATACGGATGCCTTGTGATAATAGTTTCTTAAAAAAGGTCTTCAAATTAGATTAAATTAAGTGCCTCAGCTTTAAAACATTGGAGGAGAAGATCTGATTAATGCTTATTTATATTAAAAAAAACTCTATTTTTAAATATCTGCTTGTTTAAAATCGCAAGATTCTCTATGGCTTCTTAAACTTTTAATATCAGGTTCGAGTTGTTTTTAATAATGTAATTAATAATATCTTTAGTTTTAAGAGTAAACTTTTCATCGAGAAGCTCTGTCGCAATGGCAAATAAAATTTCATCATTGGTCACAAGTTTAAGTTTTCTATCTTCTACAGAATATAGACTTAAATAATGCTATGTTTAACTTGTGTAAATACAGTCTCTTTTTAAAGACTTTGCAAAAACTTGTGATTTTACCTGGACTTAAGCTAAGATTGATCTAAGTAAAGTGACATTACAGTAGAGAAAAGACTGATATTTAATTTTAAAAAGCGCTGCTCAAACTCCCCGTAGAGGCTTAAGCCTTTTAAATTCAAAGTGCATCGGCCCTGAAATCTAAGCCCTTAATAGCACTTAAGCAATCAATATTTTCAAATTACTTCTTTTATTATAGTACTCTAGCATAAATTATTTTACATTTAGATACTTTATGCTATTATATAAGCATATGATTACAGTCACTGATTCAGCCTTAAAGCAAATTGCTTTTATTAAAGATTCCGAGAAAAGCTCTAAAACAGACTTTTTACGTATAAATGTAAAGCGCGGCGGTTGCTCAGGGTTTTCTTATAAATTAGATTTTGATTCTAAGGTTGGTGAGAAGGATAAAGTCTTTGAACCTGAAGAGAGCTTAAAAATTGTAATTGATTCTAAGAGCTTACTTTATATTATGGGAATGCGCCTTGATTTTCAGGGCGGTTTAAACGGACAAGGCTTTCTTTTTTCAAACCCAAACGCTACAAAAACATGCGGCTGCGGCTCATCATTTGCTGTTTAATTAATTTTAGTTATAATCATTAAATGATTTATAACACACCAAAAGTTGCCATTATTCCTGCAGCAGGAAAAGGCACAAGATTTCTTCCATCTACAAAATCAACTCCAAAGGAAATGCTCCCTCTTTTAAATCTTCCTTTAATTCACCATTGTTTAAATGAGTTAAAAAATGCTGGAGTTACAGAAGCTATTATTATCTCTCACAAAGACAAAGTGGCTTTAAAAAACTATTTTAAAGATCATTCTGAACTAAAAAACTTGTTAAAAAAAGATAGAAAAACTCATTTAGTTCAGGAACTTAAAAATATCGAACAGCTTCCTAAGGTTACCTTCACCTATCAAGAAGAACAGCTTGGTTTAGCTCATGCGATTCTTTCAGCGGAAAAAAACCTTAAAGATCGTGATTTTTACGTGCTTTTACCCGATGAGATTTTTCTACCATCAGATTTATCACAAAACCCTTGTATTGAATTAAAAAAAGAATTTGAAAAAACAGGTTCTAATGTTGTTTCTTTGTTACAGGTAGATTCAAGTTTAGTTTGTCAATACGGTGTTGCAAAAACTAAGGAAACAAACGGTTCTTTAAATATCTCTAAAATTATTGAAAAACCAAAGCTTAAAAATGCTCCAAGCAATCTTATCCTTCCAGGGCGTTATATTTTTAAAAACAAAATATTAAAGTATATAAAAGAAAGTCCTAAAAAAAATGGCGAGATTCAATTAACAGATTCTATAAGTTTAATGGCAAAAGATCATAGCCTTACAGGTGTTATTACAAAATGCCCTCGTTTTGATGGAGGGTCTGTTTTAGGACTTTTAAAAGCCAATATTCATGCGGCCTTAAAAGATAATAACCTGTCTACGGATTTAAAAAAGTTTATTAAAAGCAGTTAACTCTATCTTCTAGATAAATTTTTAAAAACTATAAAATATATAATTTAAAAAGCACCTCTAAAAGTAAGGTTTTAATAAAATATTTTATTGTTTAATAATTATTCTACCATTATTTTTTATTCCATCTGTGATTTTTATTTTTCTTCTTTGATTTAGGTTTAGATTTTTTTGATATTTCCATTTTTTTATTATAGATTACCTTTTTATCAGTGAGTTTAACTTTTAATGCTGTAGCTTCTTTTTTTTCTTCTTCAGTCTTTTCTATTTCAATCGCCAAAGCCTTAGTCTCTTCTAAGATATTCCCCATCCTAGCTTTAGACTCATCTATTTCTTTTCTAATGTTTCCTCTAGGTTGCTTAACATTACCTAAACCCTTATCAACATGTTCTTGAAGGTTAATAACAAGGTCTCCAAAACAACGCATTTGACAAGCTAAACGCCTACTGTCAACAAAATGAACTGTTCCAATTAAATCAAGCTCATCACTCATTGGAGGAAGAACATTATTACCCCCTTCTACAACAATAACCCTACATTCTGCACAAGAAGGAACTCCCTTACAAACAGAACGTATTAAAATACCATTTTCTTGTGCCACATTTAAAACCGACTGCCCCGGCTTTACTTCTACTTCTATATTTTTAGGGAGAAACTTAATTTTCATTTTTTTTTCCTAATTTAATAATCTGGTTACTTAGTCATAATTTTTGCAAAATTCTTTTTACCTACCTTTAAAAGATAAGTGTTGTCTGCACTACTTAACAACAATTCAAATTTTGGATCTTTAAGCTTTATACCATCAATCTCAACAGCTCTAGATTCAACCAACCTTCGAGCTTGAGAATTTGATTGAGCAAACCCAACCTCTACAATCACCTTACATATCCATAAAGGAGCCTCCTGTTTTTTAAAATGCACTTCTTTAACATCATCAGGAATCCCACCTTTAACAAAAATTCTTTCAAACTCTTGCTCTGCTTGATCAGCTTGCTTTGATGTATAAAATATTTGAATTACTTGTTTTGCTAATGCTGTCTTAATCTTTTTAGGATGCGCTTTACCTAATCCAACCTGAGTTTGAAGTGATTTTATTTCTTTGTCTGACTTTAAAAGTATAAGTTTTGCATACCTATACATAAGCTCATCACTGATACTTAAAAACTTCCCAAACATATCTTTTGGAGTTTCATTAAATCCAATATAATTGTCTAAACTTTTTGACATTTTTTTAATACCATCTAAACCCTCTAAAAGAGGCAGTGTTAAAATTGATTGAGCACTTTGTCCATAAGATTTTTGAAGATCTCTTCCAACTAAAAGATTAAATTTTTGATCTGTTCCACCAAGTTCAATATCTGATTTTAATTTTACTGAATCAAATCCTTGAACCAAGGGGTATAAAAACTCATGAAGTCCTATGGGTTGATTAGCTTTAAATCTTTTTTCAAAATCATCTCGCTCAATCATTCTAGCAACTGTATATTGACTAGAAAGTTTTATAAAATCACTTGATGAAAATTTATCAAACCACTCTGAATTGTAGATAACCTTTGTTTTTTTTTTATCTAAAATCTTAAAGACCTGATGAGAATAAGTTTTAGAGTATTCTAATACTTCTTCTTTAATTAAGGCAGGCCTTGTTTCATTTTTTCCTGTAGGATCACCAATCTGCGCTGTAAAATCACCTATTAAAAATAAAACTTCATGGCCTAAATCCTGAAACTGTTTTAATTTTAGCAATTGAACTAAATGCCCTAAATGAAGATCTGGCTTTGATGGGTCTGCTCCAAACTTGATTCTAAGAGGTTTTTTTTCTTTAATAGACGTTTTAAGCTTTGCTAATAGTTCTTTTTCAGAAATCAGATCTACTGTATTTGATTTTAAAATTTCAAACTGTTCTTTTATTGAAAAACTCATCTACAATTATCCTCTTACCTAGCGTGTTCAATGGCTTTAGTTTCACGAACCACAATCACTTTAATTTGACCTGGGTAATTCATCTCTTTAGTAATTTTTTGAGCAATATTTCTAGAAAGCACTACTGACTGCTCATCATTAACCTTAGCACTGTCCACGATAACTCTAATCTCTCTACCAGCTTGTATTGCAAATGTTCTTAAAACACCATCAAAACTATTACCAATAGTTTCAAGATCTTCTAAGCGTTTAAAATAATTTGCTTGAGTTGATTTTCTTGCTCCAGGCCTTGCGCCAGAAATAGCATCTGCTGCAATCACAAGATGAGCTAAAATTGTGCTCGGCTCTTCTTCATAGTGATGAGCACGTACTGCGTGGACAATTCTTGATTGCTCACCACGTTTTTTAATAAAATCAGCACCAATAATAGCATGACTTCCTTCAATAGAGTGATCTAAAGCCTTACCTACATCATGCAATAAACCTGCCCGCCTTGCTTCTTTAATATCTTCACCAAGTTCTGCCGCCATCATTCCACAAAGCATGCCCACTTCAAGAGAATGACTATAATTATTCTGTGTATATGAAAGTCTATATTTTAAACTTCCTATTAGGTCCATAATATCTTTATGTATATTGGTTACACTAAGTTCAAAACATGCTTTCTCACCATCTTCTCTAATAGATTTAAACAACTCTTTTTTTACCTTATGAATGGCTTGTTCAATCATGGCAGGATGAATCCTACCATCTGCAAAAAGCACCTCTAGCGCACGCCTTGCAACCTCACGCCTTACAGGGTCAAATGCTGAAATCACAACTGAATCAGGAACCTCATCTAAAATCAAATCAACACCACAAAGGCTTTCAAAAGCTCTAATATTACGACCCTCTTTACCAATAACCTTGCCCTTCATATCTTCTGAAGGAAGTGGTAAAACACTCGTGGTTTTTTCAGCAGTATATCCACCAGCAAACCTTGCAATTGCTATGCTAATAATTCTCTTAGCTTTAGCCTCAGCATCTTCTCTAGCCTCTTCTTCAATGGCAGTCATACTTATTGCAAGATCTCTTTTAGCCTCTTCTTCAAGAGTTGAAACAAGTTCTTTTTTAGCCTGGTCTTGAGTCATTCCCCCAACAGATTCAAGCTTTTCTTGAAAGTCTTTTTTTACAATTTCAAGCTCTTCATACTTTTTAGCTGTTCTAAGCTCTCTATTTTCAACTTCTTTTTCTTTAACCTCAAAACGTTTTTCTCTTTGAATGATTTTATCATTTAAAGACTTTTCTTTAACCTGAATTTTTTGAAATTTTTGATTATATGATCTCTCTAAGTCTTTAACTTTTTCTTTTTCTTTTTTAATTTCTTCTTCAGATCTTCTTTTTACTTTCTTCTCTAACTGTTGAGTTTTATTAATAGACTCTTTCTCAATCTTAAAAGCCCTTGCTTTAGCTTTTTGAATAATTCTTTGAGCTTCACGTTCAGCTGTTCTTTTAACTTTATTATCAACCATGACCTTAACTGTTAACGCAACTAAAATACCCACGGCCAAACCAACTAACGCAGCTCCGGCTATTATCATATTCACTTTACACCACCTTCCTAGAAGAATTCACTTTATACAAAAACTGCTCAGTTAATATGTACTGAACAGGCACATCTAAACGTTGTTCAACAGGAACCGGTTTCATTAAAAACCTCGCCCTTGAACAGACTCCAACAATCACACCATTAAAACCTTTTAAATACCGATCATAAAACCCTTTTCCTCTGCCAAGTCGATTTCCTTTAAAATCAAAGCTTTGCCCAGGGACAAAAATTACTGAAATATTTTTTCTAGGAATTTCATTACAAACATAAGGCTCTAAACAACCCAATTCAGATTTTTTAAATCTCGTGGCTCGAGAAAAAATCATCTTACCTAAAGCAGAATCTAGAATGCAAGGCCAGCAAAATTCAACATCAACTGGTAAATCTTTAAGTCTTGGCTCACCACTTAAAGGTTTAAATACACCCCACAAACCCTTTGGAAAAGCCTCATCCTCCACTATAGGTTTTAATGAAACTTCAACATCCCAATCTAAAGATTTTACTTGCATGCGCAATAAATTTTTCTTTTGCCTTAAGTCGTTCACAAAAAACTCCAAACAACAAAAGGTGATTTTAGATTTTACTCTTCAGATATAAAATTTTGAAACTTTTTTAAAATCTGCTCTGCTTTTTGCTCAAGACCATCAACTTTTTCATGGATATCTGATTTAAGGTCAATATTTTCTTCACACACCTGTAACAGTGCAATCATTAAACATTTTTGAAAGGGATGGTTCTTTAATAAAGAACCTTGAATTTTCTCATTTGCCTTCTTAACAATGAGATCCATTTTTTGTTGCTCTTGGTCTGTAGATATAGTTAGAGCATGTCCACCTACTGACAAGTTGTACTGTTCAAAATTTCTAGCGCTCTTTGTTGAGGTCATCTTTTATCACCTTCAGTCAAAGGACACCTTAAAATGCCGCCATTAGTCAGTCAACTCTTAGCGCACCTTAGTCTTGCTAAAGCTTTGAACTTACAAGAGAGCTTACAAAATCCTGCGAATTAAATAAGCGAATATCTTTAATTCCTTCTCCAGTTCCTAACATTAAAATTGGAATTCCTAAGCTTTGCTTAACCCCTAGGGCCATTCCAGCTTTAGCAGACCCCTCCACTTTTGTCATAATTACCCCCGTCAACCCTAAGGTTTTATGAAAAACCTTAGTTTGATGAAGAACATTCATGCCCATATTTGCATCAAGGATCATCCAAATATCTTGAGGAGCTTTAATGTCCTGCTTACTAAGAACTCTTTTAACTTTTTTAAGCTCTTGCATTAAATTATCCTGAGTATGAAGCCTCCCAGCTGTATCAATAAGCAAAATATCCACCTCCTCTTTTTTAGCCTTCTCATAAGCTTGAAAAGCAACCGCTCCAGGGTCTTTTGTTTGAGGCAATGCTTTAAAAATAAGTGTATTTGATTTTTCCGCCCACACACTAAGCTGTGTTTCAGCTCCAGCCCTGAAAGTATCACCAGCTACGATCATAACTTTTTTCCCCTCTTGGCTGAATTTATAAGCTAACTTTCCTATGGTGGTTGTTTTCCCTGCACCGTTTACCCCTACAATTGCTATAACATGGGGAGAGCTTTGTTTTTCTTTAATGAGTGCTGATATTTTTTGTGCTGAGAAATCCTCTTTAAAAATTTTAGTCATTTCACTCTTAAAAATATTTTTTATCTTATCTAAACTAAACTTTTCACCCTTAATTTGTTCTTGAACTCGCTCTATTAAAAATGCCACCGTATCAGGCCCTAGATCAGCTATATACAACGCCTCTTCTAAATCCTGAATAGAATCCAAGGGTAAGTCACTTTCTAAACGCCATATACTTTTTCTTGAATTAGATAAAGCTTCAAAAAGTGAGTCTACTTTCTTAGGGTTTCCCTTTTTTTTCAACAATTGAGTATTTGGCCTCATATCCTTAAATAAGAAAAACCTTGCAAAGTAATAAATACCTGAACCTATTAAACCGACTGCAAACACACCACCAAGAATCACTATTTCACTTAATTCACTCATAGCAAGGATTTAACACAACGAGTTTTTAAGATAAAGAACATTCATAAATATTCTTGCCGCTCTAGGCCTTTTATCCTATAAAAATTTCATATGCCACCAAGAAGACTCATCTCTAAAGAAATTATAAGCTTTTTAAAACTCTGCCTTTGTTTTTTAGTTCTAGCAGTTTTATTTAGACTTGTTTTTTTTCTCACCTTTGACTCTTTAAATGACACTCCATACAACGTAGAAGAAGTTAGAAAGGCTTTCTACATTGGTTTTAAATTTGATATAAGAGCAGCAATTTTACTAAGCCTACCTTTTTGGTTTTTTGGATATTCATTAAAACTAGTCAATGCCCTATTTAAAGAAAAAGGGCGTAAAATGTTTTTATCAAAAAAACTACATTCTACAACCTTTCTTAAATTAACTTTTTCTTTAATACTCACCGCCTACGGTATTTTTTCCTTAATAGACTTAGGCCATTATGACTATTTAAAAAATAGAATTGATGCTTCTTCCACTATTTTTCTTAAAAACCCCCTCATTAGTTTTCAAATGATTAGTGAAAGCTACCCCATAACTTTTATTATTTCTTTAATTTTCCTTGCGTTTGTTTTATTTTTTTTCATTTTAAATAAAATAATCTTTACAGAAAAACTTTTTGTTTCCGGCGAACCTATTTTTAACACTTCCTTTAAAATCATATTACCTTTATTCTTCATACTTGCTCTTCTCGGACATGGAAAGCTCTCCCAGTACCCTCTTAGATGGAGCGATGCTCACTTTAGTTCTAATAATTTTATCTGCGCTCTTGGAATAAACCCACTCCTATACTTTTACGATACTTTTAGTTTTAAAGAAAAATCCTACAATCTTAAAAAAGTTAAAGGTCATTACGATGAAATTGCAGCCTACTTAAACGTTGAATCTCCTAATAAAGACACTTTAAATTTTAATCGAACAATCAAACCCACCCTTGCTTTTGATAAGCCACCGAATGTAGTGATCATTATGATGGAATCTCTTGCTGCTTTTAAACTCCAACATTTTGGACAAAAAATTAATGGCACTCCTTTTTTAAATTCATTAATTCCACAAGGGCTTTTTTTTGAAAACACATTTGTCGCCAGCACTGGAACAGCA
This sequence comes from Bdellovibrionales bacterium, assembly GCA_965205945.1. Lineage (GTDB taxonomy): Bacteria > Bdellovibrionota > Bdellovibrionia > Bdellovibrionales > UBA1609 > JALZUR01. Next base: position 657,684 of record CBDBIB010000003.1, on the reverse strand, counting down.
CGCTCTATTTTTAGTGTTCTTACAGGACTTCCTGATGTCAATTCAATAAAAACAGCTTCAAGAAACCCTTTATTAGTAAAACAATACTCTGCAGCAAATGCTTTTACTGATTATAACAAATCTTATTTTATTGGAGGCAGCGCAAGTTGGGGAAATATTCGAGGCTTTGTTTCTCAAAGCCTTAAAAACATCACTATCTTTGAAAAAAAAGATTTTAAATCTAGAAAAACCAATGTTTGGGGAATTTCTGATCTAGAGCTCTTTACAAAAGTTAATGAGTTCTTAAAAAAACAACCTGTTAAGAAAAAACAATTTACCTTTATACAAACAGCTGGATATCATAAGCCATATACTATACCTTCTAAAAAAAGAGACTTTAAACTTAAATCTTTAACAGCTCAACAGATTAAAGACAATGGCTTTGTAAACAACCAAGAATTTAACTCTTTAAGATTCTTAGATTATTCACTTAGCGAGTTTTTTAAAGCTGCTAAAAAAGAAACTTATTTTAAAAATACCCTTTTTGTAATCTACGCTGATCATGGACTTGCACATTACACATCTAAATCTATACCTGATGGCTTTAAACATTTTCGACTACCAATAATGCATGTCCCTTTATTATTTTACTCACCCTCTTTAAAAATTCCGCCTCAAGTATTTTCAAAAATTGCTTACTCCCCAGATATATTACCAAGTGTTGTTTCTCTAGCAGGAAAAACTTATAAAAATACCACTCTTGGGCGAAATCTTTTTGATGAGCAGTATGATTCTAAACGTTTTGCTATGACTATTAGTAATTTCTCACCACCCATAAAGCTGCGGTTGCATAGCCATCATTGGATATCTAAAGGTTCCCCTGAAAAATTAAAAGGTCTTTATTCATATCGCACAAATTCATACAAAATTGATATCACAAAAGAAAAACCCCTTAAGCAACAAAAAATTGATCGTTTAGCGCGTGGGTTATACGAGACTACGAAATATCTTTACCACCATTCAACAAAAAAACTTTAGGATTTACTTACATGGCTTATGTGTTGACTCTAAAAATCTTATCTTTGTTGTTGAGCGCAGAAAAAGGCAGGGCACTTAAATGCTCTGCCTTTTAAATACAGTTCTCTTTAGTTTTAAAAATTAATTTACATCTTTAAAGTCTGCATCAATAACATCCTCTTTTGCTCTACCCTGTTGTGAAGGGGCACCTTCACCACTGGGTGTAGGTGGTTTTTCAGAGCTTTTTTGGCTCTCATAAAGAGCTGTACTTAAGGTATGGCTAATATTTGTAAGTCTTTCAATATCACTATTATAGTCTTCAACAGTAACATCTTCTTTTGCCAAAGTTTCTTTAGCTGTAACCATAGCTTCTTTTGCTTTAGTCACTTCGTCTGATGCAAGCTTTTCTTTATTATCAGATATCAGTTTTTCAAGCTGATACACTAAACTATCAAGTTGATTTCTAGCATTAACAAGATCTTTACGCTTTTTATCTTCTTCAGCATGAAGCTCTGCTTCTTTAACCATCTTAGCAATTTCTTCTTCTGATAAACCAGATTTAGATGTAATCTTAATAGCCTGTTCTTTACCCGTTCCTTTATCCTTAGCAGAAACACTTATAATTCCATTTGCATCAACATCAAATGTCACTTCAATCTGAGGCACTCCTCTAGGAGCAGAAGGAATACCCACTAACTCAAAACGTCCTAAAGATTTGTTATCCACAGTCATCTCCCTTTCTCCCTGAAGAACATGCACATCAACATTTGTTTGATTGTCTGCAGCTGTTGAAAAAATTTGTGATTTTTTTGTAGGAATTGTTGTATTCTTCTCAATAAGTTTTGTAAAAACACCACCTAAAGTCTCAATACCTAATGACAATGGTGTCACATCTAATAAAAGCACATCTTTTACCTCACCTGTTAAAACACCACCTTGAACAGCAGCACCTAGTGCAACCACTTCATCAGGATTTACAGATTTATTAGGCTCTTTATTAAAGAAATCCTTAACTACTTTTTGAATAGCAGGAATTCTTGTAGAACCCCCAACCAATACAACTTCATCAATTTCAGCCAAGCTAAGCCCTGAATCTTTTAAAGCGATCTTACATGGCTCTAAAGTTCTTTTAACTAAATCACCTGTTAGTTGCTCAAATTTAGATCGAGAAAGTTTTATATTTAAATGCTTAGGACCTGACTGATCTGCTGTAATAAATGGAAGGTTTATATCTGTTTCTAAAGCTGTACTAAGCTCAATTTTTGCTTTCTCTGCAGTTTCTTTTAATCTTTGCAAAGCCATTTTATCAGTTTTTAAATCTATTCCCTGATCTTTTTTAAACTCACTAACTAACCACTCAAGAATAACAATATCAAAATTATCACCACCTAAAAGAGTGTCTCCATTAGCAGCTTTAACCTCTACTACATCATCCCCCACTTCTAAGATGGACACATCAAAGGTTCCACCACCAAGATCATAAATCACAATTTTTTGATCCTTCTTCTTATCCAGGCCATATGCAAGAGCAGCCGCTGTGGGTTCATTTATAATACGCTTAACTTTAAGCCCTGCAATTTTACCAGCATCTTTAGTTGCCTGTCTTTGAGCATCATTAAAATATGCCGGCACTGTAATAACGGCACCTGTAACCTCTTGACCTAAATAATCCTCAGCAACTTTTTTAAGTTTTCCTAAAACACTTGATGCTATCTCTTGTGACGAGTACATTTTACCACAAACATCAAAAGCACAAGAGTCCCCCTTATCTACGACTTTAAAAGGCATGAGCTCAATTTCATCTTTTAAATCATCATACTTACGTCCAATAAAACGCTTTGCTGAATATATTGTGTTTTCAGGGTTTGTCACAGCCTGCCTTTTAGCAACCTGACCCACTAGCTTTTCACCATCTTTTGTAAAAGCCACAATTGAAGGCGTTGTTCTAGATCCTTCTTCATTAACTAAAACCTTAGGAACTCCTCCCTCCATAACTGCAACAACTGAATTTGTTGTTCCTAAATCTATTCCAATAACTTTACTCATCTTAATTCTCCTCTAAATCTAAATTCTATATATGTTATAGCTTGTGCTTTATTTACAATTCGTCAAGGTTGTTGCTTTAAAATAACCAACCAGATTTCTCATTTACATTCTCACCTTTTACTTTAGCAATCTCTTTTAATAGCTTAATCTCCTGCTTTGTTGGCGCCGTTGGCATTTGAACTTTCACCTTAAACCTTAAGTTTCCTTTTGCTCTTCCTCTTAAAGAGACAAAGCCTTCTTTCTTCACACGAATTTCATCTGCATTTTGAGTTCCTGGCGGAATTTCAACTTTAATGGTGCTATTAAGAGTCTTCACCTCTAGGCCTGCACCTAAAATGGACTGCAAATAAGAGATTTTAATATTGCCCACTAAGTCTAAACCTTCTCTATAATAATCTTTATGTTCATCAACTCGAATAAGTACATAAAGATCCCCTCTACTGCCCCCTAAATGACCACCATCACCTTCAGAAGAAAGTCTAAGTTGATTTCCATTTTCAACTCCCGCAGGAACAGTAACTTCTAATTTTTTAGATCTTTGAATTCTTTTTTCTCCATTACATTTTCTGCATGGATCTTTAACTATTTGTCCTACACCTCTACAAGTTGGACAGGTAGTTGCCATTGTAAAAAGCCCCTGCCTTTGAACAACCTGACCCGAACCAGCACAAGTTTGACAAGTTTGCGCCTCCTTTCCAGGCTGGATACCTTTTCCAGAGCAATGACTACAGTCTTCTTCAGATTCATAGTTTATAGTAGTTTTAGTCCCTTCTAAAGAGTCCTTAAAATCAATATTTAAATGATACCTTAAATCAGACCCTCTTTTTGGCCTTGCCTTAGCAGAACCTTGCCTACGATGGCCTCCTCCAGAAAAAAAATCTCCAAAAATATCCGAGAAATTTTCAAAAATATCCGATGTCTCGTAAAAACCTCCACCACCCACACCTGTATGACCATACTCATCATAACGAGCTTTCTTATCCGCATTACTTAAAACTTCATAGGCTTCAGCAGCCTCTTTAAATTTATCTTCAGTAACCTTATCACCAGGGTTTTTATCAGGATGATATTGAAAAGCCTTTTTTCTATAAGCTTTTTTAATAGCATCAACATTTGCAGAACGATCTACACCTAAAATTTCATAAAAATCGCGTTTAGACATGGATTAAATATGAGGATTAACTCCCTATGGTCAAGGTCACCACTGTGTTTTTATTCCAACACCTTTGAATCTCTTAATTTTTTATCAATTTGAAACATTCTGCCTCTTAAATCATCTTTCCAAAAGCCGTCTGATGCCTCTTTATAAAGGTCTTTAAGAACTCGGTAACTAAGCTCTAGCTGCCCTGATTTATAATACATTCGCGACGCTAAAGATCTAGTCCAAAATGGAGCGCCTAAGGCTGCTGCCTGCTCTAATAGCTGCCCTGCTCTTTTAAAATCTTTTAACTCTTCTAAGTATAAATATGCAGCCCTATAGTTAATAATCCAACTGTCCTTTATATGAGCCAATCCTCTTTCAAAAAGCTCCACTGCTCCTTTATGATCATCCAGCAACACCGTTAGTTTCACAGCTCCAAATTCGTACAAAGCCTTAAATTTAGGTGCTAAAATACTAGCTGCATTTAATGTCCTATAACCCCATCTATTTGGACAATATCTGTGCTCAGGATCTTTATACTTTGAACAATCAAATGCATTTTGAATAAAGCTTAGCCAGAAAAAATCAGCAACATTATCTTTAAATCCGAAATGAAAATACTCTACACCTTTGGGGGGGGGCAGTATTTTAGTATTTTTTTTAAAGTCCTTTAAAGGGTTTAAAAAAAGTACGCATACACCAAAAAAAAATGCGAGAGATATTTTAATAGATGCTAGTAACACAATTCATTTTAATAACTTTTAAAAATTCAAACACCCTACAAACGTCTAAAAATTATTCTAAGAATAATCTTGTTTAATCTAACCTTAGCCTATAGTCATAGTATAATCTCATATAACGATTTTATAGAATTTTTATATAAAAAAATCTATAAATCTTTTAAAAAATAAAAACTTAAGATCTGTTCTTATAAGGCTGAATGAATTTAAATATACCAATAATGCTCCAACCTTATTAAAGCACACCCTTGCTAAAACTCTATATTACTGAGTTATGTCGTCCTCTTGTTGTTGAAAAATTTTATTCTCATTTACAGTCCATCTATCTAAAGCCGCGTCAGCATCAAGATTTGCGGCTGCACCAAAAAGAAATTTATTTTCAGTGGCTTCTGTTCCCGCAATAGTAGCTACTGTTTTCGCCTTAATCACTGTACATCCTGCTTCACTATTATTAGAGCAAAATACACTGGCTAGCCTAACAACAGGCGGCCTTTCTCTGTATGTTGTAGATGGGTGTATTTTAGGCCCAAGCAAACCAGCTGAACCAAAGCCTACATGATAACCCAAATCACCTTTTAAACCATAGCCGACAGCATTAAAATCTCCATAATACTGATTCCACTCTGAATAAAATGATTTTTGAGCAGTGTACATAGCGCTTAGCAATGATTTTGCTTCTGACTGACGTGCTTTCATTAAAACTTTCTGATACTGAGGAATTCCAACACCTGCTAAAAACCCGATAATCACAATAACCATCATTAACTCTATAAGAGAAAAGCCCCTTTTTAATATTATATTCTTCATCACACCTTTCCTTTAAAAACTCTAATTTTTTAATTTATTCTACACTGTTATTCATCGGATGAACCAGAAAAAATATTTACATTTTTACTAAAGCCTTAACCCTTTGCGAATTAACCCCTATTAATGACACCGAAATGGACTAAATTAACCTAAAGCCCTGGTGTTGCAATTATAGTTTTCAAGCTAATTAACCCATTATCACAACACTAAGGCTATGTAGCGTTTTATTAGGCTCTCACTTGGTCTAGACTCTGGACCATATATTTAAGAACGTAAGACTTACCTTGCGCCCTTTAAGCTTAACCCAAGCAAAGAACTTTTTAAATAACCTACAAAGTTAATTCCCTCTTCATTAAATGATATTAAGAACTCACTCCTACTCTTAATACTGTTTGTATTATTTCCTATATAAAGCTAACTTGCTATAGACTGCGTAGATATAAACATCACTAATATTAAAACTATACTTCTTATTAAAGAACACATTGACCTTACTCCTAAGCAGGCCTATAAGTATTCAATTTTTTTTTAAAGCTTTTAACCACTTAAAATTCGAGAGCGTTGTTGCACATAAGGCCACTAGCTCTGTGATTTAAATTTTAAAGAACAAAGGGGCATAAAAAGATCAGGGTTTAGGCATACTGTAAAAAAGAAGAGGATGACTAAGCAGTTTAGAGACGTTAAAAGTGCCTTACCCTTTAAACTTGTGACTATCAACTTTATGGGTTAATACGACCTGAAAGGTATTATCTAAATGTCTTATTTTAAAACATCCAGATCTAGGCAAACCTATGAATGAAGAAAGCAACCCAGACCAAAACCTTGATGTTGATATTTCAATAAAAGAACCTTCTTTATACATTGTTTTTCTTTTAAATGATGATTTTACAACTCAAGATTTTGTTGTAAAAATCTTAACTCAGTTCTTTTATAAATCTAGTTCTGAAGCCTTTAAACTTATGCTAGAGATTCACAATAACGGCCGTACAAATGTCGGTATATTTACAAAAGAAGTTGCAGAAACTAAAATTTACTTAGTCCACCAGGCAGCAAAAGAAAACGGTTTTCCTTTAAAATGCATTATGGAGGAAAACTAAATGTTTGACCACACTTTACAAGAAAGCTTACATAAAGCTACTGAGCACGCCCTAGCACTTAAGAATGAGTTTATTTCTTTAGAACATTTTTTATGGGGCACTTTACAAATCACTGACACTATTAATTTTCTAAAAGAAGAGAATATAAACCCTGTTTCATTTAAAATTCTTCTTGAGGATTTTATTGATAAAAATCACCCAAAACTTTTAAACGCAGGCTCAAACTACAAACCAGAACCTACTCTTGCCCTTCACAGATGTATTAATAAAGCTTTAAAGCAAACTCAAAGTTCTGGTAAAAACTCCACTAGTAGTTTTCACATCATGATTTCTATTTTTGAAGAATCTGATTCTTACGCTGTTTATATATTAGAGCAAATGGAGTTGTCCCCTCTTATTATTATGGAGCACCTTTCTTCAAACCTAGAAGACGAATCTTTACCATCTTCATCAAAAAACCCTTTAAAAAAATTCTGTGAAAATTTAAACGAAAAATTCAACAATAATCTTACAACTAAACTCATTGGCAGACAAATTGAGCTCCAAAGGGTTCTTGAGGTTTTATCTAGGAAAAACAAAAACAATCCCCTTTTAGTCGGAGATCCTGGAGTTGGAAAGACCGCTTTAGGAGAAGGTTTAGCTGAACTTATTCAAACAAAAAAAGCACCCGAGCGCTTTAAAAATCTTTCTATTTTTAGTCTAGATCTACCTTCACTTCTTGCTGGAGCTAAGTATCGTGGAGATTTTGAGGGCCGTTTAAAAACTCTTTTTAAAAGTTTAAAGGAAATTAAAAACCCCCTTCTTTTTATAGATGAAGTTCATACAATTGTTGGTGCAGGAAGCACATCTGGCAGTAATATTGATATGGTGGGACTTTTAAAGCCTATTTTAATAGATTCACATATAAAAGTTGTTGGCTCTACAACTTTTACTGAGTATAGAAAATACTTTGCAAAAGACCCGGCTTTATCAAGACGTTTTCAACCCATATTTATAGATGAACCTTGTGAAAAAGACACTCTTAAAATCCTTAAAGGTCTAAAATCAAACTATGAAAAGTTTCACAAACTCACTATAGCTACTGAAGCATTAAAAAGCGCCGTTACACTTTCAAAAAAACATATTTTAGACAGAAAATTTCCAGATAAAGCTCTTGATTTATTAGACGAAACTTGTGCCCATGAATCTATTAATAACAACAGTTTTGTCAGCTCTAAAAATATTTTAAAAACTTTATCTAGAGCCTATAAAGTATCAAAAAAAACAGCCGATACAAAAACTAAAAACTCCATCTTATCTTTAAAAAAGAATCTAGAAAAACACATATACGGACAAAGTAAGGCTATTGATCAGCTTAATTCAAATGTTCTTATCACCCATGTAGGTTTAAATGATAAAGACAAACCTTTAGGATCTTTTTTATTCACAGGACCTACTGGTGTTGGAAAAACAGAACTTTCTAAACAATTAGCTTATCACCTTAGCGTTCCGCTTATAAAATTTGATATGTCTGAATATATGGAAAAGCACTCCGTTTCTAAACTTATTGGAGCCCCTCCAGGCTATGTCGGCCATGATGATGGAGGAAGACTCACTGATGAAGTTTCAAAAACCCCTCATTGCGTACTTTTACTAGATGAAATTGAAAAGGCTCATCCTAGTGTAATTAATGTTTTACTACAAGTAATGGATGCAGCATCACTTACTGACTCTATTGGAAAAAAAACTCACTTTAACCAATGTATTCTTATTATGACTTCTAACTCTGGAGCAAAGGATGCTGAAAAAGGTTCTTTAGGAATTTTTCAAGCCCCTTCCCATGATTTTTCAGACAAAGCTATTAAAGATTTTTTCAACCCTGAATTTATAAATCGTCTTACAGCAATTATAAAATTTGAGTATTTAAAAGATTCTGAACTATTAAAAATAATTGAAAAAAACCTTACCTTATTAAAAACCGACCTTAAAGACAAAAAATTCTCTCTTACGTGGACAAATACTGTTTGTAAATGGATTCTTAAAACCGGCTTTGAAAAAAATATGGGAGCTCGCCCTTTTGAACGATTTATCTTAAATAACATTAAAGTACCCATAGCAAAAACCCTTGTTTCTAAAACAAAAAAAAACGCTCAAAATATATCCCTAGACATAAAAAACTCCAAACTTATCGTTTCTTAAACCAAACTAGAACCTGTAAGTATATAATTCTTGCCTCCTCTGCTTTAAATGATATTCTGTACAAATTAATGGAGGACTGTCATGTTTAGAAGGATTGTTTACGTTTTAGGGCTTAATTTTGTTTTACTCATAACATTTAGTTTTATAATGAGCCTTCTACCTATCCCTCCAGGCTATTACATAAACCTTGTTATTTTCTACGCTCTTTTTGGTTTTGGTGGCGCCCTAGTCTCACTTTTAATGTCTCGTAAAGCCGCTAAGTGGAGTCATAAGATTAAACTAATTGACCCTTTAAATCCAAAATCAAATACTGAAAAATGGTTGCTTCAATCTATTTATGGATATGCTCGTATGGCTGGAATAAAAAAAATGCCTGAAGTTGGAATTTACCAAGAAGATGAACTTAATGCCTTTGCTACAGGCCCAACAAAATCTAGAAGTTTAGTAGCTGTCTCAACAGGACTTTTAAAGAATATGACTAAAGATGAAGTTGAGGGCGTTTTAGGCCATGAAATAGCACACATTCAAAACGGTGATATGGTCACTATGGTTCTCTTACAAGGTGTTATAAATACACTTATTATGATTGCAGCAAGAATTCTTGCCGACCTTACCTGCTCAGTTCTTTCAAGAAATAATGAGCGTGGAAGTTTTTTCATGCGCATAATGCTTATGAATCTTTTTTCTTTTGCTCTTGGATTTTTAGGACTCATGGTTACAGGGACTTTTTCAAGATTTAGAGAATTTAGAGCCGACCATGGCGGCGCACGACTTGCTGGAACTCAGAAAATGATTAGCTCTCTTAAAAAACTACAAAAAGTTTATAACCCTAACCTTAAAGTAGATAAGAAAACTGAATCAGTTGCAGCCTTAAAAATTTCAGGAGCTTTTAAGAAGGGTTTTTTGCGCCAACTCATGTCTACACACCCTCCTTTAGAAAAACGTATTGCAATGCTTAAGGGTCGACAGCTTTAAATTAATTACTAAGTTTTTTAATGAACTCCTCCACTCCAAGGAAAAAAAACTATTATACACTTGAGTGCATTGCTTTTTTTCCTGGGGATTTAGCTCTATTTTTTTAATGCTTTAAACCTCATAGCCCTTAAAACAACTGTTTCCTTAAAAAGCCTTGCAGCCTAAATCTTAATTTTATTTAGAAAACCTAACCTCACCTATAAAGTCTTTATTATTTCTAAAATAAGGTAGAGTAAAGATAGAGATCGAACTGTTAAGACCTAAACTTATTAATTCATTTTTAATATTTGCAGCCCTAATGAATCCTTTAGATTTTACTTCACCAGGAAAGTACCCCCCGTAAATAATAATCCTACCTCTTCCAATGGAATTTAAGATTTTTAAATTTTTTTGAAGCTTAAGTTTAGAAAAACTATTTATTTTATTCCCACTAGCTTTTACTAAAACTCTAAATTCTTTCCAGTTTCTAGTTCTTTCTTTTTTAAAAGACGGCGATTTTTTAAAAATATTTTTTTTAACTTTCTTCTTAATTCTAATAGTTTTTCCCGTAAATTTTTTAATAGTTTCTTTATTAATGTTTTTATCTTCAAGTTTTTCAATATCTTTTATAAAAAGATCACCAGTGATTTCATCTTTTTTTTTGATGTCTTTTTTTATACCTTTGATGAATTCAGATAATTCCTTAGAATTTTCCTTTTCTCTTGAAACATCGGTGATTTCAGTTACATCTTCAGCCGCTACAAACTCCATCTTTGATCTTCTATCAGAACAAGATTTTACAGCTAAAAACATAAATACTAAAAATAATCCAAAAAATCCAAAAAATCTAAGTGGATTTGTAAGCTTCATACTTGCCATTTATAATACTCCTTTAATGCTTAAATATGTCTCTTCTAAGTTTTTAGAAAGAACTGCTCCCTCACTATTAAACCCTAAAACAGCATTTCTTATAATTTTTTTGTTTTTTCCAGAAATTCTTGGCGTAATATTAAAGTTCTTCATTAAGCCAGAAGATATTTGAGAATTAATTTTATCTATTTTAAGAACTCTGTTTAATAACAGTTCGTAACCACGTCCTTTTTCATCATGAAAAACAGCATCATTTTTACAAAACGAGCCCCATAAAGCTCTAACAAAATTAGGGATTTTTTCTAAATAGCCTTTTAAACTCTCCACATGCTTAATTCTTTTTTCAACCTCTTTAAAATCTGGAATGGATACGAATGTAGATATCCATTTTTGTAATGTTAAATGTTCTTTATGATGAGTTTCATAAAAATCATTTGAAATATCTAAAGCTTGAGTATAGGCATATTTTTGTAAGAGCATTAAAGCAGAAAAAGAAATTGTCATATTGTCTGATTTATTATAAATATCTTTTAAAATTCTAACAGCCTCTGTTTTGTACCTAGAACTTACAACTAGATACTCTAAAGCACAAATGTATAAAGCTCGCTCTCCTTTAGCCTCTAAAGAGTATTTAAAAGGTTTAAAACTAGTTTCTTTTAAATAATTTAAAAAAATATCGCCCACTTCATCACCCACTTTAGATATGTAATCTTTCTGGATTTTTAGAATTTGATTTGGGTTAAAAGTTTTTTTCCCTTCAGAAAAATCATTTACTGTTGGAGGTTCAAGAATCTGACTCTTCATAAGATCTGTCATATTGGCATCTTTAAAAACATATTTTAAAGATTCAATATGATCATTATTTAACCCTTGGGCAAACTGAAAAGCACTTATTTTTACAGCATTATACTTATTAAAATTATCTTGATCAAACTTAATTAGTGTTGCCATATTTCTTTTATCGTTTCTTACAGAGTATAAAACTGGCGCTGAAAAACCCTCAAAATAAGAACAAATATAATCCTTGCTTATTCTATTAAATTCAATATGAGTTTCTTTATTTTTTAAGATTAAAATCCCTTTATCTAAAAAAGGTTGATCTACAGCTTTAGAAGACAAAATAAATTTATGCCCTTTAGAGTTGTAAATGCTCATTTTTATAGGAATGTATGTTTCAGTAAATCCTAATTTTTGCATCTTAGAAACTTTATTTTCTTGAATAAATTTAAGCCTTAAATTTCCTGATGAATATTCTTCTGTAATTGTAACCGATGGAGTTCCTGGAGTTTTATACCACCTTAAAAACCACTCCTTATCAACCCTTGGCTCCTCAGCTGTCATAACATCAACAAAATCCTCTGTAGTGACCGCCTTACCGTCAAATTCTTTAAAATACTCAGTCATTCCCTTTTGAAATTTTTCTTCTCCTAAAAGAATAAAAAGCATTCGAATAACCTCAGCTCCTTTTTCATATACTGTTGGAGTATAAAAATTATTCATTGCCTGATACTTCTCAGGTCTAATAGGATGAGCTAGTGGACCAGAATCTTCAGAAAACTGCCTTTCCTTAAGACTCTTCACCATATCAATACGCTCAACTGCAGCATCGTTTAAATCTGCAGAAAATTCCTGATCTCTAAAAACAGTAAGACCTTCTTTTAAAGTTAACTGAAACCAGTTTTTTAAAGTAACTCTATTGCCTGTCCAATTGTGAAAATACTCGTGCCCAATAACAGATTCAACTCTATGGTAATTTAAATCCGTTGCTGTTGCAGGATCAACTAAAACAAGTGCCGAGTTAAAAATATTTAACCCCTTATTCTCCATTGCCCCCATATTAAAAGAGTCTACAGCTGCAACCATATAAAGGTCTAAATCATACTCAAGATTAAACCGCTCCTCATCCCATCTCATAGCATTCTTAAGGCTTTTTATTGCAAAATCGCATTTATTTTCAGCCCCATGATTAAAATAAAATTTTAGATCAATCTTTCTTCCAGATTTTGTTGTGTATTCGCTTGTAAGCTTAGCAAGATCCCCTGCAACAAGAGCAAAAAGGTGAAGTGATTTTGGAAACGGATCCTCCCATATACAATAATACAGCCCACTTTCAAAACCTTCTTCAATTAAATTTCCATTGGCCAACATAACTGGGTAAGTGCGTTTGTCACCTAATATTTTAACCCTACACTGAACCATATTATCTGGACGGTCTAATGAATACATAATTTTTCTAAAGCCCATGGGTTCATTTTGCGTACAAAGAAGATCTCCACTTAAATAAAGCCCTTCAAGTTCTGTATTTTTATTTGGATAGTTTTCATTCTCAACAGTTAAAGAAAGTTGTGTTAAATTTGGATCTACTAAAAAAACAATTCCTTCTTTTAAAAGTTTATACTGATCTTTTAAAAGCAAAACTCCATTGATTCGAGCTGATAGGAATTTAATGTCAACACCGTTTAAAAAAAGTTTTGAAACGCCAGCGTTTTTTATAATTTTATACTCGGCTTTAACAGTTGTTTTCTCCTTTCCTAATATAAAGGTTGCAAAAAGCTCTGGCGTTGAATATTCTAATTCTCTAAAATCTTTTAAATAATTAAACTTTAATTCTGTGTTTTCCATAATCACCTAGTTATCTATATTTTTTTTAAGTTCATTTTTTCTGAGCATAAATAAAAAGTTCCTGACCTTCTCTAGCAACTTCTTCACCTCTAAGCCTACCCCAATACTCAATCTTAAAATATTTTTCTAATAATTGCTCTAATTCCCACTCAGTGATTCCAAATGGAGGCCCTTTTCTCTTTAAGGCCATAAAAAAAACCCCCACCAAGTAACCACCCGGTTTTAGTGCCTTAACCCAAGATTTAATTAATTTTTCTCGATCTCCTGGAGAAATTGCACAAAAAAATGTATGCTCAAAAACTATATCATGCTCTTCTTTATGCTCTTGGGCGAATTTAAAGAAATCAATAGTTTCAAATTTTAACTTATTTCCATAAAACTCCTTAGCTTTTTTAATTGCTTCTAAGGAAAAATCTAGCCCTGTTACTTTATGCCCTAAAGAAGCTAGTTTTGCAGCATCATGGCCTCTTCCACAGCCAGGAACTAAAATCTTACTTTTAAAGAGTTTTAACCTTGGTAAAGTCCAATCAATACACGGATGATAAGTTTTTAAATCCCAAGGCATAGCCTCTTGCAAATAACGCTCAGTCCAAAATTTAGACTTTGATACATCTAAATTTTCCTCATACCATTCTTCTAATTCATAGTTTTTTTCTCTATAAACAAAAGAATCATAACTTAAAGGATTTACAACTTTTTCTAAAAATTTAACTTGAGCAGGAATTGAAAAAACAAAAGGAACCTCATTCTTACTCTCTCCACAAAGCCTTGACCAATCATCTTGGTATAAGCCCTTAGAAAGTTTAAACTCTTCTTCATATCCATAAAAAAATTCTAATTTAACCACTCCACTTAACATACTTTCTACATTTTTAACTACTAAAGGAGCTAAAACTGACTCTACAAGAACTGTTTCACCTTCAACCTGTCCTTGACAAACATAATCTTTTTTATACATAGATTTAAAAAAACTATTCCCAAACTGAGTGTCTTTAATAGGCTGCCCACTTAAAGACAATTTTCCCTCATGGCTTATCTGTATAACTTTCTTCATTTCATCTCTTTTTTAAAAAAAGTTAACCCTTTTTTAAAATCAATCTTTTGACCTTTTAATGAAGCACCTTTTACTTCCCATTGCTCAACACCCTTAATCTGCTTAGCTTTAGAAAGTCTTATCTGCCCATTTTTAGTTACCTTTAGGTCCTCTTCTAGACCTTTTTCCTCAAATTGAAATTTAAAATAAGCGACTATATTTTTTTCATCTATTGTCTCAGTCCAAAATTCAGAAACTTCAATATTATAAGCCTTTGGGTTTGAAACAATAACTTCTTGAATAATCTTTTTTACTAAGTTCTTCTGGATCTGTACATGTACACTTTCTGACACTACAACGTTGTTGCCATTAAATAAACCCCATGTAATATAAAGAGCCGCAAACAACACGAATAAACCTAAAAACCTCATCCCCTCCCCTTAAAGTAAATAATCAAACCCCCTCTTTATTATCATAACCAATAGAGCCTTGCACTACCCATTGTTTGTTCTTTATAAATAAGTATAGAGGAGTATATTGTGCCCATTTATAAGTCAGAACTAAACGTAAATGCCCCAAGTTTTAAAGAAAATCATGCTCACCTTAAAGAGCTTACTAAAAATTTAAAAAACTTCCTTAAAAAAGCTCAATTAGGAGGCGGCAAAAGTGCTACTCAGAAGCATTTATCTCGTGGAAAAATGACCGCTCGTCAAAGAATCTCTAACTTAATAGATTACCAAAGCTCATTTTTAGAAATCAGCCCTCTTGCAGCCCACCAAATGTATAAATCCCAAGCCCCTTCAGCTGGTGTGGTAAGCGGCATTGGAAAAGTTGAGAGCACTCTTTGTATGATTGTAGCAAATGATGCTACGGTTAAAAGCGGAACATACTTTCCAATAACCGTGAAAAAACACCTTCGAGCCCAAGAAATTGCGCTGGAAAATAACCTGCCGTGTATTTATCTTGTAGATAGTGGAGGTGCCTTTTTACCCCTTCAGTCAGAGGTTTTTCCAGATAAAGAAAATTTTGGACGTATTTTTTATAATCAAGCCCGCCTATCTGCTAAAGGCATACCACAAATTTCAGTTGTCATGGGGAGTTGTACTGCTGGAGGGGCATATGTTCCAGCAATGAGTGATGAAAACGTAATCGTTCATAAGACCGGAACAATTTTTCTTGGAGGCCCTCCACTAGTAAAAGCTGCAACTAAAGAGATTGTTACAGCTGAAGAACTTGGTGGTGCTAAAATGCACACTATGCTTAGTGGTGTTTGTGACCACTTTGCAGAAAATGATGCTGATGCTTTAAATATTACAAAAGATATTGTAAGCCATTTAAATATTAATCAAAAACATCGAAACTATACAGATTATGCAAAACCCCTTTACCCCTGTGAAGAATTATATGGAGTTATTCCAAAAAATTTAAAACAACCTTTTAATATAAAAGAAATTATTTTACGTATTGTTGATGAAAGTAATTTTCATGAATTTAAAGAAAACTATGGAAAAACCATTGTTACATGTTTTGCAAAAATTTGTGGAATGCAAATAGGCATTATAGCTAATAATGGAATTTTATTTTCTCAAAGTTCTCTTAAAGCAGCTCATTTTATTCAACTTTGTGATCAAAGAAAAATTCCACTTCTTTTCATACAAAACATCACCGGTTTTATGGTTGGAAAAGAATATGAAAATGGTGGCATTGCAAAAGATGGAGCAAAGCTTGTAACTGCCATTAGCAATGTGCGAGTTCCTAAAATAACACTAATTGTAGGTGGATCTCATGGTGCTGGAAATTACGGAATGTGTGGAAGAGCATATCAACCAAGATTCTTGTGGACATGGCCTAATTCTAAAATCTCAGTTATGGGTGGGGAGCAAGCTGCAAATGTCTTATGGACTATAAAAAAAGATCAAATAAAAAAAATGAATGAAAAGATAACCCCTCAAATGGAGCTTTCTTTTAAACAACCTATTTTAGATAAATATGAAAAAGAAAGCTCTGCATATTACGCAACAGCAAGACTTTGGGATGATGGTATAATCGACCCTAAAGACACTAGAAACATATTAGCCTTATCTTTAGAGGTTTGTTTAAACACCGAAATGAAAGAGTCTGTTCAAAATATTTTTAGAATGTAGGAAATAACATGAATAAATTAATAACAAAAACTAAACACGATATTTTTTATATTAGTCTTAATAACCCTGAGAAAAGAAATGCCCTTGATCTTGAATTAATAACAGAACTCACCTCTACTTTTAAAGAGTTAAGGTCATCCTTAAGTACTTTAAAAGCTTTAGTACTTTTAGGGGAAGGCAAATCATTTTGTGCTGGAGCTGATTTAAACTGGATGAAAGAAATGATTAATTACTCTTTTAATGAAAACATTAATGACTCTTACAAACTCTATAACCTCTTTTATGAAATCTATTCGTTTCCACTGCCAGTAATAGTTAAAGCTCATGGGCATGTTTTAGGCGGAGGTCTTGGTCTTCTTGCCGTTGCAGATTATGTGCTTGCAGAAGAATCTACCAAATTTTGTTTTAGTGAGGTAAAGCTTGGTTTAGCTCCCGCTATAATTTCTAGTTTTATTTTATCAAAATGCAATTCTTCTCACGCCCAAGCACTAATGACTTCGGGGATAATGTTTAACACATCAAAAGCTTTTCATCTTGGACTGGTTAATTCTACTTTAACTAATGAATCTTTTAACAAAGTTTTAGAGTCTTATAAGGCATCCGGACAAGAAGGGCTTATAAAGAGTAAAAACTTATGTTTATTTCAAAGAAGCCTTAAACCTGAAGATTTTAAAGAGCTTACTGTTAAAACTATTGCATCGTTAAGAGTAAACTCTGATGCTCAAAAAAAAATGATCTTTTTTTTAAAAGGAATAAAATAATTCATGCTAGATTCTAATATTAAAATTGCTATTGCAAATAGAGGGGAAGTAGCACACCGTATACACCGAGCTATTAAAAAACTCGGAGCTCAATCTATACTTTTACACTCTGATCCAGATAAAAACTCAATTGCTTACCGAACTTGTGACAAAACACAAAACATTGGCGAAGGACTGAGTTTAAAAAGTTATCTTAACATTGATAATGTCATACAAGGAGCGCTAAAAGCCGGTGCAACTGCTATCCATCCAGGGTTTGGTTTTTTATCTGAAAATGCCGAATTTGCTAGGGCTTGTAAGAAAAATAATATTATCTTTATCGGTCCAAGACCTGAGTCTATGGATTTATTTGGAGATAAAATTTCAGCAAAAAAATTCTGTGAAAAAGAACAGATCCCTACCTTAAAAAGCTATAAAGAGTCGGAGCAAAGCATTTCTAGATTAAAAAAAGAAGCCCAGGCTATTGGCTATCCAATTTTGATTAAGGCTGCAGCTGGTGGTGGTGGAAGAGGGATGCGTATTGTGGAAAAACAATCCGACCTTGAATCACAACTAAATTCTGCAAAAAATGAAGCCTTAAAGGCTTTTGGTTCAAGTCAAATGTTTTTAGAAAAATATCTACCCTCAGCAAAACACATTGAAGTACAAATTTTTGGTGACCATAGAGGTGAGATTTTTGTTCTTGGTGAACGAGAATGCAGCGTTCAAAGAAGATATCAAAAAATAATTGAAGAGGCCTTATCTCCTAGTTTAACACAAAAACAACGTCTTACAGCTTATTCTTACTCTAGGTTACTTGCTGAAAAATCAAAATATCTTGGAGCAGGAACTGTTGAGTTTTTATTTGATGGTCAGAAATTGTATTTCTTAGAAGTTAATACAAGGCTTCAAGTTGAACATCCTGTTACAGAAGAAGTTTTTAATGTTGATCTTGTTAAAGCACAAATAAAAACAGCATTTAAGCAAGATCTTTCTTGGACTCAAAAAAGCCTGGTTCCAACAGGTCATTCTATTGAATGTAGAGTTTATACAGAAGACCTACAAGGTCTTCCCTCTATTGGCAAAATAGGAACCTTATTTTTTGGAGTAGATCAAGACCAAAAGTATATTCGTATTGAATCAGGATTTGAGCAAGGAGATGAAATTACAACCTTCTATGATTCAATGATCGCAAAAATTATCTGCACGGCTAAAACTCGACCTTTAGCTATTGATAAAATGAAAGCTTGCCTTAAAAAAACTATTACAACAGGAGTTCATACAAATATACCCCTTCTTATTCAAATCTTAAAACACACTGAATTTATAAACGGTACAATGAATACTGATTTTTTTAAGACTTATTTTAAAAACGGGTTAAAATCTCCATGGACACTTAAACAAATTCAAGATATTTCAAAATCATATCTGACAACTCAAACAAATTCAGTTTTTAATAAGAATTGGAGACCAGGCCTATGAACTTTAATAATGACCATGTGCCTTTTTATTTTTCAGAAATTTTAGGAACAAAGACCTGGGTGTGTATTAATGGTTGGAATTTTAAAATTGACAATATTGGAACCAAAAGGCTTAAATCCAGAAAACAAATTACAGGTGAAAACGGTGAGTTTTCAGCTCCTATGCCAGGACAAATTTTAAAAATTTTTGTTACAATCAATCAAAAGGTTGAAGAAGGGGATCCTCTTTTTGTTGTTGAGGCTATGAAAATAGAACATACTTTAAAAGCACCTTATAAAGGAATAGTTATGAATTTAGATTTTAAGGATGGAGACACTGTTTCAAAAAATGATGTCATTTTAAAAATTAAAAAGGACATTAAATTATGAGTAAAAAAATTCAAATCATTGAAGTTGGACCCCGCGATGGTCTTCAAAATGAAAAACAAATCCTCACACATCAAAAACGTTCTATTCTAGTTAAAAAATTAACAAAGGCAGGACTAAAAAGAATTGAAATTGGTGCCTTTGTATCTCCGGTAAAAATTCCACAAATGAAAGATTCATTAAAGGTTGCTAAATCTTGCTTAAAAACTCAAAAAGATAAAACATTAGTATATTCAGCTTTAGTACCAAATCTAAGAGGGTTTCAAGATTTTAAAAAATCTAGTTTAAAAGATGTGGCTGTTTTTACATCTTGTACAGAATCTTTTTCCCAAAGAAATATTGAGTGCTCAATTCAAGAAAGTTTTAACCGCTTTAAACCTATTATGAATGAAGCAAAAAAAAACAATATAAATGTACGAGGCTATCTAAGCACGGTATTTGGCTGTCCCTTTGAAGGTGATGTTAAAACCTCTAAAGTTATTAAATACACTAAAAAACTTTTAGATATGGGTGTATATGAAGTTTCTTTAGGCGATACCATTGGAGCAGCCACGCCAAAGCAAGTTAACGAAACCTTAAAAGCACTTATAAACTCTGGAATAAAACCTGAACAGCTTGCTGGCCATTACCATAATACTAGAGGCACAGCCTTAAGTAACGTTATTGCATCTTTAAAATTTAGACTTACTAAGTTTGACTCATCAATTGGTGGATTAGGGGGTTGCCCGTATGCTCCTGGAGCAGCTGGAAATCTTGCAACAGAAGATCTGGTTTATTGTTTAGAAAAAATGGGCTATAAAACAGGAGTAAATCTTAAAACACTAATGACTGTTTCAAAATGGCTAAAAAATCACATGAATTATCCAATATCTTCACACCTGGCTATGATACCTTAAAGAACACTAATTTTTCCTGAAAACTGATTAAATTAAAAGTAATATGAGAGCTTAAAAAAAAAGTTTCCGGATACCTAAATTTAATTCAAACAGTAATTAAGACCGCGGCTTGCAGTGAGGTTAAGAAAAATTGCAAATAACCCATTACTCGAGAATAAAATGACCCATTTATAACAAGAATTTTCAACTTAAGCAACACTCCCTACAATACGTTAACTAGTGGTAACGAAACGATAGTTATGAGCCTGAAAAATAAATCGCAGTTACACAAAATAAATTACAAACTCGATGATCACCATGCAAGAGGAAAATCCCCTATCTCTTAACAGGAGCTTTAATCCTAGTTCATCATTAAGCAGTTACACAATTTAATTTACAGGCTCTTAAGAAATTAAAACATCTAAATAAATTCTTAACTTTTTAAACTCACCGTAAACTCTTCAATATGAAGTTTATGATTTACTTTAAAAACTACAGAGCTTTTAAGTTTTAATTCAATAAAATCAAGGGTTAAAGCATCCTCTTCATAGATCCAATCTGCAACATCAGAGTGGCATTCAACATAAGCTTTTAAAGATTTATTCACTCCTTCAGCTTCACGCTCTAAGGCCCTAAAAATTTCATTAGCTACGGTCATTCTACGTTTAATATAACCTTTCCCATCACAATATGTACAAGGTCTTGTAAGAATTGAAACCAAGCTTGGTCGTATTCTTTTTCTTGTCATTTCAACTAAGCCAAATTCTGAAATTTCTGTAATTTTTGTTTTAGCTTTATCCAACTCTAATTCATCTTTAAATAAATTAAACAACTGCTCTTTATGAGCTGCTCTTTCCATATCAATAAAATCTATAATTATAATCCCACCGCAATTTCTAATTCTAAGCTGATGAGCAATTTCTTGAGCGGCCTCTAGATTAGTTTGAAGAATTGTTTCATCTAAGTCTTTTTTACCAACAAAGCGGCCTGTATTCACATCAATAACAACCAACGCTTCGGCTTCATCAAAAACCAAATAGCCACCTGACTTAAGCCAGATTCTTCGCCCTAGAGATCTTTTTATTTCTAAATCAATATTGTAAGCATCAAACAATGCTTGGGATTTACCGTAAAATTCTGTAATATTTTTAAACTTAGGCATGAATTGGTTGATGAATGCAGTAGTTTTTTTATAACTTTTACGATCATCAATAATTACCCTTGAAACCTCTGAGGTTAAATTATCTCGAACAGCACGAAGCTCTAAATCTAAATCTCTATAAAAACAACCTAGGGTTTTTCTTTTTTCATAGCTCTTTAAAACATCTTTCCAAAGACGATTTAAGTAATCTAAATCTTGTATTATCTGTTCTCGAGACAATCCCTCTGCAGCAGTTCTTACAATGACACCACCACGGGGCTTAGCTTTTTCAATAATACCTTTTAACCGGCTTCGCTCTTGTTCTTGTTCAATTTTTTTAGAAATCCCTAAATGAGAAATATTTGGTAAATACACTATCGTTCTACCCGGCAAGGAAATATGCATTGTGATTCTAGCCCCCTTTGTTCCCAAAGGATCTTTTGCAGCCTGACATAAAATCACCTGTCCTTGTTTTAAAAGCTCTTGAATAGGTGTTTTATGCTCTACTTGAGGTGGTTCAAATAACTGAAACGGCAAATCTGACTCATCAACAACAGCCTCCTTAAACTCTTTTACATCAGTTACTTCAGTTACTTCTTTTGCTATAATATCCCCCACATGCAGAAATGCAGCCCGCTCAAGACCTATATCTACAAAAGCCGCCTGCATTCCGGGCAAAATTCTTTCAACTCGACCCTTATAGATTCCACCCACTAAGGTTGGAAAAGTACTTTGATCAATTTGTAAATCAATAAGCCTATCATTATCTAAAAATGCGACTCTCGTCTGGTTAGGCCTGATATTAACAAGAATTTTTTTACTCATAATACCTTATAACGCTTATTCTAGACTAAATGAAAGCACTTATTTATGCCGATTAGATTTTAAATCTTAGGAGAAAATATTTATGGCACAAATTGACGAACTGTTTAAAATCATGATCCAACAAAAAGCTTCTGATTTACACATCACAACTGGAGAGCCCCCTTATTTTAGAATTCATGGTGAAATGACAAGATCACAACATAAAGCTCTTACTAATGAGGAAGTTAAAACCCTTATTTTTGAAATATTAACCGAGCGACAAAAAGCTCAATTTAAAAAAGAATGGGAACTAGATTGTGCTTATTCTTTAAATGACTACGGCCGGTTTCGATGTAATATCTTCATGCAAAGACGTGGATTAGGGGCTACATTTAGATCCATTCCAGATAAAATTATGACTGTAGAAGAGTTAAATCTTCCTGAAGGTTTAACTGAACTGTGCCAGGTTCATAAAGGCTTAATTGTTGTTACAGGTGCAACAGGAAGTGGTAAATCAACCACACTTGCAGCTTTAATTGATCACATGAATAAAACTCAAAATAAACATATTCTTACTATTGAAGATCCAATAGAATTTGTTCATTTAAGTCAGCAATCTTTAATCAATCAAAGAGAAGTTGAGAATCACACAAAGTCTTTTGCATCAGCACTAAAAGCTGCACTTCGTGAAGATCCAGATGTTATTCTAGTCGGTGAAATGCGCGACATAGAGACCATTCAACTAGCCATTACCGCAGCAGAGACTGGTCATCTAGTTTTTGGAACACTACATACAAATACTGCTGTTCGAACAATTGATAGAATCGTAGATGTTTTTCCTGAAGGGCGACAAAAACAGATTCAAACAATGCTTGCAGAAAGTTTAAGAGGTGTAATTGCACAGCGTCTTCTTCCTCGTGTAGATGAAGGTCGCATAGCTGCAATAGAGGTTTTAATAAACAACACAGCCATATCAAACCTAATCCGTGAAGGAAAAACTTTTCAAATTCCATCTGTAATACAAACAGGAAGATCAGAGGGTATGTTTACAATGCAACATTATATCCAACAGCTTTTAACTAAAGGTTTAATAACTGATTCTACAGCAGCTCGATTTTTAAACTCTTCTGCACGCGCCGCATAACAGCCATTTAACTATGTTCATTAAGAATAATAAAAAGTACTCCTGTGTCTATGAATTTAAATACTTTCATAGACCATACGTTACTTAAAAATACGGCCTCTGAAACTGATTTTAATAATCTTATTAATGAGGCTATCACCTATGGATTTTTCTGTGTTTGTGTTCCACCACATATAGTAAAACATACCCATGAAAAGTTAAAAAACAGCCCTATAAAAACTTGCTCTGTTGCAGGGTTCCCATTAGGGTACAACACCCTTGAAGATAAAAAAAATGAAATTAATCATTTATACTCTATTGGGTGCGATGAGGTTGATGTGGTTTTAAATATTTCAAATATAAAAGATCAAAACTGGAGTCTAGTTGAAAATGAGTTTAGAGTTTTTTCAAATTTTTTTAAAAAAAAATGTTTAAAAGTAATTATTGAATCTGGAATTTTATCAAACAATGAACTCATTAAAGTTTGTAAAATTGCAACTCAACACCCAGTAACATTCTTAAAAACTTCTACAGGATTTGCAAAAATACATTCAACACTTAAAGCTGTTCAGATTATGCGTAAGCACTTGCCTAAAAAAGTTTTAATAAAAGCAAGTGGAGGCATTAAAAACCAAAGCCAAGCACTCAACTTTATAAAAGCCGGCGCAAATCGTCTTGGGTGCAGTGCAAGTATCAACATTATAAAAGGAGACCTTTAGTATGTCTGATATATCTGCACCTCTTCTTATACGAAAAGTACAAACAAAAACATCTTTAACAAAAGAGGAAATAACAAACCTTATCCATGGATTTGAAAAAGGAACTGTTCCTGAGTATCAAATGTCTGCTTTTTTAATGGCCGTATATTATCAGAATCTTTCAAAATTTGAAAAAAATTTTTTAACAAAAGCTTTATTAACATCAGGGCAACAAATAGTATGGCCTAATGATGCAAACTACGTAGATAAACACAGCACTGGTGGCACCGGAGACAAAACTAGTTTAATCTTAGCCCCCCTACTTGCAGCCTTAGGTTATAAAATCCCCATGATGTCTGGACGTAGCCTTGGTCATACAGGCGGAACACTTGATAAACTAGAAAGTATGAAAGGACTAAGAACCGATCTTTCTTTAAAAGAATTTAAAAATCTTATCCATGAACATAGGGTTTCTTTTATAGGGCAAACCAAAGAACTTTGCCCAGCAGATAAAAAACTTTATGCCTTACGCGATGTGACCTGTACAGTCTCATCCCTTCCTCTAATTACTGCAAGTATTGTGTCTAAAAAAATAGCTGAAGGTGTTAAAAGCCTAGTCTATGACGTTAAAACTGGAAGTGGTGCTTTTATTAAAAACTTTAAAGATACAAAAGCTTTAGCCACATCTCTTGTAGAAACCTCTAAAGAGCTTGGTGCAAAAGCTGTGGCTTTAATTAGTGATATGTCTCAACCTTTAGGTCGATACGTTGGAAACACTTGTGAAGTATATGAGTGCTTTAAAATCATGGAAGACCCTGAAAAACACTATGAAGAGTTTGATGACACCATTAAACTTACACTACATCTAGCAGCAAGACTCATGAGCTTATATGAGGGACAAGAAAATTATGACACCTTATATCAACAAGCCAAAAACTGTTTGTGGTCAAAAAAACCTTTAAAGGTTGCAATTAATATTTTTAAAGCTCAGGGATGGGATGGTTCATATCCTAAACTTCACTCTCAATACCTTGATTGGTCACCAAAAGAAGCTGGTTATATCTTAACAATGGAGAATGAGGCTATTGGCTGGGCTGGAGTTGAACTCGGCGCAGGAAGAAAGACTTTAACTGATAAAGTTAATTCTTCTGCTGGATTTTACTTTTATAAAAAAATTGGGGATAAGCTTAAAAGTAATGAACCACTTATTAGAATATTTTATTCAAATAAAGAAAAACTTAAGGCCTCAGTTAAACTTTTAGAAACAGCTTTTACATTTTCAAAAACCCCAGTTCTTAAACCTAAGCTAATTCAAGAAATTATTTACAACCAATAAAATTAAAGCAAGGCTACATATGAACACTATCTTAAAATTAAATAGAGCCGCAGACTTCTTAAAAGAAAAAATAAAAAACACCCCAAAACTTGGCATTATATTAGGCTCTGGGCTAAGTGATCTTGCAGAATTACTAAAGATTTTAGAAATCATCCCTTTTACAGATATTCCATATTTTCCAAAATCTACAGTTGTCGGCCATAAGGGTAATTTAATTATCGGCTCCTATAAGGGTTTAAATATTGCCCTCTTTCAAGGAAGAGTTCACTTTTATGAAGGCTATACGCTTGAAGAAGTTGTTTTTCCTGCAAGGCTCTTTAAATGGATTGGAGGGGAGGATTTAATTCTTACCAATGCCTCAGGATCTTTAAACCCTCATTGGCCCCCAGGAGATATGATGATTATTAAAGATCAAATCAATTTTACAGGATGTAACCCTCTCATTGGTAAAAATACTTTAGAGCTAGGTCCTCGCTTTAATGACATGTCTAAGGCTTATAATAAAAATCTATCTAAACTTTTAAAAACATCGTGTATAAAAGCAGGTTTAAACACTCACGAAGGAACCTACATTGGCGTTACCGGCCCTTCCTATGAAACACCAGCTGAAATCAAAGCTTTCTCTATACTCGGAGCAAGTGCTGTAGGAATGAGTACTGTACCAGAGTGCATAGCGGCAAACCACGCAGGATTAAAAGTTGCAGGTCTTTCTTGTTTAACTAACTTTGCAAGTGGAATTTCTAAAACTCCTCTTTCTCATAAAGAGGTTACAAAAACTTCTATGAGAGTTAAACCTTTATTAATTAAAGCTTTAACACTATTTTTTGAAAACTATATAAAACACAAAACAATTTAAAATAGACTTGCTTAAGGCGGAAACCTAGAAACATTTATTTTGGCAAATATAGAGCCTGATTCGACCACCCATACTAATGGCTGGAAAAGTTATAATGATGTTGGAAGTTTAAGATACAAGCATTTACCAAGAAAATCAGCAAGTGTAGATCCTGATGAATTGTTGCCGAGAATAAATACTGTAACAGCATTTATAGAACCCAATTTTTACAGGGAATTTAAAAAAAGTTAAAGTAAGGTTAAATTAAGGTTAAATTATCTCCGATAGAGAAATATGTTTAAGGAGAAATTATGAAAATCTTGTTAATCTTAAATTTTTTTTTAATCTCTTGCGGTTCAAAAAATGAAAAGCCCGCTAACACTCCCTCAGGAAATGGAGAAGTAAAGCCTACTTTTTCCATTGATAGCGTACAAGATATTAATGCCTCTAATGCAAAAAACTTTATGGTGAGTGGAAATTGTTCGGAAGAAGGGAAACTCATTACAGTAAGTGTTGGAGGGGTTAGCCCTACAACAGCTCCTATATGCTCTAATGAAGTATGGGAAACAACTTTAGATGTAACGAATCTTAACAAGATTTCAAAAAATTTTAATTACAGCAAATCAAACTTCTTCTAGTGGAGAAAATAGCACTCAGGTTACTGCGAATATAACAAATAACTTTCTTTGTCCGGAAAACTTTATAGCGGTTCCGTCTCTTTCAGATTATACGACAAATAGCTTTTGTGTAATGAAGTACGAAGCTAAAAACGATGGTTCAGGCGGTGCAGTCTCTCAAGCCACTGGTACTCCTTATGTGAACATTAATCGTAGTAATGCTATTGCTAAATGTATTGAACTTGGAGAGAACTATGACCTAATTACCAATGATGAATGGCAGAGTTTAGCTCGCAATATTGAACTGATAGCCTCAAATTGGGATACAGGTACTATAGGAGCCTCAGGAGGTCTGAATCAAGGTCATTCAGACGTTTCAGGTGAATTTGAAAATGCCCTAGAAGCCAGCAGTGACGATGACGATCCTTGTTATGCTACAGGGCAAACCTGTAATGGCAGTACTTGGAATAACCAAAAAAGAACACACAGGCTTTCTAATAATGAAGTCATTTGGGATCTGGCTGGTAACGTCTCGGAGTTGATGAAAGACCATAGTAATAACAGTTACGGTTCCAATACTAATTTTTCTCAAATAACTACTACCTCACACACAACTTTAGGAAGTCTTAGTGGGGGAACTACAACAACGATCTCAAGAATTGCTAAAAATCAATTTGGTCCTAGTGGAGATTATACAAGTTTGAACTCTAGCCCTCATGGAGGACTTGGATACGGTTATTTAAGTACTTCGAATACTGGGATCTTTCGCGGTGGCAGTTCGCTTTCTGGCACTTTCTCCGGTGTATTCTATACCAGTCTCCATATGTTTGCAGGGAAATTGGGATTCGAGGCCTCAGGGTTTCGTTGCACTTATCACCCTGAGTAATGGTTTTATACTGGACTGAGTAACCCGAGTTCAAACTTTTTAAATTTCTTGTAACAACTTACTATAAAAAATTTAACCAGCATATGCACTTAACTACACTAACAGGGTATTTTAGACATATCAGTCTTAAAGTATCCTAAAAACCTACGAGAATTTGATCAAATTTTTAAAGATGATGACGCTTGCTTGGCTTTTCTTAAGGAGCAGTGTTGGGGTAAAGACTTTAAATGCCAGGCCTGTGGCAACAACACATACTGGTTAATTTCAACTAAACTTTGCAAATGTAAAACTTATCTTTTTGCAAATTCAGTCAAAGTTGGTTCTATTTTTGAGTCCTCAAAACTTCCGATTAAAACATGGCTCTATGCAATCTGGTGGATCACTGCACAAAAAACTGGAGCAAGCGCACTAAGCCTGTCATTACCATGGGGACTGGAATCTTTTGCGTGGAGAGGTTGAAGTTGATGAAGCTTTTAAGAGTTATAGAAAACTTAATGCTGTGTAGCTCCCACTCCCTACAAGGAAATAACGCGGCTAGAAAACGCTAAGTGTAGCTATGTGCATATGCTGGAAATTTTATTCAAGCAAAATTAATTGCTAGTAAAAAAAACCGGTGATGCAAGTTGCTCAAAGTCAGGAAAACTATACAAAAGCAAAGCGCCCGAAAACTTTATTCAAAATCAACTTGCTAAAAACAGCTCTAATATAGTTCTAAAAGAGGCTCATCTGATACATGCCTCTTAAAATCTAGCTTTTTATAAATACGTGTGCATTCAAAACTATCTAAAACTGAGCTGCCACTCTATTCTAACTCTTCTTTTACCGAATCTTTAACATGATCATTTATTTCTGTAGGGACGGGCACTAATAAAATTGTACTACAAGCCTATAAAGAGCTTAAAATTCCTTGCTCTCTTCCTTGTAAAGAGTTCTAAAAGGTACATATAAAAAAAGCTGATATTTTAAATATCAGCTTTAAAGTTTTATAGTTTAATTTAAAAATTTTTAATTTGAAACTTTTACCTTAACAGCACATGGGCCTTTATTACCCTGTCCAACTTCAAACTCAACTTTATCACCATCACGTGGCTCATTTCCTTGAACTTCAGAAATATGAAAAAATAAATCATCTCCACTGTCTGGAGTGATAAAACCAAAACCTTTTGTATTGTTGAAAAACTTTACTGTACCTGTACTCATTAATAACCTCTTACTTTTGTTTATTTGTTTGTGCTCCCTTCATAACATAGATATAACTAAATGATAGCTTTTATTTTAAATTTATCACCTTAAGATTAAAATATGAGCAAAATGCTTATTTTTTAAAACTCTCTATAACAGGCAGAAAGATAAAACTATTAAAACAGGAGAAAAAAATTCAATAATAAAATATGAAAAAGTATAAAAAGCCTTTAATTCAGGCGTATTTAAAAAATTTAGAGTGATTCTAAAAACTCTATCTTCGTTTTAGTTTAAATTAAACCAAAGTTTAGAAAAATACTTCTTAAACTCGTTAAGTAATAGCCCTTAAAAAAATCTGCTTTTAATCAAATTTCCAGGGTAAACTTTAATGTTTAAGCTTATAAAACAGTTTTAAACTATTCTTAGCAGTTATAATTTTAAGCTCTTTTAAACTTACTCCTTTAAGCTGTGCGATTTTCTTTGCTGTATGAATCATAAACGCTGAATGATTTTCCTTCCCTCTTTTAGGAACAGGAGCTAAAAAAGGAGCATCTGTTTCAATATGAATTCTATCTAAGGGAATTACGTTTTGAATACTTTCCCTTAAAGAACCGGCTGAATTAAACGTTAAGATCCCACTTAAAGAAAAGTGACAGCCATATTCAACACCTTTTTGAGCAAGTTTTCTAGAACTTGAAAAGCAGTGAAGAAGACTCTGTACTCTGCCCTCATAATCTTTTAAAATCTGAATAGTTTCTTCTTCAGCATGCCTTGTATGAATTTGAACAGGAAGCTTAAACTTTTCAGCAATATCCATTTGCTCTTTAAAAACTTTGATTTGCAAATCTCTTGGCGCATTATCATAGTAAAAATCCAAACCAATTTCCCCAATAGCTAGAACTTTTGGATGATTTAAGTTTTTAAGCATAAAGCTTTTAGCATTTATAAAGTCTTTTGCATCATGGGGGTGTACCCCTAAAGTGCAATAAACCTCATCATGTTTTTTAGCTAAGTCTAATACAATTGGGTGATCTTTAGAGTTGGTTCCAATATTAATAAATCTATGAATTCCTTCTTGTTTAGCTAGTTCTATAGCTTGGAAAGGAGTTCTTTCTTTAAGCATATTTAAATGTACATGTGAATCAGTCCAAAAATCAGTCATTAAATCCAAACCTTTGAATTGATGAAGCCAACCATTTTACATCCATATTTGCTTTAATTTTTTCATCTAAATCATCTATAAAATCAAAAAGCCTATGCCATTCATTTTTATCTAACTCTCCAGAGTATGCTTTGTTTATAAAGTTTTCTTTAACTTTTAAAAAAAACTCCTGCCATTCTCCTTGAATATCTTTTTTCGATAATTTTAAAAAAGGGTTAAGATCTTTAGTAAAAAAAGCCTCTTCAAATACATTTAGTTTTTCTTTTAAAGTCAAATAGTCTACCTCTTCATTTATTACAAAACTTCTTGATAACACAGTTTTTAAAACACTTCTTTTAGAGGGAGCACCTAAAATAAAACAAGTTCCTTTAGGAGTTTCTTCCAATGATTTTAAAAGGGCATTAGAACTTTGTGTAGTTAAAAGTTCTGATTTTGGCACCAAAACATATCGGCCTGATAAAGGATCCCAATTACGAAGTGATATTTTTTTTAAAAGATCTCTTACCTCATCGACTTTAATAGAACTTAAAGCTTGTGAGTTTAAAAAAATAATACTCCCCTTAGCCTCTGAAACTGTTGATCCTTCTAAATAACAGGCTATTTCAACTAAAATCTTTGCTTTTGTTTCCTGATCATATAGCCCTGTAATTAAAAAAACATTTGGAATTTTTTTAGTCTTTTTTAATATAGAGAGTTTTTTCTCAAGTGATGAACTAATCATTTTGCCTCTGAAAGTCTAAAAACTTTTTATCTAATTCCCTTATAAGTTCTTTAAAACTTTGCCCTCCATTTAAAACAATCCAATAAGATTTTTGATCTGCTTTTAAAATACTCTTATAACCCTCATAGACTTTATTATGAAAGCTTAGTTTTTCTTCTTCAAGCCTATCTAAAACCTTACCTTCAGATTTTCTTTTTTGAAGCCTGTGTTGACAAATATCAACAGGAGTATCTACCCAGATTACAACATTTGGAACTAAACTTTTTGTAGCAAAGCTATTTAGCCAATCTATATTAGATAAACTAAGCCCTCTTCCATAACCTTGGAATGCTAGCGTGCTTTGATAAAATCTATCAGAAATCACCCACTTTCCCTCTTTTAAAGCTGGTTTAATCTTTTTAGCTACAAGTTCTGCTCTCGAAGCCTGATAAAGTAATAGCTCTGTTTCGCCTAATAGCTTTTCTTCCTTTGATAATAAAATTTTTCTGATTTGATCACCAATCCTAGTGCCACCAGGATCAAAGACCTGCTCAAACCTTATCTGCTTGCTTAAAAGGCTTTTTTTAAATGCTTTCATAAGAGTAGACTTTCCTGAGCCGTCTAAACCTTCAAACACAATAAACATGAATAGCTCCAATTTTTCTTAAATGACACGCTGCTCTTAAGCGGCTTTAGTTCAAACTAAAGGTAGCCATTTTTAATGATTTTAGAGTACATTTTCCTTTTTTGGAGAACAACTTATGACATCTGCTTTAATTATATTTTATGTTTTTATTGCTTTAACACTTATTTGCCTAGTTCTTTTACAGGACCCTAAGGGTGGTGGAGGTGCACTTTTTGGTGGAGGCGGTGGAAAAAGTCTTTTTGGTGCTACAGGTGCTACGAGTTTTATTGTTAAAGCCACCAGAGTCATTGCCGTTTTATTTGCATTTTGTGTAATAGGAATTAACTATAGTTTAATGAAAAACAACAATTCAAGCGCTGTTGATGATGATGTCAAAATTTCTGCCCCTGTTTTAGATGGAGCTGATACAACAAAAAATAAAGCTATAGAAAACATTAAAACAAAAACAAAGAAAAAAGCGTCTAAAGGTGAAGATCAATAAACTTTTCTTTTTCCTTTTTTCACTCGGTTTAATTTGCCTATCTATTGCAGGATTAAGTCTTTTCTTAAGCCTTAATCCTTCTTTACTCAAACCACAGATTCAATATGAAATTGGTTCTGTTGTCTCAACTACTGGTAGTGTTGAAAAATACTTAACAGAATCAAAAAGAAAGCCTGTTATAATTAAACAAAAAATTTATTCAAAAGAACGCTTTATTCTAGCCCCAAATTCTGTTATAACCCTTATTCTATCTGATGAAGAAATCACTCTCTTCGGTCCTGCTGATGTAAACTTTCAAGTTATCTCTCCTGAGACAAAAAAGGTTTTCATAAATTTTTCAGAGTTTAAAGAAGTAAGTCCAAAAAATGAGTTTCAAAATTTAATTTTAACCTACAAGGGCTGGATTATTAAACCTTACTTTAACAAGAATGATCTAAAAGACTCTACTCACCACGATATTAATATCCCTGCAAAATCCAAAGACACTTCTAATAATATTTTAAATAAAAAACCCTTACTAGATGAACTTATTGCAAATAAAAGATCTTTACTTAAAAAATGTTACGAAAACTATTTACGTAAAAATCCCATGGCTACAGGAAAACTTGTTGTAGAGTTTACACTACAGCGCACAGGCAAAGTAAGCTCTTCTAGAATAAAAGATTCTAGTTTTTTTAAAGATGAACTTTTTAAGAACTGCATCATAGAAGTATTTACACGTATTAAAACACTCCCCTTTGATGGCAGCTCTATTTTAGTTACTTACCCTATTGAATTTGAATAAACTTTAAATTATTAAAACTTAAAGGCTTTTTATATAAAATTATCTTAACCTTATAGTTTAATAACCTGAAAGATAGTCAATTCTTTCAGAAACCCAAGGCCTTACAATTTGAGTAAAATCATTCTTAAGAGGTATCTTATCTAAATTCAAAGGTGCAACTGTAGGCTCGTAGTTTTCATGCATAAACCCTAAATCTTTAAGCGCAGATTTAATCAAATCTCCTGCAAGGTTTGACATTCTTTTTCTTACACATAAAAGCTCATAAGAACGTTCAAAGTTATGCCTATTAAAGTTATAGTTTTCTTTTAAAGCCTTTACTACATCTAAAACACCCTCTAAACTCACAAAACCTCTTTGAAATAGGTCTAATACAACCTCAAAAGTATTGTCTACAGCCATAAGCCTTCTACCATATCTCCTATAATACTCAGGATCAGTATCAATAGCCAAATTAATATAGACTCTTTTTAAAGGATCAAAATCTTTTTTTTCATCTCTAAGCTCAATAATTAAATCAATTTGATCTACAGAAATACTAAAATCTATTAGTAGCGATCTAATCTCCCTATCTGTTAACCTATAAGAGCAAATATCTGAAAATAAAGAATAAACAGTTGCATCAGCTTCACTGTCATCGCCCCAACAAATCATCTTACAGTCTTTTGAAAGTAAAAGTCTTATCTCCATTAAGGCTTGAATCTTAAACCCTATATGATTAGTCAAATGCTTCCAAAGAGCTGGGCGTAGGTTTTTTAAGTTATCTTTTGATAAAAATCCAAAGGGTTGAATACCGTCTAAATCAAGTTTGCTTTTAATCTTTTCTTGCATTTGAGGGGGAGAAGCTGAAATAAAATAAATTGGCAATGGGTTTATTTGCTTAGAAAGAGCCTTCACTAACTCTGCTGTACCTGGGACATTTCTTTTTTGAAATGCTTTTTCAAAAATTCCTCGCATAAGACCACTAAAACTTTCAAAATGCGTATCTAAATATGTCTTATCAAGATCCCAGATAAAAACATAAGATGCATCCTTAACCTTACTTTTAGAGACATAATGAAAAGCAACAACATCTTTTCGCTGCTCTTTTAAATACCTAGAATTACTATTTTTTCTAAAAAAAGACATCTTCTCGCTTTCTTATTTTCATAAAACTCATTGCTAATAATTCTATCATAAAACCTTCTTTAATACTCAAAATAAAACTAACACTATATCTTAAATATATTAAAATTGTCACCTTATATTTCTTTAACAAGATTTAAAATACCTAAGGCAGCAGCGGTCAAAGATCAAAAAGGTCTCTAGCTTTTAGTTGTGGGATAACTTTGTCTTAAAACAAAACAATTAAGTACAACGTTTACGTAGGCAAAACATTTTAATGCCCTTAATTTAAAGTATAAACGTATTAATTTAAAACAATAAACTAAAGTCCTAAGACTTTTGTCTTTTTTTCCGATACGTATATGGGGGAAGATCATACTATGTTAGTTAAATTTTTAAACCACTATAAGAAATATTTGGTTGGCTTTTTATGCCTTGGCTTTTTAAGTATTCAAGGACTAGAGCCACATTGGAGATCCATACAAAGCTTTAAAAAAGATAATCTTCACCAAAAAGAAAATAAAAATTTTAAAATCTTATCTCTAAACTCCATTAATCAAAACATAAAACGCTCCACTCTTTTAAGCAATGCTCAAACGGCAGAAAAGAAAAAAAATGAGAACGCCGTGATTATGAATGATCCTAATATGTCTGAAAAATGGGGGCTAAAACTCACTGAATCAAAGGCAGCCTGGAATTTAACAAAAGGCAGTAAGAATATTATTGTTGCAGTAATTGATACTGGAATTGATAAAAACCATGAAGATCTTAAAAAAAATATCTGGATAAATAAAGGTGAGATTGGAAAAGACATCAAAGGCAAAGATAAACGCACAAATGGTATTGATGACGATAAAAACGGTTATATTGATGATATACATGGCTGGAGTTTTACTTCACAAAACAATGATCTTACTGACAATCATGGACACGGAACACATATTTCAGGTATTTTAGGAGCTGTTGGAGGCAATGCAAAAGGTATTAGTGGAGTATCCCCAAATGTAAGCATCATGACTCTAAAATACTATGACCCAAAATCTCCAGGCTTAAACAATTTAGAAAATACTGTTAAATCTATTCACTATGCCATAGAAAACGGTGCACAAATAATAAATTACTCTGGTGGAGGCCTTGATTTTAGTAAAGAAGAAAAAAATGCTATTTCAAAAGCACAAAAAAAAGGGATCTTATTTGTTGCAGCTGCAGGTAACGAAAAATCAAATTCTGATACAAATAAGTATTATCCTGCCGACTATAAGTTGGATAATATCATCTCAGTGACAGCTTTAGATTCTAAAAAAAATATTCTGCCTTCAAGTAACTATGGAGTTATCACTGTTGATATTGCAGCACCTGGAAAAAACATCTACTCTACTCTACCACATAGTAGGTATGGATATATGACTGGAACATCTCAGGCTACAGCTTTTGTAAGTGGTGTTGCTGCATTATTAATGGCTCACAACCCAGATTTTGACGCTAATCAAATAGCTAAGTACATAAAAAACACCGGAGATATTGTTGAATCATTAAAGGGAAAAACTCGATACCATAGAAAGCTAAATTCATATAGAGCCTTAAGCATTTTAGATCAAAACGTAGGGGCTACAGGAGTTGTAGCAAATAATATTTCTAACCTGCCCAATGAATCTTTTTCTGGGGATAAATTCACTTATAGCGATGATAAAAATAATGAGGTTAGCGGCAATAAAAACTCTATGATATATTTTTCAACAAACCTTTTAAATAAAATTAAAACCACTCAACGTCAGCTTAATTCTAAAAGCACACTTCATCCTAAAAAAAACACTAGTCCCCTAATTGACGAGGTTGGAAAAACGCCTTAACAGCAAACGTAAAAAATATGAGTCCTAATCCCAGGCCTGTTATATTTTTATTTTGAAACCATAAAGTTCCCATAAGAATCATTAAAATACCTAAGCAAATGATTCCTAAAGTGGTATAAAATGATCTTGTAAACAGTTTAAATTTTTTAACAGACTCAAGATTCATTCTAGATTCTATATCAAATTCAATTTTCTTTAAAAAACTTTTAGCTAATGAATCATGAGGATTTACACTTATAAGTTTTGCATATTTTTCAATAGCAAATTCTAGATGCATTTTCTTTTTACAATACTCTATAAAATCAAGGTGAACAGCTCTATCCTTATAATCTTTTAAAACCTTTGACCATTCAAATTCAAAATCTATTTCAAGATTCTTCTCCACAAGCTCATTAAAGCTACCTTTTTTTAGAGCTTTAAAATCAAACTCTTGCTGAAGCTGATTTAATACTGATTTTGTGTCTAAAGTCTCTACCTTCAGCGCTTTAGGCAGTTGAACTGTTTTTAAAGGAGTTCCAATAACTTCAGATTGCTGAAGGGTTGCTAATAGTGGAATTAAAAACTTTGTTTGACACTTTAAACAAGTATACTCAGGCTCTTCTACATATATTTTTGCCGGATCTGAGGAATAAGACTTTAAACAGTTAGGACATTTAAAATAAATACGACTTAAATCATGATTTTCATTATTTATGTAAGAATCTACATTATTCAATTGGTCCTCTCTTACTTAACTGTCAAACTATATCTAGAATGATAAAAAAACATATAAAATTTAATTCATCACTTACTCTTTCAATTTTAACAGGATTTTTTCTAGGCACAAGCATAATTCCTTTCCCTCCATGGGCCTTGTTTTTTTGTTTAGCTCCTCTTTTTTATATTTGGATTAAAGAATGTCCTAAAAAAGTTTTTCTCTACACTACTTTAAGCTTTTTTATTGGATCCATAATTGGCTTTTATTGGATAGCTTATCTAATTCAAAAATTTGCCCGCCTTTCATGGCCTTTAAGCATTTTAATATGTTTACTTTTTACAGTTTTTTGCCATATTCACATCTCTTTTATAGGGTTTATTTTTGCCAAATGGATTCGCCCATTTGCAAGCCAAAAACTACTTTCAGCAGCAGCTATTTTTGCTCTTTCATGGTCGGTATTCCCGCTTCTATTTCCCTGGAACTTTAGTCTAGGGTGGCTTTATGGGGGCCTTGAAGGATATCAATTTGCAGATATTATTGGTTCAGACGGAATAAGTGGGCTCACTATCTTCTTAAATGCTCTTTTTCTGTTTAGCTTTTTAAAACTAAAGACAACAAAACTTCCTATGACAGCAGGTATCTGCTTTCTTCTCTTTTTTAATTTTACAGGAAGTCTATACGTTAAAAGCCTTCCAAAAACTGACTCAACCTACAACGTAGTCATAGGCCAAGCCAATATCGGAAATATTCAAGATCAATTCATGCAAAACCAGTATAATTACAAATCAAAAATTGTTAATGAATACTTTAGGGTCACACAGCTAGGACTTAATAAATCAAAAAAGAAGGCTGACTTAATCATTTGGCCTGAAACTGCATTTCCAGAATACTATGATCAAAGATTCTTTCAAACCCCTAACACTAAAAAGCTTATGGAGTTTATTAGAAAAAACAATACTAACCTTATTACAGGAGTTTTTGCACAGACTCCTAATAAAAAAACTGCTAACGCCGTCTTATTTTTAAATAAAACAGGCTCCTCACCCTCTGCTCCTGTGTACAAAAAAATTCTTTTAGCTTTTGGTGAATATATGCCTTTTGAAGAAATATTTCCTTTTTTAAGAAAATGGTTTCCTATGGTTGGTGATTTCCAAAGAGGAGAGTCTCCTCAGGTTCGAAGCTTTGATGAAGCTAACATTGGTATACAAATATGTTATGAGGGCTTATACCCCTGGTTTAGTCGTAAGCTTGTAGAAAAAGGTTCTCAGATCATGGTAAATCTGACAAATGACTCTTGGTATGGTCCGTATTCTCAACCTTGGCAACACATGTATTCAAGTGCCTTTAGAGTTATTGAAAACCGTCAGCCACTAATTAGATCTACAAATACAGGAATTTCAACTGTTATTCTTTCTAATGGAACATTTTTAGAAGAGTCACCTCTTTATGCTCAATGGGGAGGCTTTTATGAAATCCCCTACTCCTCTAAGCCACAGAAAACCATTTACCAAAGATGGGGCTATGCGATTCCTTTGCCCCTTATTATAATTCTGTTTATTATCTCACTTGTGTATAAAAAGCCTAGTGGGAAAGATAAATTTGAAACAGTCACTTCAAAATACAAAAATAGAACAAACCGACCTTGATTGGCAGATTGTTCTTGAAAAAATAGCAAGTTTTACAAGCTGTTCTCAAGCAAAAGATAAGCTTCTTCAAATAAAACCTTACCAACATATTTCTATAGCTCAAAAAAATATGGATATGATTGATTCCTTTAAACAAATCCTTTTAAGCAATATTAACAGAATTCACCTTGATGGTATTGAAGGCATTGAGTCTATTCTTTACTCCATTAAAAAAGGACAATCTTTAACCTCTCAAGATTTAAACTCTATGAGACTTTTTTTTGAAGATTTAAAAGCTTTAAATACGATCTACCCTTGGACAGAGTTTGAAAAAATTTCTTCACTTATAGACAGAGTTCTTAATTCTGATTTATTTTTAGAAAAAATCTCTTCCCTTATCACTGAAAATGGAGCTTTTAGATCCAACGCTAGTCATTTACTTTTTGAAAGCTTTAATAAAAAAAAATCTCTCTCTCAAAGAATTCACAAGGCCTTAGATCAACTTGTAAAAGATTTTTCTTTAGAACATATTTTACAGGATCGATATGTTACAACTCGTGAAGGTCGATGGGTTTTACCTATAATAAGTGGAAAACAACACGATTTTAAAGGAATCGTTCATGACTCTAGTAACTCTAAGCAAACTGTATATATAGAACCTGAAGCAGTTATTGGATTAAATAACAGTATTCGTGAGCTTGAAAATATTATAAAAAAAGAGATTGACCGCCTTTTAAAAGAAATTTCTGATTTTTTACATCTTAAATATGCTCGAATCCATAAATCCTACCTTGCTGCAATTGAAATTGATGCCTTATCTGCTTGCGCCGATTGGTCTATCCAATATTGTGCAAGCCGCATAACTATTAATAAAAATCATTTTATAAGTTTAAAAGAAAATTTTCACCCTCTTCTAATTGATGAGAAAATAAAATTAACTAAAAATAATTTTGAACTCTCTGAGAAAGAAAATATTCTTTTGTTATCTGGACCCAATGCTGGAGGAAAAACAGTCTTTCTTAAATGTGTTGGTCTTGCTTGTCATATGGCAAGATGCGGCCTTCCTGTCTGTGCCCATGAATCCAGCGTAGTCCCTTTTTTTCAAACTATTAAAGTTCTCATTGGGGATCACCAATCTGTTGAAGAATCTCTTTCAACTTTTGCTGCTCATTTAAAAGCTCTTGATGCTTGTTCAAACCTTAAAGGCCCTAAAAACCTTATTCTTATTGATGAAATCTGTGGCTCCACGGAGGCCGGAGAAGGTTCAGCTTTATCAAGGGCTTTTATTGAAAAAATATCAGAGAATAATGTTAAGGGTTTTATCACATCACATTTAGGCCCACTTAAATCCGGATGGTCCAAAGATTCAGGGGTTGTAAATGGCTCTATGTATTTTGATCAAAAAAAAGGAACCCCTACTTACGAATTTATTAAAGGTGTTCCTGGAGATTCTTTAACTTTAAAAACGGCTAAAAAAGTTGGAGTAAGCCCTAATATTATTAACCGGGCTCTTTTTTTTCTCAATCCCGATCAAAAGAAAAAATATTCAGGTCTTATAGAGGTTGAATTTTTACAAGAAAGTTTAAAAACTCAAAGAAAGGCTTATAAAGAGAAACAAAAGGAGCTTGATCAACTTAAATCTGAGTACCAGGGAATGATAAAAGAATTCAGACAAGAACAAGACAGTCTTCTTGAAATGAGCATTAAACGTGCTCAAGATAATCTAAA
The DNA here is from genome assembly GCA_965205945.1 of Bdellovibrionales bacterium. Classification (GTDB taxonomy): domain Bacteria; phylum Bdellovibrionota; class Bdellovibrionia; order Bdellovibrionales; family UBA1609; genus JALZUR01. Next base: position 618,198 of record CBDBIB010000003.1, on the reverse strand, counting down.
TAAAAATTCAGCCTATTTAAATATACAAAATTTTATTAAAAATAAAGCCCACTTAGATAAAATGAAAGATAAAGCCCCAACACTTATAAAAACACTCTCTGCTCCCTCTACTATAAACATTACTGAAAAAAATTTTTCTTTAAAATTTCCACCGGGAACCCCTGTCTACATCCCTTCCTTAAAAAAAAAGGGGATTATTCAAGGCACTCCAAATTCTAAAGGCTTTGTCCCTGTCATGAGTGGTTCAATGAGACTTCTTATTAAGTGGTCTGATGCTAGATCAGTAAGCCCATCTACACAAGGCTCTAAGCTTATGAAAAGATCCCCATTTACTAAAAATGTACTTAAAAGTATAATTCAAAACCAAGTTGATCTAAGGGGTATGGACATTGAAACAGCTCTTGAAGAGCTTGAAAGCTCTATTGATAAATCTCTTCGTTTAGAGTCTGATGGCTTAAAAGTGATTCACGGCCATGGTACTGAAACAATAAAGAAAAATATTCGAAGCTTTTTATCTCGTCACCCTCTTGTTAAAACCTGGAAAGCAGAGTTAAACGATGGAGCTACTTTAGCTATATTTTAAAACTCATTTTAGTACAGAGATACTCCCTGCTCAGCTGGGCGATCCCTCCAAATATGAAGCCAAACAGCCCAAATACTTTGAAGTCCAGAAGTGTCTTTTAAAAGCTCATTAATCGGCCTATCTAGCTCCTTTTCCCCCGTTGTCTTAATTATAGTATAGAGTTCTGGTGTTATTCTATGAATATAAGCTACTAATAGATCCGAAGTTTTCTTACTTAAATCAGCATGATTTTTTTCAATCTCAACTAACTCAACTCTTAATTCATGAATACCATTAAGGAGGCCTTTTTCTGGCCCTACCCCATGAAGCTTGGTATAAATAGCTAAAAAATCATCTCCAAATTCACCCTCTAAAATAAGTTTTTTTACAATTTCTTTACCCTTAGTAACTTCTTGATTATACTCTGCATAGGCTTGATTTAATTCTTCATAGATTTTAATAAGATCTGCTGGAGGGTTAATTTTAGAAATACCTTTTTCATGGTTTGCTCTCACTATTTCACTATTACGCTTATTCATTTGAATTTGAAGCTTTAACAGTCTATTTAACGACAGCCGAATTGCATCTTTTGCTAATACAAGTTCTCTATTTTTATGATTTTCTCTATGTAAAACCTCAGCAAGAACTCTTTCAGATTTAATTTTAAGATCTTTTACTTGCTCTTGAAGGGCTCGTAATTTACCTTTAAGAGCTTTTTTATTCCCATTATTTTCAAATATTTTTTTTCTCAGCCTTTCTCGCTCCTCTATATTAATTTTAGCAAAAGCATTATCTGCTGCATTCTCAGGAATATAATTAGATTGAATCTTTGATTTTAAAATTTTAACTTCAGCATCTTGAGCATTAATGGTTTTTTCTAATTCAGTAATTTTTTCAGATTTTGAATCAGATTTTTTAAGCATTTTAAGTTCTCTTCTAAGTAAACTTAAAGTTTTATATTTTTCTTGAGATTCTTTATTCATATCATTAAGTAAAGAAGATGCTTTTTTTTCAGTAATAACATATTGCTGAGCAAATTTTCTAAACGCTAAATTTCCAATATAAGTTTGAATGAATTGACTCACAATTTGTCCAGCTTGAGCCCCTGTGGCATTCTGGTTTTGTTTTCCTTTAGAAGCAACAACAAAAGGGACTTCACTATTTAATTTCTTCCCTAAAGTTGTCTCTATAAACTCTTTAATCAGTAAAAATGTTTCACCTGTATCTACTTGGCTTTTAGGTCTTTTATGATCAAAAATCATATGAGAAACCCAAATATCTCTTTCCTCTTTTAAAGATTTTCTCTGACCCAAGATATGTGTTTCTGTATTTTGTAAAGCAGTTAAATGCTCATCAAATATTTTTTCCTGCCCAACATATAAAGCATCTCTTTCTCCCATAATGACCAGTGTTGGAATGTAATCTTTTCCATTATGCAAAGGCTTAACCCAGTTTACACCTATGGAAAAAGTTTCTGCACTTAAGCTACTTAAAGCTGAAGATTTACCTTGAAGAAGAAGTGTAGTCATTAAATCTCTTTCCTCTGCAGGCACTAATTTCATTAATTCCTTATTAGAGCTAATTTCTTTAGCAGCTTTTTCCTTCTCCCCAACAGACTTGCCTGGTGCACTATCCATTGGACCTGATAAATTAATTAACCCCTTAAAGGCTTCAGCCATTTTAAGCTCTTTATTATCAGACATTCTCATGATATTATCAGCATGAAGACCACCCATGCTATGCCCACCGATAAATGTATCCACTCTAGCAGGTATATATTTATGTCTAAAGTCCCTTAAATATTCATAATACTCTTTAGGACTTAAATCCTGAACTCTTGGACCGTAAGCATGAAAGGGAGCATCTATAGAAAGTACAACTACGCCAAACTGTTCTAAGTAATTAGTGATATTAGCAGCAACTTGATGCCCGGTAGTCTTAGTACCACCACCATGCATAAATATAAAAACAGCCTCTGCATTTTCAGGAACAAGCTTTCCTTCATTCTTCTTCTCTAAAGCTTTTAAAAAAATTGAAGAAATAGGAAGACCTATATTAGTAGACATATCTTTGCCACGCCACTCATGAATAAATCTAAAACTTGTAAATTTTCCCGCAGAAGCTCTAACCACAGCATCTTTATCGGCTGTTAAAACTTGATAATCTAATATTCTAGCTCCTTTATGAAGAACTGACCTTACTGACTTTGGAACACCCGTTATTATTCCCCTCCACTTTTTAGTAAGTTTAATTTCTTTAACTGGGTCTAAAAATTTAGGCTCTATCGCTTTTGAAATACTAATTTCCTTAGAAAGTTGAGCTGAGTAATATTCAAGACTTTTAAGAGGGATTTCTTGTCTTAAAAAACTTTTACAAGTGATCGCTGCATTTACGTTTGTACAAATAAAGAAACAAAAGAAAGCTGTTTTTAATACTAATAGCTTATTTTTTTTATCATACATATTTACATCCTTAATCTAAATCGCTCTACAAAATATCTTATCTGCTTTAAATTAGCTATTATTAAGGTTATAGTTGAAAAAAATTCAGATATTATTTCATTTTAGGATCGAATGCATCTCTTAAACCATCTCCAAAAAGATTAAAAGCCAGCATAGTAAGCCCTAACGCAATTGAGGGGTAGAGTATTAAGTGTGGAAAGGATCTCATAGAGCGCCAGCCATCAGCCGCTAACACTCCCCAGCTGCTATAAGGCGGTTGTAAACCCAATCCAATAAAACTTAAAAAACTCTCAATAAGAATATTTGAAGGAATCTGAAAGGTTAGAAGTACAACAATCGGCCCTAAAATATTAGGGAAAATATGCTTTAATAAAATCTTATATCCTGGAGATCCTAAAGCTTGTGCCGCTTCAATAAAGGTTAACTCCTTAACTTGCAAGACCTGCCCCCTAACAACCCTTGCTAAGGTAACCCAGCCCACCATACTCAACGCTAACAGCATCCCCGTTAAGGCTCTTAACTCCGGGTTTTGAAAAAAGTTTACTGAATCAAAAATAACTTTCACTAAAATTAAAAGAACCATTGATGGTATGGAAATCAAAATATCTATAGTTCTCATCATAATAGCATCTACACGACCTCCAATCCAGCCAGAAATACACCCATAAATAGTTCCTATAAACATTGAGATTAGAGCCGTAAAAATTCCTATGGACATAGACATTCTAGCTCCATAAATAATTCTTGAAAAAACATCCCTACCTAAACTGTCTGTGCCTAATAAAAATGTTAAACTTGGAGCTTCTAGTAAATGATCAATATGTTGTGTTTCAAAAGAATACGGCGCTAAATATTTAGCAAATAAAGCTACTAAACAAATTAAAAATACAAAATAAAATGATAGCATTGAAGCCTTATTTTTTTTTAATCTAAAAAAAGAATCTCCCCACAGACTTTTTGACTCTATATTTTTTAAAATTTTATTTTCGCTCATACAAGTTCCCTTAAGCCAATCTAATTCTTGGATCAAAAAATGAGTATAATAAATCAACAACAAGGTTGCTCAACACTAACAATACTGAATATAAAAGAGTTAAGCCTAATATTAATGGATAGTCTCTATTTGTAACTGATTGAACCAAATACTTACCAATTCCAGGAACAGCAAATAAAATTTCAATTACAAACGATCCTGAAAGAATCCCTGCAAGTAAAGGTCCTGAATACGTCAACACTGGAATAAGAGAGTTTTTTAACACATGCTTATATAAAATTGTAAATTCAGATAAACCTTTAGATCTAGCGGTTCTAATGTAGTCAGCTCTAATGACATCTAAAACCGTAGATCTTGTAAGCCTTGCTATAAATGCTGCAGGTCTTATCCCTAAAGTCACAACAGGTAAAATATAATGAAGCGAGCTGTCCCACATAGCTGGGGGTAAAACTTTTAAGTAATATGAGAATATCATAATTAAAACTGAGCCTACTAAAAAGTTAGGCAATGCAACACCACTTATAGCAACTCCCATAGCAATAGTATCCCACCATGTGTTGTGTCTTGATGCTGCAAAAACCCCCAATGGTATTCCAATAATAAACGACAATGCAAACGCGTAAATACCCAAAATAAATGAGGCCGGAAAGCTTTCTACTATTATATCTCCGACAGATCTGCCTATATATTTATATGACTCACCAAGCTTTAAGGTGACAGTTTTTTTTAAATAAGTCATATACTGAACTATAGCCGGCTGATCAAGACCATATTTTTTTTCAATATTTGCCTTAATCTCTGGAGGTAAAACTTTTTCAGTATCAAAAGGCCCTCCAGGAATGAATCTTAATAAAATAAAAGTTAAAGTTGCTATAACAAAAAGAGTCACCATAGCCTCTAAAATTCTTTTAAGACAATATATAGTTGAATTGTTAATATATGCAAAAAATACTAAACCACTAAATATTTCTACAGCAAATATTCCACTTAAAAAGTATGAAACTTCATAATTTAATAAATTAAGCCCTACAATAAATGAAATCGTGATTAATATAATGAATAAAAATATTTTTGATAAATTAAAGCTTTTCATTTTAAACTTATCACTTTATTGAACACTTGTCTTTTTTAACTTATACTCTTCCATAACATTAGTTGGAAAAGAGATGACCCTATTTGCTATAAGATGATGAGCAACCTTTGTATACACCGGAAAAACAGGAACATCTTGATTTACTAAAATTTGATGTGCTTTTAAATAAAGAGCTAATCTCTTAGGCTTATTATCAACTAACTCCACAGCATCTTCGATTATTTTATCAAATGTTTTATTTTTCCAACCCGTATGATTTTGCTCAGAATATGATAATAATAACTCAAAAAAATTATTTGGATCTGGATAATCTGCAACCCAACCCATTCTATACATATGAGATGGATTGACTCTTATAGTTTGTAAGTAGACCTTCCACTCTTCATTTTTAATTTCAACTATAACACCTAAATTTTCTTTTAATTGAGATTGAATATTTTCAGCAATTCTTTTATGATCTTCAAGGGTGTTAAAAGACAGCTCAATTTTAGGAAAAGGGGTTGTTTCATCATATCCAGCATCTTTTAAATATTTCTTAGCCCTGATCGGATCAAAGGCTAAACCTACATCACCATTGTGCCCAAACATTCCATGGGGAATCCACCCTGTTAAAGGCTTTTGCCCTCCTTGCAACATCTTTGTAATTTGATTCCTATCAATTGCATGAGATAAGGCTTTTCTAACTAACACATTATCCGTAGGGGCTTTTTGGGTGTTAAACCCATAATAGTAAGTGACTAACACCGGATACTCTAAAAACTCTTTTCTTGCCCTTAAAATAGGAAGATCTTTAGCTGGTAGCGTTCTTAATACATCAATTTTTCCTGCATCAAACAAATTTAAAGCAGTTTGTGTTTCTGAAATCACATAAAAAATAATATTTTTAATCTTTGCAGGTTTATCAAAAAAAAGAGGATTTCTTTCTATAATTAAAGCCTTATCATGATCCCATTTAATAAGATTATAAGGCCCTAAGGTTACAATATTTTTAGGATCAGTCCATTTATTACCAAATTTATTTACAATATCTTTTCTTATTGGAAAAGTTGAGGCATGAGTTAAAAGATATGGAAATTGCATTGCCTTTTCTAATTCAACGCGAATAATATTTCCTTTAAGCTTTACTCCAATTTGATTAAAATCTTTTATTTTACCTTCATTATACATTCTTGCATTTTTAATACCATATAAAAAGTATGCGTACTGAGACGCTGTTAAAGGATTCAATAGCCTTTCCCAACCATCAATAATATGTTGAGGTTCAAAAGGTTGACCATCACTCCACTTCATACCCTCTCTAATTTTAAATTCCCAGACCTTAGCGCCTTTTAAGGGCTTCCATTCTGTTGCCAAAGATGGTGATAACCTAACCTCACCACTAGTGTATTTAAACTGCACCAATCCTTCCATAATATTTTGAGTTAAAAAACTCGATGTTGAGTCGGTTGATTTATGCCAATCTAGTGTTGGAGGCTCCCCGATAATCCTCATTCTTAATGTTTCAGATACCTTAAGCCCAAAGTCCCCTTTAGAATTCTTTTTCTTACAAGACGTCGTAAGTGGAATTAACAAAATAAATAGTATTAAAATCCTAAGCACTTATGCCCCCTTTTATAAAGAAGGGTTTAATCACATATTAAGATTTCTTGCAAAGAGGGTTCTTAATTTAAACTCTAAAAACCTTAAAATTTACCCCAATATTCTGCTGTTGGAGCTTCTCCTACTTCTATATAGGCTGTGGGTTTAATTAAATAATACATACTAGCCTCTTTGCCATATAAAGAGCTATAGACAAACATATTGCGCATTACTTTTTTAATATAAGATTTTGTCTCTTTAAACGGCACTCGCTCAGTAAACTCATCCTGGTCCATTTGACCAATCATTTTACTCCACATCTTTACTCTATGTGGACCTGCGTTATAAGCTGCCACAACAAAGGGTAAATAACCTTTAAACTGTTTATTTAACCTACTTAAATATTTTGTTCCATAAAGAATATTTACTTTTGGTTTTAAAAGCGTTTTTGAAATATGTGCTTGTTGATCTGAAGTAATTTTGTCTAATAAAGGGTTTTTACCAGATAAAATGCTTAAAATTTTGGCCCCTGTATATGGCATAATTTGAAGAAGCCCTCTAGCTCCAGCTGAAGAAAGTGCTTTTGCATCAAAAAAGCTTTCAGCCCTCATTACACTCCAAACTAAATTTTTAGAAACATTAAATAAATTAGACATCTTTAAAACATGTTTTTCGTAAGCTTTAGGATATGATTTAGACCAAAATTTATACGCTCTTTTAGGCTTAGAAAAATAATGTTCTTTATAAAATGACGTAGAAGCCAGTTTTGAAAGATTACTAAAATCTCTTGTATTTTGAAAAAGTCCTAATAGTTTTTCTTTTAAGCCTTTAGTTTTTGAAAGTTCTTTAATAACAACAAGTTCTTCATTTGCGTCATTCCAAAACCCCATTCTAGCTAAATAAGTATAGCGTTGCATATATAAAAAGTAATCTGACTCTTTTAAAGGTACATCTTTAACTTCATCTTTTGGAAAAAAAGATTTTAAATCTATTAATGCCATATCTTTTAACCCTGTTTTTATATAAAGTGTTGAGGGTATACGTGTTAAAGGCTTAAAACTTTCTAAAAAAAGATCGCGCCTAGTTAAAATATTTTTCTTTTTATCAGCCCAAGCAAGCCTTAAAAAATTATTTGTAGTGAGCAAAATTTGATTTTTCTTAGCAATATCCTCTAATCTTAAGGCCGAAAGAATAGAGTAATAGGAAACTAACGGATCCATAATAAGTTGCTTATATATTAAAACAGCATTGCTTTCTTCACCTAATTTTTCTAAAGATCTAGCGGCCCAATAGTAAACCTTTTTTTTATCAACATGTTTAAATCGCTTAGAATTCTTTTTTATTTTTTCACCAAGCATCACAAAACTTAAATATGCTTCTTGATATTTTTTACCTAAATACATACTCCATGGAAATAACCATTGAGCTTTTTTAGCATAAGTTGATCCTCCATAATCTTTTAAAAGACTCTGAAAATACAACTGAGCAGTTTTAAAGTTTGAAAGCTCTAAATTTAAATTTGCAAGCTTAAACAAAAGACTTGCTTTTTTTCTATATGTTTTTTCTTTCTTATAAAGCTCTTTATAAACAGAAAGAGTTTTTTCTGGTTGTCCAGCATAGTATAAGACTTTTGCTATTCTAATTTTTTCATCATAATTTTCTTCAATTTTTTTAGTTTTAAATATAACTGTTAATGATCTATCAGGCTTCCCAATATAATAATAATAGCTAGACAATAGTCTTGCATATGTATATTTATTATTTTTAATCTCTTTTAAATGTTTAAGGATTTCTTTATCTAGCCCCTGAAGATAATAACGTTTAAGTTTAGATCTCATGTTTTTTAAAGTTAAACTACACCTTATCTTTTTACCTTCAAACAATAAGTTTTTATCTTTAAACCCCCACTCATAAGAATATTTATTTAGGGGATGATTTATATATAAATCCTTAAACCATTTACAATAATATTTTTTACTAAAGAGTCCTTTTTGAATAGACACTAACAAAAGCTCCTCTAACAACTCTGCCTTTGTTGAAGCACCTTTCCATGAGTATAAAAGTGGATTTAATTTTTTATATGCAGCTCGTCCTTTTTTATTTTTTAAATCTATTCGACCATATAAATAATTTATTCTTTGTAACAAAGAATTTTGAATGTTTTTTTCTTTTAAAGCTTTCTTAAGATGCACTTCTGCTTTTAAAATTTTTTTTTGATTATAATCAATAACAGCTCTGTAGTACTCTATATATACGCTCAGCTCTTTAACGCCATCAGTTTGATTAAAATTTTTTTCTGCTTTTTCGTACTCACCAAGCTCAATATTTAAAACACCCTGTACATATTTTGCTAAAAGCTTATCAATACCCTCTAATTCACCTGAATAATTCCTTAAATAATCTAAAGCTTTCTTATTTTCATTATTTAAAACATGTTTTTGTACATTCTTAAAGATATGATTAGAAATAGAGTGAGCAAACATAGCACTCGGCATAAAAAAAGCAACAAAAAATAAAATCTTAATTGCCACTAAAACTACAACTCCCCTCTTTTAAAAACACCCTTTCTTAACTGTTTTTAAAAAATAGTTTAATCTCTAAGTTTAAAACCACTAAAACTCTTGGGTGAATTTTTAAAAATACGCTCTATTTGATTCAAAACTTTTAGCACTTAAAATTAAAAAATATCTTCTACTCTATATTAAAATTTACCTCTTTTAAAAAATAAACCTGTATAAAAAGCTTTTCTTACACAAAACCTGTTTCATATCTAAATTTAAAATATTTATTTTTTTTAGGGTTTTAAATTTAAAGTAAATAGTAATCTTTTTAATAAAATCTTTTAAAGCATGAACTCTTTATTTGCATCATTCCAAAATCCAACGTAGATAACTAAGTGCAACCCTATTATTAAGCAAACACTCTTAACATTACCTTTTTTAAAACATAACCCCTACACCCACTAAAAAAACTCACATTAGTTTAGTATTCTTTTTTTACCCTTTCACTAAGCGCTTTAAAATCTTAAGTATGCGCTTTTAATGTTTTTTAAACCCAAAAAATACATATGCTATACGCTTTACTATTCCCCTTCCCCACCTTCCTCTATTGAATTAGCATCATTGTCATTTTCACATGATCCACCAGAACAAACTGCATTTCTACATTGTGGTGAAAGATCATTGGGGTCAATACCTCTTTTATCAGCACCAACTGATGGGCACATTCCTTCAGAATTTGAAATCCAATTGGTTACTGGTAACCCACTATTTCTTCTTTTTTCTTCTCTTCTTTTTTCTCTTCTGTTTTTATTCCAAAAGAATAAAAAGGCTAATCCAGCCACGCCAGCAGCAATAAGTAACACGGGAATAAGCGCAACCCCACATGTTCCATCGTCCTTCCTCTTTTTTAAGAAACCACATTTTTCAACACATTTATCACCTACTAAATCTTTATCCTCAGGACAACCACAGGATTGATTTCCCTCTTTCCCTTTAAGTATCTGATTATTAGGACAACTACATTTTCCTTCTGTATTTCTCGTAGTTGGTGACTTACATTTTTCAACACATTTATCACCTACTAAATCTTTATCCTCAGGACAACTACATTTTCCTTCTGTATTTCTCGTAGTTGGTGACTTACATTTTTCAATACATTCCTGGTTAACTATTTCTTTACCTTCAGGGCATTCACAGGAACGATTTAGTTTTTTAGCATTTATCTCCTTAGTGCCAGGCATACAATTACATTTTCCATTTTCCATTATCATATTTGTAGTTTCGTCACATTTTGGGCATAATGTTGGACTTTTGTTGGGTTTAAAGATATACTCATTAGGGCATTTACAACCGCCATAAACCTGATTGCCGTCTTTAGTAGTACCCACCAAGGCTTTCCCTCCAAAAGAACATCCACACGCTATAGCCCTAGGATGACATTGAATAGGATTTTTACTTTTGCACTGATCTCCACCCTTAGCTTTCTTCTCTTGACACTCAGCAGAAGTATAAGAAATTTCTGGCAATACTGCATATGCTTTAGGAAAAAGATCCTTTAAAATAGACTCAATAAATGAAACTTTTTTAGTTTTTCCATTCATAATAATCTGAGTAAGCCTTGCTTTTACTCGGCTATAAATTAAAAAATCTTTCCATAAAAAAGGTTCATCGTTTACTATAAAAGCCACCGGCCCTTGATCCACATACCTTATAAAAAGAGACTGATCTTTAAATTTTATCTTAAAATAATCCTGTCCAACTTTAAATTTAACAAATTTCTTATCCCAAACAGGAAAAGCCATTTTTAAAATGTCTTTATACGCTCTTTTATTGAGCATTGGTTTTGCTGATTCTATAAAATCTGAAACTTTTAAAGCTTTTTTATTCTTCTTTATTACCTTAGACATTTTTGCATAAGAAGGCACTTTTACTGAATTTTTAATATCAACGCCCTGAGGCTTTGCAAATGCAGTTGGTGTAAAAACAAATGAAGCTAAAATTAAACCTATTAGTATATCTTTATATATTTTTTTCATACTAATATTCTCCAACTAGATCTTTTAAAAAAGAATGATTTTTTAAATTATCTAGTCCAAAGTCTATCCAATAAAACTTAAAATTTATAAAAAACTCTAAACTAATCATGTAGCGGCTATTATAACTATTTTGATTTTAAAATCTTCTTATTTTTTTATTCAGCGCTCCTTATTTCATATAAAACCATTTTTAATGGCTTTAAATCATTTAAAAATTGACTTGTTACTAACTTTTTAAAATCTTTATTCAAGCAAGGAACTCTTATGATACTTTTACCTCCAGCCTTAATAAAAACTTCTTTAATCCTAAAATCTATCTCTTCTTCCGTCTCTAAACAGTCTACTGTAAAGGCATAAGGAACCATAATAAGCCTTTTAATACCTTTTCTAGCCAGCTCTTTCACCTTATCAACGGTATATGGGAGTATCCATTGATTTGTACCTAAACGACTTTGAAACGACACCTCCCAGTCCCAAAGACCTAATCTGTTTGAAATATCAGATGCTGTTTTAAAGCACTGAGCCCTATAACAAAACTTATTCGCCTTATGCCAAACCAAACAACACTTATTACAATTATTACATTCTTTATGGATTTTTTTAAGATGTTTTTCAGGAATTCCATGAAAGCTAAATAGTACTTTTATATCCTTATCTTTATAGTTTTTTATTTTTTCCACTGAAGTATTTAAAAAATCAAGATGATTAAAATAATACGCTCTAGATTTAATCTGAATATCTGTATTCTTCTTAGCCCATTTTTCAGCTTCTTCTAAAGCGCTTAAAGAAGACGACTGAGCATACTGTGGATACATAGGAATATAATAAACCTCTTTTACACCTTTTTCTTTTAACTTATCTAATGTTTTATTAATATACGGGGCTGAGTAACTCATAGCGTATCGCACTAAGTACTCTCCTTGGTACTCTTTAGTAAGCTCTTTAACTATTTCTTTAGTATAAACATCTAAAGGAGAGCCTTCTTTTTTCCAAATAACCTTATATGCGTTTAAAGATTTTAAGGCTCTAAAAGGAACTATAACTCCTCTAACTAAAAAAAACCTTGCTAAAAAAGGAAGGTCAATAACATTTTTATCCATTAAAAATTTTTTTAAATATTTTTTAACAGCCTTTATACTTAAGACTTCCGGTGTTCCAATATTCACAAGTACAATTGCTTTTTTAAACATACTTAGTTTCTTTATTTTTTTTTAAAATATTTTTTGCAAAGGCTTCACCATTTTGGATCATTGAACCTATGCCTAAATTACCAGTCCAGTTTGCAAAAAAATACATTTCATGTTTATATTTTTCTATTTTTTTTAACACCCCTTCTAAAGTAAGATCATAGGCAGGAAAGGCTTGCTCCCAGTACTTAAAATATGATCTTATAATTTTATTCTTTCTAAAAAATTTTTCTTCTCGAAAAGATTTTACTAAAGACAATGCCGTTTTTTCTTCCTTTATAAAACAACCATTAAAAATCCAAGTTTCAGAAACCAGACCTTGTTTTGCTCTATTTGTAAAAATATCTGAATTTAAGATTAAACCTAACACCCCTTTTTTTTGATTTTTAAACACACAACCAAATCCTTTAAAGGGCACTCTATCTTCTTTATCCATAAAAACAGTCATAGTAGATATTTTTTTATAAGAAACTTTACTTAAAATATTTTTAATATCCATGGAAACACAGTCAGGCAATGAATATGTTGGAGTTGAAATTACTCTAAAATTATAATTTTTTAAAGATTCTTTTTCAAAAGAAGCTCCTTTTTTTATTAAATACCCCTTTAAATAGTCACAAAATTCCTGCATTCCATTTTTAAAACTAATGCTTCCTAAAAAATCTTTCCTATCTAATTGAAAAAAGTTCTTTAACACCAAGCTTGCACTAAGCTCTTTAACATCTCCACCATATATTCCTTGAAGCCCTGGAACTATTAAATTATCCAATAAAGGCTCCCTAAGAACTCTTAAACCCCAATCCTTTAAAGTCTCATTTTCAAGTGGTTTTATCTGAGGATTTTTTTTCATTAAAGCAAAAAGAGGTTTTAAATTTTTTAAAGTTTGAATAAAACTTAATGGCCACCTTTTAGTTTTTCCATTTATAAAAACATACTTTTTTTTCCCTAGATCTGAATAAAACTCATACTCTAAACCTATTTCATTTAACAAATCCTTTGTTGCTTGATTACATAATATTGAATTTGCAGCTCTCTCCACCAAACCCTCAGAAACTATTAATGTTGAAATCTTATGTTTATTATAGGGATCAATAACAGTAACCTTAAACCCCTTCTTATAAAGAAAATATGCGGCAATCAAACCACTTACTCCTGAACCATAAACTACAACAGTTGGCTTAATCATATTGATTGAGAGAACACCTTTCTTGTAGGATTTTTTAAACGAAGTCGTTTATCAAGCCCCATACAGATATTTCTTAAAAATGGACGGCCCTTTTTAAGCACCTCTAAGCTTAAACCTTTAAAATGTATAAACCCATCTTTAATTGCTTGGTTTAAATAAATTTCAAGATCAGTCTTGTCTGCTTGAGTAAGCTCTACCTTCCATTTTGTCATAAGATTTAAAATAAGCTCTCGATAAACCTTATCTTGACTTGTTAGCTTATGACCTCTAAATGTAGGAATATTTTTTTTTAAAATTTCTCTCTCATAAACAATAAGCTTTTTCTCATTCTGATGAAACATATCTGGTGTTTCAGAAATTGAACTTACCCCAATACCTAAAAGTAAGTCAGTTCTAGTAGCAGTATACCCCATAAAATTTCTATGAAGTTTTCCTTCCTCTAAAGATTTATAAAGAGAATCTGATTTTAAAGCAAAGTGATCCATACCAATTTCTATATAACCTGCATCAATGAGCTTTTTTCTAGAAACCTCATAAAGCTCTCTTTTTTCAGCTCCTACTGGCAAGTCCTCATCTTTAAAAATTCTGTGTGCTGGCTTAATCCATGGAACTAAAGCAAAACTATATAAAGCTACACGATCAGGTCTGTGTTTAATGGTTGTTTTAACAAGATGTTTTATTTTAGAAATATCTTGTTTTGGCAAACCATAAATCAAATCATAGTTTACTGATGTGTACCCTATTTTTCTTGCAGCACTTGTTAAGTCCTTAGTCGTTTTTTCTGGTTGGATTCTATTTATAAGTTTTTGAACTTCTAAATCAAAATCTTGAACCCCCATAGACACCCTGTGAAACCCTAATGGTTTAAGAATCGCTAAATGTTTTTTTGTTGTTCTCCTTGGATCCACTTCAATAGATCCTTCAAAGTTATTAGATAATGTACAATCTTTAAAGATTCCCTTAATAAGCTTTTTTAAATTTTCTGGTGAAAAAAAGGTTGGAGTTCCTCCACCAAAGTGCAACTCTTTAAGTGGTCTTGATTTTAAATCTGGGCAATTTTGAATATACATCTCCCACTCACTTAATAATTGATTTATATAAATATTCTCTCTTTTATGATCTCTTGTAATTACTGTGTTACATCCACAAAATGTGCATAAACTCTCACAAAAAGGAATATGAATATACATAGACCAACTAGTGTTTTCCTTAATAAGACAGTGATTAATAGAAGCTGTCCATTCTTGCGTTGTTGGGCTGTTGTCCCAATAAGGAACTGTTGGATAACTCGTATATCTTGGAGCAGGAATATCATATTTAGCTAGCAGTTCTTTCATTTTAACCTCTTTCTTATTTATTTACTGAAACAACTACGAACAGTATCTACATAATATTTAACATTATCCTCAGGAGTTAGTGGCAAAACACCATGCCCCAGTCCTGCCACCCAACCTTTTCTGTCTTGAGGAGAAAGGCCCTTAAATTGATCTAAGTATTGGGCTAAAGAAACTCTAAAATCAGGAAGAGATTGGTGTAGAAGCGCTTGATCAAAGTTTCCTTGAACAAAACCTGAGTATTTTTTATTTTTTAAGATATTTAAAAGATCCCATCTATGATCCCAACCCATTCCAGCCCAAGACTGATCTAAAAACTCTAAGGAATAATAATCTAAGTTTCCACCTTTGGCATAGTAACCAAGTTTACCTGGAAATTTTTTAACTAATGTTAATAAATAAGGTGAAATTCTATTTTTAAAAAACTCTGCGCTCACCTCACCTACAGCAGTATCAAAGACCATAACCACTTCAGCACCATTGTCTAACTGAAGTTGAATATTTCTCTTTAAAAATGGAAGCATGTGAATTTGAACAAATTCATCAAATAAATGTAAACTCTTTTTAGTCTCAAGCATATTACCTTTATGCCTACCCTCTACAGCATATCCAAAAAGAGTCCAAAATCCGCCGACAAAACCAATTAAGCTTTTATTATTAGGTAAAATCTGTCTAGTTGCCCTTAAACAGTCTCCTTGAAATTTTATTCCTTCAAAAGCTTCTTCTTGAGATTTAAATTTTTTAAAATCATTTTTATCTTTTAAATTCCAAGATAAAATCGGCCCTGGAGAGTACTCTAAACCCATACCAAAAGCCTCTAATGGAAACAACAAATCTGAAAATAAAATACAAAGATCATAATCAAATTCATCAACAGCATTAAAACCAATTTTTGCTGCTAACTCAGGAACTTTACATAAATCCATAAATGAATATTTTTTTCTTAAAACTCTATATGATTTTTGATATCTTCCTGCCTGCCTCATTAACCAAATAGGAGGAACATCTTGAACTATATTATTTAAAGCATTTTGAAATTTTTTATTCATTTTACTTCACCCTTACTGTTCTCTCACCCATGAGTAGCCTACTCCTCTTATACTTTTTACATAATAACCGTAGTGCTTAAGACTATTTCTTAATTTTAAAATAACATTGTCAATTGTTCTCTCTGTTGGAAATTGATTCTTCCCCCATATTTTATCTAAAATATCTGAACGCCTTACAACAGCTGGAGAATTTTTATACAAATATAAAAAAACTCCAAATTCCTTTTCTGAAAGAAATAAAGTTTCTGAATGCTTCCAGTTAAATGAATAAGATTTAAAGTTAATAGTTAGATCACCTAGCTTTAAAGACTCTTCTTCAACACGATCTTGTAAAACATGGCTCAATCTTATCCAAAGCTCTGCGAATAAGAATGGTTTTGGAATATACTCAACAGCTCCAAGTTCGTATCCCTTAAGTCTATCTTCAGCTTTATTTCTAGCTGTTAAGAACAATATTGGATCTGTTTTTTTAGCTTCATTAAGGTATCTAGCCACCTCATACCCCTCACCATCTAAAAGACCCACATCGAGTATATAAAATTTAAAATCTTCTTTGTTAATAACCTCTATAGATTCAGCAACACTTCTGGCCCATAAAACTTCAGTATTTTTTTCTTTAAGGCTTTGAATAACTGATATTGCAAGATTTAAATCATCTTCCACATATAAACCCCTCATGAGTGCGCCTCCTGTTCTTTAAAAAATAAAGTCACCTCTAACACACCTTCACAAGATAAATCAAAGCTTACAGCCCCGCCCATTTTCTCCATAATCTCTTTAGTAAGCTTTAAACCTACTCCACTACCATCTGTAGATTGAAATGCTCTTAGATTTTTTTCAAATTCTTTAATGGAAATAGGAAGTTTACGCCCTCCTGGCGTAGAGCAGCAAATTCCAATATAGCCTTTTTGATCCTTTTTTTTGGAAAAAACCACCTCTAAAGCCCCTGCATGAGTTAGCGCATTTTGAATTAAATTGATTAAAATACTTCTCACAGCTGCTGTATCTGCTACAATATTTAATCCCTCCTCTGTCTTAAATGAGAGGTCCGGCCATAAAGGCCTTATATAATTAATTTGTTTACAAAAATTTAAATTCTCAAATATAAATTTTCTATCATTCTCATATGTAGCTTGCAGTGCATTTTGTAACTGCTGATTAAGCCTTATTCCAATTTGTTGAATTTCTTTCACCTCACCTCTTAATGTAGGCTCTAAAACCTTTGAAGATAACCGTTCAAGCATGAGCCTTAGTGCTGATATAGTGGTTTTTAAATCATGAGTAAATAAAGATAAAAAGTTTTTACGCTCTCTTAAAAGCTTATTTTCTTTAACAATAAAATAAACTAATGCTAACCCCCCTATAATAAGACAGGCATAAAGTGTTAGCCCTTCATACATAAGCATTTTTTGATGGCCTAATATCACAGATTCAGTTTTAAGGTTTAAGTTTTTTAAAGATTCCAGTTGTCTAAAACTAAAGATCACCCACCATGTAAGAAGAGCCAATGTAAACACTGCCCAAAAAATAAAAGCTATAAATAACCAAAGTCTTTTCATATTTTCCTTTATAATTTTAACTCAACATTTAAAGTTTTCATGGGTAAAGAGAGCTGCTTTTTTAAATTTCCCTAAAGATTCTTCCATAATTTGTCTTGTATGAGTATTTCCTAAAAACCCTACTTCATAACCATTTGGAGCAAGGTAAACCTTTTGTTCTAATAATGAATTAAAAAAATACTTAAACTTATCTTCATGATCTTTAGGTATTTGTGAAATGGCTCTTACCGGCTCTACTAGATCAACAAACCAAAAAAGTGATCCATAAACATGAAGTCTTTTTTTAATACCTTTATCTTTTGCCCAAGAATTAAAATCTCTTTTAAAAATATCTGTTAGTGCTAAAAACTTATCCCAGATTCCATCTCTTTTTGCTTTTTTTAAAGTTGTTAATCCTGCCACCATTCCAACAGGATTAGCGCTTAATGTTCCTGCTTGATAAACAGGTCCAAGAGGCGCGACTAAGTCCATAAGTTCTTTTTTCCCACCATAACAACCTACCGGAAAACCACCACCAATAACTTTACCATAAATAATTAAATCCGGAGTGATATTTAATTTCTCTGCCATTCCACCCAGACCAACTCTAAAACCAGAGATAACTTCATCAAAAATAACAAGAGCTCCATTTATGCGAGCTATCATTACAACATTTTTTATAAAATCTTTTTCTTGTTCTAACAAACCAAAGTTTGCAGGAAGAGGCTCTAAAATTATAGCAGCTAGGTTATTTTTATTTGTTTCAACAATTTCTTTAAAAGTCTCTATATCATTTAAAGGACAAACTAATGTTTGTAATGCTGTAGATTTTGCAATCCCTGCAGAACTTGCCGCACTCTTACCCGCCAGACCACTACCTGATTGAACTAAAAGAGAATCCACATGACCATGATAACAACCTTCAAACTTTAAAACCTTATCTTTTCCTGTAGCACCTCTAGCCACACGAAGAGCTGACATAACAGCCTCTGTTCCTGAACTTACAAACCTAAGCTTTTGCATTGCAGGAATATGCTCACATATCCATTCAGCAAGCTCTAATGAGTAGTGCTCACATGTGCCACTGGTCCAAAGAGTTCTAATCATACGCTCAACTTCTTGCTGAACTTCTGGGTCTCTATGTCCAAGAATTAAAGGACCAAAACTTTGGCAAAAATCTATATATTTATCGCCGTTCACTGAAGTTAAGTAAGCTCCTTGTCCCTCTTTAAAAAAAACAGGATTTCCACCAACTGATTTATAAGCTCTTACTGGAGAATGCACTCCTCCAGGAGAAACTTTTAAACAGCGTTGATTTAATTTAACTGATTGCATAATTTTAACCTTTAATTATATCTTTTTTAAATTGTTCTAACGAATAAATTGGAAAAACTTCAAAGTCTTTACTTAAAAAATCTTGATTGTCTTTTACAAATGCCTTAACAACATCGTATGATCTTCCCATACCTATAAAATGTTTTTTACAGCGAAGGCTTTTATTATATTTAAGAGATTTAACCATCAATTCTCCATTCATCCATAAAAAATAATCTTTATTTAAAAAAGAAGTTTTATTAAATTTACTTTCTAAGCTATAAGTCTTAACTGTTTTAAAACCTTTTGGCGCGACCACATCGTCTCGTGTAAGCCAATAATGTTTAACCCCCTGACGCAAAAGGTCTCCAACATATAAATCAGAGCCTAAACTATCAAGACATGAGTTCACCCATTGTCCACATTGATAAAGTTTTTTCCATGTTTTAAGACCTGCTGAATGAACTAAATCTTTATCTGAAACCACATTTTTTTTATAAGATTCAAACCTTGTAACCATAAAGCTCTTAAGCCCTGAACTTTTAATTCTATAATCTGTTTTAATGCGTTTTGCTAAAACTTCTTGTGTAGATATCCAAACTTTATTTTCCTTAATTTTATCAGGGTATTTTTTAAAAGGTTTAAATTTTAAATCTCTAAACTTCTTACCATTTATAAGGCCTGCTTTTAACGTAAACTCACCATGATTATTTTTAATAACATTAACCCCTACTGATAAGTGACAACCTCCGCCATAACCTTTAAGTATAGCTCGCTCTTTAAGAACAGAGCCCATAACAGTTTTATTATTAATTTTTGCTAATTTTTTATTTAATTCCACATTTAAAATCTTAGTTTCAACTGCTAATGCTCCTTGAGCAGCTGCTGAAGGACAATAACTTACAGGAAGCACTGACCAGTAGCATTCATTAGAAATCTTATCCCAAATACCTGGATTATTTTTATTAAAAAATTCATCATTAATAAGCCTTTTTACCGCAGCAACAGCTACACAAAAACCATCTGAAGATTCATTTTCTAAAAACTTTAAAAATCTTGTAGGAACATTACCTCTGATGGGAATATAGTTTAACTTTTGCTCACCCTTAGACAAATAAGAGAAAAATTCTGATAAATTAAACTCTCTTCTTGGACTAGAGGTTTGCACCGCCCAACTGATCTTAGATCTTGATCTTTTTTTTAAAAAAAACACGTCTCTTATGTCTTCTCTATGTAGAGTTGCTGTTACTTGCGTCACACCATTATCATCAATAGGAAGATCTTTCCATGAATGAATAATTAAATCACATTCATTATTTTTTAAAAGTTTTAAAAAATCGTTTGTAAAAACACCTTTACTATCTGTTTTAGATAAATCCATATCTAAATTTAAGTCTCCTAAAGAAGCCTTAAAAAACAACTCTGTTTTATCTTCTGGAAAATTCTTCTTATAAATTCCATTAAATATTCTTGCCTGAACTTGAGCTAAATGACTTTTTCGAGATCCAATTTTTATAGACATAAATCATCCCAACCAAATGGTCGGTGCTTTACAAATCGTTCCTTAACTTTAAGAAAAATATCTTCCTCAATACTCTTAATAAGTTTCTTTTTTTTATTTATCTCAGTATAAAAACCTTTAAAAACATTTTCTAAATCAAATACTTTACATGATAAATTTAAGATAGGATCAGTCTTTGATTCTTCTCGCAGATCCACTATAGTTTCAACATTAGCATTGGTTAAATAACTTTCTAAAACTTTAGCTTTTATTGGAGCACAAACTATAACGTGCAATGCAAAATCAAATATAAAGTCTTCATCTAAAGAAAAAGCTTTTAAACCCGTATTTTCTTTATATACCTTTGTTTTCTCATAGCGCTCTAAAGACCTTACTAAGATCATAACATTTTTAGACGCCTTAACCCAAGGAAGAACAGACTCTGTTAAAGCACCTGAGCCAACAAATAAAATATGCTGATGATATTTTAAAATCCTACGAACCATACTTCCATAACTTTGAGAGCCTAACCCTATAAGATGTTTTGCTCTTATGATTTTAACTAAATTTAGAATAAATTGAATAATTTGTTCTAAATCAGAATTCTTTTTTAACTGCGGAATAATTTGCTTTTTAAATTGTCCAAGAACTTCAGTTTCGCCAACAACAGGAGATTCAAGACCTGATAAAACCTTAACTATGTACTCAGCAGCAGCAAAGCCTTTATAAACATCAAAACCACTAACTAACTTAGCATCTTCTGCTTTAAAGGATTCAAATTGAGCCTCGCTAAAAAAAACTGTTTTACGCAAGCATGTCTTAAGACATAAACCCTTCTTTAAAAAAGAACTTTCTTTTTTAAATTCTCCACTACCTTTATACTTATTTAACAAAACTAACATATTAAACAACGTATACTAACTAGCTTTCATTATGTCACAGAAGTGTCAGTGAAAACTCTCTTTTATGCACTATTTACAAACATATTTAAAACAAATAGCGCTAAAACTTTAATTATAATTACTTTTCTAAAGTGCTAAAACATTGCATTTATAAGGCTCTAAACCACCTTGCTGCCGTTAATGAATAAAATCGACCTTTTAATAAGCTTTTGTATAAATATAAAGCTTTAATATAGAAAACCTGGGTATGCACTTGACTGGCCTTATTGTTTTCTAGCAATAATTTCCTGATACGGAGCTGGCTGAACAAGAATTGAGTTTTTAAGAACTCGCTGGAATAAAAGGCCTTAAGTGGATCTCCTGTCATTACCAAGTTATTACTCTGAATGGAAACGTGACTAAACAATTTCAGGTTGAATGCTGCTATTTAAAATATCTAAATAATCACTATAAATAAAAATTTTATGACAGTCTTTTCCTGTAATTTCTTTAACTATTTTAAGCTCTTCAAGTACTGCTAGCGAACGCAGAACAGTTGGCAAGGAAGCGCCACACTCATCTTTGATTTTACTCGTGGAAGAGATAAAGGAAACTCTTTGGTTCTTTTTAAACCATAGTTCATAGCAGAGATGTAATTAGAGACCTCTGTGACATCATCAATAGGAGCTCCTGGCGCATCTTTATTCTCAAAAAGTAAAAGATCTGAAAGTGACAACTGAGTCCCTTTAATTTGAGACGAAAGGACCGCCTCTTTTCTAATGTACATGTATAAAAATAATGAGCAATCTGGTAAAATTGTACTCATTGCATCTAGACGGCCTAAGGCTACGTTAGCTTTGTCTAAAAGTGGGTACAACTGATCTATTTGAATTAGAGGATCCGGCGGTAGATTTTTAGGAATATAAGCGTTTAGCTTTCATCTGCCTATTTGATTCTTAAATAAGCTCCTATTCGATCTGAGTAGTCCATTAAATCCCTAAAAAGCTGTTTGAAAAGTCTAAATTCTCCTGACCATGAGATGAATCATAGAAATATAAATCATAGCTTCACTTGATTCTGCCAGCCTTTCATAATCTTTAGAATGCCTTCTATAATTTCCTAGCCATGCAAAAGTTCGTTCAACAATCCAACGTTTTTTAACAACCTTAAATCCTGGATCCTTGTCGGTTCGTAAAACCACCTCAAGCGTACGGCTGAAAAGAGTTTTAGCAAAGTGAATGACGTTCCCACGGTAACCGCCATCTACCCAAATCAATTTTAAACTTGAAAACCTTGAAATGATATTTTGTAAAACTAAAATCCCACCATCTCTATCTTGAATGTCAGCTGCATGTACAACCACTGTCATTATGAACCCCAAAGTATCCACTAGAATGTGGCGTTTGCGGCCAACCACCTTTTTCCCACCATCGTAGCCCTTTATTCCTCCGACAGAAGTAGTCTTCACAGACTGAGAGTCCATGCACGCCCCTGAGGGTGTTGAATTTCTTCCCTCTTTTTTCCTCAAGTACTTGCTCAATTGGGAGTTGATTTTTTTCCCAGGCCCCTGAAAGACGCCAACTTCTAAAATACGAATATACTGTTTGCCACGGTGAGTAGTCCTTTGGCAGCCACCTCCACGGACAGCTTGTTTTGTTGATGTAAAATATTGCGTTCATTATTTCTCTAAGATCAACTTCTCTTGGTCGACCTCCAGATTTTGCTTTTGGTAAATATTTTTTGAGCTGTTCCCACTGAGTATCTATTAAATCGCTTCCGTAACCTTTTTTAATAGACATTTTTACCTCTTCCTTGAAGTTCTTGCCTTATTAAATCAAGTCAAATTAGACTTTTCAAACAGCTTCTAAGTAACAGATTTTTAATTTTTTGTTACTTAAATCATGCTAACTAACCCGAGTTCGAACTTTTTTCAGGACCTAAGTGCTGGATAAATAAAAAATCATCCCAGCCTTTTGTAAGATTTAGTTGTTTTTTACTGATCTGCAAAAAGGAGCCGGGAATGATCGAAGAAAATCAAATTATAGAAGTTTTTACTCTTGTTGACGACTTTATTTTAGGGTTAAACAAAGAACAGTCCAAACTCATACCCAGCAAAAGAAAGAGAGGTTTTCCATCTGCGTTATCTGAGTCTGAAGTCATCACCATCTGTTTATTATTCCAATTTTCCGGCTTCAGAAATTTTAAAGCTTTCTATACAGGTTATGTTCAAAAATTTCTAAAACCTTATTTCCCAAAACTCTTGTCCTACAATAGGTTTGTAGAACTTAAAAAATCTTCAGCACCTCAAATTCTCATTTTTTTACACTCACTTATGCAATCAAATATTTGCACAGGAATATCTGTTGGTAGACTCCAGCCCCATTGTTGTTTGTAATAACAAAAGAATCAGTCGTCACAAAACCTTTAAAGGACTTGCAAAACGTGGGAAATCAACAATGGGCTGGTTCTTTGGTTTTAAAGTTCACATAGTCATTTCTCACAAAGGGGAGCTCTTAAGTTTTACCATAACCCCAGAAAATGTTCATGATACAAAGCCTGTAGAGGGTTTAGCTGAAAATATTTTTGCAAAATTGTTTGGAGACAAAGGATATATATCCCAAAAGCTATTTGAAAAATTGATGAGTAAAGGGGTTCAAGTCATAACAAATCTTAAATCCAATATGAAAAATAAGTTTGTTCCTCTTTTTGATAAACTACTCCTGAGGAAAAGGTACATTGTTGAAACTGCTTTTGGGATTTTAAAGGAGGAATTTCATCTTGAACACTCAAGACACCGAAGCCCAAAAAACTTTGTGGTAAATTTACTTTCGGCACTAACGGCGTACTGTTTGCGTCCAAGAAAACCCTCCATTAGACTTTGAAGTACTTGAAGAAAGGCTGCTTCAGTAGGTTTAGAAAGTTCGAACTCGGGTTAACTAACACCAATGAGACATGTAAGTTTTTACTAAGCCCGAGTTAGGACTTTTCTAAGGACCTAAGTTTTGAATAAATATTGTTGAGACTGTTTTGGGAATTTTAAAGGAAGAGTTTCATATTAAACACCCCAGACACCGAAGTCTTAAAAAACTTCCTAGGTATGCATATCTTCTAAGCTTAGGGCTGCATATGTTATTACCACGTCAGCGCCCGCCCTAAAAATTGATGTTATAATTTCATTTTGAACAGCATCCCCATCAATTAACCTTGCCGCCGCTGCTGCTTTAACCATAGCGTACTCACCACTTACATTATAAGCTGCTATAGGAAGCTTTGTATGGTTTTTAAATTTTAAGATAATATCAAGGTATGAAAGAGCTGGCTTAACCATAACCATATCAGCGCCCTCTATTTCATCAGCCTTAAGCTCTCTTAACGCTTCTTTTTTGTTTCTATAGTCCATTTGATAAGTTTTTTTATCACCAAATTTTGGTTTTGAATCTAAAGCACTCCTAAAAGGTCCATAAAAACTTGATGCATATTTTGCAGTATATGAAAGAATATTTACATCTTTAAAACCCTTTTCATCCAAATACTCTCTAATTCTCCCAACTCGACCGTCCATCATATCAGAAGGAGCCACCCAATCAGCACCTGCCTTAGCATGAATTAAAGACATTTTTTTTAAAATTTCAACTGTTTCATCATTTAAAATTCTACCACCTTTAACAATACCATCATGACCATCTAAAGAAAATGGGTCTAATGCCACATCAGTCATCACTTCTAAATGAGGACACTCTTTCTTAACAATCTGAACAGCTTGTGGGAGTAGTCCCTTTGGATTTAAAGCTTCTGTTGCGTTTGAGTTTTTTAAAGAATTTTTAATGGAGGCAAATAATAAAACGCCCATAATTTTTGATTTACTTAAGCGCTCCTTACAAAAAACTCTAAAATCTTTTAAAGAGTATTTTTTTTGATCAAATAGAGTTTTAATGCTTAAAGTCTCATATGAAACAAATAAGGGCTGTATAAGACTTTTAATGGATAAATTTGTTTCAGCTACAGCATCTCGTAAAGCATTAGATTTACGATTTCTCTGGGGTCTACTCGCTAGATTCATACTACACCTCATATAAAATCTCTTATTTGAATTTGACAAATATTTAATAACACAAATACTCTATTGTGGTAATAATAACTTAAACGATGCCTTTATGGAAGAAAGAATGAAATTTTTAATTGTACTAACTTTAGTGTTTATATCTTTAAAAACTCATGCCCATTGGGAAGCAGAGAGTGATCTTGGCTTAATTTCACAAAGTGGAAACACAAAACAAGACAATACCCTTTTACGAACTAAATGGACTAAAAAATCCATTAAAAATATCTACACAGTTCATGGTCAATACATCAATTCTGTAGGTACAACCAGTGAGGGCCTCAATGTAAGATTGGCAGAATCTGCTCAAGCAGGCCTAAAGTTTACAAGAACTATATCTAAAAAACTTGGTATTTTTATTGGCTTTCTTTGGGAAAAAAACCATTTTGCAGGCTTTGAGAACAGATATTCTAAAGACCTGGGCTTAAAGTATAATATAAAAAAAACCAAAGGTTTTTACTTTTTTAATGAAACTGGTTACAGACAAAGAACTCAGTACGCTTCAGTTGTTGGACCTGGTCAGGGTGATAAATTAGAAACTTATTTTGGACGAGTTTACTTTGAACTTGGAGGGAAACTAAATTCAACTTTAAACTTTAAATTCTGGATTGAAACTTTAATTGACCCGAAAGATTCAAAAAATATTGAGTTTAACTTTAAACCCTCAATTAATGTAGCTTTAGGCGAACTCCTCTCAAGCACAAACCCGGCTCGCATAAGTTTAAAAGTGGCGTATAAAGGTATGTATGATAATGCCCCTGCCACCCAAGGGTTAAAACGATTTGATTCAATTTTATCTACTGGAATCAGAGTTTTATACTAAAGAATTTTAATTTGATTTTTAAAGGAATGTAGGGTTAATATTTAAAACAACTTTTTTAAGAGCCAAGCCTCTTTATTATAATACAAGGCCTCCTTCTAAGAGTTTCTTACATAGAATTTTAAAAAAAATCTTTATCTTATTTTGCTTTTTAATCCTAAAATACTTTTATTATCTATTTTTTTTAATGTAATATATTTAAAACATGGGGTTGTGATTTGAATTTAATAAAAATAACTACACTTTTTACTAAACAAGGGTTTTTAAGCGTAAACCATGTTTCTTTAAAAAAAAGTATTTCCTTTAATAACTATAAGGCTCAAATATGGAATGAAAATTTTGGAGGAATGAATTTCTTAAAAGATCACCTTTCTAGGAAAAACCCACTTCAACAAGAGTTTGCCTCAGCTTTTATAGCCCTTTATCCGTACTACCCGGTCAATAATGAACTTAAAAGCTCTCTTAAGGTTGCTTTGTATGCACAAGAAGCAGACTACCATCATCAAATCAATTTAAAACTCGGTGTAATAAGCAATGAACTTCATAAACTTTACCCTAACAATAGATTTTCTCATTCTATAGACTCTGCTCCTGTTCTTGAAAGAGATCTTGCTTATAGAGCAGGCCTTGGATGGATTGGAAAAAACACCTGTCTTTTAAATAAAAAGCATGGAAGCCTTTTTTATATATCAGAAATCTTAACCGACATCAACTTCCTAAGTAAAAATACACTCCAAACTGATCACTGTGGCACTTGTACCCGATGTATTGACGCCTGCCCCACTGGAGCCTTAAGCCCTAGAAAACTTGAGGTTAACAAATGCATCTCCTATAGAAATATTGAAGATAAAGACACTTCTATACTCTCACTAGATAAAAAAACAGATTCCTGGTTTTTTGGCTGTGATGTTTGTCAAACTGTTTGCCCATGGAATGAAAAAGCTCATGGAAAGGAAAACATGAAAAATCTAAACCAACCCCTTACGGTTACCTCTAAAATACTTGATGAGTTAAAAAGTATTTTATCTAGATCTAACAAACAGCTTGAAAAAGATTATAAAAAATTTCCTTTAAATAGAGCAAGAGGAACAGGTTTAAAAAAAAACGCTTTAAAGATTATAAATGAAAATAAAATTTCTGAATTAAAAGATTTTCTAATAAAAGTTAAAGTGTCAGATCAATTAAAAAAGATTAAAAACCAAGTTGTACTTAATCTTTAATCTTTTTATTACAATAAAAATTTATAATGATCTAGAATTAATAAAAAATTAGTTTTTAATAAAACTAGAAGTTTTAGGCGTTGTTACACATAAGTGTTTAACTTAAACCAA
This sequence comes from Bdellovibrionales bacterium, assembly GCA_965205945.1. Taxonomy (GTDB): domain Bacteria; phylum Bdellovibrionota; class Bdellovibrionia; order Bdellovibrionales; family UBA1609; genus JALZUR01. Next base: position 590,732 of record CBDBIB010000003.1, on the reverse strand, counting down.
AAGTTTAAAAACCACTTCCTATCCATGCTAAAATAAATTTAAAAAAGAAAACATACTAAAGATACTCAATCCTAGTTTACTGTTAAGCAGTTAAATAATTTGTTTTATAGACTCTCTTATAAAACATAAATCTTATATCAGTAACCTTAAAAATATCCTAGTCAAAGATGTCAGGGATTTGTATTTTTTAAATAAAAAGCTTAACAATTAGAGGAAATTAAATAGTTTTTTAGCTCTAATTCTACATTTTTATTTTCATTTAAAATCTGTGCTTTTACAAAACATGCCGATAAGGGGGATTATGTTACTATTTCTGCTTAAAACCACATTATTTTTGATTTGACCTGCTGATTTTAACTATGGTGCTTAAGTGTAAATTTCTTTGTGACATAAAAATGTTGCAAAATAGTTACGTTTAATTAACAAGATTTTCTTGTTTAAATAATATCTCTATACAAATAAATATTAAAAAAACCTTAAAGAATATCGCTTTAAATATTTATTTAATTTTATATAATACATATGCTGTATCTTAATAACTTTTAAACTTAGATGTTGGTTAAAATAACAGCTATGATAAATAAAGATATTTAAATCTAAGCTTTAAAAAAAGAGCGCTAAATATTAAATATTTTTAAAGTAAATTCTAAAGCAGTCCTTATTTTTAATAATAAAAATTTTATTGAAAATAATAATTTTAAAAAAATAAAGTCTAAACTTTTATAATTAAATACTTTTAAACTTAAATATAATTTTAAAATAGACGTAGTAACATAATCCCCCTTATCGGCATATTTTGTAAAAGCACAGATTTTAAATGAAAATAAAAATGTAGAATTAGAGCTAAAAAACTATTTAATTCCCTCTAATTGTTAAGCTTTTTATCCGAAATATACAATATGTATAGAGTATATGACTTATTAAAAAATTTCATAGAAATAGGTGTGAAAGCTCTAACTTTCTTCACAATTTTACTATTAACTCCCCATTCTCTAGCCACCCCAAGTTCTTTTGTTTTTCAAGGTCAAATTGTAAAACCCAATGGAGACGCTTTAGAAGAAAATAATGTCAGCTTTCTTGTTCAAGTTTTATCCTCCATGGATCATTGTCTTCTTTACGAAGAAAGTTTTAATCTTAATATGATAGGATCAAAGGGAGTTTTTAACTTAAACGTTGGGTCTGGAATAAACACAGGAAATGGAGGCTTAACAAATTTATCTAAAGCTTTAGACAATTCTTTTTTAAACAATAAAAGTCTTAGTTGTGCCTTTGGGTCTTCATACACTCCAACCTTAAACGATACAAGAAGGCTTAGAGTAACTTTTGATCATGGCAGCGGCCCTCTTACTTTAACAAATGATCATATAATTCACAGTGTGCCCTATGCTCAGTATGCCGGCAAACTTGGTGGAAAAGCTGTTAATGATTTTATTCAAGTAAGTCGTGGTGTTACTCAAAGCAATTTAGAGACCGTGTTTGATAATGATGCCAATCAAAGGGAGCTTATGGCTTTAATTAATGGCAGCTCTAATCAATACTCCCCATTAAGCATCAGTGGAGCTAGCTCTTTACCGAGTTTTTCAAGCTCTCATCCACCACCTAATTCTCAGGCAGGAGATATTTGGTATAACTCTACAAATAATCAAATCATGTACTACAATGGATCAGCAGCCACTGTTGTTGGTAAAGGTAGTGGAACTGTAACCAGTATTACAGCAGGAAGTGGCTTAAGTGGTGGAACCATTACAAACAGTGGCACAATTTTAATTGCACCAGGGGGTGTTTTAAACAGTCATCTTGCAAGCGGTATTCATGCAAATAAAATCACAAGTGGAATTCTACCAAGCTCAGTGGTTCCCACAGGAACTGACAATACAAAACTTCCTCTTACAGGAGGGGTTTTATTAGGTGACCTTAACTTTAATAATAATCAGATTCTAAACACAAGTCATATTATGCAAAACCCAGGAAGTACCATGACCTTAGGTTCTTATACGAATTTAGAAGAAGTTAGTCTTTTAGGATCTATGAACATGAGCAATGCTGGGGCTACTTGGTACAATAGTGACTCTGGAGCGCTTAAGTATTGGAATGGTGTTAGCTTAGAAGTTTTAAGCACCTTAAGTAGTGCATCAAGTGTTTTAGTCAATGCTCCTTTAACCTCTTCAGGTGGTAGCAACCCAACAATAAGCATCAACCTTGGTAGGGGTTTATACAACAACAGTGGAAACATAGATTTAGATTTAGATTCTTCTGGGGGTTTAGAGTTTAATATAAATAAATTAAAAGTAAAAGTAGGAAGTGGTTTAAAAATTACGCCAAGGGGTTTAGAAGCAGATATAGGAAGTGGTTTAGGACAGCTCATGCAAGTGGACACTCTTCCTGTGTGTACTAGTGGGGAAAAGATTCAACGAAACCCTGGTGCTATAATAAGCTATTCTTGCGTGGCTGATATTGATACAGACACAGACACAAGTCTTTTAGGAAGCCAGGCTCAAGGGGATCTTACAGGAACCTACCCAAACCCTAGTCTTATACCAACGGGTGTAACCCAAGGGGCGTACCCAAAAGTTAGAGTTGATGTTAAAGGAAGAGTGGTTGAGGGTTTAAGTTTATTAAAATCTGATATACCAGATTTAAATGGAGAAAAGATCACTTCAGGAACCATTAGCACAGCTAGATTAGATGTTGGCACAGGGAGCAATCAGCTTATTAAGCTTGATAGCTCTTTAAGACTGCCTGCTGTTGATGGAAGTCGGCTTATAAACTTACCAAGTAGTGCTGATAATATGGGAGATAGCGTAGCTCGATTAAATATAAATCTTAACCAAAATTATTTAAGTGGAGACGGTGATAATGAGGGAATTATTATTGATGCTAGTGGAAGGGTTGGAGTTGGTAAGGCTAGTCCTGAGGCTTTATTAGACGTTGCTGGAACAGCAAGAATAACACAAATTTGTGATGAAAGAGGAGCAAATTGTAAGGATGTGTCTGAAGGTTGGAGTTTAGCAAGTCTGGCGGCAAACACGGTGACCTACACTCCATTTGGAAACATTCAGGCTACAGATGTAGAAGGTGCACTTAATGAACTTGAATCTAGAAAAGCTCCAATAACTAGAACTATTAGAACGGCTTTAAACAGTGGATTAAGTGGAGGCGGAGATTTATCAACTGATAGAAGTTTAAGTGTAGACATTAACAAAACTACAGAAAAAACTACGGCTGATTCTTTAGACAGTGTTTTAATGTATGATGTTTCTCAAAGTGGTCTTAAAAAAATAACACATTCAAACTTTTTAAACGGTTATTTAAAAGCCTCTTTAGGAAAAAGTCGAGGCAACGCAATGGATGCTGGTGGAGTGCCTAGTTGTGAAAGCAATGAAAAACTTCAAATGAGTGAAGGTCCTATTTATTTATGGTCATGTGAAGTTGATCAAAACACAAGTCTTTTAGGAAGCCAGGCTCAAGGGGATCTTACAGGAACCTACCCGAACCCTAGTCTTATACCAACGGGTGTAACCCCAGGGACGTACCCAAAAGTTAGAGTTGATGTTAAAGGAAGAGTGGTTGAGGGTTTAAGTTTATTAAAATCTGATATACCAGATTTAAATGGAGAAAAGATCACTTCAGGAACCATTAGCACAGCTAGATTAGATGTTGGCACAGGGAGCAATCAGCTTGTTAAGCTTGATAGCTCTTTAAGACTGCCTGCTGTTGATGGAAGTCAGCTTATAAACTTACCAAGCAGTGCTGATAATATGGGAGATGGTATAGCTCGATTAAATATAAATCTTAACCAAAATTATTTAAGTGGAGACGGTGATAATGAGGGAATTATTATTGATGCTAATGGAAGGGTTGGAGTTGGTAAGGCTAGTCCTGAGGCTTTATTAGACGTTGCTGGAACAGCAAGAATAACACAAATTTGTGATGAAAGAGGAGCAAATTGTAAGGATGTGTCTGAAGGTTGGAGTTTAGCAAGTCTGGCGGCAAACACGGTGACCTACACTCCATTTGGAAACATTCAGGCTACAGATGTAGAAGGTGCACTTAATGAACTTGAATCTAGAAAAGCTCCAATAACTAGAACTATTACAACGGCTTTAAACAGTGGATTAAGTGGAGGTGGAGATTTATCAACTAATAGAAGTTTAAGTGTAGACATTAACAAAACTACAGAAAAAACTACGGCTGATTCTTTAGACAGTGTTTTAATATATGATGTTTCTCAAAGTGGTCTTAAAAAAATAACACATTCAAACTTTTTAAACGGTTATTTAAAAGCCTCTTTAGGAAAAAGTCGAGGCAACGCAATGGATGCTGGTGGAGTGCCTAGTTGTGAAAGCAATGAAAAACTTCAAATGAGTGAAGGTCCTATTTATTCCTGGTCATGTGAAGTTGATCAAAACACAAGTCTTTTAGGAAGCCAGGCTCAAGGGGATCTTACAGGAACCTACCCAAACCCTAGTCTTACACCAACGGGTGTAACCCCAGGGACGTACCCAAAAGTTAGAGTTGATGTTAAAGGAAGAGTGGTTGAGGGTTTAAGTTTATTAAAATCTGATATACCAGATTTAAATGGAGAAAAGATCACTTCAGGAACCATTAGCACAGCTAGATTAGATGTTGGCACAGGGAGTAATCAGCTTGTTAAGCTTGATAGCTCTTTAAGACTGCCTGCTGTTGATGGAAGTCGGCTTATAAACTTACCAAGCAGTGCTGATAATATGGGAGATAGTATAGCTCGATTAAATATAAATCTTAACCAAAATTATTTAAGTGGAGACGGTGATAATGAGGGAATTATTATTGATGCTAGTGGAAGGGTTGGAGTTGGTAAGGCTAGTCCTGAGGCTTTATTAGACGTTGCTGGAACAGCAAGAATAACACAAATTTGTGATGAAAGAGGAGCAAATTGTAAGGATGTGTCTGAAGGTTGGAGTTTAGCAAGTCTAGCGGCAAACACGGTGACCTACACTCCATTTGGAAACATTCAGGCTACAGATGTAGAAGGTGCACTTAATGAACTTGAATCTAGAAAAGCTCCAATAACTAGAACTATTAGAACGGCTTTAAACAGTGGATTAAGTGGAGGTGGAGATTTATCAACTAATAGAAGTTTAAGTGTAGACATTAACAAAACTACAGAAAAAACTACGGCTGATTCTTTAGACAGTGTTTTAATGTATGATGTTTCTCAAAGTGGTCTTAAAAAAATAACACATTCAAACTTTTTAAACGGTTATTTAAAAGCTTCTTTAGGAAAAAATGCAGGCAACGCAATGGATGCTGGTGGAGTGCCTAATTGTGAAAGCAATGAAAAACTTCAAATGAGTGAAGGTCCTATTTATTTATGGTCATGTGTGACAGACACAAGTCTTTTAGGAAGCCAGGCTCAAGGGGATCTTACAGGAACCTACCCGAACCCTAGTCTTATACCAACGGGTGTAACCCAAGGGACGTACCCAAAAGTTAGAGTTGATGTTAAAGGAAGAGTGGTTGAGGGTTTAAGTTTATTAAAATCTGATATACCAGATTTAAATGGAGAAAAGATCACTTCAGGAACCATTAGCACAGCTAGATTAGATGTTGGCACAGGGAGCAATCAGCTTATTAAGCTTGATAGCTCTTTAAGACTGCCTGCTGTTGATGGAAGTCGGCTTATAAACTTACCAAGCAGTGCTGATAATATGGGAGATGGCAGGGCTCGATTAAATATAAATCTTAACCAAAATTATTTAAGTGGAGACGGCGATGATGAAGGAATCACTATTAACAATAATGGTGATGTTTCTGTCTCTGGAAGCATTTCTACTCCAGGATCTATTAGTACATCTACTGTTACATTTTTAAAAAAAGTTGGAACAGTTACAACCCCTTGTGACAGTTTAACTGAGGGTACTTTAAGGTATAATTCTTTAGGAAAAAAACTGGAGTTTTGCGATGGGGTAGTGTGGAAAACTTTTTTAAGTAACAATGATCCAACAATTTCTATTACAAACTCTTTAAGTGGATCTTACATTAATTCTATTAATGAGGGGGGTTTTAGGGTTTTAGGAACATGTTCTGAAGATGGTGAGCTTATCACATTTTCACATGGTACAAGCTTTATTACTTGTTCTAATAAAAGCTTTAGTGGTGATATTGATTTTTCAAGCCTAAGTGATGGTCCACTTTCACTAACTGCTAGTATCACAAACATTGCTGGAAATTCTAAAACTTCAGGTGTTTTAAATCTAATAAAAGATACTAAACCCCCTATTGTCAGTATTGGAAGCCATATAATAAGCAGTTCAAATTCTATAGACTTTCCCATAACTGTAAGCCAAGACTTTAGTAGTATAAACCTAGAAAAGAGCAATGTCAGCCTTACTGGAACTACTACAGGTTGCACAGTTTTAGTAACAAATGGAACAACTATTAATCCAAGTATTAGGATTTCAGACTGCAGTGATGAAACCGGAAATATTCAAATTACAATCGCCTCTGGTGTTGCACAAGATGCAGCCGGAAACCTGTCTGATGTAGTTAGTTTAAGCACTGAAATACAAAATTTAGGAACCCCTTTTACAGCTAAATTTAGAATTTATGGTAGTGATTTAAATTTAAATCTTAGGTTAAATTCTTCTTATACATATAACTTTATGGTTAATTGGGGGGATGGAACCTCGGGAGTTGTTACTTCATCAAGTGATTTAGATAAAAATCATACTTATTCATCTTCAGGGACTTATATAGTTAAAATCACTGGGCGCTGCCCATATCTTAACTTTCGTGATAGCGAGCAAATAATTGAGGTTACAGAATTAGGAGACACAGGGTGGGAAAGTTTTAGTTATATGTTTTATAAAGCAGATAACTTAACTCTTGTTAATGGTGGCTCAACTAGACATGTTACTAGTATGAACTCTATGTTTTCTTATGCAGCTTTAGCTAACCCTGACACCTCTAACTGGGACACTTCTAAGGTTACTAGTATGGGCTATATGTTTTCTTATGCAGCTTTAGCTAACCCTGACACCTCTAACTGGGACACTTCTAAGGTTACTAGTATGGGCTATATGTTTTCTTATGCAGCTTTAGCTAACCCTGACACCTCTGACTGGGACACTTCTAAGGTTACTAGTATGAGCCGGATGTTTTTAAGTGCAGCTTTAGCTAACCCTGACACCTCTAACTGGGACACTTCTAAGGTTACTAGTATGAGCTCTATGTTTTATAATGCAGATTTAGCTAACCCTGACACCTCTGACTGGGACACTTCTAAGGTTACTAGTATGAGCTCTATGTTTTATAATGCAGATTTAGCTAACCCTGACACCTCTGACTGGGACACTTCTAAGGTTACTAGTATGTATAAGATGTTTTCTAATGCAGCTTTAGCTAACCCTGACACCTCTGACTGGGACACTTCTAAGGTTACTGATATGAGGTCTATGTTTTCTAATACAGCTTTAGCTAACCCTGACACCTCTAACTGGGACACTTCTAAGGTTACTGATATGAGGTCTATGTTTTCTAATACAGCTTTAGCTAACCCTGACACCTCTAACTGGGACACCTCTAAGGTTACTAATATGGGCGGGATGTTTTATAATGCAGATTTAGCTAACCCTGACACCTCTAACTGGGACACTTCTAAGGTTACTGATATGAGCTATATGTTTAATAGTGCAGCTTTAGCTAACCCTGACACCTCTAACTGGGACACTTCTAAGGTTACTAGTATGAACTCTATGTTTAATAGTGCAGCTTTAGCTAACCCTGACACCTCTGACTGGGACACTTCTAAGGTTACTGCTATGAACTCTATGTTTAATAGTGCAGCTTTAGCTAACCCTGACACCTCTGACTGGGACACTTCTAAGGTTACTAGTATGAGCTCTATGTTTTATGATGCAGATTTAGCTAACCCTGACACCTCTAACTGGGACACTTCTAAGGTTACTAGTATGGGCTTTATGTTTTATGATGCAGCTTCTTTTGATCAAGACATCAGTTTATGGAATGTTTCTAACGTTGTCTATTGCGGCAGTTTTTCATCCCGAACTTTAACTTCTTGGACTCGTGCTGAAAAACCTAATTTTACACGTTGTAGCCCTGGTTATTAATTTATTTTTTTTTGATGAATAGAAGAGCTTACTTTAAGAGATCCGCTTTATGTAAGACAGTTCCCTTTTTTGTAAGCGCCCTAAAACCCTGACTTTTACCCACAAATAGGTCTAGGTTTTATAATTTTAAAATCAAAATAATATTAAACTCCAAATTGATTTTAAGAATTGGAGTTTTTGTGAATATTAAAAATGAATTTAAAAATGCTCAACTTGGTGATAAACGACTTAACCACAGACTTGAATACCTTGCTGAGGCTTTGAGTAAAAATAATGGTGAGTCTATCTCTTTTTCATGCCAAGATTGGAAATCTTCTAAGGCGGCTTATAGATTCTTTGATAATGACAACTTTCAGGCTGAAGAAATTCTCAAACCTCACATAAAACAAACGCTCAACAGAATGAATGCTCTAGATGAAAATGATATGTCTTTAATTTTACATGACTTAAGTGAAATAACTTTCTCAAAAAATAAAGTCTTTTAAGGCAACGCAGGATACTTAGGGTCCTACATAGATCATCGAAATGGTAAAGAGTACGATACACCAGGTTTAATGATACATTCATCTCTTGCTCTATTAAGTAAAACGGGAGTTCCTTTAGGTTTAGTGAATCAAAAAATGTGGTCTCGTGATTCTAAAAACAGAAGAAAAATAAGAAAAGCTGGAAAGAACTTTACCAGAGTCCCTGTTCAAGAAAAAGAAAGTTTTAGTTGGATTGAGGGGGGTGAACTTAGTTGTTGCTGAATTTCAAGCTGAAAAGCAAGTGCACATTTGTGACCGAGGTGCGGGGATATGTATGAGTTATTTTTTAATTGTATTAGTTTTGGTACAAACTTTTTAATTCGTGGAGTTCATGATAGGTGTACATCAAGGAAGAAAATAAAGATTTATGATAATATCCCGAAAACAGCTCCTGTAGGCAGTTACAATCTCAATCTGCCTAAGACTCATAAAAGAGAGGCAAGAACTGCGAAAGTAAAGATTCGCTTCTATAAAGTTACAGTCCTGCCTTCTCCACATAGGAGTAAAGATTATCCCCCCGTTGAGGTCTATGTTGTATCTGCAAAAGAAGATGGCCCTAAGCGAGAGGATCAAGTTGATTAGAAACTCTTAACAAATATCCCAATAACAAATTTTGAAGAGGCTATAGAGAAAGTGAACTGGTATAAACTTCGTTGGAATATAAAAGTGTATTTTAAGACGTTAAAATCAGGTTTTAGTGTAGAGAAAAGTCGTTTAAGGAGTTTAGAGAGGATCAAAAAGTATGTAGCGTTTAGGAGTGTTTTAGCTTGGCGAATATTTTGGATTTCAAGGATTTCTAGAGTTGATTGCGAAGTAAATGCAGATCACTGTTTTACAAAAGAGGAACAAGTTTTGTTATCAAAATTAGAAGAGCAGTCAGGCAGGTTATTAGGAGCAAATGATAGCTTGGCAAAATTTGTAAAATCGTTTGCAAGACTAGGAGGTTATTTAGAAAGGAACTCTGACCCACCTCCAGGCCAACAAGTTCTGTGGAGGGCGATGATAAAATTTAATGATATTAAAACAGGTAATAACTTATGATTTGTGGGTAAAAGTCAGCCTTTTAAACCATCAATTCATATTCAAAAACCCACAAAAATAGAATGTTACAGCAGATTTAAAAAGTTCGAATTCGTGTCACAATAATACTTTATCGTTTTTTTACAGAAGTCACCTCTAAGTCATCATTAAGTTTAATGGCCCACCCCTGCTTAAAAGCTCTTTGAATAATTTGCTTTTTATACTCTTTAAGAAGTTCTTTTTTTTCAAGAGCCTTTAAGTCTTCAAGGTCTAAAAGGGCTTGAACTTTTTCAAATGCATTTTGTGGTAAAATCTCTAAAACTTGAGAGCCCTGACCCTGAAAAACATCTAATTCATATTTTGATTTGGTATTTGAAAAATTCTCTTCAAAAACTTCATCCCTGCCTACACCCTCAGTCTTAACAAGTTGGCTCTTAAAAATTTTATTTTTTGCTTGTAGCACTTGAATTCTTTCATTTACCTTATGATTCATCTTTTCTTCTAAAGATCGTACAGAAATCTGTTTATTAACCTTTGTTTTCGCTAAAGAAGAGAATAGGAAAAATGCACCAAAAAATATTAGTGCTGAAAAAATAATAATAAATATGACGTCTTTTACGCCAGAATTTAAGGCCACTGCCATCCTTATCGGAGTTCACACTTTAATTCTAAAGTGTTTCAATTTAAAACAAAATACTGTTCCATCAGCACTAGTTTCTTTTAAAAATAAGTCTGAATTCATCTCTTCTGCTAAATTACGCGAGAGAGAAAGACCTAAACCAGCGCCTCCAATGTTCTTCTTAGTTGTATAAAAAGGCTCAAAAATCTTATTTCTTATTTCTTTTGAAAAACCTCCGGCCCAATCCTTAACAGAGATTACAAATCCACCCTTATCCAAATAAAAAGAAACTAACACTTTCTTATTTATTATCCTCTCTTGATACGCCTGCTCTGCATTAATAATAAGATTTTTAATAATTTGAAATGATCTATCTAAATCTATTTTTACCTCATAAGTATGTAAATCTTCTAGAAAACTTAACTTCACACTATCAAATTCTTTTTGGATTTTATTTTTTAAAATCACTACATCATACCAAGAAATCAACAAATCTCTTTTAGAAGAAAATACCCTTAAATCAGAAACAATTTTTTTAATATGCTCGTAACCTGATTGAGCAGACAAAACAGCCGCTTTAAATTCCTCTATATCTATCTTTTTCGTTTCATTTAATTCACTTTGCAAATACTCAAGATTGCCTCCCAAATATGAAAGAAAATTATTAAGCTCATGTGCAACGCTAGCAACAAGTCTAGACATATCACTTACTCTACCACGTTTACTTCTTTCAACATCCCCACTAAGTTCAAAAATTCTTTCCTCTAGTTTTTTTCCAATAAGGTTTATCTCATGAATTGAGGTTTCAACTTTAAACTTTCCTCCATCACGTACAATAAACTCACTAATTTGCTTTAATGGACGAAATACCTGTCTATAATACGAAAAATAAAAACCTAGTATCAAAAACACTATCAACAATCCAAAATAAACCAAATATTTTTTGTAAAAACTATTAAGAACTATTTTTTTTAAATTCTTTTTTGCTAAGAAAAACGTTATACCCGGTGCTAAATCCAGTCTAGACACATCAAAAGTTTTCCCCTCTAATGAAAGCTCAAACGCCCCTGCTCCTTTGGCAAATACTTTTTTTGAAAATTTCTTAACTATTTCAACATTTTTTGTAGTAAAAACTATGCCCTTAGAGGACATTACAATCAAATCACTATCCACATCAACTTTTAAAAATGCTTTATATGGTATTTTCTTCTCCTCTACTAAATATCCTTGAGAAAGATAATTATGATCTATAATTTTTCTTCGTACAGAAACCAGTAACCCATCTTTAGTGGCCACATACCTTGTTTGATCATAGCCCAAATCTAGCTTTCTCATACTCTCTTTTAAAAGACCAACACTGTTCTGAGACACTAACCCGGTCTTAAGCTCTAGAAGCTCTCCTTTACTATTATAAAGCCAGATATTATCTATATTTAAAAGTTGTTTCCAATTTTGAATAAATTTATTTACTTTCTTAAAAGCGCGTTGAGACAAACGATTTACAAATTCTTCAGAGCTTACATGCAAAGCCAACGAAGTTTTCATCTTCTCTTGTTCTTTTGACAATGTTAGCTTTGCAACATGAGCCATATATTTTAAATCTTTTAAGCTTGATCTGGTTAAGTGTTCAGAAAAAAAAAGATTAAGTATAATATATAAAAAACCTAGAAATGAAACTATAAAAAGCGACATCCATAAAAACGCAAAAGACTTCAAAGAATATTTGTTCAGTTTAAATCCCCTTGAAAAAATATACTGACTATGTAATATCCTGAAACAGAAAAAATAATCGTTAGTACTATAAAAAATAAAACAATTGATGTTTTATATAAAGATGATTTTCTTTCTAAGCTATTATGGTCTTTATTTTTAATTTCTAATGACACTTCATTAAGCTTGCTCAAATACTCTAAAGAAAGAAGCACTCCTCCTATTTCATATTTTGCTTCAGAGATTTTTTCAGACATTTGCTTCATTGCTAGATGATCCGTTTTAAACAGTTTCTTTTGTGAAAACTCATACAATTTGCTTTTATAAAAAAATAAGGAAAAGATTTTTTTTTGTACCAACGGTTTATCATTCATGCTCATAATTAAATACCTAATGTAATCTGACTATTAACCAACAGCTTACCTAAACTACTTAAACCTTGATTATAACGAGAATAAAGACTTCCTTTTGAAATTTGAAGCACCTCACATAGATTTTGATCTGAAACTCCACCAATCCATTTATATAAAATAGCCCAAAATACATCTTTTTGACAATTTATTTTAAACTCTCTCCAATAACTCAGATCCACACCTATGGGAAATACAAATACAATGTCAGTAAGATGTACCCTTGTAACCCCTTTATCTTTTCTACGTGAAAGAAGTTTATGAATGGCCTCTAAAAGAAGTTTTTTATTTTCAGCTTTGATAATTTTTTTAGCTGCTTCAATAGAAAAATGTTCCTCAAGAGTACCAAAAAAAAGTATTTTCGCTGCTAACTCAAAGTTATTTTCTTCTCTCACCTAAAACCTACTAATCTATTGTAAGTTTTAAAAACTCTGGCTCATCAAGAGTTCTACCTGATCCCATCACAACACATGTTAAAGGATCTTCAGCAATAGCAACAGGAAGACCTGTCCTTTCTCTTAACAAAACATCTAAATTTGTAAGCAGCCCGCCTCCACCAGTTAATACAATTCCATTATCAACAATATCCGCTGCTAGCTCTGGCGGAGTTTTTTCAAGAGCTGTTCTTACAGCATCCACAACTTCTGATAAAGGGTCCCCCAACGCGTCATTAACTTGTACGGCTGTGATTACAACAGTTTTTGGAGCTCCTGCAACAAGGTCTCTACCCTTAACCTCCATAGATTTATCCTCATCTTTTGTATACGCATTACCAATTTTCATTTTAATATTTTCAGCAGTTCGTTCACCAATAAGAAGATTAAATTGTCTTCTTACATAGTTTACAATTGCTTCATCAAATTTATCCCCAGCCACCTTAATAGATTTACAATAAACAATTCCCCCTAAAGAAATCACTGCCACACCAGTAGTTCCACCACCAATATCAACCACCATACTTCCCGTGGGCTCAGTAATGGGTAAACCTGCACCAATTGCTGCAGCCATTGGCTCTTCAATTAAATATACAGATCTTGCACCTGCAGATTGAGCAGATTCTTTAACGGCTCTTTTTTCAACCTCTGTAATTCCGTAGGGCACACAGATTACAATTCTAGGCCTAATAAATGAGCGCTTTTGCCCCATGGACTTATCAATGAAATATTTAAGCATTGATGAGGTGACCTGAAAATCAGCAATAACCCCATCTTTAATGGGTCTAACAGCAACAATTGAGCCTGGAGTACGTCCAAGCATCTCTTTGGCTTCCTTACCAACTTTTAAAACCTTAGTAGCAGCACCTCTGTGATCCTTTTGAACTGCAACAACAGAAGGTTCATCTAAAATAATCCCTCTCCCCTTTGCAAAAACTAACGTATTTGCAGTTCCTAAATCGATTGCAATATCATTTGTAAAATAATTTGATAAATTGTCCCAAAAACTCATAGTTTACCACCATCTTTTTTAATTCATTTCACACTGGACTTAAGATATAGTCAACATGTCTCCTGCCTCCAGGAGTTCTCAAATGCAACAGCTTTATTAAGCTCTAGCACCTGTAATTTAAACTGCTCATCATTTAAACCCAAATCACTCTTAAAAATTTTCCCTATGAAAGGTAAAGTTTCTTGTAAATACGCTGGGCCTTTTAATAAATAAGGCACTCGTCTAAAGTAAAAATCTGTTAATGAGCCGCAAAAATAATAATGAATTGCAATTTTTGCCTCTAGCTCTTCTGATCTTAAACCTGGCCATTTTTTTATAAAAACAACAGCCTGTGCCCCATGTCTAAAAACAAAACTTTTGCGTTCTTTAACAGACCAATTTATTTGACTGTTCTTTAAAAAAAATTTCAAAGCTAAGTCATTATTACTTTGTACATTTAACTCTACAAAAGGCCTTCTTGAATTTGATTTTTTATTAACCCTTTCACCCAATTCAGTTACTTGTACAATATGATCAATACAATCTTTAGCCATGGATAAAAATGTTGTATATTTCCCACCAGAAATATATGTGACTTTATTTTCTAAATAAGTTTTAATCCAATGATTTCTACTCACCTTACTTTCTGAATTTGAACCATCATTTACTAAAGGTCTTACTCCAGCATATGTAAAAAGAATATCACTATAAGAAATTTTAATATCTGGATAATACTCTTTTAAAATATCAAGAATATAGTTTACATCTTTTTTCTCTACTTGAACAAAAGAAGGATCCTCCATAAAATCCGTATCTGTAGTCCCTACAATATCAAAACCCTCTCTTGGAATACAAAATAAAATCCTGCTTTGCTTATCTGCAGCCATTACAACAGCAGTCTTAAGATTTAAAATATTCTTTGAAAGAGTAACATGTACACCTTTTGAGGGCCTCATTCTAGGCTCCCAATGAGAATCTATTAATGATGCAAACTTATCTGTCCACGGTCCTACACAAGAGATCGTATGTTTACCTAAAACTGAAAAATAATTTCCTGAAAGCTTATCTTCACAAAATACTTTACAGTTCTTGTCTGAATCAAAGCCTTTACATTCAACATAATTTAAAGCAACTACATCATTTTCAACAGCTGAGCGCATAGTCTCAAGAACTAAACGATCATCATCCATAAGAGCATCAAAGTATAAAAATCCACTTCTTAAATTTTCACTTTTAAGCCCCGGGTAGTTTTCTTTAATCTTTCTTGCTGAAATACTTTCATGAAACTTAGGGACATTAAAGGCTGCTAAGAAATCGTATAAAATCATTCCAAGCTTCATCTTAAACGGGCTTACTCTATCACCTTTATAAATCGGCATTAAAAATCTTAAGGGCTTTACCATATGAGAGGCCATATACAAAAGATTTTGCCTCTCATGTAATGCCTCACTTACTAAATTAAACTCTAAATTCTCTAAATAACGAAGTCCCCCATGAATAAGCTTACTAGAACGAGAACTTGTTCCTTCTCCAAAATCACCCTTTTCAATCAAACAAACTGATAAGCCTCTTAAAGCAGCATCTCGTGCAACACCTGCCCCTGTAATACCACCACCAACAACCAATAAATCAAACACCTGATTCTTTAAGGCTTTTAAATGCTCAGATCTATTTAAAAAAGACGATGTTAATTTCATGCTCCGCTCCATTTTACAAATTTAATGGTGACTATATTTTAACTTATTTCCTTATTTTAAGCCAACCATATCTAAAATTTCTTTTTAATCTCTACCACTTTAAAAAATACTCACTAAATTCATACCTCTTAATTATAATTTTTTGTAATTCCATTGATTTTTTATAATTTTTACTCCAAAAGTAGATAATGTATAATGTTCCTAAAACCTACACTAATTTAATTAAAAAGAATATTGAAGTTGCTCTTAGTGATCCTACAGCCAACCCTATTGCAGCTTTTGATGCTGATGGAACATGTTGGCTATCTGATATAGGACATAATTTCTTTGATTATCAAATTAAAAAAAAATTTTTTAAAGATAAACCCTATACTTGGAATGATTACAAAAAAGAAACAAAAAAAGGTCCACAAGCTAGCCTTTTTTGGTTTGCAAAAACTCTTGCAGGCTTTTCAACAAAAGAAGTGCGCTCTTTTGGAAATGATTTTAATCAAAAAATTAGGCCTTATTTTATTCAACATCAAAAAGAAATCATTAAGTTTTTAATTAATAAGAAGATTAAGGTTTATATCGTTACAGCCTCTGTGAAGTGGACTGTTGAAGCTGCAGCTTTAGAGTTAGGACTGCTTCGACAAAATGTTATTGGCATTGAAACCGAAATTAAAAATGGAATTATAACAAATAAACAAAAAGGCCATATCAGTTGGCATAAGGGAAAAGTTGATGCTCTTCTTGAACATACTAATGGAAAAAAACCATTTTTTGTTTCAGGAAACACAACTTCAGATATCCCTATGATACAAATCTCAACTCATTTAAAACAAATTGTCCACTCAGCAGCTTTAAACTCCTCTATTTATACCTTAGAAAAGGATGCACTTAAAATTGCAAAAAAGAATGGTTGGCATTATATGGATTTTATAAGAAATGATTTTTTTTAATACAAACCCTTAGATAATGATAAGTTTGTTTGAAGTTTCTAGTATTTTTACTTAATACTAAATGTTTTACCAACTCATATATGAATTTAAAGTCAAACCTGTAAGCTATGACTGATCTTTTCTTAAAAGCTTTTTCTCTTTTTCAATATAACTTTCTTTAATCAATATTTTTAATATTTAAGGCTCAAACTCTTGCCCTCGATTCTAAATATTCCTAATTTATAAAATCAAACTTTAAACTTTAAAACAAAAGTACGTGATGAAAGAATATAAATGATTTTTAAATTCTAATTTTAGATTTTAAAAACCGCAATTACACAATTTAATTTACAGGCTCTATTTAAATGCTTAAATCGTCGAACTCAGATTACAAGGCTAATTGTAACCTATGTTACATAGTCTTTTTTAAGGGCCAACATCTCATTAATTTCTTTAGGAACTAATTTAGTCATATTCTCGTGTCCATCCCTTGTTACTAAAATATCATCCTCAATTCTTATACCTATTCCCCTTAAATGTAGTGGAGCTTTTATATCATCTTTAGGAATATAAAGACCCGGCTCTATTGTAAGGCACATACCTGGTTGAAAAAAAATTTCTTCATTATTTTTCTCATAAAAACCAATATCATGAACATCTATTCCTAAAAAATGTCCAATTCCATGAGGATAGTATTTTTTATGAAGTTTTTTTTCTATGTTTTCTTTAATACTACCTTTAAGTAAACCTAAATCAATCATAATTTTTGTTAAAACTTTATCCGCTCTGTCTATAAGTAGTTTAAAAGTAATCCCTGGTTTAACTAAAGCCACTATATCTTTTTGAACTTCTAAAATTTTTTGATAAACATCTTTTTGAATTTTAGTAAAATCTGCTCCAACAGGATACGTTCTAGTTATGTCTCCTGTATAATACTCATACTCAACACCGGCATCAATTAGATAAAGATCTCCATCCTTACACTCTTGATCATTAAACACATAGTGAAGAGTTGTTGCATTGTTTCCACTTGCTGAAATTGTATTATATGCTAAGTTTTTAGCTCCTAATTTCATAGCCTCACTTAAAAAAACACCTTCAAGATAGGCCTCATTGACCCCAGGCCTTATAGTTTTCATTACTTTTATATGAGCTTTTGCTGAAACTTTAGCCGCTTTCTTCATGAATTTAATTTCTTCTTCTGTTTTTATAACTCTTAAGCCTGCCATATACACATCTGGATCTTTAATCTCTTGAAACCCGTATCCTTTACGACCTTTTTTTTTCAACACCATCTTCATTGCAGATAATACCCTTTCATCTTGTTTTGAGTCTTCACCGATTTTAAAATAAACTGACTTAATCTCTAATAAAAGATCAACGATTTTAGAATCAAAATCTGGCTCCAAATAAGTTTCATCAAAGTTAAATGTAGTTTTTGCAAGATCTTTTCCAAACATAAAGCCTTCCCAAGTTTCTAGAGTCGGATCCTTTGGGTGAACAAAAACTACTGTTTCTGGCGTTTTTCCCGGTCTATACACCAAGATCGCTCCCTCTTCCTGAAAACCTGTAAGGTAGAAAAAATTACTATTCACTCTGAATTTATAATTTGTATCGTTACTCCTTCTTGGAGCATACCCGGAAAATAAAATAAGGGCTTCATCCTTTCCAGCCATACTTTTAAGTCTATCTCTTCTTTGTTTAAAGTATTTTATATCTATAAGCGGTTTCCTCATATCTTAATCCTTTATTTAGTATTGATATTCTTTTTGTAAAAACTCGGCAAGTTCTCGCCCTGATATCCTACCTTTTCTAACTGAATCAAGCGTGTTATTAAAATTTAAAATCTCAGAGTCCACATCTATCTCTATAACTTTATCAAAAACACTGTAAGCAGATTGAGTCATTTCAGAGGCAAAAGCCCAGTACCAATAAACCGCACCACTTACAAAGGCTTCTTTTTTTCCAAAGAATTTTTTATTTTTATTTAAAACATCTATAAAAATCACTTTTTCAGCTCCCATACGCACAACGCCCTCTTGTATGGCTAAAATATCAAACAAATATGGGGCGTAGTTTTTTCCGGGATTAAATAATGGAGGAACAGCAATACAGTTTTTTAACCCTCTTTTATCCGATAGCACCAATGTATTTTTACTTTTTGAAAGAAGAGGACAAGAAAACTCACCTCTATTTTTACCTCTTATGCTATAATCTGTTAAAAGGCTTTTTACTAAGTTCTCAGCTTCAGACAAAGTCTTCTCCTTAATTGTAGAACTCCAAAAAGAAGTTTCTAAAAGTTTTTTAAACTCCGTAGATCTTGAAGCTTTCCACTCTAGGCCATGTACTGATTTTTGATCTACATATTCAGCTGCAATTATTGCCGACCAACCCATTCCAACAATAGAGTGAATTTGAATCCCTAAAGCCTTTAGCTCCTTTAAAACTCCTATATGGGCAAACGACCTTGAAGCGCCCGGACCTAAAACTAAACTCACCTTCGGCCTAAATAACTTACCAGACACTCTAGTTTCAAAATTTATGTTTTCCTCAAGCTTAAGTTTTTGTAAATCTTTAGTCTTAAACCCTTTTAAATCAATTCTTTGAGAATCTATATTCTTAAAATTCATTTTTCTCATTTGAACACACGACACTACAAACAAACTAAATAGAAATATAACAAATAAACTCTTGATTGCCATCTCTCCCCTTCAAACTTGATGGAAAGTAATCTAGAATTACAGCCCCCATCTTTACAAGTTTAGTTAAGATCTTTTTTTCACATTCTAAATGTATCAGTGGCAGATCAACTAGACCACCTTTTTTCACCTCATTTTTACCCACCTCAAACTGTGGTTTTATAAGCAAAAGCCCATTAATGGGAAAATCTCCACAGACTAAATCCTTAAGCCCCTTAAAAATTTTTAAAACAGAAATAAACGAAACATCTACAGCAAAAAAATCAATGTCCCATTGATCTTTAAGCTTTAAAAGCTCTCTAGCATCAAAAGACTCATAACAGTAAACATTAGTAAGGCTTTTAATCTCTTTATCCAATTGATCTTTACCAACATCAATACCAACAACTGTTTTAGCATTTTTTTTAAGCATTGCTTGGGTGAATCCCCCTGTGGATTGCCCTACATCCAAACAAGTCTTGCCCATTAAATCTAGATTTAAATGTTTAAGGGCTTTATAAAGCTTTTGACCTGATCTGGCTACCCACTTTACATCGGCATTATTTATAATTTGAATTTCAGTGTTTAAATTACAAAGGCAACTGGCTTTTGTAACTAACCTCCCATTCACTTTAACTTTTCCATTTTGGATAAAATCTTTTGCTTGAACTCTAGAACGCATTTTTTTAATCTTAACTAGATACTGATCTAAACGCATATTTTTGCTCTTAATACTTTCTCTTAAAAAGCATTTGTATTAACTCATAAAAAGTTGATCCCATTTTAATATGAAGTTCTCTTAATAAATACTGAATACTTTCTTTTTTGTTTTGAATAAGATTTAGCAGCTCTGTTTTTAATAAAATTGACAAAATATTTTCTTCTCTACGCTTACTCTTCTTATCTTCATCAAAAAAATCATCTTGTAATTGAAAAAGTAGACCAATTATATGACCAAGCCTTTTTAGATTATCTATTTTTGATTTCTCCAAACCTAAGATTACACCTGGTGATGCAGTAGAAAAACCAAAGAGCATTCCTGTTTTTAATAAATGGATTTTGTTAAAAATCTTTTCATCTCGCTCATGAGTTAAACAGTCTAATACTTGCCCACCAATCATTCCCAACGCCCCTAAAGATTTTGAAAGCATTAAGATTAAATCCTTTAAAACTTCTCCTCTATAATTCTCAGCTAAAATCTGAAATGCAAAAGTTAAAAGTCCATTTCCAGCAAGTACTGCTGAAGCTTCTCCATATTTAGCATGGTGGGTAAGCCTTCCCCTTCGATACATATCATTATCCATTGCTGGAAGATCATCGTGAATAAGAGAGTATGTGTGCACCAATTCAACTGCAAATGCCACCGAATATAAAACTTTTGCTCTACAGCCTAACTCTTCACCCATAGCCAAAAGTAAGCGTGGTCTTATTCTTTTTCCTCCTGAAAAAAAAGAGTACTTTAAGCTATTAAAAAAATCTGAATTTGAATTTTTTTTTAATCTAAAAAGTTCTTTTTCGCAATAAAATTTAAAATCATTACTCATTAAACTCCCTAAAATTTCCATCTGAAACCAATATTTTAACTTTTTTCTCAGCATCATCTAACGCTGATTGACAGTCTTTTGAAAGCTTTACCCCTTCTTCAAAAAGCCTAATAGAGTCTTTTAACTCAATATCTGAAGATTCAATTTTCCCAACAATTTCTTCTAATCTTTTAATTTTTTCTTCAAAAGAAACTTTTTCTTTAACCATCTTTTCACTCTCCATCTTTTATTTTTTTTGTAATTTCAGCCTCTACTCTTCCTTTAAAAAATTGAACTTTTATTTTCTCCTTTACCCTTAATGAATTAAAATCTTTAACTATTTCTCCAGTTCTAGTATTTCTAACAATAGCATATCCTCTATCTAAGACTCCAAAAGGATTTAAAGCTTTTAAAACTCCAATATTTTGATTAAGCCTTGCTTTAAAATTTTTTAATTTAATTTCTTGGGCATTTATCAAATCTCTACTTAAAAAACCAAGTCTTTGCTTTAAAAAATTCCCAATATTTAAAACTCCCTTAAGCCTTAAACTATAAGATTTTTCATTGACTCTATAAATCTGAATCTTTGATTCAATAGACCTTTGAGCTCGAACAATAAGTTCATCAATTTTAATTCTTAAATCCAAAAATCTGTTTCTTGGATCTACAAGTCTCATACTCATATGACTAATCACAGTTTTTTTATTCTGAATAAGATTCCATATTTTGTGTTCTAAACGGCCTTTACTTTGAGAAATCTTTTCTTTAATTTCATCTACATTTTTACAAACAATCTCTGCAGCAACTGAAGGTGTTGGCGCTCTAAAATCTGCCACAAAATCTGAAATGGTAAAATCAATTTCATGACCTACTCCAGATATAATAGGAATTTTCATTGAATAAATTTTTCTAGCAAGCCCCTCATCATTAAAACACCACATATCCTCTAACGATCCACCACCCCTACTTAAAATAATCACCTCAGCGTCAGCAAGTTTTTCAGCATCCTTAAGTGCTCTAATTAAATCCCTTGCAGCGTGGTCTCCTTGAGTCAAAGTCTGGACTATGGTGATTTGAGCTGCCGGATGCCTTCTTTTTAAAACATGAATCATATCTTTAACAGCAGCTCCTGTTGGACTTGTTACTAAAACTATATTAAACGGTAGAAAAGGAAGTGGTTTTTTCTTTTTACTATCAAACAAACCCTCATTTTTTAATTTTATCTTTAATTTTTCAAAGGCTTCTTGAAGATCACCTTGCCCAGTAGGGCTCATTGTTTCACATAAAATTTGATATGAACCTTTAGGAGTGTAAACTGTAACTTTGCCCCTTAAAATAACTTGCATGCCATCTTTAGGCCTAAACTTAAGCTTTACGTTTAAACCTCGAAACATAACTATACTAATTTGAGATTTTGAGTCTTTTAAGGAAAAATAAAAATGTCCTGATGAATGAAATTTAAAATTAGATATTTCACCTTTTACCCAAATCGTATGAAATTCATCCTCAATATTTGATTTTATAGCCTGATTTAAATCACTTACAGACATAGCCTCGGCCTTTAAAGACTTTTTTTGCTCAAAACTAAACGACTGCTGACCATGGCCCATACGGCTTAAACTTATGGCCTTTTTCTTCTTTGAGCAAGCCCCTAGTCTTGTAGAGCTCTTTTCTTAATGGTAAGATATAGCTTTATTTGTAGGCTAGGTTGAAAAAGTAAACCCTACAAGTATACTTATCGGGAACTGTCCCTGAATGTGGTGAGCATGCCTACTTTAAGTAGGAAGCCTAAAGCGTTTATATGGTGCCCACTTTAACGCTTGGGTTTACTTTCATCTTTAGCCTACATTTTTTTACTCTACATCTTTTTAAAAAATGGAATAAATCAAAAGTTGGCCTAAAAACTAATGAAATCTTACTTAAATAACATTGGATTAGATAAAATCTAAATTTAGGTTCTAGCTTTATAAGCTCATTTTTTTTTATAAACAAAAGCAAGTAGTTTTACTACTTAATCGAATTTAAAAATTAATGGCGGAGGGCGGGGGATTCGAACCCCCGAGGCGCTATAAACACCTGCCAGTTTTCAAGACTGGTGCATTCAACCGCTCTGCCAGCCCTCCATAAACAGTTCTATTATAATAGATCAACAAAGGGCAACATTTTTTATTAATTTATAATCATTGTGTAAGGAGATAACATTAGAATCTGCTCGTTGCTCAAGCGTTCTTTAATTTTTCTTGTATATTCTATTGGTGAATTTATAGCTTCATAGGCGCCTTGTAGTTTTGCTCCTATGCTAAGTAAACCTTTTAAAAAACCTTGAAAAAAATTTTTCTTTGGATAAAAGTCTAAATCATAATCCTCTAATTTTAACTCTCCAGCCAAAGTCACTGTACAATCTTCTAAGCCACCAAGTTGATCCACTAAACCCACTTCCTTAGCCTGAACACCTGACCAAACTCTTCCTTGAGCGATCATTTCAACATCAGCAAATCTTGTATAGCTTCTACCTTTTTCAACTATATTTAAAAAGTTCTTATAAACCCTACTTACATCTTCTTGAAAAATGGCCTTTTCACCTTCGTCCATAGCACGCAAACTCGAGCCGAGATCTGCATATTTATTTGTAACAACTCTATCAAATGTTAAACCTACTTTAGATCTAAAAGTTTTTTCAACATTAAACAACACTGAAAACACTCCTATTGATCCTGTAATTGTGTTTGCATTTGCAAAAATTTTATTTGCTCCTGCTGCTATGTAGTAACCTCCCGATGCTGCAGTGTCTCCCATAGAAACATACACTAATTTTTTTGTTTTTAACTTTTCTACTTCATGCCAAATAACATTAGAAGCCAAGGCACTACCCCCTGGAGAATTAATCCTTAAAACAACACCTTTAATTTTTTTATCTAATCTTATTTTCTGAAGTTCTTCTACAACTGAGTCCGAACCAATAACACCTTTCTCAAAAGAACCCGGCATAATTGTTCCTTCAAGAATAAGAATCGCAATTTTATTTTCTTTTTTTTCTTGGCGATTAAACAATGACCCTTGCTCTAAGGCTACAAACATACTATCTCCCTTTAACGCCTCGTACTCTCTTATGGAAACTAATCTTTTTAAATCATCTTTTTTAATTATAGTTTTTTTATCTTTCTTCTGTAAAAGCATTTCTACTAAATCTGTATATCTTATTACCTCATCAATTAAATCAATCTTTTTTGCCTGCTTTGCAGTTCTCACTGTTGCACCATCTGCAAACTCTCTTAAGTTACTCACATCAATGTTTCTACTTACAGATACGATTTCTAAAGTTTCCTCCCAAAGATCTTCTAATAACTCTTCTGTTTGTTGCCTGGATTCAAAACTCATTTTTTCATTAATAAAAGGCTCAATTGCAGATTTATATTTTCCAACTTTAAAAATAATTGGCTCAAGTTCTAATTTATCAAATAATCCTTTATAAAATATTGGTGTGGCTACAAAACCATTCCAATCTACTTTTCCATTAGGATGCATATAAATACTTTCTGCAACTGAAGCTATATACATAGACTTTTCATCTACAGTTTCTCCAAAAGCAACAATACTTTTTTTAGATTCTGAAAAATCTAAAAGAATCTTTCTAAGTTCTTTAGCTGTAGACCATCCAATGGGTGTGCTTGAAGTCATTTTTATTAAAATACCTTGAACTCTGTCATCCTCCGAGGCTTTTTGTAAAGCTTCACGAATATCATGAAGATTATACGCTTCTTGAATTTCTAAAAAACTCTCATCTAAAAGCTCTGTAACATTTTGTGAAAGATTTAAAACAATAATGGAATTGTTTTTTAACGTTTGAATACCTGTATCCCCTCTACCTCCAAAAAATAAATTTAGACCAGTTACCATTAAAGCAATTAAACAAATAAACCCTATACTTACTCCAAGTGCTGATCCTAAAAAAGATCCAAAAAATATTTTTAAAAATTGCTTCATTTAAAACTCCTTATTTAATAATTTCTTTACCCATATATTTTTTTAAAACTTCTGGTACAATTATTGACCCATCTTCTTGTTGATAGTTTTCATAAACGGCTACCATTGTTCTTCCTACAGCCAAGCCTGAACCGTTTAGAGTATGTATTAATAAAGGCTTTCCTCCATTAAAAGGCTTAAATCTAATATTTGCCCGTCTAGCTTGAAAATCTCCAAAATTAGAACAAGAACTAATCTCCCTATAGGCTTGTTGCCCTGGAAGCCATACGTTTATATCAAAGCACTTCATGGCTCCAAAGCTTATATCTCCTGAGCACAACTGCCTTGTTTGATAATGTAAATTAAGATCTTGAAGAATACTTTCAGCGTCTTTTAAAAGCTTTAAATGCTCTTCTTCTGATTTATCAGGATGAGTTAGTTTAACAATTTCTACTTTATTAAACTGATGCTGCCTAATTAAACCCTTGGTATCTTGACCATAACTTCCCGCCTCGGATCTAAAACAGGGGGTGTAAGCTGTAAATTTTTTTGGCAAATCTTCTTCTTTAAGAATTTCTCCAGCATAAAGATTTGTCAACGGAACCTCAGCTGTGGGAATCAAATAACCATCTCTGCCTTTAATTTTAAAAACATCTTCTCTAAATTTAGGAAAATTACTAGTTCCAAATAAAGCTTTAGAATTTACTATAAGAGGTGGAAATATTTCCTCATAACCATGTTCTTGAACATGTTTATCTAACATAAATTGTATTAAAGCTCTCTCAAGTTTTGCTCCTTGGCCTCTTAAAAAAGCAAATCGAGAGCCTGATATTTTACCCGCTCGATCAAAATCTATGGTCCCATTACTTTCCCCAAGCTGCCAATGCTCTTTTGCTTTAAACTTATAAACTTTTTTTTTCCCCCATTCATGCAAAACAACATTATCTTCTTCTGAGCGACCAATAGGGATATTTTTATCTAGACGGTTTGGTAAAATCTGAAGAATCTCATTAATTTTATCCTGAGCCTGCTGAGTTAAAAGCTCTAAGTTTTTAACATCTTTACTTAAATTTTTCATTTTCAGCAATAAATCTTTTGAAATTAGCCCTTTCTCCTTTATTTTTGCAAAATCTTGACTGGATTTTTTCTGTTCAGATTTTTTAGATTCAAAGTTATGAATTGAAAGTTTTCTCTTCTTATCAAGCATTAAAAGAAGATTTACTTCATCTCCTGACATTCCACGATCAATTAGATTTTTTTTATAAATTTTAGAGTTAGCAACACCCTCTTTAGAATTTTGATACAGCCATTTTAAATCAATCAATTTATAACTCCTACTCTCACATTTCTTTAACCTAAACGTTGGGTCCTAAAATAATATATAACCTAAGCATAAAAAGAAGAAAAATAACAAGAGCGTCAAATATCAATACTGATATTAAACCACGTTTATGAAACCCTCTCCAAAAAAGAATTTGTCCTGCAATCAACGTAAATATAAATGAAAATGTTCCATAATTAAAAATAAATAAACCAAAAGCAGCAATAATAAAACTAAAAATAAAACCTGAAAGCCATTTAACCATCCATATAAAAAAATTTAAAAACATCGCTCTACCACCTGATTCGTCTATTAACATTATTTCCCCTCAACCATACTTTTAAGCTTGTTAAGCCTGTTTTCAATATCTTTTTTATTTGGAGCGTTCGGATATATTAGTAAAAAATTCTCATATGCTTTTAAAGCCTCTCTATATCCTCCCTGTTGCTCATATATTTGAGCTATTTCAAGCCAAATACGAGGATTTGTTTTATCCAAGCTTTCTGCCACAATGGCACTAGCCCTTGCCTGATCTAATGCTCCACTTAATCTATAACAACGAGCCATATCAATATAAACTTCACCAGATTGAACGGCTTTATCTATAGACTTTTGATAGTTTTTTGCACAAAGCTTGTACCAAGAAATCATTTCACTATAAGTTTCTGAATACTTACTATCTTGAGTATTCATCGTTTTAATCTTATTTCTAGCTATGTTTCCAAGAAGATGATAGCTCTCAGCTATTATTAAGTAAGATTCAAAATGTGATGGATTGCTTAATAATTCTTGCTTACATAAATCAATGGCTTCTTGAACTATTTTTGGATCTTGTTTTTTTTCAGCAAGCAGCTTTACTGCTCTAGCCCATTGATATAGCAAATCTGGGAATAATGGATTCGCACGCTTCACCCTCTTAAATTGCTTAATAGCCTGATTTGGTTTCAAATTTTTCGTAAACATAACTCCACTTTCAAAAAGAGGATTAATTTTTGTTGGCTTCATCAAATAAGCTCTCTCGTAACTATCTAAGGCTCTTTCAAGCTTACCTAAAAATCTCATAGCATTTGCGTAAGTAATAATTCCATCCCAAGACTCCCACTCTAAAAGTTCGTTCGCTCTTTGAACAATTTTAGCTGCTTTTTCATATTGTTGATCTTGAATATATACGTTTGCAAGAATAATTTGATATTTTAAATCTCCAGAAAAAACCTTTATACGATCATTAATATATTCTTCTGCAAAATCTAAGCCTTGAGTTTTCATCAATAATTCAACATATAAATTTTCAAGTTCAAAAGAAGAATGATTCACTTCTATGGAAGTACTTGCATGTACATACGCTTTTTCAATTTCACCAAGTTTTTTTAAAGCCTTTATGGAAATAATACTTGCATCTACATTATTAGAGTATATTCTTAATGCTTCCTTAGCAAACTTAAGCGCTCTTTGATAATTTTTACGATAAAACTCTATTTGAGCAAAGCCTGTATAAATTTTATAGTTTAATTTATTTATTCCTTTTGCCTTCATCAACACCCTTGCTGCGTCAACTAATCTGTACTGATTAATTAAAAACTTTGCTAATATAATATAGGCCTCTACATCTTTAGGATTAGCTGCCACAGCAAGCTCAGCCCATTTAATGGCATCTTTTATAAAAGATCGATTCCAATAGCAATTAGCAATCTGCAACGCTGTAAAACTATTTCTAGGATTAATTTTATAAGCTTTTTCATACATTGCAATGGCTGCCTCCCACTCTTTAGCATTATAAAGTATATTAGCTTCAGCAATAATATACTTATCTGCAAAAGATGAATCAGCTTTAGCTCCTACAAATATTAAAATATTCTTTGCTAGAATATTTGACTGATCCAAGTCAAATGCAGTTCTTGCAAACTTTTCTGCTTTTAAAGTTTTTCCTTTCTTAAAATATACCTTTGCAACACTGGCATATGCTTTTGATTGAATATGTTTATCCACTCTGCCTTTGCTAGTAACTTTTAAAGCTTTCTTAAAATACTTTAAGCCTATTTTAAACTTACTAAAAACTTCAATATTTAAAATTGTTAGCTGAAATAAAGCTTCTGGATGATTGGGGCTTAACTGTAAAACTCTTTTAAAAACATTATACGCCTCTTGACTTCGATTTTGTCTGTTATAAACCATACCTAACAGCATCCAAGATGGAATCCATTCTTTCTTAATTTTTAAAGAACTCTCTAAAAAAGATGCTGAAACATGATAGTTCCTTTTCATATATAGTAAAAGGCCTTTAAAATATCTAAGATAAAAAGAGTGCTCTCCAGACATTCCTTCTGAATTTAAATATGAATTTACACTTAAACTAGCCTCAGCATTTTTTCCTCTTAAAATCATCTCTGTCAGTTTACAAACATACATAGCATCATCATTACTACCAATTTGATAAACTCTTTTACCCACTTCTGAAACAACATAAAGATCAGAAACTGTTTTAGATGTATACTCCCATAATCTTAAATACGATCCACACAATAAAAGAAGACTAGTTTTATTTCTAGGTTCATAAGATAAAACCCCATTAAGCAACACTTGTCCCTTCATAATATTAAGAACTAAATCACTTTGTATCAACTCTATAGCTTTTGTAAGGCTTTCTTTCTTTTGAACAGAATCTGTAACTTTAAATTTAGATTTTTCAGGAAGAATAAATCTATATCTGTCTGACTTTTTAACAGCTTTGTCTTCAATAAAAAGTAAACTTATAAATAACCCTATTCCAATGACTAAAATTAAATATAAAAATTTTTTATTTTTTTCTCTTTTCTTACTTTTTTCTTTTAACTCCTCCAACCTATCAACTGTTAATGCTTGCCTATCTTCAAATAAATGCAAACGCCCTTTAATCTCTCTATGCTTTATAAATGCTTTAGGTGGAGGAGATAAAAGCTCATCCCCAGCACTCACCTCATCCTTGTTAAGATCTTGATGCTCTTCTCCCATATTCTCCGGAAAGATTGGTTTAGCTTCGTTTAAAATATCTTTAACTTTAAAGCCTTTAGATTCATCGTCCCCATGAATCTCATCTCTTTCATCTAATTTAATAGTCTTATGTTTTAAATCTGATTTTTGCTCTTTTTCTTCTTCATTCTTAGCTTCTGTACCAGATAAAACAGCAAGCATATAATTAAAAAACTCCGGCTCTGCAGAAATCTGCTGCCAGGCGCCTTCAGGATATGAGGCTATTTGCTCATCACCTGTTAAAATTTCATTTTTAATCTGAATAAGAACTTCACTGGTCTCAAAAGGCCCTTGAATTTGACCGAAAGCATCCTTAACGATCCACAAATTGCTCACTAGCCCTCCTTTAAATCCTCATTTAAAAACCTGATTTCATACTGGCACAAAGTCTATAAACTAATATAATTACAGGATAATTTTACATTCTACACTTAAATACGTTTGAAGCAAAAAAAATCCCTATTATTCTTCTTTCACCGCAAAGTTTAACCTTTAAATCCAGAAAACTTTAGCAAGAGGCTACAACAAAGAAACTGTGAGCTTTATCTTTAAGATAATAATAAGTATTTACTTTTCTTTTATATTCTTAAGCTGTTTATGTACTCATAAGACCTATTTAAAATAACTAGTTTAGCCAAGCCTTTTTAAACAATCTTTAGTCTAAGTGTATAGGTGAAGAACCATAAAAAAATTAAACTTTTTTAAAATTTATAATAATTAATTTTAGATCAAAAGCAAAAAAAGTATTTACTAAGCTTTCTTATTTTAAATTTTTAATGAAATCTAAAATATTTTATATTCTAAAGCCAGATAGTTTAAAAAAACTCTTTAATGCTCTTACTTAAACTCTTGTTTAAAAAAAAAGCATTTTTATTTTATCCTTTCAATACTCCCACCAAGGTTAGAAATTTTTTCCTCTATTTTTTCATAACCCCTATCTAAATGATAAACCCTGCTCACCTGTGTCGTGCCTTTAGCTGCTAAACCTGCAAGAACAAGTGAGGCGCTTGCTCTTAAATCTGTGGCCATGACACAGGCTCCTGTAAGTTTTGATGGTCCAAAAATTTGAGCTCTTTTAAAGTTAGTTTTAATATGAGCTCCTAATCTTGCAAGTTCTTGAACATGCATAAATCTATTTTCAAAAATTTCTTCTTCAATCAAACTTATACCATCAGCCTGAGTGAGTAGTGTCATCACCTGCGCCTGTAGGTCCGTGGGAAACCCTGGATAGGGGGCTGTTTTAATATTTATTGGCTTTAAATTTTTAATTTCAGCACCTAAAACTTTAATACTCATTTCTAAAATTTCAAATCTAGCCCCAGCCTCTTTAAGGGTTTTAAGAAGGGCCTTTAAATGATCTGGATTTATATTTTCAACATTAATATTTGATTTAGCTATTAAAGCAGCACAGATGAATGTCCCAGCTTCAATTCTATCACTAATTATTAAATGTGATTCTGGAGTCTGTAACTTTTGAGCCCCTAAAATCGTAATTGTTGATGTTCCTAATCCTTTAATTTGCACACCCATTTTAGATAAATAATTTCCAAGATCCACAACTTCAGGTTCTTTTGCCGCGTTTTTTAAAACCGTAATTCCTTTTGTTAATGCTGCTGCCATTAAGATGTTTTCGGTTCCACCGACTGTTGGTTGCTCAAAAAACACCTCAGCCCCTTTAAGCTTTTTACAAGTTGCAAAAACATAGCCCTCTACAACAGTAATCTTAGCACCAAGCCTTTTAAAAGCTTTTAAATGAAAATCAATAGGCCTTTTACCAATTGCACAACCTCCAGGAAGGCTCACTTTTGCACAACCCAGCCTTGCAAGTAATGGCCCTAAAACTAAAATACTTGCTCTCATCTTTCTAACAAGATCATAGGCTGCAATAGATTTGAGTTTTTCAGGTATATTAATTTGAGCAGTGGCATTGGCTTTATCAAAAGCATATGTTGCGCCAAGCTCTTGAAGAATTTTTAATGAAAAATTAACATCTGCTAAATTCGGTAAATTTTTAATTGTGTGTTTTCCCTCAACCAAAAGTGTTGAAAATAGTATCGGTAATGCTGAATTTTTAGCCCCACTTATTTTAACACTTCCATAAAGCTTTTTCTCACCTTTAATATTAATTTTATCCACAGCAACTCTCCTTACACCTTTTTTATTACAAAAAATCTATCCTTACCAAAACTATCTTTGTGGATCTTTGGCTTATACTTTTTTAATTTTTTTTCTACAATATTTCTTTGATCATGAGAAATTTCAAAAACTAAAAGTCCTTCCTCTAAAAGCCAATCATAACAGCGCTCAGCCCAATTAATAATTTTCTCCCAACCCAAAACTCCTCCAAAAAGCGCTTGAGCTGGTTCGTATTTATAAACCCCCTTAGCAACATCTGGATCATTAAAATAAATATACGGAGGATTACTTATTATAAGATCAAATTTTTGATCAAAACTATAATCCTGGAATTTCTTTTTTAAAATCTTTGTTTTAAAAGATCTTTGACTACATAAAGCCCTTACATTTTTAGATAAAGACTCATCCCCAAAAGGTTCAATAAGCACAAGTTTTTTTAAAGTTGGAAGAAACAGCGCTGTTCCTATGCCCAAACAACCCGAGCCAGAACCTATATCCAAAAGAGATTTCACCTTCTTGCCCCTAGAATTTTTAACAACCCATGCAGAAATTTCTTCTGTTTCCATTCTTGGAATAAAAACTTTTTTTGAAACTAAAAACTTTTCTCCCATAAACTCAGCACTTCCTATAAAATACTGCAAGGGATACTCTTTTTTCCTAAGCCCTATCCACTCTAACAATATACTCTGCTCAAACCTACTAAGTTTATGCTCTCCTGATATAAGCTTAGCCTCTGAAGCTTGAAATCTTTCCACTAATATCCAAATAAACTGTTTAAATAAATGTGAGCTTTTTTCTTCACAAGAATAAAAAAAATCGTTTAAAGTCATAACCTTTTAATTGCTCATTTCATTTTTTAGTATTTCTGCTTGGTAATGTGCAGCTAAAGGCTCTAATAAAACATCAAAATCCCCACTCATAATTTCATCAAGCTTATATAAAGTTAAACTCACCCTATGATCAGTAACCCTTGATTGTGGAAAATTATAGGTTCTAATTCTCTCAGACCTATCGCCTGTGCCTATTTGGCTTAATCTTGTATTTGAGGCTTCTTTAATAGCTTTTTCTTCCTCATAAGCAAGTAGTCTTGCGTAAAGAACTTTCATTGCCTTAGCTTTATTCTTAGTTTGTGACTTTTCATCCTGACAAGACACAACAACACCTGAAGGAATGTGGGTAACTCTTACAGCAGAATCTGTGGTGTTTACGTGTTGACCACCTGAACCACTTGATCTAAAAACATCAATTCTTAAGTCTTTATCTTGCACATTAACATCTATAGCCTCAGCCTCTGTTACCACCACTACAGTAACTGTTGATGTGTGAACTCTTCCTTGACTTTCTGTTTTAGGAACCCTTTGTACTCTGTGAACACCACCTTCGTATTTTAATTTACTATAAACTTTCTGTCCACTAATTAAAGCTACAACCTCCTTATACCCTCCTACAACTCCTAAACTAGTGGAGAGAATTTCAACTTTCCAAGAGTTTTTTTGTGCATAGTAAGAGTACCCTCTAAAAAGCTCTTCAGCAAAAAGTCCTGCTTCATCACCGCCGGCACCAGCACGAAGTTCTAAAATAATATTTTTACTATCCTTAGGGTCCTTAGGTAAAAGGTGGATTTTTAAATCCATAAGTAGCTGTTTAACGCTCTCTTCTAAGTCAGAAATTTCAAGCTTCACAAGCTCTCTCATCTCCTCGTTTTTCTCGATTTTTAATAAATCCTTGCTCTCTTTAAGATCTTTTTTAACTTTTATATACACTTTATAACAAGAAACCAATGGCTCCATTTCACCATGCTCTCTTAAAAGTTTTTGATATTTTATGTTGTCTTGGATAATAGAGGGATTTTGTAAATCTCTTTCTAATTTTTGAAACTTACTTTTTAATTCTTCTAATTTATGAAACAATGCAATGCCTCGTAGGTTATGAAGAAGTTTAACTTCCTAAGTCTAGAAACAAACTTACTTATTAAGTTTAGCGTAGCGTTTTTTAAAGCGATCAATTCTACCCTCTGTATCTAAAACTTTTTGAGTTCCAGTATAAAAAGGATGAGATGCACTTGAAATTTCAGTTGTAAATAATGGATATTCTTTACCATCTTCCCACTCAACTGTTTCTTTTGTGCTCACTGTTGAATTTGTTAAAAATGAAAACCCAACACTGATGTCTTTAAAAACAACTTTTCTACTTTTAGGGTGTATATCTTTTTTCATCTTTGAGTCCTTTATTTATTCAAATATTCTTTACTCAAGTTGACCATTAAGTACAGTTTAATCTAGAATAGGTCAACCGCCCCCCATGCCCTTTAAAAAATCTTCATTAGTTTTCATACTTTCAAGCTTACCTAATAAAAACTCCATACTATCAATAACATTCATTGGCGCTAAAACCTTTCTTAAAATCCAAAGGCGGTTTAAATCACCTTTTTCAACTAGTAAATCCTCTTTCCTTGTACCTGATTTGTTAATATCCATACATGGGAAAATACGTTTTTCCATTAATTTGCGATCTAAATGAATTTCAGAGTTGCCTGTCCCTTTAAATTCTTCAAAAATCACTTCATCCATTCTAGAACCTGTGTCGACAAGAGCTGTTGCAATAATCGTTAGGCTTCCACCCTCTTCAATATTTCTTGCAGCGCCAAAAAACCTCTTTGGCCTATGTAGTGCGTTTGAGTCTACGCCACCAGACAAAATTTTTCCTGATGGAGGAATAACTGTGTTGTAGGCACGAGCTAGACGAGTAATAGAATCTAATAAAATAACCACATCATGTTTATGCTCTACAAGCCTTTTAGCCTTTTCAATAACCATTTCAGCTACTTGCACATGTCTTGTTGGTGGCTCATCAAAAGTTGAACTAATAACCTCGCCCTTAACATTACGAGACA
Organism: Bdellovibrionales bacterium; assembly: GCA_965205945.1. Lineage (GTDB taxonomy): Bacteria > Bdellovibrionota > Bdellovibrionia > Bdellovibrionales > UBA1609 > JALZUR01. Next base: position 556,776 of record CBDBIB010000003.1, on the reverse strand, counting down.
TATCTGTAACTTCTTCAGGCCTTTCATCAATCAAAAGAACAATTAAAGTTATATTAGGATGATTTTGAGTTATAGCATTTGCTATGTTTTGCATCAAAACAGTTTTCCCTGTTCTTGGAGGCGCAACGATTAAAGCCCTTTGCCCTTTACCTAGGGGAGACATTAAATCCACCACACGAGTGGTATAGTCATTAGGTGTATACTCTAAGTGCAGTTTTTCCTCTGGATAAAGAGGAGTTAGGTTATCAAATAAAATTTTATTTTTAGACCCCCCATAAGGCCCAAAGTTAAGACTATCAACTTTTAATAGTGCAAAGTATCTCTCACCTTCTTTAGGTGGTCTAACTGTACCTGTAACTGTGTCACCTGTTCTAAGCCCAAATTTTCTAATTTGAGATTGGCTTACATAGATATCATCTGAACCGGGAAGATAATTATAATCCGGGGATCTTAAAAATCCATAACCATCTGGTAAAATCTCTAAAACCCCATTACCATAAATATCACCTAAAAGCGCTGCTCTTTTTAAGACTTCAAAAACTAATTCTTGTCTCCTTAATCCTGGAGCATTTTCAATTTTAAATTTTTCAGCTAATGAGGCAAGATCAGCAATTTTTTTAGCCTTAAGGTGTTTTGCACTCAATTCAGATTTTTCAGCTTCTGTAAGCTTAATATCTGATAAATCAATATTCTCTAATGTAACAGAGTCCATAGGCACAGCAAAATCTTCATAATGCCCATTTCCACCACCTTGCCCGCTATAATTATTAAAATCTCTACGGCGCTTGTTCCCACCACTATTATTTCGATTATTACTACTGTTATTTCGATTATTACTACTTCTGTGGTTGTTTCGATTATTGCTTCTATTATTGTTTGATCTACCTTGAGAAGGTGTTTGTTGAAACTCTGATGTTTCAGCCAAAGGTCTTGCTTCAGAAGCCGACGATACCCCCATAGGCTTAGTTTTAGAGGACTTTTCTATAATAATCTCCTTTTTTTTTGCCTTAATATCAACTTCGGCTTTTTTTGCTTTAGCTACTTCAGTTCTTTTTTCAGGCTGTTGTTTAACAACATCATCTGACATATATCCCCCACGTATTAACAATAATATCTTGAAAATGGAATTAACGTTACGTACTTAATTACTTTTCGAGTTTTTAGAAACTTCGACTTTATGGTACTTTTTTATACATCGGCTATTCTTTATTTTTTGTCAACAAACTCTTTTAAAGTATAATAAAAATATAAAATTTCACTTTTCTTTGTATTTTTTAGTTAAATATTGCCTCAAATTGATAAAATTAAACCCTTTACGCTAATATCCGATCAATGATTGATCAAATTATTAAAAGGAGCATATTTATGAGCACAAAACCTTCATCTAGATATCCTTTAGAGCTAGATATCGAATTTAAAAAAAACTATGCAAGAAACCTTGTCAGTGGAACATTAAAAAACATATCTCTTACAGGAGCTTTCCTTGAAAACTCTTTAAAAGATCTAAATTCTCGAGATAAAATCTCTATCACCCTAAACTTAAGTGGCAGAAAACGTGTAGTCTTAGCAACTATCATTTGGAAAAATATTCGTGGCTGTGGGGTTAGATTTTCACCGTTTAATAATCAAGATATTCAAATCATTGATGATCTAATTTATTTTTTAGAATCTAAACGTGAAACAAAAAAAAATGTTCTTTCAAATATCTTTGAAAAAGTAGCTTAATTATTTTATAATGAAAAGTTAAGGTTACCCCATAAAGTCTAAAATAATTTTTCATTTAAGATGGATATTTAGTTTTATTATATTTTTAAATTATTTATTTTGCTATATTTTGTTTTTTCAATATGAACTTAAGAATTTTTAATCCTGCCCAAAGCTTTCCAAGATTAAACTCAAAGCCCTTAAATAAAAAGAGCCTTAACCAGATCATTTTTTCCAAAAATAAGGTCTGCTTTATAATTTTTTCATCTAAAATAAAAACTTCTAAAGTCCTATTTAGTAGATCAACAATCCAGTAATAAGGTAGTATGACTAAGCTAATAATACATACACTTAAGGCGAGCTCTTTTTTTTAAAAAAAATCTTACCCTTAACTTAAATCTTAAAGTTTAGAGCCTATATCTGCTCTAAACTGAGCACCCGTAAAAGACACTTTTTTAACTTTAGAGTATGAATCTTTAATTGCTATATCCAAACTATTTCCAAAGCCTAAGATATTTAAAACTCGCCCTCCATTAACTTTCCACTTTCCACAATTTCTTCCTATACGTGTTCCAGCATGGCAGACATCTTTATCTTTTAAAGCGCTAAGACCTTTAATTTCAGTATTTTTTATAGGTTTTTTAGGGTAACCAGCAGCCGCCATAACAACTGCACAACCATATTGGTTTGATTGCTTTAAACTAAAATCCTGTCCCATACTCACAGCTTTAATAACCCTGCCCCAATCACTCTTTATAAGGGGAAAAATCAATTGTGCTTCAGGATCTCCAAAGCGCACATTATACTCTAATAATTTGGGCCCATCTTCTGTTACCATTACCCCAAAATACACAACTCCTCTGTAAAGCATATCTCGTTTTTTAAAACCTTTTAGAGTTGGATTAACAATCTCTGTAACAATTCTTGACTCTAAATCTTTACAAATATGCAATGGGCCCACTACTCCCATACCTCCCGTATTAGGCCCTTTATCGTTATCTTGAAGTCTTTTATGATCTTGTAAAACTGGGCAAGCCTTATAACCTGTTTCATTAACAAGACAAATGTAACTAAGCTCCCAGCCATCAAGAGGTTGTTCTAAATAAGCCACCACTTTTTTTTGTAAATCACTTACTCCAAAACTCTTTGCAAATTCAACAATTTCATCTTTTGATTTTGAGACTAAAACACCTTTGCCACCGGCTAAGTCTTTATATTTAAAAACATAGGGCAACATTTTTTTAAATTTTTTAAAAGCCTTATCTAAAGATTTTAAGTCTGAAACCTCTGCATAACTCGCCGTTGGAATGAGAAATTCATCCATAAATTGTTTTGCAAAAATTTTATCCCCTTCAAGTTTTGCCCCCTTTAAACCAGGGCCAAAAACAAAAACATCTCGTTCTCTTAAAAAATCTGAAAAACCCTCCACTAATGGAGCTTCTGGACCTACTACAACTAGTTTAATTTCTTTTTTTATAATTTCCTTAAAAATATTTTTGAAATTCTTTTTTTCTACTTTTTGACTTACAAGCTGTAAACCTTTTGTAAGTTTAAAGATGGCTGAAGAGCCTGGAATTGCATATAAATCCGTTACTATCTTAGATGTACCTAAGGCCTTAGCCATTGCATGCTCTCTACCGCCAGAACCAACAAGTAAAACTTTCACTTTAAACCTCTTTCATACAAAAACTTAATTAATAAAATATTTTAAACCACTCAAACACCACACATTAATATTTTTATAATAACAAATACCATAGCCTATCTAGTGTATACCTGAAATTTTAATTTATATTTATCAAAAACCTCTAAACTAGAAAACAATTTTAACCCCTGCGGCAAAGCTGGGTAAAAGGCATCTCCACCTTGAATTTGAGTGTCTACTCTTGTAATAAAGAATTGATCCGTATTCTCTAGCGTGGCTTTATAAATTTGAGCTCCACCGATGATAAAAATCTTTGATGTATCATAGTCTGTAGCCTTTTTAGCACAGTCTATCGCCTTATCTACAGAGTTTACAGTCCTAACCCCTTTAAGTAGCTCTAAATTTAAATTCCTTGTAAGAACTATAGACACTCTACCTGGCAAAGGATGACCAATAGATTCAAAAGTTTTTCTCCCCATAATAACGGGATGGCCTTTTGTTGTTTCTTTAAAATATTTAAAATCTGTAGGAATATGCCAAGCCATTTTATTACTACGGCCAATACAGTTATTCTTATCCACTGCTACAATCTGACAAATCATATTCACTTATATAGAAACCTCAGCTCTGATTTTTGAGTGCGGCTCATATCCTATTAATTTAAAATCATCACTCGTAAAATTAAAAATGCTTGTTACATGCTCATTTAAAATAAGTTTTGGAAGTTTCTTTGGTTCTCTTTTTAACTGAGTTTTAGCCTGCTCAATATGATTCATATAAAGGTGAACATCACCAAAAGTGTGTATGAATTCACCTAAAGCAAGTCCACAAACTTGAGCCATCATCATAGTTAAAGCTGCATAGCTTGCAATATTAAATGGAACACCCAAAAAAATATCTGCACTTCTTTGATAAAGCTGACAAGAAAGTTTTGCATTAGAAACATAAAATTGAAAAAAAGCATGACATGGAGGAAGAGCCATCTGGTCTAACTCCCCAGGGTTAAAAGCTAGAACTAAATGTCTTCTTGAATTTGGGTTTTCTTTAATACTTTTTACAACACTTGTAATTTGATCAACTTTATGACCATTTGGCTTCTGCCATGATCTCCACTGAGCACCATACACTCTTCCAAGATCGCCATTTTCATCAGCCCATTCATTCCAAATTCTTACCTTATTATCAGTTAAATACTTAATATTAGTGTCACCACTTAAAAACCAAAGAAGCTCATGAATGACAGCTTTAAAGTAAACTTTCTTTGTTGTTACGAGGGGAAATTCTTTTTTAAGATCAAATCTTAATTGATGTCCAAACAATGATTTAGTGCCCGTACCGGTTCTATCTGTTTTTTCTTCACCTTTAGTTAAAACTTTGTTGAGTAAAGATAAGTAGGCCTTCATAACACCCCTCCTTTAATAGTATTTTAATAATATTATCCATTATTCATAAGAAAGGCTAGACAGCATATTCTAGAAACAGTTATATAAAAGACTCTGCTCTTTAAGGAGGCCTTTTAAATGGAGATTAGAGATCCTATACATGGTTCAATTGCCCTTTCAAAGCCAGAAATAGCCTTATGCGACAGCGCAGCATACCAAAGACTTCGAGCCATTAAACAACTTGGATTCTCAGAGTTTAGCTTCCCTGGTGCAACTCATAATAGGTTCTTACACTCTATTGGCGTAGCACATCTAGCAGGAAAATCTTTTGATGAAATCTTTAAAAACTATAGTTTTAGTACTGTAGAAAAACGCAACTCTTTAAGACAAACCCTTAGAATGGCAGCACTACTACATGACATTGGCCATGGCCCATTAAGCCACTCTACTGAAGAGGTTATGCCCTCTGTTAAAGATTTAAAAATTAAAGCTTACAAATTTAAACAAAATCCTATAAATCTAAAAAAACAAGCAAATCATGAAGACTATACTATAAAATTCATAACAGATTCATCAATAACAACTGTATTAAATGATACTAATGTTTCACCTTTTCATATTGCCTCTTTAATTGATAAAGAGCTTTTAATTAGTGATGATTTTTTTAAAGACCGGGGTTTAAATTTTAAGCCCATTTTAAGCCAACTTATAAGCAGTGAATTAGATGTAGACAGAATGGACTACCTTGGACGTGATGCATATTTTTGTGGAACAAACTACGGCAAGGTAGAATTAGAATGGCTTATAAACCATCTATCCTTTCATATTCAAAGTGATAATGTATACTTAGCTCTTAGAAGACGAGCGCTTTATACATTTGATGACTTTTTACTTTCAAGACATCATATGCACCTAATGGTTTACTTTCATCACAAATCCATCATCTACGAAGAGATGCTTCACAGGTACTTAAAATCAGACCACTGCACATTCACTCTTCCCTGCGACATTGAGGCATATACACACTGTACCGACATGGCCCTTTTCCAGCATTTAAACCAAACCGCTAGTCCTTGGGCTCAAAGAATTGCCCAAAGAAAACCTTTTAAAGTTTTATTTGAGCTTCACACAACAGAGTCCAACCCTAGAATTTTAAAAATGAAAGCCGCCTTAAAAAGCAGCTCAATTGAGTACATACTTGCAAATTCTACGGCCCAATTAAGTAAGTATCACTTAAGCAATGAAGCTGATAAGGCTCAACCTATCTTTGTTGTAGACCCTTACGATATACAAACTAAGCCTTATAAAATTGAGGAGCAAACCGAGATCTTTCAAAAATATAAAAAAAATAGAAAAATTGAAAGGCTCTATGTTGCTCCTGAAAATCTCTTAAAAGCAAAAAATATTATTAAAACTCTTTAATAAACCTTTAAGTGTTATTTCTAAATTTATTAAGCAATAACTTATTTTAACCCCAAGAAAACTCTAGATATTTTAAATAAAACCAACACCTTATTTTCTTGGATCAAAAGCATCTCTAACACCTTCACCAATAAAATTTAATACAACCAAAGATACAAAAAGTGCTATTGACGTAAACAGCCCTAACCACCAGGCTGTCATAAAATGTTGTTTTGACTGTTGTAAAAGCTCACCCCAAGATGGAGTAGGAGGTCTTAATCCAAAGCCTAAATAATCTATATTTGCTAAAAATGAAATTTGAACAGCAATAGAAAATGGTGAAAAAGTAACCACTGGACCTAGTGCGTTTGGCAAAATATGTTTAAAAATCACCGCTGACTTAGATGCTCCCATTGCTTTTGCTGCCTCAACAAATTCTCTTTTTCTAAGTTTTAAAACTTCAGCACGAATATAAACTGAAATCGTCATCCAATAAAAAGTTGTTGCAATTCCAACTAGTAACCAAAGATTAGGTGTAAAAATAGATGAAATAAACAAAAGCATATAAAAAATCGGCATAGATTCAAAAACTTCGGCTACACGTTGACCAAATAAATCCACTTTTCCACCAATAAAGCCCATCATAGAACCTATCATAATGCCCAGTGTATAAGAAAACAGCCACACTAAAAGTGCATAACCAAATGAGTACCTAAAGCCATAAAGAAGACGAGCAAAAACATCTCGACCTCTATCATCAGTTCCTAGGATGTTTATAGAGCTTGGCGCTGATGGATAATCCTCCACATTTTTATTAGATTCATAAGGATCCCACTTAATTAATGGCCACACTGTTAAAGAGACATCCTTTTTAGGGATGGAGCGATAATCCATTGAGAAAATATCATCACGACCAAACTCTGTTGGATGATACGTTTTAAAAACTGGGAAATAAAGTGATCCCTTATAAACCATGACAAGAGGTTTATTGTTAGCCCACATTTCAGCAGATAAGCTTACAAATAAAATTAAAATAGTTAAGTACAAAGAAAACACAGCTCTTTTTTGAGCCTTAAATCTTTTTATTCTTTTAAGGGTCTGCTCATTTTTAATAAAACGTTTAATCATGAAAAATCAATCCTTGGATCAACAACTATATAAAGAAAATCACTAATCAAACGACCACAAAGTAAGAATAATGATGATAAAAAAATAATACCCATACTAATATTATAATCCCTTTGCAAAAGAGCTGTATAACTTAACTGACCCATTCCATAAATATTAAAAATTTCTTCAATAATAATTGAACCAGCTAAAAATATCCCTAAAAATGAACCTAAACTAGTAGCAATTGGAATCAATGCATTCCTAAGTGCATGCCTATAAACCACCATTTTCTCAGTCAAACCTTTAGCCCTAGCTGTTCTTACATAATCTAATTTAATTTCATCAAGAAGCGAGTTCTTCATTAAAAATGTAAGCGCTGTAAATCCACCAATCATGTAACATAAAAGAGGTAATATAAAATGATGTACCCTATCCCAAACCTGTTCTATAAATGAAAGATATTCATACTCATCTGAAGCCGAGCCTTGAAGTGGAAACCATTCTAAATACATTGGGTTTGCTAAAAAATTCCTTAATAAAATTCCAAGCATTAATGGAGGAATTGAATATAAAATAATTAAGAAAAAGGAGGTCACATGATCAAAGGTTGAGTCATCATTCACAGCTTTCTTTATTCCAAGAGGCACACAGACTAAATAAATTAAAAAAAATGATATTAATCCAAATTGAAGTGATATGGGAATACGGCTTAAGATTACATCTAGGGCTGGTTCTTCAAAAGAAAATGACTTACCAAAATCTAATCGTACAAGGCTAGAAATCCAAATTAAATATCTTATATGTATTGGCTTATCAAAACCATATTGTTTTTTAAGACCCTTAATCACTTCTTCAGAAACACCAAAATTTTGGCCAGAAGCCTGTTGAGCCTGTTTAATTTGTTGAATCTTTTGTTCAATTGGCCCTCCTGGAGTTAGATTCAACAAAACAAAAGAAATTAAAGTTACTCCTATTAAAGTAGGAAATATTAATAAAATTCTTTTTAAAAAATATTTAAGCATTACCTACTCCGGTAAGGCCCAAAAATGAGATCCAATGGAATAATTATATGTATCCTTAGGTCTGTGTACCCTACTGCTAATAGCATACATACTATATTTAGGTTCAAAAAAGAAAATATAAGGAGCATCTTTAGCAATCAAACTATGAATTTTATGAAATTCCACCAACCTTTTAGGTTTATCCATGATGTTAATAGCAGACGCAATAAGATTATCAACTTTAGGATTTGAGTAACTGATAAAATTAGACCCCTTTCCTGCAATACTTTTTGAATGCCAAATTTGAGTAGGGTCTGGATCTACACCACCCCCACCCCACCCCATGATGACAGCATCAAATTTTCTCTCATCTAAAGCTTTTGTAAAAGCATTCCAGTCAATAGTTTGAATAACCATTTTAATACCTGCTTTTTTCATGTCTTCTTTAATGACTGTAATTACTTTTTCAGTATCCTTGTTTGCATTAAGAAGGTTAAACTTAAATTGCGTTTTCACTCCATTAATAACCTTATCCAACAAACCATCCTTATCCGTATCTGCCCAGCCCGCTTTAGTTAAAATCCTTCTGGCTTTTGCTGGGTTAAAAAGAATTGGTTTTGTGTTTGGGTTTGAATAATCACTATCAATTCTAAAAGGACCTGTAGAAGGAGCATTCATCCCATAATAGAATTTTTTATTTAAAAAACTTCTATTTACCAAATGCGCTAATGCCACTCTTGTATTTTTATCTTTAAAAATTTTGTTTTTATTATTTAAACCTATAAAAGACATACTTTTAGGAAGCTTATTTACAGCCTTAATTTTTAAAACCGTTTCACCCCAAGGCTTACCCGTCATTTTTTTTACAAAATCCTCAGCTCTAACAGAGTCATCATAATCAAGTTTTCCTCGCTCAAGCATTGCCTTTCTTAAACTAGCCTCTTTAATAAATTTAAACACAATTTTCTTAAACTTATATTCTTTCTTAGCAGTTTTAACATTCCGCCCCCACCAATGAGGATTTGCAATAATCGTAATACTCTTACCCTTAGACCACTTATGAAACTTATACGCTCCTGAGCCCATAACAGTTTTTGCAAGACTATTTTCTTTTGTCTGTTTAGAATAAAAAGCTTTTGGAAAAACCCTTAAACCCCCAATAACATCCAGATTTAAATAATATGAGTTTTTAGCTATAAACCTAATTGTATACTTATCTAAAATTTCAGATTTAATAAAATTCGTATAAAAACTTCTTAAAGCATAGGACTCATATAAATCATCAAAAAGAGCTTTAAAAGAAAACTCCACATCCTTAGATGTCATCATTGTACCATCATGAAATTTAACATCTTTTCTTAGATAAAACGTGAATGTTTTTCTATCTTTAGAGATTTTCCATTTCTGAGCAAGATTTGGAATAGGCTTGTATGTATCTAAATCCGTTGAAAGCAAACTTTCTACTATAGCAGATGCGGTATGAATGCTTTGCAATACAATTTTACTTGAAACAACCTCATTAGCTCTAATAGGATGTAAATCACTAGGCTCACTGCCTAAAACTTGAATAAAGGTATCTTTAGCTCCAACCTTTCTACCATCTAAACTTTTTGAACAGCCTAATGCAACAGTTACTAACAACATAATAGGTGCATAAATTAGCTTCATCCATTTCTCCTTGAAGAGGTTCTTAAATATCTACATAATATAGAAAGCAGAGTCTAAAAACTTTCGTCTCTAAGCAAGGAAAATACCCAAAATGACTGATCCTAAGGCAAAAAATAAAAGAAATAACCCTTTAAGACGCCTTTATGTATGGAGTATGAATGAAAGCAAAAAAACCTATGCTTTTTGGTTTTTAAATATTTTTGCCTACTTAGAATCTTTAATTATTCCTATTCCAGTAGATCCAATACTTATAGCAAAAGCCTCCATGGAGCCTAAAAAAGCCCTCTCCCTCTCTATCTGGGTAAGTTTATTCAGTATTTTAGGGGGAATCACAGGTTATTTCATAGGAAATCTTCTTTGGGACTCCCTTTCCCCTTTTATTTTCCAATATTTGCTCTCTCATGATGTTTTTGAAGCTATAAAAACCCGCTTTAGCCAGAGTGTTTTTCTTTTTATATTACTAGGAGCTTTCACCCCTCTACCCTTTAAAGCTTTTGCTTTAACAGCTGGGTCTATGAACCTGCCCCTTTTACCCTTTATACTTGGTTGTATTGCTGGGCGAGGCTCTCGCTTTTTACTAATCGGTACTTTAATTTATTTTTTTGGAACAAAAATTAAAATTTTTATGGATAAATGGTTTGAAAAAATTTTCATAATTTTAGGTTTATTAGTTGCTCTTTTCATCCTCATTAAATACTTACATTAAGCATGATAACATATTTTAATCCAGAAAGTACTTTTACTAACAATTCTTCAATCTTTGGAATGCCTAAAAATATTCCTACAAAGTTAAAACTGCTACCTGTAGCATGGGAGCCCACTGCTTCTTTTAAAAAAGGAACCGTAAATGGTCCAAGCTCAATCCTTAAAGCCACAAAACAAATGGATCTATTCCACCCTTATTTTAAAAAAATATATAAACAAGGTATTTTTTGGCATGATGATTTACTCAAAAAAACTTTAAAACTAAATCAGGACACATCACTTGTGGCTAAAAGAATCCTTTCAGCCATTAATACTGGAAACCCTCCTTCCACCAATGATTTAAACTTTATAAATAAAAAATCTAACCAACTAAATCAACTTATTTATAGTAATACCCTTAACTCAAAAGAAACAATTGGTTTAGTTGGAGGAGATCATTCCTGCCCCTTTGGTCTAATTAAGGCTTTAAGTGAACAGTATAAGGGCAACTTTTCAATAATTCACATTGATGCTCATTTTGATTTTAGAAACGAGTACCAGGGCTTTAAGTACTCACATGCTTCCATCATGCACAACATAAAAACTAAAATAAACAGTCCTCCAAGTATTTACCAATTAGGAATTAGAGATTTTTGTGAATCCGAATATAAGTTTGCATTAAAAAATTCTACTTTTTTATTAGATCAAGAGCTTCATTCAAAGCTATTAAATGGAAAAAACTTTCACATTTGCTTAGATGAGCTCTTTAGTGATCTACAAGAAAAGATTTACATAAGCTTTGATATTGATGGTATGAGCCCTGAATTTTGCCCAAACACAGGAACCCCTGTTCCAGGAGGAATAAACTATAGTCAAGCTACCTACCTTATTCAATATCTTCATAAAAAAGGCCATTGTTTAATTGGATTTGATTTAGTAGAGGTTTCTCCTAAAGAAAAAAATACATTAGGCCAAGGGCTTGATGAAGTCATTGGAGCAAGAATACTTTATGAATTAAGCTGCTTTGCTCTTTCAAGCAACTAACCCAGGCTTAAATTTTTTAAGCCTAGAGCCTATAATTTTAACAAGATCACTGCTCTTATTATGGCTCCCACAGCTAAGGTGTTGCCATCACCACTTAGGCTAAGGCTAAAACCATCATCCTCATGCGTATTACTAGCTTTAAAATAACCAACATTATTTACTACAATAACCCAAATTCGAACTTTTTAAATCTACTGCAACATTCTATTTTGGTGGGTTTGAGTACGGATTGATGGTTTAAAAGGGCGCAGAAAATATGCTGTTAATGCTGACAAAACATTCATCACAAAGTTTTTTAAACTTCTATGCCAAAAGTGTTTAATGTGAAACTCTTCTTTTAAAATTCCAAAAACAGTCTCAACAATATATCTTTTTCTCAGTAAAAGTTTATGAAAAAATAGTACAAACTTATTTTTCATATTTAATTTTAATGAGTAATCAACTAAATACCTTTACTCAATAAGTTTTTTAAAGAGTTTCTTTTAAGATATACCCCATTTTCCAAACAAACCATCTGTAAGATTCTTTAAAGGCTTTATATCATGGACGTTTCCAATTAGATACAACTCTTTACAATGGATATGACCTGAGTGGTTAACCTATGGATGTTTAACACAACGAAACCCAAAAGTAGTATTAATGGTGTTTGTTGCTGCAGAAAATATAGTTGAAAAGATTCCACTGCTTGATCTGAGAATGGCGCCTCCACGAAGAATCCCTTCAAAGGAAGTATCAGTTCGTGAATAAAGCTCACCTAAGCCACCATAAGGCTCAGAGTTAAGCGCTGTATAATCTCCACTAGGACCAAACTGATCTTTAGCCACCCTTGGTGTTGTGGTAGTTCCGCCACTAAGACTTCCTAAAGTCTGGTGTGTGTCCCCTGTTACCTGAGACATATTAGCTTTAACACCGTAATCAACAGTATTATCGTCTTTTACCCACTCAAAAGCATTTCCTGAAACGTCCCAAATAATTTCGCCATTAGATAATGTCTGTGTTCGCCTCTGATCATGCCAAATGTTACTATCACATGATCGTCTCGAAAGACCAAAGCAGGAATCATTATCATCGCTACTTGCCGCCACTGGCACTGTTGTTGCTGAGCTAATGTTACCTTTGCTTAACCCGTCCACATCTCCTACAATACTGTTCCTCCAATTGTCCCCTACAAGTTCAATGTTTCTTGCTAAAGTTTGCCACTCATCGTTAGTCATAAGGTCATAGTCAGCTCCCATTGCCTGACATTTAGCAATGGCATCATCACGATTAATACTTACATAAGGTAAACCACTAGCCATGGAAACAGCATTATTAGCGCCATCATTTTTTGCCTCATATTTCATGACACAAAAACTATTGGTTGTATAACCTTGCAGTGATGGAACCCCCACAAAGTTTTCTGGGCAAATAAAATTATTTGTCACATTCTTTGAAACTTGAACATTTACACCAACAAAAGAAGCATGATCAGCTGTAATTAAAATCGTGCCAGAAGTCTTATTAAGACTAGTTACATCTACAGTTGTTTCCCAAACTTCATTAAAACAATTAGGAGCTGTTACAGGGCTCACCCCTCCAACACTCACATTTACAGGTTGACCTCCTTCTGAACAGCTTCCACTTACTCTAAAGTTTTTCGCATTAGAGGCATTGATATCTTCTAAAGACTCACTGTCAATAGACACCATTGGCCCACCTTCAGTGTGATGGTAAGCACAACGAAATCCCGTCAAGTTACTTTCTGTTCCAAAAGGAAGAGTGGTTATAGTAAACAGTCCTTGATATGCAGGTGAGGGTGGAGAATTTGATAAAAATTTACTACCTCGAACTATATGTTTTTTCCCTGTGGATAGAACAAAACGACCTAAGCCACCATAAGGGCTTGAGCTTAGACTTGTATAATCTCCAGCAGGACTAAACTGATCTTTAGCCACCCTTGGTGTTCCGTCAACTCCATCTATACTAAAACTTCTTGGAGTCGGGTCTGTATCCGTTGTCACCTGAGACGCATAAATTCTACTAAAAATATAATCTGACGTATTGTCATCTTTTATCCACTCTCGAGCATTACCCGCCATATCCCAAATAACTTGACCATTAGATAACGTCTGTGTTCGTCTCTGATTGTTCCAAGTCTCACCATCACAAGTCTGCTCTGTACTAAAGCAAGACTCATTATCATCAATACTGGCAGCTAACATACCATTAGGAGCACCATCTGAATGTCCAGTGCTTAATCCCCCTGGGTCTCCTACAGTGCTATTCTTCCAATTACTTCCTACAAGCTCAATATTTCTTGCTACAGTTTGCCATTCATCGTTGGTAATAAGGTCAAAACCTTCGCCCAATTCCTGGCATTTAGTAATTGCATCATCACGACTAATATTTATGTAAGGTGTACCACTAGCTATAGCAAGAACATTACCCTCGCCATCATCTTTTGCCTCATACTTCATTATACAAAAATTATTCCTTGTGTATCCATCTAATGATGGAACGGAAACATAATTTTCTGGACACAAAAGATCAGGGGCAATTGTCAAAGTAGCACTTGACTCTACTATATTAGCATTTCCAGCGGCATCTACTACGTCACCTGCTCCTATTGTTACAGTCAATCTTTCGTTATTTATTTCTGTTACAGTTATTTCACATGGACTTGATAAACACTCACTAGGGCTTACTGTTCCTGAACTAGATATAGGTGTAAATGACTCAAAAGTATTTCCATCTTCTACTGTTATTGTAAATGACGCTGTATCATTAACTATAATATCTGAATCTGCCTCAATACTCACTACTGGTGCCACATGATCTACTGGCAAATTAAATTGAGTGTCATTTGTTGTTGGATTTTCATTTACATCTACAGAACTTACTATAACAAAGTTAGGGTTTGAAGTTTCTTGCCCTGTTTTAAAAGTTAAGTTTACATCTACTGCTGTGGTTCCAACACAAGTATATTTTTGTGGATTTGGATGTAATACATCATTTAAAAAAGTAACCACTTCTCCAACTTCACTACATTCTACTGACACACTTATTTCTTCTTCATTAGTTAGTGCTAAAGCATCAATTGTTGGTGCTTGAGGAATTGATATTTGATCGTTTCCTGGTGGCGTTACAGGATGAGCAGTGTTTCCACCCTGTTCCACTACAACTACCATTGGGCTTGTTCTTACAGAACTTACATCTAAACTTGCCGAGTACACCTCATTTAAACAGTTCACTGATTTTAAAACTTCAGGCTCTTTGATTCTAACTGTAACATCTCCAAGCCCATTGTCACAATGACCACTTACTTCATATGATGAGGCATTAGCTTGTGTTGCAATGGGTAGATCATTCACTGCTAAATTAAAAGCAGTTACTCTTAGGCTAGCACTTGACTCTGTTGTGTTTGAGTTTTTAGCGGCATCTACTATGTCACCTGCTCCTACAGTTAAAGTTAACAACCCTATATCTGCTCCTGTTACAGTTATTTCACATGGACTTGATGAACACTCACTAGGGCTTACTGTTCCTGAACTAGGTATAGGTGTAAAAGGCATAAAAGTATTTTCATCTTCCACTGTTATTCTAAAACTTCCATCATTACCTTGAATTATATCTGGACCTACCATAATTTCTACTCTTGGTCCTATATGATCTACTGGCAAACTAAATTGAGTGTTATCTGTTGTTGGATTTTCATTTTTATCTACAGAACTTACTGTAACAAAGTTAGGGTTTAAAGTTTCTTGCTCTGTTTTAAAAGTTAAGTTTACATCTACTGCTGTGGTTCCAACACAAGTATATCTTTGTGGATTTGGCTTTAACACATCATTTGAAAAAGTAACCACTTCTTGAGCTTCATTACACTCTACTGACACATTTGCGCTTAATTCATTAGTTGGGTCTAAAGAAACAATTGTTGGTGCTTGAGGAATTGATATTTGATCGTTTTCTACTGATTTTGTAATAGAAGCACCACCTTGCTCTACAGTAATAACTAATGGGTTTATGGAAGCACGAGAACGCAAATTTGTAACATTTATGTCATACCTATTAGTTTGCAAACAAGGCGTTGATGCATGAGCAGTGTCATATCGAATTAGAACCCTTCCACCTATAGCATCACAATTACCACGTATACTATATGATGAAGCATTAGCTTGTGTTATAACAGGCAGATCATCTAAGGTTAGATTAGGTTCATTAATAGTTAAACTATCACTTACAGGCTCTATATTAGAATTTCCAGCTATGTCCACCACTCTATTTGCTGGTACAGTTAAAGTTAACAACCCTTTACCTGCTCCTGTTACGCTTATTTCACATGTACTTAATGAACACTCACTAGGACTTACTGTTCCTGAACTAGATATAGGTGTAAATGACTCAAAAGTATTTCCATCTTCCACTGTTATTGTAAATAAAGCTGTTTGACCAACTATAATATCTGAACCTGCCTCAATACTCACTACTGGTGCTACATTATCTATTGGTAAATGAAAAAAAGAAGCCGTCGTTGTTGGGTTGCCATTTTTATCCTCACTATTTAAATCAATCCTATTTAAATTTTGTGTTTCAATTGGGCTTGATAAGCTTAAACTAATACTTTCAGGGTTTGATAAAGGACTTGAGCAATTATGCTCTTGAGGGCTGGGGTTTAAACCAAAACCTGAAAAGCTTAAAACTTCCCCTGCCTCATTACAATTTACATCTAATGTGGTTTCCGTTCCTTTTCTATGCTCTTGCACCCCTACAGTTGGGGCATTAGCAATAGGGGTTTGATCATTTACTGGAAATGGATTTGCAGGAACTGTTTTTACACCTTGGGTTAGAGTTAGTTCTACTGGACTTACACTTAGACTACTTAAGTCAATTCTACCCTCAAATTGCCCTGGTGAATTACATACAAACGGTGTGTCTACGTCATTTACACTAACTGTAACGTCTCCTAAAGAATCATCACAAGATCCACTAACAAGGTAAGTACTGGCGTTTTGACTGTTAATTGTTGAAAGTGGATTATTAAAACTCAAAGTCCCGGCTTCAGCTACTGTAAGAGTACTGGATTTTAAAACACTGTCGCCCATGTTGCCAACATCATCTGTTACAGCATTAGCTTCTACACTTAAAGTTAGTTCACCTGCTGATTGAATTACCCCTGTTGTTATTAAACATGGATTTGTATTGCAATTATAAGAAAGAGACTCTACACCAGAAGTGTTTACAGTATAGCTTAATGTTGAGATATTTAAATCAGTAACTGCAATACTAAATTCTGCTCGTTGACCTTGAACTATATTTTCATTATTTGAAACCTCAACCTCTGGTCCTTTAGTATCAACTGGAACATTTACCGTTGTTGTTGCTCTTGATGGATTAAGATACTCATCAGTTGATGAAATTGTTAAATTATTTAGGTTAGAGGTTTCATATGAATTTGTTAATGTTAAAGAGAACCCTTCTTCTTGAGCACCAGTGCAAGTATGAGTTTGTGGACTTGGGTCAATACCTAAGCCACGAATACTTACAATTTCTTTAGGCTCATTACAAGAAATTAAAAGATTATAATTTAAATTTCCACCAATATACCCTCCTGGAGAGGTTGCAGTTGGAGCACTTTCTGGACCAGTTTGATCATTTTTTACTGATGATGTTTTAGTAACATTATTTTGTCTTGCTTTAACAGTCATAGAGTCTGATTCCACAAAGCTTGCGTTAAAATCTATTGAGTATGAACCATTTGAACACATGGCTGATCTTGAACTTTCAGGGCTAGAAATAGAAACTGTAACTTCTCCAGCAGAATCATCACAAAAACCACTTATATCATATGATGAAGCATTAGCCTGTGTTACAATAGGTAGGTTATTCAAAGTTAAACTAGAAGAATTAACCATTAGGTTTCCAGAGGACGGTAATAAATTAGAATTTCCGGCAACATCTTCTACCCTAGCTATGTCTACTGTTAAAGTTAGTGTGCCTGGGGTTGCTCCTGTCACAGTCACCTGACATGAGCTTAAGGAACAGTCACCAGAATTTACTGTTCCTGAACTAGGCATAGGTTTAAAAGGCACAAAAGAATTTCCATCAGTCACTGTTACTGTAAAACTTGCCTCACTACCTTGGAGTATGTCTGAACCTGCTTGAATACTCACTACTGGTGCCACATGATCTATTGGTAAATTAAATTCAGTATTGTTAGTTGTTGGGTTTTCATTTACATCTACAGAACTTACTATAACAAGATTGGAGTTTGAAGTTTCTTGTTCTGTTGCAAAAGTTAGTGTCACATCTAGTACTGTAGTTTCATGACAAGTATAGGTTTGTGAGTTTGGATTTAAAGAGCTATTTGTAAAAGTAACTGATTCTCCAAGTTCACTACATTGTACTGACAGAGTTATTTCTTCTTCATTAGTGATGTTTTGATCTGGAATTTCAGGAGCTTTAAGAATTGATGTTTGATCATTTTCAGGTAGTGTTACAGGGCTTGCAGTTTTATCACCTTGTTTGACAACAATCACCATTGGGCTTGTTATTATAGAGCTTACGTCTAAGATTGCTGAGTATGAATTGGCTAAACAAGAAGCTGACTCAACAACCTTAACCCCAGTTCCAATTGTAATTGTAACCTGCCCTAAAGATTCATCACAGGAACCACTTACCTCATATGATGAGGCATTAGCTTTTGTTGCAACAGGTGAGTCTTTAACACTTAAAATTTGACCTACCATGGCTGGCTTATCAGCAGTAGCGGTTTTTTCACCACCACCACAACCAGTAAGATTAAAAATCACAACTGCCCATAGAAACAAAAATAAGTTTTTCATATAATTTTTCACCCTTTTTATTTAGTATTGTAAAAACTAGATCGGTTTTTTTAAAAAAAAATGTACTCCTACATCAGCACTCTAGTCTTTGGTCCGAATTGATTCATTATTAATGACATGGAAATGGACTACCTTGAGTTCAAAAGTTTGGTGTCATAGTTATGGTTTTTAAGCTAGTTGACTTATCATTACCCATACTGAGAGGCTTTATGGCGTTTTATTAACCTGAGTTGGGACTTTTCTAAGGACCTAAGTCTTGAATAACTATTGTTGAGACTGTTTTTGGAATTTTAAAGAAAGAGTTTCACATTGAACACCCCAGACACCGGAGCCTTAAAAAACTTTATAGTGAACTTTTTATCAGCATTAACTGGGTATTGTCTCTGTCCTTTTAAACCGTTAATACCTGCCATGAAAATAGAATGTTAAACCAGATTTAAAAAATCTAAACTCGGGTTATTATGTTATGAAAGAGGAGTAATTTAAGGCAAGCTTTAAAAGGATTGAGTATAGTTATTAGGAAAGTAGTAGAGCAGTTTTTACTTTAGTGCACACCCAGGTTAAATAATTTTTTTTACAGGCTCTTATAAAACATAGATCTTATATTAGTGACATTAGAAGTGGACTTCCTGTCATTACCAAGGCAACTTATCTTCTTCAAGGCGTTTAGTCCACAGAGCAAAACCTGTTTTATCATAGTAAAGAATTTTCATAAGCCTTCTTTTTTTATTTTAAAAAAACAAAAAACTGCTCATGCTTCCAGTTAGCGTTTCCTTTAAGTTGTGCTAAAATACTTAATCCATTTATGGACTTTCTCATGTCCACAAATTCAAAATAAACGTAAATTTTAGAAAAAGAAGATAAAGCTCTTAATTTAAAAACTCCTTTAAAAACTTTGCAAGCCATTCTGGGGACTTTGGATCTAAAGTTAAAGACCCTGAGGGGGTCACTTCAATTTTTTTAAAAGAAGAGGGGCTTAGTTTTCTTCTGGGTTTTAATTTTTTAACAACACCAAATTTCTTTTTATAACCCCTAAAGGTTGAGGCTTTAAGATTATTTAATTTACAGTACTCTAGATTGCTGCCTTTAAAGGCTTGTGCTTTTTTAACATGACCTATCCAAAATTGATCTTTTTTTGTTGTAGCTAAGTTCTTTTTTAACATTACACGCCTTCTGTTTAAGGAGGCCCCTTATAAACTTTCTACATAAGAATTCATAGGGGGTCTGTTTTAGGCTGACTTTTACCCACAAATCATAAGTTATTACCTGTTTTAATATCATTAAATTTTATCATCGCCCTCCACAGAACTTGTTGGCCTGGAGGTGGGTCAGAGTTCCTTTCTAAATAACCTCCTAGTCTTGCAAACGATTTTACAAATTTTGCCAAGCTATCATTTGCTCCTAATAACCTGCCTGACTGCTCTTCTAATTTTGATAACAAAACTTGTTCCTCTTTTGTAAAACAGTGATCTGCATTTACTTCGCAATCAACTCTAGAAATCCTTGAAATCCAAAATATTCGCCAAGCTAAAACACTCCTAAACGCTACATACTTTTTGATCCTCTCTAAACTCCTTAAACGACTTTTCTCTACACTAAAACCTGATTTTAACGTCTTAAAATACACTTTTATATTCCAACGAAGTTTATACCAGTTCACTTTCTCTATAGCCTCTTCAAAATTTGTTATTGGGATATTTGTTAAGAGTTTCTAATCAACTTGATCCTCTCGCTTAGGGCCATCTTCTTTTGCAGATACAACATAGACCTCAACGGGGGGATAATCTTTACTCCTATGTGGAGAAGGCAGGACTGTAACTTTATAGAAGCGAATCTTTACTTTCGCAGTTCTTGCCTCTCTTTTATGAGTCTTAGGCAGATTGAGATTGTAACTGCCTACAGGAGCTGTTTTCGGGATATTATCATAAATCTTTATTTTCTTCCTTGATGTACACCTATCATGAACTCCACGAATTAAAAAGTTTGTACCAAAACTAATACAATTAAAAAATAACTCATACATATCCCCGCACCTCGGTCACAAATGTGCGCTTGCTTTTCAGCTTGAAATTCAGCAACAACTAAGTTCACCCCCTCAATCCAACTAAAACTTTCTTTTTCTTGAACAGGGACTCTGGTAAAGTTCTTTCCAGCTTTTCTTATTTTTCTTCTGTTTTTAGAATCACGAGACCACATTTTTTGATTCACTAAACCTAAAGGAACTCCCGTTTTACTTAATAGAGCAAGAGATGAATGTATCATTAAACCTGGTGTATCGTACTCTTTACCATTTCGATGATCTATGTAGGACCCTAAGTATCCTGCGTTGCCTTAAAAGACTTTATTTTTTGAGAAAGTTATTTCACTTAAGTCATGTAAAATTAAAGACATATCATTTTCATCTAGAGCATTCATTCTGTTGAGCGTTTGTTTTATGTGAGGTTTGAGAATTTCTTCAGCCTGAAAGTTGTCATTATCAAAGAATCTATAAGCCGCCTTAGAAGATTTCCAATCTTGGCATGAAAAAGAGATAGACTCACCATTATTTTTACTCAAAGCCTCAGCAAGGTATTCAAGTCTGTGGTTAAGTCGTTTATCACCAAGTTGAGCATTTTTAAATTCATTTTTAATATTCACAAAAACTCCAATTCTTAAAATCAATTTGGAGTTTAATATTATTTTGATTTTAAAATTATAAAACCTAGACCTATTTGTGGGTAAAAGTCAGGGTTTTAGGGCGCTTACGATTGTATTTTTTAAATGGAAACTTTAAAAGGCTAGAGAAAACTAAATTATTTTTTAGCTTTAATTTTATAGGAATAGGTATGAAAGCTTTAAATTTACATGGTGGAAAAATGCACAGTTATGTTAGAGAAGTCTAGCTTCTATCTTTAGCATCTACACAGTTGCAATAGCTTCTTGTAAAAAATTACCCTCTAGATCTACTGAAACCATTTTAGACACACCTTTTTCCTCTTGAGTTACACCATAAAGTTTATTGTTCACAGACATAGTATTTTTATTGTGTGTTACTAAAATGATTTGTGATTGTTTAGCCATTTCTTTTACCAAGTCGTTGAATCTAAAAACATTAACATCATCTAAAGGCGCATCAACCTCATCAAGTAAACAGTACGGGGATGGCTTTACCAAAAAAATTGAGAAGATGAGTGACACTGCAGTAAGCGCTTTTTCTCCACCAGAAAGAAGTAAAATGTTTTGAGTCTTCTTGCCTGGAGGTTTTGCTTCAATATCAATCCCTGGTTCTTGATCATTATCTTCTTTTTCAACCAAGATCAGTTGAGCCTCTCCACCACCGAATAACACAGGAAAAACTTTTTTAAATCTTTCATTCACAGCATTAAAAGCATCATCAAATCTCTTAGAGCAAATTCTATCGATTCTAGAAATGACTTTTTCTAATTGATTCTTAGCCGTTAACAAATCTGATTGTTGTTCATTTAAAAAATCATACCTTGTTTGAATAGCATCAAACTCATCAATTGCTGATAAATTAACCTCACCTATATCGCTTACTTTATTTTTTAAACCAACAATTCCTTTTTTTACTTCATCACATTGATCTTTAGTATATACTAAAATATACTCCGAAGCTTTTTCCGTTAGATCAACATTATATCTATCAAACATCTGATCAACTATGGCCTGAAGGCCTAGTTTAATTTGTTCAGATTTTACCTGAAGCTCTAATAGTTTTGAGTCTATTTTTGATTTTTCTAAAGTGCATTCTGTAACTTTTTGGCCAAGCTTACGTTGCGTTGCCGTTAAAAGTTCATATTCATTCTTCGTTTTAGAAAGAGTAGATTCTAATTCTACACGAAGTTTAATATTTTGTTCCAACTGGTTTTTTTTAACTTCTAAATTAGAAGAATGTTTAGAAATAACGCTTAAAGATTCTTCTGACTCTTTTTCTAAATTTTGAATATCACTTAAAAAGTTTTCTTCGTTTAACGTTAACGACTTTAATCTTTGCTCTAAAAATTCTATTTTTGATTTATACGAAACATGCTTAATTTTTTTACCTGTAACTTCAGTCTGTAAATCAAAGTAATTTGTTTTTAACTCTTCTAACTCTTCTTTAGCCTTTAAAGAAAGTGACTCTTGTTCAGTTTTTTTAACCTCTAAATCTCTAATTAAAAACAGTTGATTTTCTTGAGTCTGTATAGCTTTTTGAAGCTTTTCTTTAGTTTCCATAACCAAAAGAGTAATCTTTTTAACTTCAGATTGAGCTTTAGTCTTTTCATACTCAGCTCTTTCTAAATCTTTTCTAAGTTCAAAAACTTTTAGTTCTTGCTCATTATCTTTAAATTTTATTTCTTCAAGTTCTTTTAAAGCTTGATCAAGTTGTTTTTTATTCTTTAAAAGCTCTTTCTCAAGAGTTTTTAAAGTCGCTTGTCTTTGTGTAACTTCTTTAGTTAAATCTTGAATATTTTTTTTCCTTTGCAGTAAGCCCACTCCACCACCTGTTTTACCTGAAAAATACTGACCTAATGAGCTCAACATCTCTCCAGATTTAGTAATACAAAAGCCTTGATGATTTTTTAAAATCTGTTTTGCTAAGATTTTATCTTCTACAAGATAAATACAGCTTAAGATTTTTTTAACTCCTTTTAATCCTGTCGTAGCATAATCAGAAAGATTTTTCACTCCAGATAGGTTTCCTCTAGTGTGTAAAAGTTCATTTACAAAAAACTGCACCCTTCCTTTATTATCTGAATTCAAATATTTAACTATATCGGTTAAAGCTTCTATACTGTCTGCGCCAAACAACCCTTGAAAACCTCCAGCTAAGCAAGCCTCAATAGCCTGTTCATAACCCTCTGGAGCGTTTATTAAATCAGAAAGTGGAGTCCCGGGCCTAGCTATAACCCCATCCTTTTCAGCAAGAAAAAGGGTTCTTAAACCTTCCTGATAACCTTCAAATTGCTCTTCAAGTTCGTTTAAACTTTCAAGCTTAGAGTGAACCATACTAAACTCTTGACTCTCTTTATTTCTTTTTTCAATAAGATTTTCATGTTGACCTTTTAAAATATTTAAGTTCTTAGTTAAAGACTCTGTATCTTTAAAAATCTCTAACTTCATTTGCTTTTCTTTTTCATAGTCTTTTGTAAGTTTATTAAAACTTTTTAAAAACTCCTCATTCCTAGATTCAACTTCTTGTTTTATTTCACTTTTAGAAACCAAAGTCTCATTAAATAAAGAAATCCTCTCTTTTAAACCCTCTAATGTTGCCTGAAGATGAGAAATTTCTTGATGAAGTTTAAACTCAACCTTTCTAGATTTAGTTAAAATATCTTCTCTTTCATTAATTTTAAATTGATGCGTTTGAAACTGCTTATCTAAAGTTAGATACTGCTCGTCAATAACTTTAAACTCGCCTTTAATATTAGCATACTTATCTTTGAGTTCATTTTTTTCATTTTGAACTATTTTAAGGCGCGCTTGATTTTGCTCATAGACAGAACCCTTAATCTGAGTACTACGCCTTGTTTGCTCAATTTCAAATGAAAGTTCCCTAACCTGATTTTCTGAGGCCAGCACTTTTTCAGATAAAGCCTTAAATTTGATTTGCTCAGTTTCTAATTCTTTTTCTTTCTTAATCGAATTTACTCTTTCAACTTCAATATCTGATTGAAACTTGTGTACTTTTGTTTGAAAAAAACTTTGCTTATCCGTTAACTCTTTAACTTTTAAATGAACGTCTGCAAAATTTTCTTGACCATCACTTACTTGACAAGCAGCAAGCCAAAGCTCTTTTTCTCTTAGTTCATCTTTAAGTTTCTTATAACTCTCAGCTTTTTGAGCTTGTCTTTGTAATGAGTCAAGCTGTCTCTTTAACTCTCTAATAATATCAGCCAGTCTTAAAAGGTTTTGATCAGTGGCTTTAAGTTTTCTTTCAGATTCTTTCTTTCTTGCTTTAAATTTTGTAATCCCTGCAACTTCCTCAATCAAAGATCTCTTTTCAAAAGGTTTTGATACGATAATCTTTCCAATTTGCCCTTGCTCAATAATACTAAAACCTTTTGCTCCAGCTCCTGTGTCCATGAAAATTTCTTGAATATCTTTAAGCCTACTCACTTCTTTATTAATAAAGTACTCAGACTCTCCGCCGCGATAAAGCCTACGGGTGACCATGATTTCAGAAAAATTCAAATATTTAACCGGAAACGATCCCCCGTTGTTTTCTAAAATTAATGAAACTTCAGCCATTCCAGTTGGAGCATAATCTTGAGAACCTGCAAAAATCACGTCTTCCATTACAGCGCCTCTTAAATGCTTTGCAGACATCTCTCCCATGACCCAAACTAAAGCATCCACGATATTTGATTTACCACAGCCATTAGGACCAACTATACCTGTAATTCCTTCATCAAACGTGATCAGCGTTCTATCTTTAAAAGATTTAAACCCTTGAAGTTCTAATTTTTTAATTCTCACTTGCCCACTTCCTTCACACCTTTAACTGCAAACAAAAACAGACCTTTTAAAAGCCTGTCTTTAATTTTACTAAAAACAAAGTTTAAAGCTATTCTTTCTTAACCTTTAACGTTGCCCTTGCAGCCGCAAGTCTTGCTATTGGAACACGATATGGGGAGCAGCTTACATAGTCTAAACCAATAGTTTCTAAAAACTCTATACTCTTAGGATCTCCCCCATGCTCACCACAAACACCAAGCTTAAGTTTAGCATTTTGCGACCTACCTAATTCAACCCCAAGAGATACCAATTTGCCAACTCCTTTTATATCAATTGATACAAAGGGGTCATGGTCGAACAAATCATCCGCTAGATAAATAGGCATAAATTTACTTGAATCATCTCTTGATACCCCTAAAGTTGTTTGTGTGAGATCATTTGTTCCAAAACTGAAAAAATCTGCACTTTTTGCAACTTCATCTGCCGTTAATGCTGCACGAGGAAGTTCAATCATTGTGCCAATAATATATGATATTTTATTTACCTGCCCACCTACAGCATCTTTAATAACTCTATTAAAAGTAGACTGCGTTAATGTTTTAAGCCTTTTAAGTTCTCTACAAGTTGATATCAACGGAATCATAATCTCAACTTCTACAAGAAATTCATTACAAACCTCCACTGCTGCCTCAGCAATAGCCTCAACCTGCATCTCATAAATCTCTGGATATGTGATTCCAAGCCTACACCCTCTATGACCAAGCATTGGATTAAATTCCTTTAAGGTTTCCACGCGTTTAAAAACTTTTTCTACTTTTATTTTAAGCTTTAAAGCTAGATCAACAATATCTTCTTGAGTCTGAGGTAAAAACTCATGAAGCGGTGGATCCAGCAGTCGAATAGTTACAGGAAGCCCTTTCATCTCTTTAAATATCTGAATAAAATCTTTTTTTTGATATGGTTTAAGTTTAGCCAGAGCATTTTTTCTTTCAAAGCAATCTTTAGATAAAATCATCTCTCTTACAGCATCAATCCTATCACTTCCAAAAAACATATGCTCTGTTCTACAAAGGCCAATGCCTTCAGCACCAAACCTTCTTGCAATACTTGCGTCACGGGGGTTATCAGCATTGGCCCTAATTTTCATACGTCTATACTTATCTGCAATAGCCATCACTTTTTCAAAGTCATCACCTAACTCAGGCTCTTTTGTCGCCACTTCTCCTAAATAAACTTCACCTGTTGAGCCATCTAAAGTAATATGCTCATACTTTGTAATCACATAACCAGAACAAGTTATCTCTTCTTTCTTAAGATTCACTGTCATCTGCTCACAGCCAGCAACACAGCACTTACCCATACCACGAGCTACAACCGCAGCATGTGAAGTCATCCCACCACGAGTAGTCAGCACCCCTTCAGCCGCTATCATCCCTTCAATATCATCAGGAGAAGTTTCAGGCCTTACTAAAATAGTTTTCTCACCTTTTGCTTTTAACAAAACAGCCTCTGCGCTAGTAAAAACCACTTTACCACAAACCCCACCAGGGCTTGCAGGAAGACCTTTTGCAATAAGAGTTTTAGGGGCGTCAGCATCAAGTCCTGGGTGCAGTAACTGATCTAAACTTGCTGGATCAAGTCTTTTTAAAAGCTCAGTCTCACTTATTAAACCTTCTTTAAGCATGTCTAAGCCAATTTTAAATGCTGCCCTTGTAGTTCTTTTCCCCGTTCTTGTTTGAAGCATCCATAAATGACCGTCTTCAATTGTAAACTCAATATCCTGCATATCTTTGTAATGATGCTCTAACTTTTTATAAACCTTTTCTAATTCTAAATATACTTTAGGCATCAATGCTTCTAAACTAATTTGCCCCTTATCTTCAGCCTTTATACTAATAGGTTGAGGTGTTCTTAAACCTGCAACAACATCTTCACCTTGGGCGTTTTGTAAATACTCTCCGTAAAAAGTTTTTTGCCCCGTAGAAGGGTCTCTTGTAAAAGCAACTCCTGTTGCACTTGTTTCACCCAAATTTCCAAAAACCATTGCTTGAACATTTACAGCGGTTCCCACAGACGCATCAATTCCATTTAAATTCCTATAAGTTACTGCTCTTGGGGTATTCCAGCTTTTAAACACAGCTTCAATGGCCCTCCACAACTGATCCCACGGGTCTTCTGGAAAACTAACGCCTGTATTCTGTAATACTTCAATCTTATAACGAGCTATTAATGATTTTAAATCTTCCACTGTCAGCTCTGTATCAGCACTGTAGCCCTTATCAGATTTTAAATCTTCTAAATAAACCTCTAAAAGAGAGTGGTTGGCTTTCATCACAACATTTGCATACATTTGAATAAATCTTCTATAAGAATCGTAGGCAAACCTTAGATTGTTAGATTTTTTTGCTAAACCTTTTATAGTGTTTTCATTAAGACCTAAATTTAAAATCGTATCCATCATTCCAGGCATACTTACGGGAGCTCCGGATCGTACACTTACCAATAAAGGATTTATTGTATCTGCAAAACTCTTACCTACATTAATTCCAATTTTTTTAACACCAGCCTTAATCTGAACCTTTACAGATTCACTTAGTTTTCCCTCTTTTTGAAACTTTGCACAAAGCTTTGTAGACAAGGTAAAGCCTGGAGGCACAGGAATACCCAAACTTGACATCTGAGCAAGATTTGCTCCTTTACCACCTAAAAGGCTCTTTAATTCTACATCTCCTTCAATTTCATTCTTAGAAAAAAAATATAAATACTTTTGAGCATCTTTTTTAACCGTTGTTAAATCCATTTATTCCTCCTTCCAAATTCATTAAATAGTTTAATACCCTTAAATAAAAACTCTTCTAACCTATCTACACTCACACGCTGCTGAGTCATCGTATCTCTATGTCTTACCGTCACTTTTTGATCTTGTTCAGTATCAAAATCTACGGTGATACAAAATGGTGTTCCAACTTCATCCTGCCTTCTATAACGTTTTCCAATACTCCCAGACTCATCATAATCGATTAACCAAAAACCACCTAGTTCTTTAAAAATTCTATGAGCCATTTTTTGTAATGGTTCTTTTTTTGAAAGCGGTAAAATCGCTGCTTTATAGGGAGCCAAAGCAGGATTAATCTTACAAAGATTTCGAACCTTATTACCCTGTGTATCTATCTCTTTAACCATAGCATCGCATAAAATAGCTAATATTAAACGATCAGCGCCAATAGCTGTTTCAATAACAAAGGGAATATATTTTTTTTTGCTTACTTCATCAAAGTACTCTAAGCTTTTACCTGAAAACTCTTGATGTTGTTTTAAATCAAAATCAGACCTATTATGAACACCTTCTAATTCACCCCAACCAAAGGGAAAGTTAAACTCTATATCAAATGCTGCTTTAGCATAATGAGCCAGCTCATTATTACCATGCTCAGCCCACCGGATGCTTTCTCTTCTTAGGCCTACATTATTTATAAGAAAATCAAATCTTTCTCGTTTCCAAAACTCAAACCATTTCTCATCTTCACCCGGAGTTACAAAATATTGCATCTCCATTTGCTCAAACTCACGAGTTCTAAACACAAAATTTCCTGGAGTAATCTCATTTCTAAAAGATTTACCAATTTGCGCTATTCCAAACGGAAGCTTTTTTCTACTAGAGGCCCTTACATTATCAAAGTTTACAAAAATACCTTGAGCTGTTTCCGGCCTTAAATAAACCTCTAAGCCCTCACTCACAACAGGCCCCATGTTTGTTTTAAACATCAAATTAAAATTTCTTTTTTCAGTAAGGTCTGTAAGACCACATAAGGGGCAAATATTTAAGCCCTCATCATTTTTAAGGGCATGATCTTGCCTAAACCTTGCTTTACATGATTTACAGTCTACTAAAGGGTCCGTAAACCCTTGAGCATGACCAGAGGCTTTCCAAGTTGTTGGGTGCATCAAAATTGAGGCATCCAATCCAACAATATCCATTCTATGGGTCATTTCTTTCCACCAAAGTTGCTTTACATTTCTTTTAAGCTCAACGCCTAGAGGGCCGTAATCCCAACAAGAATTTAAACCTCCATAAATTTCACTACTTTGAAACACAAAGCCTCTTGCCTTACAAAGAGAGACAATTTCAGATAGTTTTTCATATGAACTAAAAGTAGGCATAGCTGCATTCAAAATAGTCCCCTCCAAATATCGTTTGTTT
Source organism: Bdellovibrionales bacterium (assembly GCA_965205945.1). Lineage (GTDB taxonomy): Bacteria > Bdellovibrionota > Bdellovibrionia > Bdellovibrionales > UBA1609 > JALZUR01. Next base: position 527,677 of record CBDBIB010000003.1, on the reverse strand, counting down.
TACAGCTGTTTTCTCACTATTTTAGATCTTGAGCAACGAAGATCTTTTTATTTCTTTAATTAAAATACTTTACTTAGATTATTTCTTAAATAATACCTTCCCCCTAAATCCCATATAAATAATCTATTCTGTTTTTTATTTAAAACCGTCTACAACTTCATATTATGTTTTTTTAAGAATAATAACTTCTTATGCTTCTTTTCTAAGGCATTTTATAAGATGTCTATTACATCCCTAAAAATGACTTTAGTTTCACTATTAAGCCATATAAATCTTTTCTTAAATAAAGCTGGTTTGCCACTTTAGATTAAACATTATCTCCACCTATTTTTGTATTCTTTAAACTGTATTTTTATTCACGCCAGAGACTAAAATAATGTGGAAGAAAATTTTATGTTCTCATAAATACTCTAAAGTAAAAATAGTTTTCCTTTTAAGCCACTAGTAGAACAAATCTTTTTTTAATTCACAGAGGATAGACGGTAAACACAACGAACTGCAATGCCAGTATAACTAGGTATAATAACTGGTTCAACCAGATTGACATCAAATATCCCGGATTCCTCATTGCCTAGAAACCAACTACCACGAGTAATCAGACCCTGACTATTATCTAAATTACCATAGCCTAAATACCTAGTAGTAGTGCCCTCTGGAAACATTGTTGAGTCTGTATAGTCCAGAGTGGGACCAAACTGGTCTTTAGCCACCCTAGGAGTAGTTGTTAATCCACCACTAAGGCTTCCTAAAATTGTGTGTGATGAGTTTGTAATTAGGCGCATTGATATATCCTCACCATAATCACCTCCACTATTATCTTTAACCCATTCACTAAAATTTCCAGACATATCCCAAACAACCTCTCCATTAGATAAAGTATGCGTTCGTCTTTCTCTATGCCAAGTACTACCGTCACAAGTTCTCCCTGTATTAATACAACCCATATTGTCATCTTCACTGGCCTCTAAAGGCATATTAGGGTTAGCATCTACGTGCCCCGCACTTAGGGAGGAACCTATTATTCCGTCAGACCAATTGTCTTCTACAAGCTCAATATTCCTTGCTAGAGTTTGCCATTCATCGTTGGTAATAAGATCATAACCTTCTCCTAGTGCCTTACATTCGTTAATAGCATCCTCACGTACATTTTGTTCATGAGGTGCTTCACTAGCTTTTGAAACAATCCCACCAGACCCATCACTTTTTGCCTCATACTTCATCACACAAAAATTATCGTTCGTATATCCATCTAATGGTGGAACCAATACAAAAGCTGGTGCACAAACCGGTACCCTAGCACTTATAGCATCTGCGTTAAAATTTCCAGCAGCGTCTACAACTGCACCTGCCTCCACTGTTAAAGTTAGTGTCCCTGGGCTTGCTCCTGTTACAGCTACTTCACATGGACTTTGTAAGCATTCAGTAGGACTTACTACTCCTGAGTCAGATGTTAGCGTAAAAGGGTAGCTCTTATTTTCATCCTCTATAATTATATTAAAAAATCTTGTATTACGATCAGTCTTAAGTACCTTTGAAAAGGCTTGAACAGTTACTATCGGTAATACATTATCTATTGGTAAGTCAAATTGAGTTGTAGCTGCTGATGGATTTCCATTTACATCAAAAGAACTTACCCTAACAAAATTAGGCCTTAAAGTTTCTTGTCCTTCTAAAAAAGTTAATGTTACGCTTTCTTGTGTAGTTCCATGGCAAGTATACTCTTGTAAGTTCGGGCTTAAAGCTTCATTTTCAAAGGTCACCACTTCTCCGGCTTCAGTACATGTTACTAGTATTTCTCCACTTAACCCATTAGTTAGGCCTTTACTCTCTACTGTTGGCGCTGTAGCTATTACGGTTTGATCATTTACAAGGCTTGCACTAACAGAATCTCCAACTTGTTGCCTTACAGTAACTATTATTGAATCACCCTGTACAGATCTCACATCTAAAGTTGCCAAATACACACTCATAAAACAAGGAACTGATGTAGCAATATTGCCAACTGTAACTATAACCCCTCCAGACAGATCATCACATTTCCCACTTACTTCATAGCTTTCTGCATTAAGTGTTGTTGCAAACAATAGATCGTTTAAAGTTAAACCTTCTCTTATCCTTGAGGAGTTATCAATTAAGCCTATACTGCTTTTTTTACCACAGCTAGTAAGATTAAAAATTATCAAAATAAATAAAAATAAATTCTTCATACCTATCCCCCTTTAATTTATACTAGATTAGGCCTAACAGTAGTAAAACTAAAAGACCTGCTCCTAATTCTAAGATAATTATGCAAAGCCTCCACTATTTTTTTCTCTAAGGAGGTCAAATTGCTTAAAAAATTTTATCGTTAAAGTCTTTTTCCACCAAATAATAAAAATCAAAACTAGACTTCTGAAGAAAAAGTTAGATGAAAAACTTAGTATAATAGGTAATTTAAATTTTTGTACTAAACTTAAAAATACTCAACACCCCTTTCATATAAAAAAATCTAAAAGCTCTATGGGTAAAAACGCTAGGCCTTAGAATAGAAAATTATTTACTTTTTATAAGAATAGTAGTTTATTTGTTCTACTTTACAATAACCACTACTTTAAAAAGAAATTTGTAAAAAACTCCACTACTCTACCAAACTTTGCCTTCCTACAAATTTATTTTTTAAAAAAAATGACTATAAAAAACAGCTGCCCTTATTGTTAACCTTAAAGTTTTTAAAAAGGAGTTTTACTTTTAAAAACACAATTTTTTAATATAAAAAGTTTTTTATTCTAAATAATTATCATTGTATTTAAATTGTTCACTATTTTTATACCAAATTTTTTATTAAAAACGCAGCTTAAAAATAATACTCTAAAGAAGGTAAATAATGGATAATATTACCCACACAGCCATAGGCGCTTTATTTACTGAAGTAGTTTATCACTCTATTAAGAAAAAACCTAAAGACAGCCTTAAATTTAGAAGAAACCTACATATTTTATCAGCCTTTTCCAGTAATTTTCCAGATTTTGATCTCTTATTACAATTAGTCGATTCATCCTGGTTAGGGTACATCATCAACCACAGGGGGTATACACACACTATTTTAGGGGCTTTTATCGAATTTCTTTTTATTTTCCTACTTTTTAAATTTATTTTTAAAAAGTCTCTGCCTGTAAAAGCCTTGTCACCTATAATCTTGGTAATTTTGTTTGGGGTTTTTTCACATATTTGTTTAGACTTTATGAATTCTTATGGTGTTCACCCCTTTTGGCCTATAAACAATGAATGGTTTTATGGAGATTTACTCTACATTACCGAACCTTTTTTATTAATCATTATCTCCACCTCTTTATTTCATATTATTAAAACAGGTTACTTTAAATATTTTTTCTTAGGATTTTCCTTATTTTTACCTTCTATCTTTACTTTTATTAGTCTAAGTAGTTGGATAAACACTTTTTTTGTATTTTTATTTTCAATAGTTTTATTTTTCTATTTAAAAAATAAAACGCCCTTAAGAGTTTGTAAAGAAGGGCTGATTTTTTTTCTCTTAGTTATATGTATTTTTGCCTTACAAAGCACATACACTAAAACCAACTTAAAATTCTTTCTTTCTAAGGTTGCTACAGGCTATAAACTTTTAGATATTAAAACGTCTCCATTTCCATCAAATTTTATGTGCTGGCATTTTCTAGGAACTTTTATAAATAAAAGCGAATACCGTGTTTACTCAGGAGTATACTCTCCTTCAAAATTTTTTTTAAAATCTTGCCCTTCCTTAAAGAACAACAATGGGGTCCCACCAAACCTAAAATTAGAAGACACCAACCATATTAAATATCATGGCCTATACACTCAGCCCACTCAAATCTTAAAAAACACTTACTCTTTAAATTGTAAAACAATTGCCTGGTTCACCTTCGCAAGAGTTCCATTCTTCTTTGAAAAAACTTTACATGATTTAAGATACTCTACTAAATCAAAAAAAGGACTTGCTCATTTAAATCTAAACACTGAGCAAGACTGCCCTATAATTCCATCTTCATGGACACCACCAAGAAAAGATATTTTATTTTCTAATTAAGTGTTGATAAGCTTTAATATAAAAGCTTTTATGATTAGCATCTTCTTTAACTTTACATACATAAGCATTTTTAATTTCTAATAAACTTGCTCCTAAAGGCAAATTAAATACTTTTAAAGCATCATACTTTTCCCCTTGGTAAGTAAATATACTGCTTCTATGATATTCAGGAGCCTTTTTAACCACCTCAGCTACAACCTTACGGATACCAGGAACCATTTTCTTTTTAAATCTATTTTTAAAGCCATTTAAATTTAACTGAGTTGGACGAAGCTTCTTTTTTTTATACAAAAGAAAGCACACTAAAGTAAGAGTAATATAAAATCCAACTTTTAATTGCTCTGGCACCTTATAATAATATCAGATTGTGTTTTCTACGGCAATACGCTACTAAATCACCATACTTTTGACTCATACTTATTGGAGCCCTTATGAACCCTTTTGACCAACAAAAACGAATCCCTGGAATAAAAAAAGTTCTTGCCATTGGGTCTGGAAAAGGTGGTGTGGGAAAAAGTACTATAAGCTCAAATCTAGCCGTTATACTCTCACAAAAAGGTTTTTCTGTAGGTCTTTTAGATGCTGATATTTATGGCCCAAGTCTACCCTCTCTTTTTGGATGTTTAGAGCAAAGACCTGATATGACTGAGACTGGAAAAATAAAGCCCTTCATTCGTTTTGGTGTAAAGTTAATGAGCATGGGGTTTTTAATAGATGAAGATCAACCTGTTATCTGGAGAGGGCCAATGCTTTTTAAAGCCTTGGATCAATTTCTTCATGATATTAAATGGGGAGAGCTTGATTATCTTATTGTTGATTTACCTCCTGGAACTGGGGATATAGCTTTAAGCCTTGCTCAAAAAACTCCCATTGATAATGCTATAGTTGTGTCTACACCACAGTCTCTTGCCTTAGTTGAAGTTAAAAAAGCCATTATGATGTTTAAGCAAATTGGGGCGCCTATAAAATGCTTAGTTGAAAATATGTCAGGATTTCAAAGTCCTAACGGTGAAATTTTAAATCTTTTTCCTAAAGGAAAAGTAAATGAACTTATTCAAAACTACGCTGTGCCTTATTTATTTAAAATTCCTTTTGATCCCAAAATAGGAATCAGCGCTGAAGCTGGAATTCCATACAGTAATTCTATAAAAACAAAAACTAAAGCTCAAGAATCACTAAATAAACTTTCAAAGCTTTTTTCCTAAGGCGCTGGTATAATCAGCCTTTTTCCTACAACTAAAATTGAACGCGTTGTTAAGCGATTTTTTCTTAAAAGATTAGACAGAGTAACTTTATGCTTTCTAGCTATGGTTGTTAGATTATCACCTCTTTGCACATAATATACTCTAGATTTATTTGAATTTTTAGACCCAAAATCTGTAATTACACGCAGCACTTGACCAATTTTTAACTTTGAAGAATATAAATTATTCCATTTTTTAAGACTTCTAACAGAAACACCAAATTTTTTTGCGATCACCCAAAGATTATCTCCAGGGCGCACCTTATAAGAATCACTAGAAGAAACTCCTACCTTTCTTCGATGAGATTGCCCTGCTAGAGCCCTACCTTTAGGAAGTTTAATTTTTCTTCCCGGGCGGATAATAGATCTAGGATTAAGATCATTTAAATCTTTTAAAACAGATACACGAGTTCTGTATTTTTTTGCAATGCCTGAAAGAGTCTCCCCTCTTTTAACTCTATGATAAGATGCCCTTGCTATAAGATATTTTTTAGTAGCATAGCTCTTAAAAACAGCCGCTAAAGCTAAATTTCTTTTACCAACAGGAACCCTTATGGTTGTTGTTGTGCCTTTATATATTGGAGCAAAATCTGTTTTAAATGATGGGTTAAGGCGCTTAATTTCTTTAAATGGAACCTCTACATTTTTAGCAAAGGTACTTAAGCTAATACCTTTTGTAATTTTAATCTCTTCGAAAAAAAACGGTTCCTGCCCTCTAATATGATTAAAACGATATTTACCAGGATTACTTGCTATTTTTGCTGCAGCAATAAATTTAGGAACATAGTTTCGAGTTTCACGAGGAAGTTGTTTTTTTTCATGGAGCTCCCAAAACTCTCTAGTCATATTGTTCATCACAGCCCTTAAAACTCTATGCTCTCCGGCATTATAAGAGCTCATTGCTAAATGCCATGATCCAAACGCTTGATATAAAGCTTTAAAGTACTGAGCTGCGGCTCTTGTTGATAAAATAGGATCCCTTCTTTCATCAATTAACCAATTTTGCTTTAAACCATAGGCCTTGCCCGTGCCACGAATAAACTGCCAATAGCCAACAGCACTTGCATGACTTCTTGCTACAGAATTAAAACCTGATTCAATTAGCGCAATATAAATTAATTCTTGAGGAACACCCTCTTCTTTTAAAACACCTTTCATAAGAGCTTCATACCTGGGTAGACGCTCAAGGTAGCGCTTCATATGATGGCGCCCCCTACCTGTAAAATAAGTCTCCCACTTCTTTACTAAGGTCTCCCCGTAAGGGCTCACATAAAAAATATCATCTCTATAGTGAGCATCTGCTTGACGGGGCAGATTTTTTTGAATTTGAACCGGGTCCATTTCTAATTTTGAAACTTCAATGGCATCCCTAATTTCTTTTGGCACAGTTTGTTTTTGATCTCTAACTAATGTTTCATGAACTACTGCTGAGCCCACATATTTTTTATAGTTATTAAACCCTATGGTTTTTAACTCAGGTTTATGCATACAGCTGACTAAAAATATAAATGCTAGCCCTACTACAAGTCTAATTTGATTTTTAATCATACTTTTTCTCCTTTATATTAAAGAATACCAATAGGTATATAAACCTGGCAACTGACTAACCCTTAAAGTCTGCAAATTAGGTCTTATTTACCTATAATTTTCTTCCCATACACATCCAAAAGGGATTGCAATTAAATTTATTTTGTTTATTTTTTAAAGCTATATAAATACCAATATTTTTAAGAACAGCTTTAGTATAGAATCTAGTCTCTGACCACGGCAGCTCCTCTATCCACAGCTCCTCTATTGGATTAAAGCTTTCTTTTTTCAACCCTTTTCTAAGATCTGTAATTTCTGACCTAAACTTACTCCACCTATACATCCTACCTGGACCGGCATTGTATGAAGCAACAGCATAGGGTAAATAACCTTTTCCGGCTCGAATGAGTCTTTGAATATAGGTGGCGCCCAGGTGCATATTAATATCGGGTTTATATAAGTCTTTAGCCTTTTTATAACCCTTATATCCTATTTGCCTTGAAACATCTTTAGCTGTTGAGGGCAAAAGCTGCATAAGCCCCCTTGCTCCGGATGAGCTTTGAGCAAAACTTTGAAATGCACTTTCTTGCCTTATAATTGCATAAACTAATGAACTATCTATATTTTTTCCTTTTAATACTTTTTCCATTTCAAGTTTAAATGGCATAGGAAAAGACGAGGATAAAAAGGGCTCAGCTCTAAGCTTTTCATCTAAATCCCATGCTAAGTTTAACCCTCTAATAACCTCTAACTGATCATCAAGATTTTTAAAGACTAGTGCAAACAACCCTTTTTGAAGAGGAGTTAACTTAGCCTCTATACTTTTAAATGTTTTTTTAAAGTAATTCTTATGCCCATAAGCATAGTAAAAGTTCAACCTTGCCTCTTCACTAGGAGTAAGAACATCAGCAAAACTTTGTTTGATTAAAATATTTTTTTTATACATATCAAAAAACGATTTTCCACGCGCTTTAAAAGCAGTCATAAGACCATAGTATGAAAACGGATATAATTTTAATATTTTTTTATTAATTTCTTCTACCTTCTTTTTTTGATTTTTTAAAGACACTCTCAACCAATATAAGCCTGACAATTCTAATTTTATAGGATTCTTTAATAAATCTATATACTCTATTTCAGCTTCAAAAAACTGCTCTAATCTTAAATATGCGCTCCCTCTCATAAGTTTAATCTCTTCAACTGCTTGAGACGGCATTAATTTAATTTCACTACTAATATTTAATGCCTGTTCATACTTTCCTAGGGCAATTAAAGATTTAACAACATACTGTAATGATTCAGGTCTTAGCGTTTTTAACTCTTTTTCTAAAGTGTTATAGGCACGGGATAAAAGTTCGTATTCCCCCTTATAAAATAAATTTCTTATAACTTTTTCTTGTAAAGCTTCCCCCGAAGCAAAGATGTTTTCCCAAATATTTTTTGTCCGATCCGCTAAAGTTCTCATATTATAAAAAGAAAATTTTTTATACTGAGCCTTTAATACCTTTTCTTTTAAAAATGAAAATTTATATGTTTCTTTTAAAAAGTTTTTCTTTTTAAATTTCTTAATCTCATCATCTAACACTTTTAATTCTCCAGCAAGGCTTAAACCACAAGGAAATTTTGAAAAATCTTTATCAAAAAAATCCTCTTGTCTTAAAAGCTCTTTTAAAATTTGTTGGATTAATTCTTCTTGATCTGAAAACTTACACAAAAGACTCACTTTTTTTAATAAAACTTTTTTTATTTCTTTATTTTTTATAAAAAAACCTTTACCAAAAAAACTCTCCACTTCACTCACCGTATAGTTTGTTAATATCTTAGTAAGTTCATTGGTATTTAATTCCTCCTTATTTAAAAAAGAAATTGTCTGAAGAGGAAGCCTTTGATTTATAATAGCTGAAACTAAAAGTTCAGAAACTAGATTTCTAAAAAATACAAATTTTGGATTGATATAAATAGATTGAGCACTTTTAAAACACTTTAAATCTTTAAGTTTATTACAAAAAAAGATGAGATCATTAAGTTCTTTGAATTCTGCTTTTTTCTCTAGCTTTGAAAAATGATCCATTTGAGTAACAATACTTGTGCTATCTAATTGAAAAGAAAATACTTCTATGGAAAAAAAAAATACCCCAACTAACGTAGGTACTCTTTGAATTCTAAAAATAACTTTGCAAACTGCTTTAAACATTTTTGTAACTTAACCTGATTTTCTCTAGATTCCAATCCAGACCCAAACCTTAGTTTTTGTAAAGCTTCGTTTAAACTTTTTAATTCTTGATTATTCGACTTTAGACTAGGGGGAAGATTTTTAGCAGCTTTAAAAAACACCTCTTCAACACCAAAGCGTTTGCCTGAAATACCACCAATAAGAAGAGAATAAATATTTATAAGTTCATTAAGAGCTTTTTTCCTATCACCTTTTTTAAAAATCTCAGCAGCTCTTTGAGTTCTTTGCTCTAATTGTTTTATTAGGTTTTCTTGTACAAATTCAACCTTGGAAAAAGTTTTATATATCCAAAAACACAACCCTAATGTAATGAATAAAAATAAACCCTGAATAGAATATGGTATATGTGCAAAAAAATAATCCCCATAAGCACGACCACTTTGAAAATCTAATCTTTCATTTAAATAAACATCTTTTTTTACCACTTCTTTTGCAAAATCAGCATCCTTAATTTTTTCAACATTCTTATTCGGTAAAACCTTAAAAACAGGAAGTTTCACATAAGTATCATAATACACAGCTAAATCAGCATTCAAAAAACTAATCTTAATATCTGGCAATCTATAAATTCCCACTTTCTTAGGGACTATAGTATATTTAAAATCCTTATATGAACTCACTTTTTCAGGAAAAAATTTATACTCTTCTTCTATGTTATAAACTAAAAACTCGTTCCCTGTATCAATTTTAGGGGGTTTAATAAATTTTACATTTGCTTTATCGCCAATAACTCTTATAGTATGTATAAATGATTCTGCAAAAAGAACCTCTCTTCTTTGATTAACATTTTCACTATCAACTTTAAACCTACCCACTCCACCAAAATAACTTTCAGGAATAGGAGTTGGTAAGGCCTTTACTTTTATTAAAAGAGGGGCACTAACAGCATTTAAAACTTTTCTTTTTCTATTAAAAAATCCACTTGTTGAAACCACAGCTCTAAGCTTAAATGAGTCTATTTCTAAACTCCCTTTGTTATATGGAGTTAATGCATACGAACTTAAAATAGATCTGATATAATGTTTTCCATTTTTAACAATCGGTTTCCAATAAAATCTTGTTGCAAAATTAATATCCTCTTTCCAAAAACCCTGCAGTGTTGGAAACTCTAACGTATCAAAACTCCCCAAGGATGTATTTGCTGATAAATATACATACCAAGTAGCAACCAATTGCTCTCCTTTAAAAATTTCATTCTTGTTAACTTGAACCTCTGTAAAAAATTCAGGATTAAATTCTACTTGATCTACTTGATCTAACAATCCATTATTCCCCATAAACTGATCAAACAGTGATTTTATTTGATTCTTGCGTCGTCCTGCCACTTTAGACTGTTGTTTTTTTAAATGAGCTGGTAATTTCTTATACACTTTAAAAGTTATACTTTGGGTTTTTATCCCGTTTAAATCTAAATCTATTGGTGGGATTTTAAAATCACCCTCCTTCATACAAGCATAATTAATAGATGTGCTCATTTTATATGAAGCTGTTTTTTTAAAATTATTAATCGATATCCCAGTACTAGAACTTTCAAAAACCCCCATATAATCAAGCCCATCAATCTTAGGGGGTTTAAATTTTGCTCCTGGGCGAACCTGTTTTTTATCTGAAACTATTGTTATAGTATATGTGATTTGATCCCCAATTTCTAGGTTAGTATCTGAAAGTGAAGTTTCTACATTAAAACTACACCAAGCATATGTAGAGAAAAAAAGTTCAAAGAACAAAAAATAACTACCAAGTTTTCTCATTCCCCCCCCCTTTTTTTTCATTCTTTTTATTTTCTTTAGCTCTTACTTTACTTTCCTGATCTTTAATCTCTTTTAAAATTTGCTCAAGCTCGGCTTTAGAAAGATTTTTCTTTTTTAAAGACGAATCATCCTGCCCTTGAATTTTATCCTTCTCACCTAAACCCTTTAAATTATCTTTTTCTCCCCCAGAAGCCTTATCCTTACTCTCTCCTTTTTTTCCTTTTTTCTTCTTATCAGAATCTCCACTTTTTTTGCCAGACCCTTTTTTAGTTAAAATTTCAATGTTGTTCTTCACCTTTACAGAAGATGAATCTATTTTTAGTGCTTTTTGATATGTGCTTAATGCCCCTGAAACATCTTGTATAAGCCCTAATAAAAAAGCTTGGGCAAAGTATACATTAAATAATTCTTTTGAATTTTTAAACCTTGAATCAGTTTCATAAACTTTTTGTAGTGCGTTTAATTCCTTTAAAGAATCGTTTAACTTTTGTAAATGTAGGTTGCTTATAGAAAGGTTATACCTTGCTATAGCATTTTCAGGGTTTATTAATAAAGCCTTGGTAAAAGCAGTCTTAGCTTTTAAAGGAGTTTTTGTATACATTTTAAAAATTCCAACATTATTATACCAGGTAGATTTATTACAACCTGGTTCTAATAAGAACATAAGTAGCATAGTGCACTTTAAAAAAATACTTCTCATTAAAACCTCCTCACAATAAAAGCTAGTACAAAACACAAAAGGCCTAATAAAATAAACCCTTGGTAGGCCTCATTGCTGACAATAAATTTCTGCCTAGCTGCTGCTACGCTTTGAATTTTATCTAAACTGTTTTTTATTTTAGGGCCTAAAGGGTCTATGGGAGACAGGTAATAAAAAGCTCCTTCTCCTGTAAGTGCAAGGCTCTTTAAAAATTTAAAATTCGGCTTTGAAGTAACTACCCGACCTGATTTATCTCGAATGTATGAAGAAGAGGTCTCACTTTCAGGAACATAACCTCCAGACTCAGTCCCTATACCCACTGTAATAATTTTATATCCAAGCTGTGTAAGTTTTTTTGCATAGGCAATACTTTCTTTTTCATGTGTCTCTCCATCTGAGAAAAGTACAATCAACTTACTTCCTTTATTATCCTTAAGTGTCCTTTCAAACAAGTTCTTAGACTCTTCAAGCCCAACTTGAATTTTTGTTCCCTGAGAGGACACTGAGTCCACACCTAAAGAATCAACATAGCTTTCAATGGCCTCCAAATCTGATGTCATGGGGGATACCACATCAACACTTCCAGCAAAAACAACAAGCCCAACCTTTAAATTTCCAAGTATTTTTAAAGATTTAAAAATTTCTTGCTTCACCATTTCTAATCTAGATGGTAAAATATCTCTGGTAAGCATTGATCTTGATAAATCAATTAAAAACACAACAGAATGCTCAGAGATCAACATTGATTTTTCTTTTTGACCAAACTGAGGACGACTCAACGCTATTATGAAAAAAATATACCCAACTAAAAGACCTATTCTAAAAAGCCATCTTTTTTTATCTTTTTCTTCACTAATGAGTTTGAATTCTTCTATATTTTCTGTAGAAAAATGATTTTTAATAGTTTTAATTCTTTTTTTATGAAAAAGCCTCCACAACAAAAACATTAAAACCGGTAAAATTAAAAATAATAAGTATTCTGGAGAATAAAATTTCACTAACTAAACTCCTCTCCAAAATAACGAAAGCTCAATAAGTGCTAAAAAAGCAAAACCACTTATGGACAATAAAAGCGGAAATTGAAATTTTTCAACTACCTTATACCTGTCTGGAAGTTTAATATCTACTTTTTCAATAGTATCTATATCATCAAAAATTCTTGTTAAATCAGATTCTTTTGAGGCGCGATAAAATTGACCACCAGTTTTAACAGCAATTTCTCTTAAAAGTTTTTCATTTATTTTTGTAGGAAAAGGCCTATAAGATTTAATCTTTCTTCCAAATCTATCTTTTGAAAACACTGGCAGCATGGATCTTCCATCACGACCTATCCCTATAGTGTACACTCGAACACCTAGATCTACTGTAAGATCCAAGGCTGTTAAAGGGTCAATGACCCCTGTATTGTTTTCCCCATCTGTAAGAAGAACAATAACTTTCAATTTTGATTTACTCTCCCTTATCCTATTCACCCCAGCAGCTAAAGCAACCCCAATAGCGGTACCTTTTTTTATAAATTCACTGACCGAAACATCTTCTAAATTTGAAAAAAGCAGGTTATGATCCACAGTCAATGGAACTCTTGTATAAGCTTCGCCAGAAAAAATGACTAAACCTAATCTATCTGATTCTCTTTTTTTCATAAATTCTTTAATATGAAATTTTGCACTCTCAAGTCTGTTTTCATGAGGAGCCATATCTTCTATTAACATTGAATCTGAAATGTCTAAAGAAAACAAGATATCAATTCCTTTTTCTGACACCTTTGGCTCAAGCTGCTTATGCTGTGGTCTAGCAAGAGCTAGAAATAAATAAATAAAACTAATCACTGCAACAATTAAGAATACAATTTTAAAAAAAATGACTGTATTTTTTGCTTCAATCAATTCTGCACCAAGAAAAATAAAACCTTTTTCTTTTCTCTTCCTCCAAACCACAAATACAATGGTTAACAGTGCAGCACAAAAAGCATAGATTAATAATGCAGTACCTATATTTATGTACATCAATTATTTTCCCTTACGTAATAACGAAGACTGTTTATTGTTTTTTTAACTTGCTCTAAAAATTCTTTTTTCTCTTTAAAAGCCTGGTTTTTCCTAGATTCATATAAAGTTTTAAATTTCTTATACTCTTTTTCAAGAACATAAAAATTTCTTATTTCATGCTGCTCTAAACCCAACCCCCTTAGCCTTTTAATAAGAATATCTAAATCATCTAATGAAACTACAGATGCAAAAATTCGAAAAAATACTTTTTTTAAACTCTCATCTAACAAACTTAAAAACAAAACCGATGGCTTTTTTTGCCCAATATAATCTCTGATTTCAACATTAAAATCCATAAATGGATCCGCATACTTTGCCTTTGTAATGATCCTCTTAAATTCTCTGGCCACCTTTAATCTATTTTTAAACCGAATAAACAACAAAACCAAGACTGCCACAATGAAAATCCCTATTAAAATAACCTCATAAACTCCCGGTAAAATATAATAACCCGCTTGGGGACTAAAAGCTTTTGGATCTTTAGGATTTTGAATGCTTGATTCTACATTTAAACCTTTTACAACAGACTTAAAAAGTGTTTCACCTGATGACTGAATTTTTATTTTCACATCACTTTTAATGGGTATATAAGATGTGACCTCAAACTCTTTAAGAGAGTGGCTATCTTTTTTAATTAATAGTATCTTAATGGCATTTTCATACTGATCTTCTAATTTAACTAAATATTTTTCACTAATGGGAACAAAATCAAAACCCGAACACTTTAATGTTTTAACTTGTCCAACCGTTGCAGGCTCTTTATTAATTGGGCTTAATTCACATGTCCAATGAGGAACTTTTTGCTTCACCGTAGTGTCTTGGGTCTTATCCATACACACTCCTAAGCTGTAGATTCTCTATGATTTTTCTTAAATTTTCATCATGAGTTGATTGTTCAACAAAAGAAATTCCAAAACTCTTACAAATTTTTTCAATATTATTTTTTCGCTTTTCAAAATTCTTTAAAAGCTTTTGATTTAAAGCCTTATCTCCTTTTACCCACAATACTTTTTCTAAAAAATTTGGATCAACAGTGCTTAAAAGACCTGTTTTAGGAAAATTCTTCTCATAAGGATCACTAATAAACACCATTTTAACTTGATGCTTCCTTTTAACTCTTGCTAAAAGACTCCTGTCTATGGGGTTTAAAAAATCACTTACTAAAATACAAATACAATTTTTAGCCCTAAGCTTTAAAAAATACTCTAAAGCAATATTTAAATTTGATTTTTCATCTTTATATTTATCAGCCTCTTCAAAGTATGAGTATAATGCTCTTCGCACATTATCTTCACCTTGCATAACAGGAATCCTTTTAAGCTGTCTTGATGAAAAAACAATACCTCCAAATTTATCTCTATTCTTTGCTGTTAAAAGCCCTAAAAAAGCTCCTACATATGCTTGAATCATTATTTTAGATTGAAACTTACCTCCAAATTTCATAGAAGGACCCACATCTAAAGCAATATGAACTTGTAAATCCCTTTCCTCCTCAAATTCTTTAACAAAGGGCTCCCCTGTTTTAGCCATAACCTGCCATGCAAAATTTCTAATATCATCGCCTGGAGCATAAGGTCGAATATCAGAAAAAGTCATTCCCTGACCTCTAAAAGTGCTGTTCTTAGCCCCTAAAGAAACTCCGCTCATAACCTTTCGAACAGAAAACTCTACTCGTTTAATCTTTTTTAGAATCTTATCATAGATTTCTTTATTTTTACTCTGCATTAAGACTTCTCTTTAAGGTTAGACTCTAAATTAATTAAATTTCAACTGCTCCAAGAATTTCTTTAATTATCTCTTCAGAAGTGACGCCTTCTGCATGTGCCTCAAAACTTAAAATTAATCTATGCCTTAATACCAGTGCAGTTATTTTCTTTATATCCTCAGAGGTCACATAATCACGTTCATCTAATAAAGCCGATGCTTTTGCCGCCTTAACTAAAGATAAAGTTGCTCTTGGAGATCCCCCGATTTTAATAAATGATTCTAAATGACTTAAACCAAATTCTTCAGGGCTTCTAGTTGCCCAGATAATATTGATTATAAATTGCTGCAAGGCCTCATCAAAGTTAATCTTTTCAAGCATATTCTGACAGCTTATAATTTGCTCTTTTATTAAAACACCTTTTATTTCTTGTTTTTTTGATAAGGCTACGCTTTTTAAAATTTCTAACTCTTCTTTTTTAGAAGGGTACCCCACAACAACTTTAAACATAAACCTATCTAACTGCGCCTCAGGTAACGAATATGTTCCCTCCTGTTCAATAGGGTTTTGAGTTGCTAAAACTAAAAACGGCCTATCTAGCTCATGCGTTTTATCTCCAATAGTGACTTGTTTTTCTGCCATGGCTTCTAGTAAGGCACTCTGCACTTTAGCTGGAGCCCTATTAATTTCATCGGCTAAAAGTAAGTTTGTAAATATAGGTCCTTTTTTAGTGTCAAACTCACTCTTAGATGGACTAAATATCATTGTTCCAATTAAATCAGAAGGCAACAAGTCTGGTGTAAACTGAATTCTTTGAAATTGTACTGATAATGTTTGAGCAACTGTTGAAACAGATAAAGTTTTTGCTAATCCAGGAAGCCCTTCTAATAATAAATGCCCACCAGTTAAAATCCCCATATAAATGGCATCTACAAGCTCTTCTTGTCCAATTATAACTTTATGGACTTCTTCCTTAGATCTATTAATCTGTGCCACAACTTCATTAAAATTACTTTCCACATCTTATCCTTTAATATTTTAGATTTTTTTATAGCTATGTTTACATAACTATTAAAAAGGGAGTATTATAAAAAATCCAGCATGCCACCTTTACCGGTGCCAATTTTATTATGGAGCTTTATGTATATCTTTTTTACCATCACCTCAGCTTTATTATTTGCCGTCTCCCTCTACCTTGCAAACCCTGTTAGCTCTATCTTCTGCTCATTTTTTCTTCTTTTAATGATCTGGACTAGGCTTTTTTCTAAGAAAATAATCAAAAAAAGTTTTAAAAAATTAATTCCCATTAAAAATACATATCTACACAACACTCAAGACCAAATTATAAAAGCACTCTTAAAAAATCTTGATATTTCTAAACCTCAGATTTTTCTAGACCCTTTAGCCAAAAACTTACAGCTTTACTGCTTTGGAGATAAAAACTCTCCTCAAATTATCGTTTCAAAAGTTTTAATGGAAGAACTCTCTAAAAAAGATATCTATCATCTCTTTAGCTACGCAGGCCTTCTTCACAAAAAAAACACCTTTATAGCCAAGCAGTCTTTTGTAGCTTTTTTAATTTATATGGGAAATATTAGTCGACATATAGATTCTGCCCTTAGCTTTGTTCTGGGCATAAAAACAGTTCATGGTGAGCCTAAAACCATAACAAGAAAGCTTTTATTTTTTTTACTAAATAAATTAAACTTCTCAAAAAAAAGCCATCCAAGCACCTTAAAGCCGCTACTTAAAAACCACTCCTATCTTAGTGTTAAACACGAAAACCCCATTTTAAGCCCTCTTTCTGTAACAGATAAAGCTTTATAAGTTCTTTTTTGAAACCTTTTTTTAAAATGTTTTGATTAAGTTTTAAGCTAATCCTAAAGTTGCGCCATGACTAATACACAAAGTAACATGGAAGCAAGCTTTTCAACTCTAATTATGTCCATTGGCTCTAGTGCCACAATTGCCCTAGGGTTAAGTCCAGACCCCTCTACTGGAAAAGTAGATATTAATAAAGAAGTGGCAAGATTTAATATTGACCTTTTAAAGGCCTTAGAGCAGAAAACAAAAAACAACTTATCTTCTGAAGAAAACAGTTTTTTAAAAAACATTATTTCAGATCTTCAGTTAAAATTTGTTGAATTAAAATAAACGCATTTAAATAAGGAGTTCTCATGAAAAAAGTATTTCTTTTAGCTTATAGCTGTTTAAGTTTTTCTTTATTAACACCATTAGTTTATGGTAAAAATAATATTCCTCTAGTTAAAAATCAAAAGCCCCTTCCTTCAAACTTATTTATAGAGCTTAATAAAGCCATTAACCCAAGCGTTGTAAACATTTCTACTGAGACCAATCTAAAATTACGAATGAAACAACAAGATCACCTAAGATTTAACGAAGATCCCATGGAACAACTTTTTAAACATTTTTTTGGTCAACAAGGCCTTTTAGACAGGTATCAAGCTCAACCCGCAAAATCTTTAGGCACAGGATTTATTATTAGAAAAGACGGTCTTATTCTAACCAACAGTCACGTTATTGATAAGGCTGATATTATTAATATTCAACTTTCTGAAAAAGATGAGAAAATTTACCCCGCTAAAGTCATTGGTAAAGACTCTAAAACCGATGTTGCACTTATTAAAATTGATGCTGGTAAAAATCTTCCAACCGTTAAACTTGGTTCAAGCAAGTCTTTACAAGTTGGTGAGTGGGTGGCAGCATTCGGAAACCCTTTTGGTCATGGCCACAGTATGTCTAAAGGAATTATTTCAGCTATTGGTAGAGATCTTGATGAAATAAATCTTTTCCCCTTCATTCAGACTGATGCAAGCATCAACCCTGGTAATTCAGGGGGGCCATTGGTTAATATAAAGGGAGAAGTTATTGGAGTAAACACTGCAATTGATGCTCGAGCACAAGGTATAGGCTTTGCCATTCCTATTGACGAGGTAAAAACCATCATCAAACAACTTGAATCAACAGGAATTGTTTCTAGAGGCTTTTTAGGCGTTGAGATGAGAACAATGGATAAAGACCTTGCTGCAAGCCTTGGGTTTGACCAAACTAAGGGCGCTATAATTGTAAATGTTATTCCAAACTCAGCTGCTCATCGAGCAAAACTAAAGCCCTATGATATCATTATAAAAATTGGTAAGAATAAAATTAAAACTTCTACAGATTTAGCAAAGTATATTAGCAGAGCCCCCATTGGAAAATCTGTTGTTGCTCAGGTTGTACGTGAGAAAAAAATAAAAAAAATAACTATTATAATTGGAAACAGCAACAAAAGTATTACCCAAAAAAAAGCTTCACCCAAGCTTTTTCCTAAACCTAATTCTAAAGACAAGATTTTTAATAAATACGGCTTTAGTGTTTCAAATATAACTTTAAAAACAAAATCTCTTTATGACCTTAAAAATACAGGAAAGCACAGTGCCTACATTTCAAGAGTCTTAGGATACTCTCCAGCATCTAAAGCAGGTTTAAGAGAAGGTGATGTTATTTATGAAATTAATAGACACTCTATTTTTTCAGCAACCGATGCAATAAAAGTTTTGTCACAAAAACACCAAACCTATTTTATCCGCATTAAAAGAGGAAAAACCTTTTCCTTACTCAAAATAGAAGCTTAATTTTTAGACTAGTTGTTAATTATTAAGCTATGCAACCTTCTTTAGTTATTGTATTTTCTTGTCTTATTAATAAATAAAATATAGGAAGTTATAGTATGAAAGCGTTTTTAATTATTTTTTTAAATCTTTTTTTAATCTTTACCTCATGTACAAAAAAAGAGACTAAAACAATAGTTTCTTTAAAGGACACAAAACAAATTATTAAAAATAATGAAAAAAAAGTAAAGCAAGCTAAAGCCACTATTACAGTAGAAAAGAAAAAGGAGAAAATAATGCTCATTACACTTAAAACAGGCACTGTAAAAATAAAATTAAGACCTGACCTTGCCCCAAATCATGTTAAACGTATAACAACCCTTGCTAATCAAGGTTTTTATGATGGTTTAAAATTTCATAGAGTTATTAAAGACTTTATGGCACAAACTGGAGATCCTGCCGGAAATGGCACTGGAGGTTCAAAACTTCCAGATTTAGAATCAGAATTTACTTCAACTCCTTTTAATCGAGGTGTTTTAGGAATGGCTAGGTCTGCATCCCCCCATTCTGCAAATTCACAATTTTTTATTATGCTTGCTAAAGCACCACATCTAAACAATGCCTATACTGTTTTTGGAGAAGTGATTTCAGGCATGAAGTATGTTGATCAAATCAAACTTGGCGATGGCCCTAACGGGTCTGTATCAAATCCAGACACTATGATTAACGTGACTGTTAAATAAGGAATTCTAAGTAAAAGGTGTAAAGAAGGGCGGTTTAAGAACACAGTCTATTTCTAAATAAAAAAAACTCTTAAGAAAATGATCTTTAATAAACCTAATAACGGGCATAAGTTCTAATATAAAAAATATTTGCCACCTTCTTTTAACTACTTGATCTTTTAATAATCTTAAGACAATTTAATATTAAATAAACTCTACTAATGGGGTGTGGCCAAGTTGGTAAGGCACCAGATTTTGATTCTGGTATTCGCAGGTTCGAGTCCTGCCATCCCATCCATTTTTCAAGACTAAAATTAGCAGAAACTAAAAACACTAATAACTGCCTACACTTAGTAGGTTTGATTTGGAGGGGATTTTTAGGTCCGATATTTCAAGAAATTTCTGACTCTTCAGGCTTTTTTAAGTTTTTAACTACAAATCCTCTAATAAGATTGATTTCATCAAAACTTAATTTTTCAGCACTTTTACACGTCTTATCTTTTAGCGGATACAAAGCCTCAAAGGAACCTAAGTTTACCCATCCAGGTCTATAGCCTGAAGCTGCAACATCACCATTACCCTTATCCTCTAAGTTAAGTTGTGGAACATCGGCAGCATCATAACTTTCCTTATCAAGCATACATAGCTTTTAATAACCAAAGAAAGACATGTCCGTATCTTTAATTTGCTCCATTAACCTTGGAAATCTATTGATCTTCCCTGAGTGAATCAGAACCTTAGCAAGCTCAATATGTCTTCTTTGCTGTCTAAAATTAAACTCCGTTCCTGAATCTAAAAGTATGTCTGCAATAGACTCCCAAAAAGTCGGCTTCTTTGAATAGTAATTGTAAGGCTCGCCATCTAAGAAGACATCCCATGAAAAGAAATTTGGCATTGTTTCAACCATAACTGCATGAGCTTCTTCCTTCGGCACAGCTAAAGATGATATGATCTCTTCTTTAGATAAGCTCAACATTACACTTAAAGACACAAAGTTTTGAGAAAGTGAGAGCTCTTCCATTTTCCTAAAGTGATCACCAACAAAAGAGAAAGCAAAAATTTCTTTAGGAAACTTTTCTACAATCTTTCTGGTAGTCACAAGCATTATATCCAATTCAGATGGACGTTCATTTATGATGTCATATGCAGACATAATAAAATCCCAAACAAAACTCACTTGAATATCATATGATTTGGCCCCGCCAAACTTTACAGCTTCTTTTATGTACGGCCTGTCTTGCTCAATTGGGCCTTTTATACGCTCAACGAATTGAGTGATCTGTTGCCACTGTGCTTTTTCTTCTCTTACATAACTATATCCAGATCAGCATCTTCATCCACTAGCTTTTTAAACTTAGTGGACCCTGCTAAAATAGATCTCCAACCTGAGTAATCAATTTTACCGTTTAGCTTTAAAGGACAATAGATCATAAGACGATCTAAATCGTTCCTGATTCCTCTAATATTAAATGGAAAATCTGTTCTAATAAAATATTTTTAAAGTGGAACTGGAAAGTCAGAGTAAGAAATCTTTTTTGTGCTTTTAATCTTGAGCTGGTTAGTGATACTTTGACAAATATGTGGAATGTCTTCCTTTCTCTGATCAAGCTTAGGCATTTTAACAACAATTCCAGAAATTCTTGCATAGAGATCTTTTCTAAATTGACCAAGCCTGACCATCTCTTCCAAATTCTTATTTGTCGAAAAAATCAAGCGTACATTAGACTGAAGCTCTTCTGTTCCTCCAACACGTTTAAAAGTCATTTCATCAATCACTTTTAAAATCTTCACTTGAGTTGCAAGACTCGCGCCTCCAATTTCATCTAAAAATAAATCTCCACCAGCAACTTTTTCAAAGAGCCCCTGCTTTCTTTCAGTCGCCCCAGTAAAAGAGCCTTTTTCATGACCAAAAAACTCTGACTCAATTAAATTTTCTGGAATAGAGTTTACATTGATGTTTACAAACACTCTTTTGCTTTACTTGTGTATTTTTTTAGAAAGCTCATTTAGTCTTTTAGCAGTATGAGTTTTCCCAAGACCTGTTTCACCTAAAAGTAAAACTGGAGTTGGTGCATAAGCTAGAGCGCTTAATTGACTCCCTACCTGCTTCATTGCCATGGACTCGCAAACATAACCTTTTGTAGAGATGTCTGAATCAACACTTGTCCTGAGATTTCTAATTTCTAGCCTGGAATCATTGAGCGCTTTAAAAATTTGTTTGTTTCTATATTCAACTTGTTCAGGTTTTTTCCCTTTAACAATAAAATCCATTGCCCCATTTTTTAAGGCCTTCACAGCAAGCTCTGGTTCATTATATCCAGTAACCATAATCACTTTAGTTGTAGACTGAATCTCAAGGATTTTAGGGATTTCATGAATTCCATCAATCATCTCATTATCAGGTGTCTTACCTAAATCACGGTCTATTAAAACTAAATGGAAGTGCTCTGATCTAAGGTAGTCGCGCATGCCTTCAACTGTCCCTGTGAGCTTTATATTGATCTCAGAGTCCTCAAACGGCTCTAATAGACGATTCAACATAAGCTTATTAGATAAACGAGCGTGTTCTTCATCATCTACAATCAATATACTGAATCTGTAATCTGCCTGGTTCAAACTAAGCTTTCCTTAAATGCTCAAAATACGAACATTTATAATGCTTATTTGTTTAGCGCATATTTTAGAAAGAACAATGATAGATTTTACAATTCAAATACAAGAAACTCCGCTAAGATCAATTATTTTTGATTTGAGCTTTTTTTAATGCTGATAGCACAAAAAAGCCCAGCTGGTATCGCTGAGCTCCATAGACCTATGAAAAGTCTTGATTCTGTCTAGGGTTTTGTGAGTACGTATTTTTTAAATCATTTAATAAAGTCTTCCGTGGGAAACAAAATTATATAGTTAAATTCTTTAAGATTGCCCCAGTCAGAACCTTGGTTCATATTAGATCCGCCGTAAGTTGAAAGGTAAAGTGGATAATTGGGTATGGCACTCCCTTCTAAAACTAAACTTGCTTTACTTTCTATATTTTCACTACAGAGGAGCGTGTCCGGGCCAGTCGTTTCATGATTAGAATTAATCGCTTTCAAATTCCAAAAACCGTCTAAATCATGACTTGTATAGCTGCTATTAGCTTTTTTCACTAAATCAATACTAGTTTCTAAAAGTCTTACCAAGCTATAATCAAAAATACTTTCATCAAGAAAATTTTGCAGCATTTTATATCCTGACCGTTTTAGAATAGTATCATAATTTTTGACCTCTTCTGTCCTGCTATCACTGGCTGTTTCAATGAATGTTGTTCCATCAAATTCATATGTGAAGTGTGATAGACCCTGTCCAACTAAATGAGCAAAACCATTGATTGTGGCGGCATACTTACAAACACCTTCTTTAAACAAGGAATTGATACTATCAGCCATAAATTCGTTTCTCTTATTCATTCCAGCCCTGCCATCAATATCGATTGGGAAAATTTTAACTCCTTTTTTTGAGAGTTCGTATGATATTTGCCACCAGATACTCATGCCGTGGGTTTTGTGTGTATCTTGAGACCCTTTTAAGTGTATAGTCTCAAAAGTTTTAATTTCTTCCTCGTTCAATGTTAAAACTGGTCCGCCATCTTTAAACCTTAGCTCTGTTGTTCCCGGTCCCCCAGCTTCTAAAAATAGGCAGCTTTCAGACTCTCTTCCTGAAAAATATTGATTAAGTAAATTCTGATAAACTTTATACTTGCGATAGTGAGAATGGTGCGTTTCTCCAATTAGAATAAGATTATTTTCTCTTAAGGCATTAAAATTTAACGATGAGTATGGTTTGGATTGAGAAAGAGCTGCCTTTTGGAACTTGATATGTCTACTGCAAACTTCATCGGTAGATTGGGCAAACACTGTCGTTGTGATTAGACATATTGCTATACTGTATATTGGTAGCTTCATAGCTTTTTCACTTCAAAAACCATACTCAAAAACCCAATCCTTCCAATGCCACCTAAAGGCACATAGACAGATTCAGCCCGAGTGATTTCAGCCTTTATTGTCACCTCTATCCTCACATGAACAATTTTTATCATAAATTTCAGATTTTAGCCTTTCTGACCAGTCTATATTAAAACCCTCATATTTTTGAGCTAAGGCCTTTAAACCTCATATATTGGATGTGAACTCTAATCTAGGAGCTCATCTTTGAGATTACTTAAGTGAGTACACTTTTTGCTCTCTCAAAGCACAATAAGAGCAGATGATGCCGATCTAGGCTTTAAAGTCTTGATTAAACAGTTCTTCATGTTTTTCTAAATTCTGATGAGGAATTTAAAAAACTTTAAACCATTTATGGTTATAGGCCTTAAGGAGAAGTAGTATACTAAAGATGCTCTCTGATTTTATAGAATCTCGATTCTCTCCCTTTAAAAATATAAATTTCACACTATTTTTTATAGCTAGAACAGTTGCTTTAATAGGCAGTTGGTCCCATAATTTAGCCCAATCTTGGTTGATTCTAGAGTTAACAGGGGGGTCTTCTTGGCAAGGGGCTGTAATGCTAGCTGCCGCTATTCCTATAACGTTTTTAATTTTAAAAGGTGGTGCTTTAGTAGATGGGGCTGATGCTAAAAAAATAATGATTATTACACAGCTTTTAATGGGCCTTTTAGTACTCTTTTTGGCAGCTTTTTGCGAGTGGGGATCCATTACAGTCTGGCACCTTATTATTTTTGCAGTAATTGAAGGGGTTATAGTTTCTTTTGGCTCCCCGACCTTTGAGGCTATAATAGTTAGAATTGTTGATCGTCAGGATTTTCAGCAAGCCCTGGCTATAAACTCCATAAATTTTCATATAGGAAGAATGCTTGGACCCGTTGTTGCAGGGCTTCTTTTAACATTCTGGGGGCCAAGTCTAGTTTTTTTAATGGATGCCATCGGTTTTTTCACAGTTTGTATTGTGATTTATTTCTTAAAGATTAAACCCCATGAAGAAAAAAATATAAAACCCCAAGCACTAAAGGAGTTAAGCTATTTTTTAAAAAAACCTCGCATGAGATACCAACTAGGGCAACTAGCTTTATCCATGCTAACAATCTTTCCGTTATTCGTTGTAGTGCTTAGAACTTTTGCTACTAAAAAGTTTGAGCTAGAGGCTGCCGACTTTGGGCGACTCTTTATGTTTCCTGCTATGGGTTCAGTTTTAGGCTCATTAGTATTTGCAGTGTGGAAACCAAAAGATGCTCTTTCTACTATAAAAATCGCTGTTTCAATGATTCTATTTTTTTATTGGATGGTCTTAGAAGTTGAAAATCAGTTTGGTGCTGCAGTGATAATGTGTGCAATGGGATTTTCCGGATATTTAATGTTTGCTGCGTTAACGGTGGGTATTCAACTTGAGGTGAAGGAGTCTTTTAGAGGGAGGGTGAGTGCTCTTATTGGTTTAGCCTTTGGAAGTCTTGGGCCTATAGCGACTTATCCCATAGGGATATTTGCTGATTATTATGGTGAGGCAGCAACAATTCGTATTTTTACAATAATTTTTTTTATACTTTCTTGTGTTTGGTATTCTTACCATCATAGAATTATTAAAAAATAAAAATACTTTTTTTAAAAAAACACAAGTAAAGCTTTCTTTATATCAAGGATTTAACAATAATATTAGCTCAACTAAAAATTTAAAAACCTTTTTGATTGTAAAACCCTGACTCAAAACAGTAACACTATGTACTGTTCCTAAAACCGCAAAGAAAACAACTCCTTAATAAAGGCTTATAGTGATAATTCCTTTGTGTAGTGCATCCAGTCTTTAGCTCCATAAGATGTTACTTTAAACTGCTTTTTTTCTTCTCCATCACGATAAAGCTCTATGACTGTATAGTTATAAACTCCTGATTTACCTACTTCTCCCCTTGGATTTGGAAATTTTAAAAAAGATTTTGGAAAAACCTTTGCATGAATTCCACTAGAAGTAATTTCAAAAGTTTTATAACCAAGAACTGCTTTTTTAATTTTCATAATCTCAGTTAAATGTCTATCTCCGCTTATAAAAACAATCTTCTTATTCGTTTTTTTTAAACTTTCTAACGTATTTTTAAATTCTTTTGGATTATCTCTCTCAAAGGATTCAAATGGATGATAAGCACCAAAAAACTGATCGCCTTGAATCATCCAATTAATTTTCGCTCTACTTGCTCTAATCTCATCTAGCACTTTCTTTTTTTGATCAAATCCCCAATGAACACCTCTTTGATTTTCTCTAAAAAATCTTCCATCTAGAAACAAAAATTTCTGATTAAATGCATTTAATATTGAACCAACTCCAAAAGTTTTTTGGTATACCCCTGTAATTTCTTCATTAGGATTAAACGTCCAAAAAATTTCTGCAGACACCTTCTTGTGTACGTAGCTAGCATCGCCATCATTTTTACCGTAGTCATGATCATCCCAAAGATAATATGTAGGACTCAATTGTGATGAATGATAAAAATATAATCTCCCCCAAGTCTGAATATACCTTTGCCACAACTGTTTTTCATCAGCTATTTTTACAGACCCATCATCAAGTCGATCAGCGTATACATTATCACCAATAAAAAAATTTATATCAAGAAATCTATTTAAATAAGACTCCCACATTTTATTAGCTGAGGAAATTCTATCGTCCATACATGAAACCACACCAATGCGAATATTCTCTCTTTTTAAATTCAATGTTTGAAAACTTCTTTCATCAATAATCTTTCCTTTTACTTTCACAAGTAATTTATATTTTATAAAATTTTTAAGATTTTTAATGTGAATTCTTTCAATAACCCATTTTCCATCCGGGGATTTTTTTTTAAAATAACTAAGGATTTGAATAGGCTTTTGAAATGACCCACTCCTTGATACAAAAAACTTTAAGTTACCTTGTTTTTTTTTAGAAAGAATCGATATGAATGTTTGTGTTGAATCGGTAGTTCCTTGGACAATACTTAATGGGTGCTTTAGAAATTTATTTTTATTTTTTTGTATTGTGTTACAACTGCTTAAAAAAATAAAGATTACCACAATTAAAAACCTTTTATCTCTCACTTATACCCCCTTTAATTAATTTCAACTTTTCTTTGCAGCCACAAATCCATCAACACCATCCACACCATAGACTCTAAAACCACCAATACTCTTGGAACAATACATGGATCATGTCTGCCTGATTTAGCCACATTAAGAATAGATGAAGAAGGCTTAATATCGACAAAAAACTGTATTGTATCACCTGTAGTAATTCCCCCTAATACTCCTCCATAAATGGATTTTGGCATACAGTGAAACTCTTGCCCTCCGTATATAGAAAAATCCACATCATCACCTAAAGAAAAGCTCTTAACCGCTCCAATAGAAAGAACCGCTTCTGCAAGTTTAGATTTAATTTTTCCATATATAGGTTGCCCCAATGAAGGCACCGGGTTCTTAACTCTTACCTCAACCCTACCACCGTAACTCTGGCCCTCTTCTTTAGCTTTTAAAAGATTTTTACTCGTCTTAATAGACACCTTTTTTGATAAGAACCCTAGGTTTGTTTTATCAATTTTAAAAAAATCTTGATCCGAATATTTATCATCTTTAAACTTAAAAATCGATCTCGTTACAGCTTTAACTTGTATATCAGGAAATTCTTTTATTAACGCCATTTTTGCAAAAGCCCCGGCTACAACTCTGGCAAGAGTTTCTCTTCCAGAGCTTCTGCCTCCTCCCCTTAAATCAACATGCTCATATTTTTTTGTCCAAACAGCATCAGCATGCCCTCGACGTGCCTTTAAATTTTTATAATCCTTAGACCTAACATCTACATTCTTAAAAACACATGAAATCGGGGTTCCTAATGTTTTACCTTCCATAATACCACTTAATATTTCAGGTTCATCTAATTCTTTCCTTAAAGACATCAATTCACCGCCAGGTCTTCTTCTATTTAAAAAATCTATAAAAATTTCTTCATCCACTAAAACACCTGAAGGCATACCATCAATCACAACTCCTAAACCTTTCCCATGACTTTCACCAAAACTTGTCATTTTAAATAAGTGACCATATGTATTACTCATTTAATTTTTCCTTCTACACAACTTAACCAAAACTTTTGTTGTGCTTTAGCTTGAGTTATAAAAAAATCTCTTCCCGAAATATAGTCACAACCCCACAACAAAGCAACCGCTTTAGCTTGAGAATGATCCTTATACTCTAGATCATAAATCACTTTTGGCGGAATTTTTAATTTTGGTTTAATTACACATTCAGGCCCTGCTGACCAAATTAGAGCTTCAAAACTTTTACCCTGTAAAGCTCCATCCTCATAGTCACGAACCGATTGAAGAACAGTCTTTTCTCTAATTTTTTTAAAAATCTTAACCCCCATACTTCCAGCCCCCCAAATCAGTACTGATTTAACTTTAAAAAGCTCTTTTTTTAAAAAAGAAATGGACAAAGCGTCTGTGTCTTTTGCTC
Source organism: Bdellovibrionales bacterium (assembly GCA_965205945.1). GTDB lineage: Bacteria > Bdellovibrionota > Bdellovibrionia > Bdellovibrionales > UBA1609 > JALZUR01. Next base: position 499,600 of record CBDBIB010000003.1, on the reverse strand, counting down.
TTAAATCCTCGTTCATATAAAGCGTATTTGCCCCTCCTAAATACCCTGATAAATCTCCAAGCTTTTTTTTAAACGGTGATGTTACTGATAAAAATTGAACACCTAATGATTTTATAAAATTTAAGTTTTCTTTTAAAAACTCATCCTTATAAAGTGAAATACGAACATAGGTTCCTTTAAATTTTTCTTTAAAAAAAGCCCTATGATAGGCAGGAGAATACGACAAACTAACATCCTCACCAATAACGGCACCATTAAAAGACTTTTTAGAGTTCAAAAAATCTACTTCATAAAAACTTGGTTGATCTAAGTATTCATTAAGTCCATATCTAAAAAATGTAATTTTATTTTTAAAAAAAGTTAGTTGTCTATACCAGCTCCATCTTCCACTTAAACTTCCCACAGATCTTGGAAGAAAACTTACATTCATATTCTTAATCATTTTATGATATTTCATTAATTCTTTAAAGCTCTTTACTTCAGGCGCCCATTTTAGATGAAAACCTTTGCTATTGATTTCTTTGATTTTTTTTAAAGAAATTAAATTATGCTCTGAAATAAATATATTTTTATTATTCAATCGTTTTAAATATCCTTTTTCCATATACTTAAGAGGTATATCTATAAGAATATTTTTATATGCAAATAAACTTTCTAAAAAAGCCTTTGTAGGCTCCACTCTTAAAGAAACTAGGCTTTGATTTCCACACTTATCTTTTAATAAAGTCTTAATTTCTTTCTCTTTTAAAAAATCAGTTCGAAGCTCTACTTTACCGATTATAAAATCAAATTCAGATTTAGTTTTAATAGTGCAAAAACCATGAAGGAGCTTTGTTTTATTTTTTTTAAGGATTTTTTTAACTACTTTAGCGTTATCTGCTCCCTCTTCAATTTCAATTTTAATATGAGCATATTTTTTATAAAACTCATCTCTTTTTCTTTTTCTATAATTAAATTCTTCATTAGGAGTTTTGTTTTTATCCAGCCTCGGACGATCTAAAAATATACGTCCAATCTTATCAGATTTTTTTTGAATCCAAATTATTTTAGAGTTTTTAGGAAAATTAAATTTATGAAGTTCAAAACCTGCTCCTAGAGCAACAAATTCAGGGTTAAATTTTTCTAAAATTTCTATTAAAACTTGTCTTTCAATATCTCTAAATTTTTTTTCCTGCCCTTTTTCAAAAAAATCCTGAATATTATGTTTTTTTAAAATTTCTTTATCTAAATCCACGCCTCCATGTAAATCTTTTAATAAAGATGTCTTCCCAACTCCTCTATGGCCAATTAAAAAATACATTATTACACTTTCATTTTCAGATACTCAGGAAAACTTTTTTTAATAGCTCTTTCTCCTCTAATATCTATTTGGTATCCAAATCTTTTTAAAATCTGACAAGCCATGAAAATTCTATGATCACTAGAGACATCGAAACTAAATTTTTTATGCTCTAATAATTTAAAACCTTCACCTTTAATTTGGATTCCATCTTCTCTACAACTTGATTTATAGCCACAGTTAAATAAAAGCTCATGAATACGATTTATTCTATTTGATTCTTTATAAATTAATTGAGGCGCTCCAAACAAAGCAGAATCACCAAGACAAAAGCATGAAAAAACACTTAAAACAGGAAACAAATCAGGGCAAGTTTGTAAATTAACGTTTATTGCTCTATATATAAATTTATTTTCAACAGGTTTCTCCACAGTAAATGAAGAAACTCCTACACCTGCAGACCTTAGAATTTCTAAAATTCTTGCATCTGGTTGAAAACTCTTACTTATAAGACCTTGAATTTTAGCTTTCCCCATTATAGATGCCATAACATAAATAAATGCAGCCGAAGACCAATCTGACTCTAAATCCTGAAAGCCTAGATTCCTTTTTAACTCTTGCTTTGCCTGTACTTTAATTAGAGTTTTATTAACTAAGATTTTAAAACCTAAAGATTCTACAAATTTTTTTGTGAGTAGAAAGTAATTTGAATTTAACCCTTTTTCTTTAATCTTAATATCTAACTGATTTTTTGATGCCAATGCTGCTAAGACTAAACCTGTTAAAACTTGAGTTGTTTTTAAAGCTGAAACTTCAACTACTTGTTTACTCCATCCGTTAGAAGAAAGAATAAGGCTGTTACCAGATAAGTAAGCCTTTGCTCCTAATGCATTTATAGCGTTTACCAATTCACTTTGAGGCCTTTTAAAAAGAGTTGATGTCCCTTTTAAAACCCACGAACCTTTCTGTGAAGAAAGAAATAGTGCTAAGAATCTAAGTGTCGTCCCCCCTTCACCAATATATATTTTAGTTGATTTTTTATAGGTCTTTAATGCGTGTTTAAGATAAATTACATCTTTTGCTTTAGAATCCCATTTTAAAGAAAAATCTGGAAAACCTTCTTTAAGAATCAAATACCTGTTTACAATAGATTTTGAAGCAGGAAGCCTTACCTTAACATCCACTATTTATTTGCCTTTTATATTCTTTAATCAAATCAGAAATTTTAACTTTTTTTACAAAAGGCCCATTATTTTTTAAAAAAATAAAATTAACTATATTTTCTCTAGATTTTTTATCTTTAGACAAAGCTTTTAAAAGCTTTTTTTCACTTACGCTGGGCAATTTATCATTTAAAAAATTTAATAAAAAATTCATATTACTTAAAGAAAGATATTTTTTTTTATAACTCCACCTTATAGAAAATAATAAACCCTTTTTCACCGTATCACTATGAGAAAACCCATATATTAACTCTAAAGCATGCCCTATAGTGTGCCCAAAGTTAAGAACAGCTCTAATACCCTTTACATCTGTTATATCTTTTTTAACAATTAAAATCTTATATGATATAAACAAAGGCAAGTCTTTAAAATTTATTTTATCCTTACTCCATTTAGATAAAATCTTTTTAGCCCAATTTTTATTAATATTAAGAAATAATGTTTTTATAATTTCACCCTCTGAATCTTTAATCTTTGCGGTATTAAGTAAATTTAAAAAAAAATAGATTTCTTTTGGCGCATAGATAGTTCCAATCTGATTCTTATAATTTTGGTAGTTTAAGGCTGTTTTTCCGCCTATTGAAGAATCCACAGCCGCAAGCCATGTAGTTGGAACTTGTATAAAATCAACACCTCTTAAATATATAGAGGCTAAAAACCCTATACTATCCCCAATACTGCCGCCACCTACGGCAACAAATGTTGAGCTCTTATTAGCTCCATTGTCAAGCAACCATTTAATAAGTTTGTTTAAAGTTGTTAAATTCTTTACACCTTCTCCAGGCTTTAAGAATATTATATTCTGACAGTTTTTAAAAAGCTTATGGTTTTTAAAAAAAGAGTCTATAAAAAAATAGTGGTTTTTTCTTTTTAAAAGAGATTTTTCTATTTTTTCTTTAAAATAAATTTTTTCCTTAAACGCGCCTTTTATTTCCACGAGTTAAGCCTTACTTTATAAAAAGACTCTGTTCCTATAGGCCGCACAACATAACCTCTCACCTCTTGCCTCATCACTCGAAAAAGATTTGAATGTGCTATTGGTAAAAATGGCATCTCTTCTTGAAAAAGATTTAAAACTTTTTTATATATATTTTTACGTTTTTTTTGAGAAAACTCATGCCTTGCTTTATTAATAAGTTTATCATAGGATTTATTGCAAAAACCTGAAACATTTGTCCCCCCTTTTGCTCCTGAGCAACTTAGCAAAATATTTAAAAAATTATCAGGGTCTCCGTTGTCTGCAGACCAGCCATATTCAACTAACTCATGCTCCCCTTGTTTTAATTTTTGTAAATATGTAGGCCAGTCATAGGTAACTAAATTTAATTCAATTCCAATTTGCTTAAAATCCTCCTTAATCATCTCACCCATAATTTTACCATTTGGGTTATACGGTCTTGATACCGGAAGCGTCCACAGTGTTACTTGCATTGGAAGATCTATACCAGAATCTTTAATTAATACCTTAGCTGCTTCTAAATCATAATCTAAATTTTTTAAGTCTTTATCATAGGCCCAAATACCTGGAGGAAGAGGTGATTTTGCTTTAATAGCATTTCCTAAATAAATAGAATCAACATAACTTCTTCTATTTAAAGCTTTACTCATAGCTTTTCTAAGCTTCTTATTCTTAAACCTTTTCTTTCTTAAATTTATTCCTATATAGCTAATATTTAAACCTGGAGCTTTAATCAATTTAATTTTATCTTTTAAATTAAACTCTCCTCTTGCTATGAAAGCAAAGTTTTTTGCAAAATGACAGTCCCCTTTTCTTAGTTTTTCAAGTCTTTTATTTGGATCAGGTATAATTAAAAAAACTAAATCAGAAATTTGACTAGGACCTAAAAAATAATTATTGTGCCTTAAATAATGTATTTTTTTTTCATTTACATAAGAGTGAAATTTAAATGCTCCTGTCCCAATGGGCTTATTGTTAAGATCTTCCTTTTTCTTTTTCTTAAGAAGAGTGTCTGCGTACTCCTTTGATAAAATGCTAGCAAAGTCCATTGCTAGATTAGACAAAAAAGGGGCTTCAGTTTCTTTTAAAATAAATTTAATCTTATATTCTGATATTTTTTTAATTTCTTTAATTACTCTTCTCATCCCCATGGATTCAAAGTACTCATAAGTGCCTGATATTGTTTTATGATATTCATGGTTTAAATCCATCATTTTAGAAAATGAAAATATAATATCGTCAGCATTAAACTTTCTTGTAGGCTTAAAATATTCTGTAGTGTGAAATTCCACATCATCTCTTAAATTAAAAATAATTTCTTTGCTTGATTGAGAAACTTGCCATGATCTTGCAAGAGAAGGAATTAAATCTGTTGTGCCCTCTTTAAATTCAAGCAGTCTGTTATAAATAGGCTGTGAAGAGGCGTTAAAAGTTACACCATCTCCGGCCAACTGAGGGTTAAATGTTGTTGGTCCTCCTTCTGAACAATAAACAAACTCATGTTTTTTCACACCACGACAAGAGATTAAAAAACTTATTAAAAAAACCCCTAAAAACCTTGCAAAACCTATAAATCTCATACTGCTGGGTTTATCTTAATTAGGCCAAAATTTCAAAGAAGAGAGTCTAAAAACCCCATTTAATAGGTTTTAAACTATTTTTTTTTAAAAATGCATGGGTCATTTTAAAATGTTGGCATCCTAAAAAACCTCTGTAAGCAGACAATGGCGATGGGTGGGAAGCACAAAGGATTAAATGCCTCTTGTTGCTTAAAAACAAAGCTTTCTTGTAAGCATAGGCTCCCCATAACATAAACACTATAGGTCGTTCTTGTTCATTTAAAATCTTAAGCACACAATCTGTAAAAGACTCCCACCCTTTATTTCTATGCGATGCGGCCTTAGATTCTTCAACAGTCAACACACTGTTTAAAAGAAAAACACCTTGCTCCGCCCATGAACTTAAATCTCCAGTTAAAAATTTTTCTTTTGGAAATGTTGTTGATAACTCTTTAAAAATATTTCTAAGAGACGGTGGTATACAAAACCCTTTAGGAACAGAGAAGCTTAAACCATTTGCCTGACCCTTTCTATGATAAGGATCTTGTCCAAGTATCACCACTTTAACTTTTGAAAGGGGAGTTTTGTTAAATGCTAAAAAACAGTTTTTAAAATTTGGAAAAATTGTTTTTTCTTTAGATTCTTTTTTTAAAAATACTTCTATGTTTTTAAAGTAGTCCTTTTTAAACTCATCTTTTAAAACCTTAAACCATTCTTTATTTAAGATTTTTTTACCAAGAAAATCTTCCATGCACTTACTATATAAAATACTACAAGATTGAAAAGTGTTTTTTCTATTATTTTTATTAACTACAAATTTTGAATCTCTTCTGCTAAACTATCTTTAATTATCACTAGTAAAGTCTGCTGTCTTACAACCTGCTTGATTTCTATATCTAATTTTAAAATCTTAGCCTTTAAAATCTCAGCCTCTTTAGAATTTATTTCCGTCATAGCTTTTAATTGATCAGATTTTAAACCTTTTTCAACCCGAAGCTTTAAAAGCACTTCTTCCTGATTATTAACAGCCTCTACTTGAGCCTCGTATATAATAGTTAATCTATTTCTAAAATCATATTCAATATTATTAAATCCTTGACCTTTAACTTCTGCTAAAGTTAATTTTTCCTCTTCACTTAAAAAATCCCCACTCTCCTTATTTAAGACTGCCTCTTTACTTATAACAAGCCTTTTATTTAAATCCACTTGTTTATCAAGATCACTAATTTTTTGATCTAAAACAGCTACCTTAGAAAGAATTTCATTAGAAATTACAGTGTCACTCTCATTATCTAAAACCTCTTGAAGACTTCTTCTCTCTGCTAGAGCTTGAACTCTTTCATCCCTAGTTTTAGTAAACCTTTGTAAAGCTCTTACAAGCTCTTCTCCTTCTGATATAACGATATCATCCTTCACACGAGGTTCTAATTCACTCTCACAACCTATATTTAAAGCTAACGACAGTATAATTATTAAAGCTCCTTTAATGTATTTTTTTCCCATAAATAAACTCCTTTAAAAATTTAATATTAAAAGAATAGAGCAATTTAAAGACCAATTTTAAAACTAAATATACTCGATCTGGCCACTAAAACCATGCTATTTTTTCACTTAAGATGACAGTTTTTGCCAGGTATACTTGGGTCCCCGTAAAATCTCGGAATAATGCTGCATGCTTAAGGAAACCCTGCTTTTGTTAAAAGTATACAAACTTTAGTGGTATCTTTTTAGAGCCTATAACTTAATTTTGTGTAGCTAGAGTTTTTAAGATTTTTAAAATCCAAAGTTAGAAGTTAAAAATCACTTATATTCTTTCATCATGTAATGTATTTATTTTTATTAGTGTTTTTCTTATTTTTAAGTTTCTCGGTGAAAACTCTTAAACTCATATCTACAAACAATAGCCCTTTAAACGCACTTTTTTTATTAATATAGTTTCTCTTTGTATTAATAACTAATATAGATTGGATAATGATTTCCTAGTCTTCTGCTATCAATTAATATTTGGGAATAGTCAACAGCTCGTCTTCTTTCCTGATGAAACTCATTAAAGTATTGCGGATCTGAGATAGAAATCAAACCTAGTCCACGAGTATTAACGGAAGGAAAGCCTAGCGTAGGAGCTCTCTCTGAACGTGCTTGAGTAGTCCCGTAAGGTGTTCCTAAGGAAGTAGACAAACTATAAGTATTTACCAAAAAATTCCTGCGGTTGGGCCTTTGGAAGAAAGTATTTGTAGAAAAGTTTTGGTTCAAACCATCGTTTCCATATTCTAGCCCTTGATTCTGTTCGTGCCTTGGATGATGTTTTTCAATTAGTTGTTGGATGAGAGTTGGTAAAACACCAAATACAACAAGACCTGCTGCTTGATGGGCTAAAAATTTTGCGGCAGGAGTTATAAATCTTCTTCCTATGGAGCGCAAGGCTTCACGCGCTGGGCGACTGACCACTTGTCCAGCTTCATTAGCCGTCTCATTTGTGCTCTGGTTCGCAGCATTACTTCCAACTTGTCCAACTTCTTCGCCTCCTGTTTCAGCCAATGAACTTCCAGTTTCTTCTAAGCCACTACCTACTAATTGTCCACCTTCGTTTAAAACCCCCTGACCAGAAAATTCAATCTCTGCAGAGCTGTTAGCGGTTGTTTGTGTTAAAGCTCCTTCTATAAAAGTGTTGGACTCTACTGTTGTACTACCTAACTCAGCACTTCCCTCAAATCCTACTGTTCCTGAGATGGATTCTGCAGCCGATGTACTCAAAGAAGCCGTGGTAGAAACAGAAACTTCCGTACTTAGGGCGGTTGAAATCCCTTGAGTTGTGGCCACTGTTTCAGTCGCAACAGTGCCAGCCACAACAGAGGTTGCAGTATCGGCACCTGCTACACCAGCTCCTACACTCCCAGCCGTCACAGCTCCAGCGACTTCAGCTCCAGCAACGTCAGCCCCCACTGCTATTGCTGTTACCGCTGTAATTGCAGAAGCAATAAGAGATGCAATGAATTCGCCAAACTCCAAACCATTTCTGTCCACAGTATTAAGCGGTTGGGCGCCAGCATAGCCATAACCTGAAGCATATTGTCTCATTGGATCAGGAGTTAAAAAACGCCCTAATTCTGGATCATAATTACGATGAATAAAATCATAATGGCGCAACTCTGAATCATAACGGCGTCCTGCGAACTCAGAACTTGCGCTTAACTGACCTGCGGTTAGATTTCCATAGGGACTGTATTGTTGAATAGATGAAGACGCTCCAGAAGCATTGGTTGTGCTCAACAAACTTCCTAAATGATCGCGCACAAAGAATTTCATCTGACCTCCTGTACTAGAGGCTAAAGTCAACGAACCTAATTGCATATTCTTAATATTGGTGGTGGTTGCACCAACTTTATGAATTTCATAAAAAGGTGAAACATAAAAAGACATCTGAGTCGTATTATTATCTACTTTCATTTCGCGAGAAAAACGATAACCATTAATACCATATTTGTAATTTACTCTTCCTTGAGGAAAGGTGTAATTGGCCAACCTACCAAAAGCATCATAATTATAATTAAATTTGGAAGTTTGCCTATCTTTTTGTAATTCCTTTCTTAATAATCGCCCGCGCTGATCATAGCTGGTACTTAATTGTGAATCATTTATTATGCCACCAGTTATTTGATTATTCTTACTAGAAATAGTGAGATTAATACCCTTTTTTTGCAATAAGTTGCCTGAATTATCATACTTATAAGCATTGCTTTGTGAACCGTTGGTATAAGAACTCATGCGTCCACGTATATCATAGACAAAATTTTCTATTGTATTTTGCCCTTTATTATTAATTATGCGCTGAGCTTTTAATCCTAAAGTATTGTAACAATAATTATGGGTCAAAAAATTAGTTGTTTGATTATTACTATTAGAGTTTCCTGCTGCTAATTGTGTCACTCGACCTTGCTGGTCAAAGTTATAACTTAAACTGACTTGATTTCCATAAGTAATCAAAGCTACCGACCCTGTCGGATTATAAGAATCTACTGTTACAAGATTCTGTATATTAGCTTCTTCTTTGTATTGATAGGTTTGAAGTTCTCCTGTTTTAGCATAATTCCAATGTAGGGAGCTTTGATCAGGGTAGGTCATCATCACTTTCTGTTTTAGTGGACTATATTGAAAAGTGAATTGTTGAGGCGCGGATAAATTATCATCCTGAATTATTTGATGAGCCATATTGCCAGCAAAATCATAATTATATTGCATACTCATACCATTACTCAACGATAATGAGGTTAATTGTCCCATATTATGATACTTATCACCTCTAAGCTCACTATATTTATAGGACTCTATTGATGAATTATTGCCCATTGTAGCTGTTCTAGAAATTAAGCGTCCAAGGCCATCATGGATTATGCTTAAACTTCTTCCATCGGAAAATTCGTATTGTAAAGGTCTAGAGTGAGCATCGTATTGAACCGTTGTTTCACCTAGGTCAGGACTTCTATGACCGACCACACGTCCCAAGGAATCATAGGTCCAAGAATGAGAAAGACCACGACCATCCTTAAACTCTATCTGTCTAGAGAAAAGATTATAATGCCTTTGTATAGTCGATTTGTCTGACCACATAATACTTAAACGGCGTTGCAAATGATCATAAGTGACATTTAAAGTTACTCGGTTTACTTTTTGATTACAACTTCCCGCAGGTGAAGGAATTTGTATATTCCTTGAGGATGTACCCGCATCATAACTATGATTATATGATACATGAAGGCCATCATCGCGAGTTATTGTTTGTAAACGACCACGTTGATCATAAGTGTAAGCCGCCAATGTAGGTGTCTCTTGATCATAATAAGGAAAAGCCGTATGAGAGGTTCGACCTGTATTAAAATCTCGACGATATTCTTGGGTAATACGATCAACTTCATTAAATCCACGTAAGGCCATCTTATGCATGGATTGATTACCGTCGTAATATACCTTTTGATAATGCCAATTGTCTTGATTGTCATCATCCCAATTCGTACGAATTTTTTTCAAGCTATAAATATTACTGCCATTAGAGACATAAGAATAATCCTCTACCTGTTTTTGTGTATTTGATGTGGGATCATTAGCAAAAACCTGATTTAATAATCCTAATTCATCAAACTCTGCGCGAATATGCACACCACTAGGATAAGTAATAGACGAGATGCGCCCAAAACGAGGATCTACTTTAATTTGTTTGCTCAATTGATCTAAAGATTTGTACTGACGGGAACTCACAAAGCCATAATCATCATAACCAAAGCTAATTATTGTTTCCTTATTATCTAAAGGATATTGTCCGTTACTATTAGCATAAGCTGAATTTTGTACTGCAGTCTGCAGTCTGCCCTGATCATTATAGGTATAAGAAGAACCTACCCAACCACTGTCATTAGGATTATTAGGATTATAAGAATAGCTACGTGCATTTATCACACGTAATTTATCTTCATCATAAATATTATATAATAAGCGTAGATCATTTTTTTCATCCCATAGATAACTTTGAGGATTAGTAAAATTACGACAAGAACTTTCCTTTGAAACCCTTTCCCCTGTCTTAAACCCTAAAGCCCAATTATCCGACTCTATTTTGTTCAAATAGGAATAGCAATAATTTAAGGCATCACTTTTATTATTGCCATTTTGAGAATATTGAGTCTTAGACATAATGTTCCCATATTTACCATCCATTGTTGAAATATCAGCGAAGCCAAATTCTTCTACATTTCGAAAGGCCTCCTGATCAATATTAGAGCCTTTAGGGCGATGATATATTGCTTTATAAGAAGATATCTTGCGAACTAATTTTACTGTGGGCGAATCATTAGGGCTATAAATATCTTGAAAATCATGATTGAAATAGCTGCCGCTAAATAATTCACCAGTGCTCCCTTTTCTTATTTCAATAGATTTAACCAGCCTATTAAAGGGATGAGTTGTTTTATAGTTACGAGATTCTATAATATCACGAGCAGATTCATGATTGTCCACTTTTTGAAAGCCTGAAAATTGCCAATTATGGCGATTAAAGATTCCATTGGTATAGCGTAAGTTAAATTTCCTTTCATAAGAATAATCTGTCCCTGCTCCATTTTGATCGGAGTAAGAATGAACAACAATACGTGGTTGTTGATAAATAATATAGGGAAATTGAGGCATATTATTTGTATCGATATCATGTACTGACGAAAGCTGACCGTAGTTTAAATTTATCACACGTCCGATGCCATTATGAATCTTGATTATATGATCGTATTGCTTAAGAGTACTGTTAATAAAGGACCTTGCAATTGCTTGACCGTTTATCGTTTGAATATTTAAGATATCCATTACTCCATCTCCATTAAGATCTAAAGGATAATTTTTAGAGTTATCGCCAAAATCTTGCGTTTGATTCAAACTAGAAAATGTGTTTCCTGTATTTTTAAAAAGAGAAAAACTATTATTAGTTGTTATCGTATTACCTGAAGAGTCGGTGTCACTTTTAGAAAGATGATGCATTAAATCTTGATAACCATCTCCATCAATGTCGCCAATTACAATATTACGAAAAAAACTTTGATCTGGAGTTTTTAAACTGGTGCTCTTTTCAGAGAGAATAAAAGAGTTTGTTACGATATTTTGATTGCGATTATTTGAGAGAATATGACTATATAATCCTCCAGTATTTGTAAAAAGCTCTCCTGTTGCTACTCCCCCTTGATAGGAGAGTAATAATAAGTCTTTTAAACCATCGTTATTAAAATCAAACCATTTATAAACTGGTAGAGCGTTCCATTCAGAGTTATTACCCAGTTGCACCCCTGATTGAGAATTTTGAGGTCCAGTAAAATTACCTTTATAATGATAATAAGATAGCCCTAACACATTAAAACTTCCAGTTAAGCTCTCTCCATTAGCATTAACTAATAAATGAAGGTCGACCAAAGAATCACCATTAAGATCAACAAAATCGACACCCGCGTTTTTATAGGGCATCACATAACCCTTAATTTTTTGAGTGATATTATTTTTATTAGGAAACCCTCCGGCCATTGCAGAGTAAAATAACGTAATATTATAGCGACTATCTGAAGATTGAGTGGGGTCTAATTGGGCCAGGTCGGATAAACCGTCGCCATTTAGGTCTTTTAAAATATAATGTATATTATTTTCAGTATCAAAAGTATTATTAAGCAAAGTTGGATTGACCTCTGAACGAAAGTTATTTTGATTAAAACCACTTAGATAACTATAGACAATAGCTTCTCCTCCACCCCCTTTTTGAATTTTTACTAAGTCATTAATGCCGTCGCCATTTTTATCTAAAACTCGAAAATCATAATTTTTACTTAAATCATTAGCATCGTATCCCCAATCTCCTAACAACATATTATCTTCGGTTTTCGAAAATTGCCCCGTACCATCATTTTTAAAAAATTGAAATTGAGATGACCCATTGCTCTCAAAAATAACTCCTATACCTGGATGGCCTGTGGCATATTTGTCCATTAAAACAAATTTCACGCCATTTTCTTGAAAATTACCCAGAACGGTTGAGTTACTTTGCACAAAACTCACATTATTAGATGGTTGTTGCATAAAAGGATATTCAAAGTTGGTATGGGCAAAGCATTTTATGGCAGTGGAAGCTACATTATCACAATAGCTAATTTCTGTTAATCGATTACGACGAGAAAAGGAGTTGTACTTATATTGGAAATTATAAGCTGTAACTATATCCCCCCTGACAGCAGAAGTGATACTTTCTAAACGCTTTTCAGGTTGAGTTTGTAAAGTTGTCAATGCTAAGTATTTATTTTGTTGAGTTATTTGAGGGCTATTTTCATAATTAAATGTAATAGTTCTTGCGCCTGTAATATTGTCATTAGGAGAAATTCCATAAGTTATTTTTAAAGGATATAAAGTGTTGTCAAATTGTCCTCCTTTAGAGTAGAAGAAATCAATTTTTCTATCATCCAAATCTAAAATTTGATCTAGGGCCCAAGTTAGAATATCTCCTGTTTGTCCATCAATGCTTGAAGTTACTATTATTTTAGAATCATCGTTAGCACCATAGGTTCTCTGATTGCCTTTGCGGTCAAAAATTTGAAAGGAGCAGGGACCATTTCCACAACGTCCAATTGACTTTACTCTCATACCATTAAAAGTCTCTGTGTGATAAATAGTACCATCGCCACCATAGCTGCCTTGAATGGCGACTAGTCTTTGCCCATCTAAACAAAAGCGATTCCTTTGATATAAATTAGGATCATTAGTACGAACATTACTCCAGGTCTGGTCAAAAAAGTAGTTTTGTGAGCATAAAGTAACTTGAGAAAAACCTGCTAAGCGCCAGCCAAATCCCACATAGCCATTTAAAAAGCCACTATTATAATTCAATGATAAATTTACTCCCACCCTTGAAACATTTGGAGGGAGCTGTAGAGGAATACTATAATTAGAATGTCCGCTACCATCAACAAAAAAACGCCCTGTAATAGGCAAAGGGTGAATTGTTGGATTACCTGCCAAGCGACTAAAAAAGTTTTGAGCCCGCTCCATAAAACTGGCCTCTAAAGATAAGTTTACATTGGGAAAACTTTGGGTAAAATTAAAAGACTGATCTTTATTTTTAATAGCTCTATTTAAATGTCTCATCGGGCTGCAAGTCGATGTAAACAATAGAAGAATAGCGCAGGTATAAGAAATCCAACTTTTCATAAATAACCCTTCTCAGCTTAAATATTTAATAAATTATTAATAATAAACTTTAATTACCCTTTTGCAGATTAATTGAACCAGCCAGACCCAAGTCACCGCTCCTTCCTATACTACCATTACTTACTCCTGGCGAGCCTGCTGATCCAGGACCTCCACCTGAAGTTGGGTGAGAACTACTTGGAGGTTTCCCACCAGCACCTGCCGAACCGGCATAACCACCCTTGCCGGCCTTGCCACCATTAGCTTGTAAGTTATTAGTAATAATATTTGGAGTGTTAGAAATAGTGTTTTTCCAGGTAAAAGTCACTTGACCTCCCTTGCCACCATTACCACCATTACCACCATTGCCACCATCATCACCATTTCCACCTTTCCCACCTTTTCCGGCCTTAGCCGTTTCAGCAGCACATTTGCGACCATCTCCAGCTTTTCCACCATTGCCACCTTGGCCGCCGCAACCACCTTGTCCACCTTGTCCACCTTGTCCACCAATATTTGAAATTATAATATTAGATACTTTTAAATCTTGAATTTCAATATTCACCACAGGACCATTCCCACCATTCCCACCATTATTGCCTGGCTGCCCTTTACTACCATTGGCACCATTGGTACCGTTTGTACCCCTTGCTGAAACCACACCGCCACAACAATCACAAGTTGCATCATGTCCATGAGTACCATTAGTACCATTAGTGCCGTCACTACCATTAGCTCCATGCACACCTTCTTTGCCTTCAATTTTAAATACAGGAGTTATTCCATCATAAGATTTACCAGGTTTTAAAACGCCACATTTAAATGAAGTGGGAACTGAAATTTCAACCTGACCGCCTTTCTCAACAGTTATTGTTCCGTAGACAGCAATAGCAAAACTATTGAAAATTTTTAAAGGTTTTTCTGCTGAAATAGTAATATCTGGTGCAGTTTGTAGCTCTGCCTCAAAGGATTGAAACCTTTGGTGAAGGTTATCCAGCGTATCTTGATTAAGGTTTACCCTGCGATTGATGTATTGTTCAATTAACAAGCGTTTAAAAAAATCCGGTTTACGATTAACAGCTTCACCCAATAAGCTTTGCTGGGGTTGCTCATCTCTTACTGGGTTATTGAACCATTCTCGATATTCTAGCAAATTATGAGTCATCAAAGAGATATTAGTTTGATTATCAATAAGATTTGCTCCGCGAATTAGATTCTTATGAACACCTAGGCGCTCTATCTCCGACTTCCAATATAAATACCCGCTGTCTGTTCTATTATTATCTATCATTGTTTATTCCTTTTTATCTTAATTAATTTAATATTTCCTAGGGCATTATTTGAATATGAGTAGATCCTGCTGCTCCGGTTTGACCTGGTTGTCCCGTGTTACCAGAAACCGAACCAGTACTACCTGGAGAACCTTGCTTATGACCTCTGTAGCCAGTGCTTCCACCACGACCACCTACTCCAGGATTTCCACCTTGACCAGGAAGACCGGCATCTGCAGCTTCGTTTAATGCTGTGATCATAGAACTATTAGAGGATTTATATTGGCCAATTACTTGAGGGCCGGCCGCTCCATTCCCACCATTCCCACCAGCGCCTCCGTTGCCACCATTGCCACCATTTGCACCATCACCCCCAGAGGCAGTAGAGGCTTCACAATTAAGACCATTACCGCCTTTGCCACCTTGACCACCTTGACCACCTTGTCCTCCTTGTCCTCCTTGTCCTCCGTTACCACCACGGCTAAGTATTACAAGATTAGACTGCAAATTATCAATTTGAATTTTGACAACTGGCCCAGCTAGGCCATTAGAACCATCATTACCACGATCTCCTGGACCTCCAGTTCCACCATCAGCACCATTTCCGGCATGATGGGCCACTTGTGTATGGCAACAAATACAAGAGGCACCAGCGCCATTTCCACCATCCTCTCCCTTACTTCCTTTATGTCCCTGTTCGCCCGGTTGTCCATCGCAACCAGCAATTAAGAAAATAGGCCGCTCGCTCGTGCTATCACCGTGCTGAATTTTCAGAGACTGGCAGTAAAAAAAACAGCTTGTACGAATTTCAATATAACCGCCTGGTTGGATAATAATATCACCGTAATTAGTCACAGATTGTGTCGAATCAATAATAATAGGTTCGCTCGCTGTAACTATTCTTTTCTGAGCGGTAAAGACTGTTAGTGGATAATTACCATAACTTTGATCAATGACCTCTTGTTGATTTTTGGAAATAAATGTTTCGCCATAAACATGATCCTCAATCAATCGTCGTACCTGATTTTCATTTAAACGATTAAGAGGGATGTCTTTTCTTATAGGTCTATTTAAAATAGGAAGATCTGAAATTTGATTAAAAGCTTTAGATATATTATTAATTGTATAAAAATTAGAACCACAGATATATTCTCCTAAGGATTCCTCTCTTTTTTTTGCCACATCGTTATTGATGTTAAGCTTTATATTATTCTGCTGCCATTTTTCTTGATCAAAAGTCATAACTCTCCTTTTTTAAGTTATTGATTAAAGTTCATATTTTTTTAAGAATCAAGAAAAGGATATATACTTTCATCGGACATTGTCAAAAATGTTCAACATTTTTACTACCAAAATGATCCTCCTAAACACCTTAGGCAAAACCCATTAAAAGAGCACATTCCTGCTGTGACCTAAGCTTACATTTGTCCAAATGTTATTAGAAAAATAATTTTGAATGCATTAAAGAGGTTTAAGAGAACCTGTTCTTTGCAAAGGCTAAATAACAGATCCATAAGAATTTTTAAAAGGCGAATTTTACTTAAGTTAAGGCTATTTCCATATTTATGGTCTAGATTGTCTAAAAAAATCTCATGCGTAACCCCTTGATCCTCTAGCATTTATATCTGGATTTAATTTTCAAATTGCTAACTTGGCTAATCTCATTTATAAGATTATATTGATTATAGCTAATAGAAAATAGGAAGACTGTTGAAATAATAGGGAGCTATCTTAACACCCCTAGAATAGAAAAAATCTAAAGCGAATTAATTTCTTTATTTCTAAAGACCCCTAATGAAAGATTGGTTTAAAGAATTATGGATGATTTTGGTTTACAAGCTGATGCAATTATTTATAAAGAAATTAATGATGTGGAGCTGTTTACCTCCCCTAAAGGTCAGTAGAATTAAATTATATGATCTTTTGCAAGGAGAGTTTAATGTTTTAGAGAGCTTTTTTAAATAATGAGAAAATCAAACACGGTAGCAGAAAAATAAACAAAACGATTTTAAGGGAGTGAATTATTATGATGTTTAGGAAAAAAATAATATTAGTATTGCTGTGTCTTTCTGTATTTCTTTTTTTAGAAAATCAACCTTTCCAGCAGTTAAAGCCTTCGGTTTTTTCCAAGAAATTATTGGTTCAGCCTTTTGGTTTTACAGATAGTTTAAAAAAAGAACCAATCCCCTTTGTTGGAGAATTTAGGATTAGCTCAACAGGAAGCTCTGTTTATAACGTACCGTTTGTTCTTCCTCCATGGGAGAATTCTTTAAAACCTAAAATAGGGTTAAATTATAATAGTGATCTTGGAGAGAGTTTTATTGGAGAATCGTGGCAATTAACAGGGTTCTCTCAAATCTCTTTATGCACTCAAAATTATTTTTCCGATAAAACTTGGACAAATGTAAGCGCAGGTCAACAGGAATGGTACTCTCTTAATCGGTTTTGCCTAAATGGTCAGAGGCTTGTGAGCGTGAAAGGGCAATACGGGAAAGATGGAACGGAATATCGAACAAGTATTTTTAATGGTATGCGAATCATATCTAAAGGTATTTGTGGAAATGGACCATGTTCTTTTGAAGTTTCAGGCAGTGATGGGACTATTTATAAATACGGTTCTTCACAAGTAAAAGGTGTTCCCTCAGCTATTCTTACTTCGAAAAAAGATATTTATGTTTGGGGACATATAGAGAGTATTGATTTATCAGGAAATAGAGTTGTCTATGAGTATAAGACCTCTAATAAAGATGATCTTCTCTATCCTGCAAAAGTTTCTTATGGTGGAAATAATAAAGGAAAAGCAGCAAATCGTAGTGTGTCTTTTTTCTACAAGGCATCAGAAAAAAGAGCTTCTCAATATAAGTACAAAGCATTAACGACAAAGAAAATTATTTATTCACAAATCTTAGATCATATTGAAACAAGATCTGGCAATGAACTTGTTTTGACATATCGTTTTGATTCATCATTGAGCTCTCACTTTAATGGCTATGTCCTAAATAGTTTTAATAGTTGTTCAAGCACATCTTGTTTTTCACAGACGGATTTTTCATATGAAGAAAAAACCCTTGCCGAAGATATTGTTTTTAAGCAAGGAGAGCAAATCGCACTTGGAACTGTTTCTCAAAATACAGATGAAGTTCGTATCTTATTAATGGACAAATATGGAACAGGCCATCAAAACATTGGGTTATTAACAAGATCAGGGAACCAAAGTATTTTTTCTTATTTTAAAAATGATGGTGCAGGTAAGTTTAAAGCAACTCAAGACTCCTATTCTTTTGGTACTTGGATACCAACATCTCAATATTATGTGATGGACAAGAATGGAGATGGGCTTGATGACCTTATTGCTATTACAAAAGGGCCATCAAATAACACTGTCGCCCAAGCTTTTATTAGTCAAAAGGACCAAGTTAATTTTAGACCAGAGTCTCAAGAACAACTTTTAAATAGTTCATACAACATAACAGGAAAAATAGGTGGTGATATTTATATTTCCCGTGACATTAACGGTGATGGTCTTAGTGATTTAGTGGAGCTATCTCCTCGCTCTAAGGATTTATCGAGCGGATATTCAATTAATACTTTTTATAATTCTAAGAGTGGAGGTTTTCCAAACAATGAAAATTTTGACTCAAGAATTAGTTCTTATATTAATTTAACATTAGCTGATGCCATTGATTTTCAAGATATCAATGGGGACAGTCTTCATGATGCCTATATATTTTATAATACAAGTCGCGACCCTGCTCAAACTAGTTTTCAGGTTGGAGGGGTATCCTTATATCGTATTTTAAATCAATTCCAGGGACCAAGGGCTGATCAAGGAGCTATTAATTTTGGTTCGAATGGAGATTGGGAAGAATTACCAGCTTACGTTTGGCTTGATTATAATGGCGACGGTTTAAATGATCTTCTTATGGTGGAGTACAGCAAGAGTGGAAATACAAGAGGTGCTATTTGGATAAATTCAGGGGGAGCCTATAAAGAGATGCTTATACCACCAGGCGAGACAGGAAATCAAACACAAAGGTTTTCTTTAGATATAGAAAACCTCATGGATAAGAATATTTATCGAAATATGAGTGTAGCGGATTTAAATGGAGATGGAAGGAGTGATTTACTTATTTATTTAAATAACTCAAAAGATCCTGCCCAAGATGAAAATACAAATTTTGCAATGTTTATTAATAATGGCCTATCTTTTGATAAAATCAGTTCAACGCAAAAATTTGGTGCACATACAAGAAACTTTCCAATGAATTTAAATAATGATGGGGTTATTGATATTGTTAGCATAAGCATTAAAGGTGGTTCTGCGACTTTAACAAGTTTTATTAATCAATCAGAAAAAACAAAACCTTTGTTAAAAACGATAAATAATGGAATTGGCGGGGTAATATCCATTAATTATGGAAGCTTGCTAAATTTAAACAAGGGCTCAGGGGGGATTTCTCTTAAGTATCCCTATGTTACTTACAACAGACATAAAGTTGTTGTTTCAGATTATCAGAAAGAAAATGGAGGAAAGAACAAACATGGATACGTTCGCTCTATTAATCTTGAGTACAATGGGGCTGTTTTTAATCGTCAAAATTGGCAGTTATCCAGTTTCTTAAACATTAGAGAAGTTGAGCAGGTAAAAGATACGTCCTATCTTCGAGGGTATTATGTAAAGCACCCTTTTGTGGGAAGAGAAAAATCTTATTCACTTCAAAACGCTGATGGCAGTGTTGTTTTTAATGAGAGCAAAAAATTCTATGAAAGTGTTTTTATAGCGGGTAGTGGTTCTTTCGAAGATAATGTTTTACTTGTCAGAAAGAGTCAGAGCGAGAGTATTTTGTATGGGGATCCAGGTGAGATTGTTTCGCAGAAAACGACAAAGTATTCTTATTTTCCGTTGCTTTCAGAGGATGGAACTTTAGGTAACCTTAAAGGCACAGAAACTATTATCAATGGGACTTCTAATGTTTTGTATAATTGTTATACATATCAAAATATTATCGATGATAAAAGGTGGATCATTGGATTAAAGACGGGGGTTCGAAAATCTACAAATAAGAATTGTGATTTGTTTACGGATGTTTTTAAATATAAATGGGACCCTTTAAAAGATCACAGCTTATCGATGATAGAATATCATAGCGATAACTTCCTTCCGCAATTTATTAAAAACTACTATTACAATAAGAATGATAAGGCAAACGAGGGTTGGTCGATCAGCGAGCTTAACTATAACGACAATGGTTTATTAGAGAGTAAAAAACTTTATATCAGTTACCAAAATGCACAGAGTGGAAAGTTTTACGACCCTACAAAGTTTATTATTGATAATTACGAGTACGATGATTTTGATTTCTTAAAGAGTCGCTCAAAAGGCGCTTTAGGAAGTACTTTAACAGAGACTTATATTTATGATTCAAAATTTGGCAGACTTATCCAGCAAACATCGGCAAATGGAAAGATCTCAAAGCAATTAATTTCTGATTTAGGTTTTGTTGAGTCAAAATCTATAAGCCAGACAGAAGGCAACATAAAAAAGATTCAATCCTTTGAGTATGGACAAGATGATATTGGCTATTATTTAAGAACACTTAATCGGGTGAATTGGAACGATGATGATGACTCAAATTGGAGTTATCAAAATACTTATTTTGATGGATTTTTACTAGATTATAGAATAACTCTGCGCTCTTGGGATGGTGAAAAGGATATAATTACTAAAGATGTAGAGTTTGAGCAAAAGACAGGGAGAGTTTTAAAAGCGGTGATCCCCTCTTATGAGAATACTCCTGAGTACTTGTCTTATGAATATACACCTAGAGGACAGATCAAAACAGTGACAGCACCAAATGGGAGAGTTGTTAATTATAAGTATGATTATTCGCCAGGTGTCTTGCAAACAACGACAACAAGACCGTCCCCACAAAATAAATGCAATGATTCTTCAGGTAAAACAGTCTCTATTGTCAAGATAGAAAATTTTAAGAATAATCAAACCCAAGTGACTTTTCCTAACGGGGAGAAAATATCCCATTACTTAAATCTTTATGGTCAATCGATAAAAACAACAGATGGGCGGGGGCTTGTTCGTCAAAATACCTATGATTCATTAGGACGACACTCGCAGAGAACTCTTCCTGATAGTGGAAAAGATCAGTTCTTTTATAATGGAGTCGGTTTAAATAATCGTATTATTTTCAATGATAAGAGCGAGAGGCTTTTTGATTATAATAATTTTGGACAGGTTATTATGACAACAAGTGTTGATATTAATGGGAGTAAGAGCAGCCGTTCTTATAAATATGGAGAGGAACGAGAGGGGTTCTTTAATAAAGGAAAGTTAACAACTCTTAATTATGAGAGCGGGCTTATTTATAGATATAATTATAGTCTTATTGGGTACTCGACATCAAGAGAAGTTACTTATAAGGGAGATACGGCAAAAGTGTTTCTATCGGAGTATGGGCCATTGAATCAATTGGTTAATTATACAACACCAGACGGAGTAAAAGAAGAGCGTGAGTATTATAATAACGGCCTTTTAAAATTGATTTCTTATAATAATGATCCAAAGAAAATCTTTTTTTCTGATTACACGCCCTATGGCAAAAGTAAGAACATAGTTTATTCTAATAATGTAATAAAAACTTCTAAGATGGATGCTTTTAACAATGTTACGAAAATTTCTTATAAAGATGGTAATTCTAAAAAAACTTTATTTAATCAGAGCTATTGTTATAACAACTCAGGGTTACTTATACAAAGTGTAGATACTTTAACAAATAAGACAATAAACTATGATTACAGTTTAGATGGTCGATTACTTTTAGGAGATGGAAAAAGTTATAACTATGATCTGTCTGGTAACTTGGTTAAGAAGGACACTTTGAATTTTAAAATAGCTTCTGACTCTAATCACCTTATTTCAGCTAGTGATCTGAGTGGAAAAAGTTATACATTTAAATATGATGGTCGTGGTCGTTTGAGTAAAATCACGGAAAGCCCTTCGAATTTGACAAAGAGTTTTTTATATAACTCGTTTGGGCGTTTGCGTGAGTTTAATTCTTCAGGTGGAACAGCGGTTGAGTATAATTATGGAGACAATGGACTGTCTTTAAGGAATGTTAAGTCAAATAACGGGTCACAATTTTATAGGTTCTCCAATAATTACGAGAGAGTTAAAAAGTTTTCAGGGGAGAGTGATTTTGTTAGAAAGGTGAGAATAGGTAATTTAAGTTTTCTAACAGATATTAATTCTGGTGGTCAGCGAACGATTTATTCCCCTGTCAGAGATCGTCTTGGTAATTTACGCAAGGTTTTAAATAAGAATGGAGAGACTGTAGAAGAGTACTCGTATAGTCCTTACGGTTCTCAAAAAGAATAAGAAAAAGATATGGTGCTAGAAGATCATAGTGGGTTTACAGTGCTAAAGCTAAATGAGAGTTCAAATCTTGACGAGTTTAACCCTATTTTATCAGAAAGAGTCCCACTCGATTCAGATGAAGTTTGGGTTCAGCACAAGAAAAGAAAAGAACAAAACAAATAAAACCAGGAAGAAGCTCTCAACTAAGTAAGCGGTCTAAAACTCTGACTTTTACCCACAAATCATAAGTTATTACCTGTTTTAATATCATTAAATTTTATCATCGCCCTCCACAGAACTTGTTGGCCTGGAGGTGGGTCAGAGTTCCTTGCTAAATAACCTCCTAGTCTTGCAAACGATTTTACAAATTTTGCCAAGCTATCATTTGCTCCTAATAACCTGCCTGACTGCTCTTCTAATTTTGATAACAAAACTTGTTCCTCTTTTGTAAAACAGTGATCTGCATTTACTTCGCAATCAACTCTAGAAATCCTTGAAATCCAAAATATTCGCCAAGCTAAAACACTCCTAAACGCTACATACTTTTTGATCCTCTCTAAACTCCTTAAACGACTTTTCTCTACACTAAAACCTGATTTTAACGTCTTAAAATACACTTTTATATTCCAACGAAGTTTATACCAGTTCACTTTCTCTATAGCCTCTTCAAAATTTGTTATTGGGATATTTGTTAAGAGTTTCTAATCAACTTGATCCTCTCGCTTAGGGCCATCTTCTTTTGCAGATACAACATAGACCTCAACGGGGGGATAATCTTTACTCCTATGTGGAGAAGGCAGGACTGTAACTTTATAGAAGCGAATCTTTACTTTCGCAGTTCTTGCCTCTCTTTTATGAGTCTTAGGCAGATTGAGATTGTAACTGCCTACAGGAGCTGTTTTCGGGATATTATCATAAATCTTTATTTTCTTCCTTGATGTACACCTATCATGAACTCCACGAATTAAAAAGTTTGTACCAAAACTAATACAATTAAAAAATAACTCATACATATCCCCGCACCTCGGTCACAAATGTGCACTTGCTTTTCAGCTTGAAATTCAGCAACAACTAAGTTCACCCCCCTCAATCCAACTAAAACTTTCTTTTTCTTGAACAGGGACTCTGGTAAAGTTCTTTCCAGCTTTTCTTATTTTTCTTCTGTTTTTAGAATCACGAGACCACATTTTTTGATTCACTAAACCTAAAGGAACTCCCGTTTTACTTAATAGAGCAAGAGATGAATGTATCATTAAACCTGGTGTATCGTACTCTTTACCATTTCGATGATCTATGTAGGACCCTAAGTATCCTGCGTTGCCTTAAAAGACTTTATTTTTTGAGAAAGTTATTTCACTTAAGTCATGTAAAATTAAAGACATATCATTTTCATCTAGAGCATTCATTCTGTTGAGCGTTTGTTTTATGTGAGGTTTGAGAATTTCTTCAGCCTGAAAGTTGTCATTATCAAAGAATCTATAAGCCGCCTTAGAAGATTTCCAATCTTGGCATGAAAAAGAGATAGACTCACCATTATTTTTACTCAAAGCCTCAGCAAGGTATTCAAGTCTGTGGTTAAGTCGTTTATCACCAAGTTGAGCATTTTTAAATTCATTTTTAATATTCACAAAAACTCCAATTCTTAAAATCAATTTGGAGTTTAATATTATTTTGATTTTAAAATTATAAAACCTAGACCTATTTGTGGGTAAAAGTCAGTCTAAAACTCACCCCATAGAAGTTAGAATTTTTCAAAAAGTCTAGATGAGGACTTTTCTAAGGGCATAAAAAAAGGGAGTCGAGCTAACGCTCACTCCCAAAACCTGAATCTTTTTTTTTAAAAAAAATAGTTTGAATACTTTAACAATTGGTAGGGGCGGCTGGATTCGAACCAACGATCCTCCCGTTATGAGCGGGATGCTTTAACCAACTAAGCTACGCCCCCTTAAAAAAAACAAACAAGCACTAAGTTCATTCAATACCCTTGTCTTTATGAGATGGATCTTTAGGTTGCCCATCCATAAAGTTAGACAGTTTACCTAAACGACTAGGGTGCCTAAGTTTTCTTAACGCCTTTGCTTCAATCTGCCTAATTCTTTCTCTAGTAACGTTAAAGTCCTGTCCAACCTCCTCTAACGTATGATCACTTTCTTCACCAATACCAAATCTCATGCGCAATACTTTTTCTTCTCTTCCCGTAAGAGTTTGTAAAACTTTACGAGTTTGCTCAGCCAAATTTAAACTTGCAATGGCTTCGTGAGGATTAACCACTCTAATGTCTTCAATAAAATCTCCTAAATGCGAATCCTCCTCCTCGCCAACGGGGGTCTCTAAACTAATAGGCTCTCTTGCAATTTTTAAAACTTTTCTAACCTTTTCAACAGACATTTCCATACGATCACCAATTTCTTCAGGAAGAGGTTCTCTACCTAGTTCTTGAACAAGTTGACGAGATGTTCTTACAAGTTTATTAATGGTTTCAATCATATGAACTGGAATACGAATAGTTCTTGCTTGATCCGCAATGGCTCTTGTAATGGCCTGTCTGATCCACCATGTAGCGTATGTAGAAAACTTATACCCTCTTCTATACTCAAACTTATCAACAGCCTTCATAAGACCAATATTCCCTTCTTGGATAAGATCTAAAAACTGTAATCCCCTATTTGTGTATTTTTTAGCAATAGACACAACAAGCCTTAAATTGGCTTCAACAAGCTCAGATTTTGCACGGTCAGCCTCACGCTCACCTTTCCAAATCTCTGTATACGTGTCTCTTACCCACTCAAAATACATGTTTGAATCTTTTTTTAAACGAACTAATCTTTGATTAGCATCAATAGCAGACTCTACATAATCTGTATATTTACCATAAGATAAGCCTAGTTCTTTTGTAATTTTATCCATTAACTTATCATTTTCTCTAGCATCATTATACCTTGCAAATATAGTTTCAGGATTATCTGCAAAAGTATATTTTTGAGCCTCTTTAATTCTTCTCCTAAGTTCAGTCATTCGGCCAACGGTGTTTTTAAACTTAACTATAATTCTATTAATTGTTTTTCTATTAAAATTAATATCTTCAAAATCTTGCATAAGATCTTCGTTAATATCTGTTAATTTCTCTTTAAACTTTTGACCTTCAACGCTATTATGGCCAACTTCTTTTAGTTTATTAAACGCTGGACCTGCTTTTTTTTGATATTTTCTAACCACACCTAACAACTCTTGAATTTTATCTAAGTACTCTTCTTCGTTATACTGAGTTTCCTCATCTTCAAGGCCTCTAAACACAGCTTTAACTTTAATACGACCTTCTCCAACACGCTCACCAAGTTGAATAATCTCTGATGTTCCCATTGGGCTCATCAAAATAGCTCGTACTATTTTTCGTTCACCTTGCTCAATACGTTTAGCAATTTCAACTTCACCTTCACGAGTAAGAAGAGATACAGAGCCCATTTTTCTAAGATACAACCTTACAGGATCATTTCCTTTAGATTCAGCTTCCTGTTTTTTATCTTCTTTATCCTCTTCCTCTTCACTTTCCGGATCTGCCAAGAAAAAATCTTCTTCATTTTCCTCTTCAATTGTATCATCAATACCGGACTCAGAAACATTGATTCCATTTACTTCAAGGGTCTGCATGAATTCATCTAAGGCTTTTGCTAAAATAATTTCTTTTGGTAAACCTTCATCGATTTCTTCTACAGTTAAGCCACCTTTTTCTTTTGCAAGAGCGATGAACTTTTTAATTTCTTCTAAAACAAGCTTGCTTTGCTTTGATTCAAAAGTGTTAGTGGTTTTTAATTTTATAGGCATAGCTCTCCTCTTATACTTTTAGTGCTTTCTTTTTTTTCTTTGAATTTCCATAAATTGCTTTAAATCATCATCAACTGCATCCTGTCTTATTTTCTTACTCATTAGCTTTGCCTGGGCAAACAGCTGTTTCTTTTTAATTGATTTAAGGCAATCATTAAATAGTTCTAGTTTTCTTTCTTTACTTAAATGACTATATGGTTTCTCCAAAGTGAGGGTCAGTGCCTCTGGATTACTACAATAGCTTACCAGATTTGCCTCTAAGCTACCAGATTCGCTAGGGTTGTGTCTATGTCTGCTCTGCATAATGCCCCATAAAAACTCAGCCCCGGCATCTAAAAAGCTAAATCCCTCCTTAAAAAGCAAAGCTCTCATGCTTGAACTTTCCATTAATAAGTTGAGTAAAATCAATTCATGATCACTTTTTTTATATCCAACCCTGACTTTTTCAATCTTTTGCACCTTCTTAAGGATGGTTTGAGCACTCTTAGGACTATATTTTTTAGTTTTCATGCCTCTATACTCTTTTTTAAGCTCTTGTTTGATTGCAGAAACTCCAAGTCTAAGTCGAGCATCCACTTCAGGAAGATAAACGGCAAAAAGAGGCGATGAGGGCTCTAAATGAGCTAAAATTTTAACGCTCCATGAAAGAACCTCTATTTTTTCATGGGTTTTTCCACTAAAACCCCTTAATCTTTGATCTAAAAGTTGTAAGAATAAATCCTCAGCATTTTTAAGAGTCTTTAAAAAAACCTCTTTCCCACTCCCTTTTAAAAAACTATCTGGATCTTCACCCTCTGGAAGAAAAACTCCTCTGGCTATAATCCCTGATGCGAATAAATTTATTAAAGCTCGTTCACTTGCCCTGCGCCCTGCCTCATCACCATCAAATATACAAATAACTTTAGAGCACCACCTTTTAAGCTGTTTACCATGGTCTATGGTTAATGCTGTTCCCATGGTGCCCAACACATTCTTAAACCCTGTAAGATACAACGAAATCCAATCCGTATACCCTTCAACAATTAGCGCTTCATCCTTTTGTCTTATGGCTGAAGAAGCCCAATTTTGCCCATACAAAATTCTACCTTTCTTGAAAAAATCAGATTCAGAGCTGTTTAAATATTTAGGTTTTTCATCTCCTAAAACTCGCCCACCAAAACCTAGAATTTCACCTGAAAAAGAAAAAACTGGAAATATCACCCGCCCTCTAAAAAGATCATAGTAACCTTTTTTTTCTTTTTTAAGCTTTAATAAACCCATTTTAACAGCGGTTTTTAAATGAACTCCTTCCTTATTTAAAAAATCTGTAAGCTCTGACCATGAGTCTGGAGCCCACCCTAAATTAAGAGCTCGAATAGCTTTAGGATCACCCATTCCTCTATTTTTTAAATACTCAATGGCCTTATGATCTGGATTTAATTTTGCAAGCTTTGTTTTAAAAAATTCTAAAGCTTTATTTAAAGCTTTTTTCTCATTATCTTTTTCTTTACGATCAACTGGCTTTCCTGGTTCAGTAGGAAGTGAAATTCCCGCTTTTTTTGCTAAATACTCAATAGATTCTAAAAAACTATAACCATAATAATCTCTTAAAAATGAATAAATATTTCCTGATTTCCCACAACCAAAACAATTGTATAACTGCTTTTCTTGAGAAACTGAAAAACTTGGTGATTTTTCAGAATGATTAGGAAAAGGACAAAGCGCCATAAAAGACCGCCCACTATGTTTAAAAACAGTATGTCTACTAATAATTTCAACAACATCATTAGCATCCCTAACTTTTTCAATGAAATCTTGTGAAAACTGCATACTATCTAAAGTTTAGCCCTTTTAAACTTTAAGAGTCAAAACACCACATGCTAAATACCCATGGGGCTTAATTTACGCTAATGTGGCCTTAACCAACATACTCACCGTCTTTGCGTCAGCTTGAGCCCCTACTCTAGCTAAAACCTCTTTCATAACAATGCCCATGTCTTTTATAGAGCTTGCTCCTATAGATTTAACAACTTCATCAACTATTGGCTTAAGCTGTTCTTGTGTAAGTGTTTCTGGCAAATAAGCCGTAATTATTGAAGCTTCATAAGTCTCCTTATCCACTAAATCTTGCCTCCCTGCCTTAGTAAATTGGATGACCGCTTCTTTTCGCTGTTTTAAATATCTTTTAAGAACTTGCACAACGTCACCCTCTACAACTTGTTTTGGACGCAAAGCAATCTCTTTATTCTTAATTTCTGCGTTTACAAAACGCAGAACCTCTAATTTTTTAGAATCTTTAGCCTTCATTGCTTCTTTAATATCATTCAAAATTTTTACTCTTAAAGACATATTTACCCTTTCATATGCAAAATAAAAAAACCTTGCTAAAAACCCTACCTATAAAAAAACCTTAGAAAACATCTACTTTTCTTGTTTTTTTATTAGCTCTTTTTTGAGCTGCTATAGATTTTTTCTTTTTTCTAATACTAGGTTTTTCAAAATATTCTTTTCTTTTAATATCAGCCAATAAACCAGATTTTTCACAAGATTTTTTAAATCTTCTAAAGGCGGTCTCAAAGGGTTCACCTTCACGTAACTTTACAAATGACATAAGATTTTCACCACCTTTTAAAAAAAAAATAGGTTAGAATTTCAGGAATAATTGACCTATTCTAAAGACTTGTCAACAATCCAGCAAAGAACTAACATATTCTTCCATGAATCACCTAGATTATATGCACGCTGCTTTTCTTCAGGCTCAAAGGGCTTTAAAGGTTAAAGAGGTTCCTGTTGGAGCTGTTATTATTAACTCTAAGGGGCTCATTATTTCTAGGGCACACAATTTAAAAGAAAAAACCCACGATCCATGTGGTCACGCTGAAGTAATTGCCATAAAAAAAGCCTGTAAAAGCCTAAATTCCTGGCGCTTAACAGACTGTAGCCTATACGTTACCCTTGAGCCTTGTATGATGTGTGCTGGAGCCATTGTTCAATGTCGCCTTAAGCATATCTACTTTGGTGCAAAGGACCCTAAAACTGGTTTTATAACAAGTATTGCCCACGGCTTTAAATACCCACACAATCATAAGCCCTCTTATTCACAAGGACTTATGGAGGTGGAATGTTCAAATCTGCTCAAGAATTTTTTCCGCAATAAAAAAAAAGAAATAAACATAGGGCCTTAGTCAAAATGAATTTAAAAATCTTACAACACATCTTTTTATTCTTAGCTAGCTCTAGCCTGATCCTATTTTCTCAAGTTCATAACCTAAACTCTAAATTTTTTATTCTAATAACCATTCCATTATTTTTTTTAATCTTACATCTTAAGTATTTCTCAAAAGATTTCTTAAAAGAAATTGTTTTTATAACTATTTCTTTTCTTATGACCTTTACATGTGAATCTTTCATATCTAATACTAATATTTATTACTTTGGAATTGTTAATTTTCCTCAATATAGGTGGCCCCCACCCTGGATTATATCCTTATGGATAATGTTTCCTGCTTTTTTATGCACTTCTTTAAATGTACTTAATAAAACTCACAGTATTCTAGGAGCTTATCTTGGAGCTTTTTTGCTTTACTTAATCTATGCATTTGGGGCTAAGCACCTAGATCTTATTTTTTTTCACAATCTTAATATTCAAAGCGCTCTTTTACCTATACTAAGTTGGTATTTACTTATACGTGGTCTTTTTAAGTTAAATCACAAAATATACCACTAAGATTTTAGCTTTCTTAGTTAACCTAAGCTTAAACTTTTAACCGAACTTAGGTTTTAACTAAGTTAAAAATCATTCCAAATTTTTAATTTAGTAGTCTATTTCTTTTAAAAGTTTTTCTCCAAAGAGTTCTATCTTATTTGGGCCCATGCCATAAACTTTTGAAAGCCCTTTAAGGCTTGTTGGGTTTTTACTAATCAGATCACGCAGTGTTTTATCACTAAAAATCATAAACGCTGGGATATCTTTTTCTTTAGCATATTTTTTTCTCCATGTTTTAATAATTTGCATCTTCCTAATTTGTTCAGCAGTAAGTTCATCAGGCGTAGTCTCCTTAATTTTTCTTCTTTTTCTAAGGGATTTAACTACACCTAATTTAAACTCTAAACTATCTTTAGGAACGCAAGTATCACAATGACCGCATGCTGTAATTCTTTTTTGATCTTTAAAATATGTTAAAATATCTGAATGTCTACATTCAGAACCCTCAGCATAAGTGATCATAGATTCAAGTGTCGCCCATCTATTGTTAATAACTTGCTTAGGAGCTTTAGCCGACCTAATAAAAAATGTATGAAGACTTTTATCTTTTTTACTATACGTTAAAAGACAATGAGAGGGCTTTCCGTCCCTACCAGCTCTACCAATTTCTTGATAATATGATTCAATATTTCCTGGCATTTGCGTATGTACAACTAAACGCACATCTGGATGGTCTATTCCCATGCCAAACGCATTGGTTGCTGCAAGAATTCTAATCTTACCTTCTTCATAGTCTTTAGCTACCCTTGCTCTAGTGCTCACCTCAAGCCCAGCATGATAACAACCAATCCTTTCACCACGGTCACTTAAAAATTTCGCCCAAAACTCCGCCTTAGCACGTGTTCCACAATATAAGATAATTCTCCCCTCAGAAAACTTTTCAACAGCTTGAAGAGCTATACTTTTTTTATCTATCTCAGTACCACAGTACTCCACTTGATAAAATAAATTAGGTCGATAAAAACCATATACATGCTCATCAGGTTTAAAAAGAGTTAGTGTTTTAATAATATCTTGCTTTACTAAAGGTGTTGCTGTGGCGGTTAAGGCAATGATGGGAACATCTGGGCAAACTTTTTTAAACACAGCCAATTTTGAATAATCTGGTCTAAAATCATGACCCCACTGTGAAACACAGTGGGCTTCATCAATTGCAATTAAATTTACTTTTTGCTTCTGAATCCATTCTAAAAAAGCAGGCTTTCTTGCTCTTTCTGGAGCTAAATACAAAATATAACTTTTATTCTTACGAATGCCTTTAAAAACCGCTCTACGTTCATCATCTAAAACACCTGAATGAATGGCTCCAGCTGGAAGACCTAGTGCTCTTAATGACGACACTTGATCATCCATTAACGAAATCAAAGGAGAAACTACAATTGTTAAACCTTTATTTACTAAGGCTGGAAGTTGATAACAAAGCGACTTACCGCCGCCTGTTGGCATAAGTGCTAGAACATCTTTTTTCGCCATAATAGAATTGATAATCTCTTGCTGACCTATTCTAAAACTTTCAATTCTAAATTTTTCTTTTAAAACTTGTTTGATCTGGTTACCCACCTAAGTCTTATATATCTATTTTATTTAAATGGCATCTCTTATTTTTCACTTTAAGCTTTTAGTACAATCTTTTTTTAAAAACTCTTTTTTAAGAACAAAACAAAAACTTAATCCTATATTAACTAGGAGGCTAGGCTCCTTTCTTTGTAAGGATGTTAAAGAGCGACAATATGCTCAGCAATCTGTATAGCATTTGTAGCTGCACCTTTTCGAACATTATCCGCCACAACCCAAAATAACCATCTTTTAGGGTTATCAATATCCGGCCTAACTCTTGAAACATAAACATCATCAGACCCTGAAACTTCAACTTGAGTGTTAAAGCCGTTAGGTTTTACCTTTAAACCTTCTTGATCATTTAAAGCCTTTAAAACTTCCTCTTTTCTAAGTTCCTCTTTAAAAGTCACCCAAACACTTTCACCATGGCCATTTTCAACAGGAACTCTAACAGTTTGAGCACTCACAGATAGGTTTAAAAGAGCTAGAATTTTTTTGGTTTCTTTCATAATTTTTTGCTCCTCAGAGCAAAAATTAAAATCATCAATTCCACCGATTTGTGGAATACAGTTAAAAGCAATCTGTTTAAGAAAAGCTTTAGGTTTAAGAAAAGAATTCGTGGATTGAGCTTTTAGTTCATCTAGGCCTTTTCTTCCGGCCCCACTAACAGCTTGATAACTTGCAACAATGACATCTTTTAAAGTTCCAGCCTTTTTAAGGGCATTAAGTAAAATCACTAATTGAATAGTAGAGCAATTAGGGTTAGCATAAAGCTTATTATTTTTATTAATTAAATTCTTATTTATCTCAGGGCAAACCAGTGGAATTTCATCCTCAAGCCTAAAGGCACTTGAGTTGTCCACCACATAAACCCCTCTTCCTGCTATTTTAGGACTCCACTCTTTACTAATATTCTTATCTGTTGCAATAAAAACGATATCTAAATTTTTAAAAGCCGAGTCTGATAAAACCTGGATAAAATAGGTTTTATTGTTAAAAAAAATACTTTTTCCAAGGCTTGCAGCACTTGCAAAAAGCTTTAAACTTGTAATGGGAAACTTTCTATGGGCTAAAACTTTTAAAAAAGTTTCACCTACAAGACCTCTACAACCAACTAACCCTACTCTCATTCATGCCTCTAAATTTTTATTCTTTATAAAAAATTTTTTATAAAACCCTACACTTAAGCCTAAGAAAGCATAGAGCACAAACAATACAAACAATGTAATCTCTGGTCTAATAGCAATAAAAGCTAGTACTGCAACACCAAAAACAAGATAAATAAAAGGAAGACGCTTTTTTAAATCTATATCTTTAAAACTCCTGTAAGGAAAGTTACTCACCATTGCAATACCTATAAATAATGTGATGACAAAAACAATAGGATTTCCAACAGGATCTATCTCTTGATCTTTAAAAGCGAGTACAGCACTAGCCACAATACCCGCGGCCATAGGAATAGGAAGCCCTAAAAAATAAGCTTTATTTTCAGCCTCAGTTTCAATCTCATTTTTTTCCATTATAATAGAGTAAACGTTAAACCGCGCTAATCGCAAAGCCCCACAGGCTGCATAAAAAAAGCATACAAGCCAACCAACTCTTCCAAAAGGATATAAGGACCAAAGAAATAAAAGAAGAGCTGGTGAAACACCAAAGCTCACTAAATCACAAAGTGAGTCATACTGCGCTCCAAAAGAACTTTTAGTATTTGTTATTCTAGCAACTCTACCATCTAAAAGATCAAAAACAGCTGCTGCTACAATTGCATAGGCAGCAAAAGTAAAATCACCCCTTACTGCTCGGATTATCCCAAAAAATCCAAAAAACATATTCATGGTAGTAACTAGATTTGGTAGAATATAAATTTCAACGCCTAAACGATCTATATGAACAAGTTTTTTTCTAAGTTTAGTTTTTTTAATATCATTCATTTCAACATTAAGTTCCTAATAGGTAATAAAGCCCCCAAAGGCCGAAGCCTGCTAAAATAGGGAGTGTAAAGTTGTCATCTAAATATTTAATCTCAACAAGTTCTGCTAAGGCCCCCCATAAACCAGAAAGTGGAACAGCTAGAAAAATACGGTGATCAAAAAAATCATTTGCTAGAAAATAAACCACCGAAGCAATCGAGCAGGCTAAAAAAGCTGCTATACTTCCCTCTAAGGATTTAGAGCCAATTTTGTTTTTTCCATAAAGAATTCCAAAAATGCCGGCAATAGGATCACCGACTCCAAGAAAAATAAGTGCTAAAATAACAACGTCTCTTGGAAAAAGAAGCGCAGCAAGCAAGACACCAACAGTCATATAGCTTATTCCAGAGATTTTATCTTTTTCACCTTCTCTCATACAGAAAGAAAAAAAGATTTGTATAATGGTGTTTAATTTTTTAAAATAAAGCCTTCCAAAATCCATTAAAAGAACAAAGCTTGTTACAAATACCGAGGTTAAAATAAAAATATTATATGAAAGAGTCACATAAGCCCAGATAATCATAAGAACACCACAAACATGCCAAATTTTTCTGGCTATATGTAGATCACTTTTTTTTTGAAGTTTTAATGCCATTTTAAATTTCCTCAGCCAGACTATCTAAATTATAGGGCCAGACTTTTTGTTTTTTTGCTTTTGAGATAAAACTTGATTGAGCTGCTCTATGAGAGCACTGAAGAAGAATTTTTTCACCTATACCCATAGAATTTAAAAGTTCATACTCTTGATTTGTATTTTGGTTAAATATTCCAGGATCATCAGAACTTAAAGTAACCCACACGCCAGCATTTAAAAGCTTTTTAATAGGGTGTGTGTGAATATCTTTAACTGCACCTGTTAAAACGTTACTTGTAGGACAAACCTCAAGTGGAATTTTATTCTCAACAACAAACTTTAAAACATCAGGATTTCTATGGCATTGAATACCATGTCCGATACGCTCTGCAAAAAGTTTATTCATAGAATCTAGAATATTAAGCTCAGAATTTTTTTCTAAAGCCTCTCCTGCATGTATAGTGATTTTTAAACCCGCTTTTTTTGCTTTTTTAAAACATGGAGCAAAAGGACAAGGGTTAAAACCCACCTCATTGTCGGCAAGATCAATCCCTATAAAGGTTTGTTTATTCTTAATCATAAAGTCTACAACATTTAAATTGTCTTTAACAGGCAAAATTCTTTGTAAGATACCGATAAAACCTACAGCCATTGGAAAGTTTTTTTCAGCTTTTTTAGCTCCTTTAATAAAAGCATCGTGAATTCCTTGAAAAGAAAGATTAGGATGATTTAAAGCTACAAAAGTGGGAGCATAGCGAAGCTCAAGAATTTTAATACCCTCGTTAAAAGCGTCTTCACAGGCCTCATAAGCAACGCGCTCTAGAATCTCATTAGTTGCTAGAATTTTTTGAGTATCTAAAAATTTATGTAGTGCTGAGCCTAAATCTTTCATGGGCTCCATAATTTTAAAATGATATTCAAAGGAACCTTTTTTTGAAAGATCAAAACCAAACTGTGGAGCAAGCTCTTTAATTGTTGAGTCGCGTAGTGAAAGCTCAAGGTGACGGTGAAGCTCAGCTTTAGGAATATGTTTCATTAAGGCTTCCTTTAAAAAATGATTTGATAATTACAACTAGATGTTTCACGTTAATTAAATATCGCACAGAATCTATTACAGGAGGGTTCAATGATAAAGCCTTTGAGCATAAAAAATGAGCTCTTATCCCCAAAAATTAAAGAACCTATACTTAGTAAGACTATTAATTTGTCAAAAACAAGTGTAGATTTAAAAGTAGTAGACCCTGCTGCCATAAGAGCCTTGGTGGCTTTAATGGATATGGAGGCAGTTCTATGTGGTGCGGCAAGTCATTTTGGTGGCCCTTCTTCTTTAGCCGAAATCAATTCAGTTTTATACGCTTTAGCATTTAAATATGAAAATAGCTGGCATACTAAATATAATTTAATTAATGATGCTGGCCATTGTGAAAATGGCCTTTATGCCTTAAAAGCACTTTATAATTTTGGTGGATTAAGGGTTTGTGATCTTAAAACATTTAGATCTATTAAAAGTCCTTTAACCGGTCACGGTGAAGTGCATGTGTACCCAGAAGGAGTTCAATTATCAAATGGTCCTTTAGGATCAAGCATTGCTCAAGCCCAGGGCTTAGCCCTTGGTGATAGGCTTTCTGAAAATGACAGGGTTACAGTCTTAACTCTATCTGATGGTGGTGCCATGGAGGGAGAGGCTAGAGAGGCCCTAGCCTCTATTCCTGGCTGGGCGAACAAGGGTTATTTAAACCCCTTTGTCCTCATCCTTAATGATAATAACACAAAACTTTCTCATAGAATTGATGAAGATAGTTTTTCAATGAAGCCAACATTTGACTCTTTAAAAACCTATGGGTGGAATGTTTTTAAAAATGTAGATGGTCATGATTTAAAAAAAGTACTTCTAACAATAAAAACTGCATTTAAAAAAGCTAAAAAAAATCCTTTAAAGCCTGTTGCTATTCACTTTAAAACCATTAAAGGAAAAGGGTATAAAAAAACTGAAGAATCTAATTCTGGAGGCCATGGGTTTCCATTTAGCTCTCCTAAAGATTTAAGAAAAATGCTTAATGAAATTTATAATAACCAAGCTCTGCCTGATATTATAGAGCCATGGGTTAAAGATTTAGAGCAAAGGCCTGAAAAATCCCCAAAAATTCCACCTCTTATTAAAACAGAAAAAATTCAAGTAGGCTTAGCAAAAGCCTTAATTCAACTTAAAAAAGAAGGCGCACCTCTTATTTCAATTTCTAGCGATCTTTATGGTTCAACAGGGATGGCTGCATTTAAAGCAAAGTTTCCAGAAAGTTCTTTTGATGTGGGAGTAGCAGAGTCTAATATGATTAGTGTTGGAGTAGGCTTATCAAAAACAGGCTATATCCCAGTGGTAGATACTTTTGCACAGTTTGGCGTAACAAAAGGGGCCCTACCCTTAACCATGGCAAGCTTATCAAAAGCTCCAATTTTATGTTTTTTTTCACATACTGGTTTTCAAGACGCTGCAGATGGAGCCTCACATCAGGCTTTAAGTTATTTTGCAATGACCTCTTCAATCCCCAACGTCGATGTGGTTTCTTTAAGCTGTTCAAATGAGGCCTATGATTTAGTTACAGAAGTTGTCAATGCATATCAAAGTAAAATTAAAAATAATAAAACTCCTAACTCAACAGTGTTTTTTTTAGGTAGAGAAAAATTCCCTGAATATTATGTAAAAGGGCTAAAATACTCTTTAAACACTGAGGCTGTACTTGTTGATACAAAAAACCCTGAAGCCTTAGTTCTAACTACTGGATCTTTAGTCCCACAAGCTTTAAAAGCTTTTAAAAGCTTAGAAGCTCAAGGACGTAAAATAAGTGTAGTATCTAAAGCTAGACTAAACTCTAGCTTTACAAAAAAATTTCAAAACCTTTTAGAAAAAGCTAATGGACGGTTAATAGTTTTAGAGGATCATCAAAAAATTTCAGGATTTGGACCTTATACTCTCTCTAAAATAACAGAGGATTTTGGAGTTCATGCGATTAAGGATTTTAAGCATTTAGGTGTTCATGGGAATTTTGGAAGAAGTGCTTACACAGCAGACGAGTTATATGTGTTAAATAAAATTGACGCTCAAAGTATTATAGATTGCTTATAAAAATAATTTTTCATAGGAACAATTAAGATTTAAACTTTTAAAAAAACTTTCTTTTTTCTAATAAAATTATTTTACTATGCTCTTACTCTTATTTTAAAGTAAAAAAGCTTTAGAAAACCTACTTAAAATATTTTTTTTAAAAAATACTATCTATTTTTCTTCAACATCTTTAATTCTTTCTTTCTTTATAGAATCTGTAACATCAATTTCGCTATTATCTTCGCCAATACCCTTTTTAAAACCTTTAATAGCTTCACCTATTGATTTTCCAAGCCCGGGAAGCCTTTTAGGACCAAAAAGAATAAGAACAATGACAAGAACAGCACCTATTTCTAAAGGCCCAAGCCCCCCAAAAGCCATTATGTATTCTGGTAAATTTTGACTATTCATAACTTTCCTCCCCATCTGTATAATCATCAATTTTCTCATCAAAACTGTTTAAATACAAACTCATAACGCTGTCTTTAGAGTTAAAAGCGTCGATCCAAAGTCCTAAATCAGGTCCGTTTATACAAGCATAAAAAAATAAAGCAAGAGGAAATGATTTTTGATTCAAAAGCCCTAAACGCCTACGAGCTCCTTTTTGTAAGAAAACCTCATACTCCATAAGAAAAGGAACAAGCCTAAAAGCCTGTTCAATATGTATAAGTTCGGCGTTAAAGATGCCAAGCTCAAACTTCATAAAATCTTGAATACTTTTATCCTGTATCCAAGTTAATAAATCTTCATACTCAGAATCAATATTAGTGTTGATTGCTACGGCCCACACAAAAACACCTAATAATTGAGCGGGATTAAGACTTAATCGATGATGGTAATCTAAATATTCAAAAGTGTTAAAAATATTTCTTATAACGTGAGGCTTTGTTATTAAAGCTTTAAGAGTGGGTAGGATCTTATCAAGAATACCTAAATCTTTTAAAGAGTTAAACACTCTTCCTGGGTTTTTAAGCATTAAGATCTTTAAAAACTCTTCCCTCTTTCTAGGAATGGATGAGAACTTTAACCCATCAGCAAAATCACAAAGACCTTGATATAATTGCGGTTCTATTTGAAGCCTAAGCTTTACTGCAAAACGAAGTGCTCTTAATATTCTAATAGGATCTTCAGAAAGACGATCTTTAGGTTTTCCAATAAGCTTAAGCCAGCCTTCTTTCATATCTTGAATACCACTTGTATAGTCCAAAACAATTCCTTTAATAGGATCATAGAATAAAGCGTTACACGTGTAATCTCTTCTTTGTGCGTCTTGTTTTGGTGTTCCAAAAATATTCTCACTATCTAAAAGTGTTCCCCCCCCCTCTTCAGGAAGTAGCCCTCGTCTAAAAGTAGCCACTTCATACTGAACTTCACCGCGTCTTACTAAAACCAATCTAAAACGCCTCCCAATAATAAAAGCATTTTTAATAAGCTTTTTAACCTGTTGAGGTCTTGCCGTTGTTGAAATATCAAAATCTTTAGGAGTTAAGCCCATAAGTAAATCTCTTACACAGCCTCCCACAAGATACGTAGTGTATCCACTTTTTTGAAGCTGATTAACAATTTTTAAAGCTGAGGAGTCTATTAACGAATGATCAATTTTCGTAAAAGTTAAAGCTAAAAGGTCTTTAGGTAAAAAAATAGATTGTGAAATACTTAAAACTCCCTATAAAATATATATGCTTTTAGACAAAGTTTATTTTATAAATTCTTTTTATATAAGACTCCTTGGACTAGAGGATGGGCAAGTCTCTTTAATTAAACCTAGGCTTATTTTCTTACACGGTTTACTAGGCAGTAGTCAAAATTGGATGCCCACAGCACGCGCTTTAGAGGAAAACTTTACTATTTTACTGGTGGACCAAAGAGGTCATGGGAAAACAAAGCCTGTTTTAGGTGATTTTAAGCCTCAAGACTACTCTAAAGATCTTTTAAGCATAGTTAAAGAGCTTAATTGGGATAAATTCTCCCTTATTGGGCACTCCTTAGGTGCTCGAACAGCTTTTGACTTTGCCTCTAGATACCCTGAAAGAATAGAAAAAGTTATTTTTGAAGACATGGGACCCCACAAAACAGGAAAAACCTCTAAGAAAACAGAAGATATGATCAACTTTGTGCCTGTTCCCTTTATAAATAAAAGTGCAGCTAAAATTTTTTTTGAAAAAAATTTTACACCAAAATATGGAAAAGTACTTTCAAATTTTTTATACAGCAACATAACTAAGCAGAGCGATAACAGTTTAAATTGGCGATTTAATAAACCTGGAGTCCTTCGATGCCTTCAAATAGGAAGGGAACAAGATTTCTGGTTTGAATTTGAAGCTGTAATGGCCCCTAACCTAATAATTAGAGGTGAAAAATCTAAACATTTGCCTTTAAAAGTTTATAAGGAGATGCTCCAAAGAAATTCTAACTCCATGGGAGTAGAGGTTTCTGGCACAGGACATTGGGTGCACTTTGACCAATTTAGTGATTTTGTGACACAAGTAGATAATTTTTTGCGGAGTAGTGTATAAATATGAGTAATTTTTCTGACTATGGGCTTCACCCTAAAATTCAAGCTTCTATTAAAAAATTAGGTTTTACAAAGCCTTCAAAAATCCAAATAAAAGCCATACCAGTAATTCAATCAGGCCAGGATGTTGCAGGCCTTGCGCAAACAGGAACTGGGAAAACAGCAGCGTTTTTAATCCCAATACTTCAAAGGCTTTATAAAACAAGACAAATAAAAGAATGCAATAACCTACATAGCGATGTAAAAGCTTTTAAAAACTGGGGCCCTAGAAATCAAATTTTAATTTTAGTTCCAACACGAGAATTAGTTGAACAGATTGCTCAAAACTTAAAAGAGTTAACTTTAGATAATGAATTTTCTTATGCAGCTATTTACGGAGGTGTTACATACGAAACTCAGAAAGAACAATTACAAAATAGTGTAGATTTTGTAATAGCAACTCCTGGTAGGCTTATAGATTTATATAAAGAAAAATTTTTTGATCCAACACAAGTTCGCTCAGTGATTTTTGATGAAGCTGATAGAATGTTTGATATGGGCTTTAAAGAAGATATGAAATATCTTTTAGATAGAATTCCAAGAGACCGTCAGTTCTTGGTTTTTTCGGCAACACTAAACTTTGATGTTTTAACTGTTGCCTATGAATATGGTTCAAACCCTATTGAAATTGAAATTGATAGATCACTTCCTAAAACTAACCAAGTTAAAGACGAAATTTTACATGTTGGCCATAATGAAAAGCCAAAGTTTTTACTCTCAATCTTAAAAGAGCAAGAATATGAGCAGGCCATTGTATTTTCAAATTTTGTAAGAACAGTTCCTAAGATTGAAAAATTTTTACGAGAAAATGGTTTAAAAGCAATGGGGCTTTCAAGTGCTCTGTCTCAAGGGCAAAGAACTTCTGTTATGAATAAGTTTAAAGGTGGTGAAATCAATATTCTTGTAGCTACAGATGTGGCTGCCCGTGGTTTAGATATTGAAAACGTTGATTTAGTTGTAAATTTTGAACTTCCAGAAGAGTCAGAAAACTATATTCATAGAATTGGCAGAACGGGAAGGGCAGGCAAAGAGGGTGTTGCTGTTTCTATAGTTTCAGAAAAAGCTATTCCTGCTTTAGATAGACTTCAAATTTTTCTAGACTCTAAACTTAAAATCGGCTGGATGAATGACTCAGACCTTGTGACCAGCTTTAAACCGTTTCCATATACTTATGATCCAAAAAATAGCCTTAAAAATATTAAAACTAAAAAAAGTGACCAGAGTACCAAACGACCTCAACGTTTAAAAAACAACAAATATAAAAATAAAAATAATGAAGAACCTGATGAAAATAAAAATTATAAGAAATTCTTTAAAGATGAATCTAAAAATTACTCAAAAAAAAATTATAACAATACAACCGTCCAACCTCAAATGACTAAGGCAAAGCCTAATAAAAAAAGAAAAACTAGCACGCGTTATTCAGGATATAAAACAGTTTCTACAAGAACCACTCAAAAAGGAATAATCAGTAAACTCTTAAGACTATTTAAATAGTTTCTTAAATCAAACTAACCTAAGATTAAATACTAAGCCCGAACTCGGATTGACTAGAGTAAAAACTTCTACAATTTAGTTTTCTTTAAGAGTTCTAAAAACTTCTTACTAAAGACTTGAATGATTTTTTATTTATCAAAGACTTACGTCCTAAAAAAAATTAAATTCTAAGGTTCTTAACCTTTATTTTTTTATATCTAACTATTTGTTGCTTTAATTTAAAAATTAAATTTATACTTTAAGTCCCAAAACTAAAGATAAGGAGTATCATTAAATGAATAAAATCATCCAATCATTCTTAGTAGTAATTGTAGCACTAAACTTAGTAAGTTGTAGTTCATCATCTAAAAAAATGCAAATCGCTCTTAATGTGGGCGATAATCATACTGCAATTCTTGCTTTTGGAGATTTTACTCAAGCAGCCACAGGTGGTTCAGGTACGGGAACTATTACTTATGAGTCAAGCAACCAAGCTGTTGCTACAGTTGACACAAATACAGGGGAAGTCACACCTCTTAGCTCTGGTACAGTTACCATCACAGCAACCAAAGAAGGAGATGACACTTACACTCCTATTAGTAATGAGTATACTGTTAACGTTGTAGATAAACCGTCACTCAAAGTTACTTTTAATGATATTAAAACTTTTACATTTTCATGGCCTAATATAAAAACTGACTCTTACCAATTATTAGAAGATTCAGATGGAAGTGGCGATTTTAGTCAAGTTGGTACAAATATTTTAAAAGGGGAGACAAGTTTTAATTTAGTAGTGCCACTTTATAAGCGTGTTAACGCTAGTTATAAGATTCGTGTTTGTAAGGATTCTAGTACTTGCGTTGAGAGTGATTCAATAGATATTAATGTTAATAACTTAGTGAGTAATATTGGCTATTTTAAAGCTAGTAATACTGATAAGGGTGATAATTTTGGTTTTAGTGTGAGCTTAAGTGATGATGGCAATACCTTGGCTGTAGGAGCACTTAGTGAGGACAGCAATGCAAGGGGTATTAATCAAGATCAAACTGATAATTCAGCCTCTAGATCAGGTGCTGTGTATATCTTTACTCGAACAGGAGCAACTTGGACACAAGAAGCCTACATTAAAGCTAGTAATACTGATGAGAATGATAATTTTGGTTTTAGTGTGAGCTTAAGTGATGATGGCAATACCTTGGCTGTAGGAGCACCTAATGAGAACAGTAATGCAAACGATGTTGGTGGTGATCAAGATAATAATGACGCTGCAAATTCAGGTGCTGTGTATATCTTTACTCGAACAGGAGCAACTTGGACACAAGAAGCCTACATTAAAGCTAGTAATACTGATGAGAATGATAATTTTGGCAATAGTGTGAGCTTAAGTGATGATGGCAATACCTTGGCTGTAGGAGCACCTAATGAGAACAGTAATGCAGAAGGTGTTGGTGGTGATCAAGATAATAATGACGCTGCAAATTCAGGTGCTGTGTATATCTTTACTCGAACAGGAGCAACTTGGACACAAGAAGCCTACATTAAAGCTAGTAATACTGATGAGAATGATAATTTTGGCAATAGTGTGAGCTTAAGTGATGATGGCAATACCTTGGCTGTAGGAGCACCTTATGAGGACAGCAATGCAAACGATGTTGGTGGTGATCAAGATAATAATGACGCTGTAAATTCAGGTGCTGTGTATATCTTTACTCGAACAGGAGCAACTTGGACACAAGAAGCCTACATTAAAGCTAGTAATACTAAAGGGGATGATAATTTTGGCAATAGTGTGAGCTTAAGTGATGATGGCAATACCTTGGCTGTAGGGGCAATTAGTCAGCGGAGTGGTGCAAATAATTCAATTTCTGAAGCAGGTGCGGCTTATGTGTTTATTCGCACAGGAGCAAGTTGGGCAGAAGAAACCTACATTTACGCTAGTAATATAGGTATGGGTGATTATTTTGGTTTTAAGGTGAGCTTAAGTGGTAATGGCAATACCTTGGCTGTAGGAGCACTTAGTGAGGACAGCAATGCAAGGGGTATTAATCAAGATCAAACTGATAATTCAGCCTCTAGATCAGGTGCTGTGTATATCTTTACTCGAACAGGAGCAACTTGGACACAAGAAGCCTACATTAAAACTAGCAATACTGAGCAGAACGATGACAGCTCTATTTGTAGCTTAAGTGGTGATGGCAATACCTTGGCTGTAGGAGCACTTAGTGAGGACAGCAATGCAAACGATGTTGGTGGTGATCAAGATAATAATGACGCTGTAAATTCAGGTGCGGTTTATTTATATTAACTGTAACAATTTAGGGGACTTTTTGCCCCCCTTATTTTAAAATTGAGTCTCTGTAAATTACCTACCATCTCCAAATTTCTCCATGCCTCCAACATGGAGGCTGACTATTTTTCAATCTTTTAAAAATACTATTAAGCTATTCCAAATGGTTTATAGACCTTTAACTCATATATTTAGCTCTATAATCTTGTAAAGATTCTCGTACTTTTCCACTTAAGAAATAAAGGCCTAAAATATTTGGAAACGCCATTCCTAAAATCATTAAATCACCAAATTCTAAAATATTTGTAGATGATGTGATTGCTCCACAAAATATAATAATTAAAAGCAATACTTTATATCCTATCGAATACTTGTCTCCAAATAAATACACCCAGCAGCGCTCACCATAGTAAGACCATGAAATAATTGAAGAGAAAGCAAAAAGCACCACAGCCATTGACAACACCAATGAAAACCAAGAAACCACAGATCCAAAAGCTTCTGAAGTCAAAGCAGCCCCTTCTTTAGCTACTCTTAAGGCTTCATACTCAGGCGCATTATAAGCACCTGTAATTATAATAACCAAAGCCGTAATGGTGCATACAATAACTGTATCAATTAAAGGCTCTAACAAAGCTACC
This sequence comes from Bdellovibrionales bacterium, assembly GCA_965205945.1. Classification (GTDB taxonomy): domain Bacteria; phylum Bdellovibrionota; class Bdellovibrionia; order Bdellovibrionales; family UBA1609; genus JALZUR01. The sequence goes on along the minus strand of CBDBIB010000003.1, from coordinate 455,515 downwards.
ACACCTTCTCTTACCGGGTGATCACTTTTTGCTGCAGAGTGAGCAATTGGGGCTGAACCTACACCAGCTTCATTAGAAAAAGCCGCCCTTTGAAAACCCACCACTAAAACTCCAATAAAACCGCCATAGCCTGCTTCAGGCGTAAATGCTCCTGCAAAAATAGAAGCAATTGCTAATGGAATCTCTGAAAAATGAACTAGAATAATATATATACTCACTAATAAATAAATTCCACACATAATTGGAACTACTTTCTCAGCTGTAAGAGCAATTCTTTTAATCCCACCAATTATCACAACCCCTACAAAAAATGAAAATAACACGCCATAAAGCCAAGGGTGTTGACTAAAAACAGGAATTGACAATTTTACTGCTGATAACGATTGATTCACCTGAAAAGCCCCACCACCACCAAAAGACCCACCAATACATAAAACTGCAAAAATAACAGAAAGTATTTTTCCTAATTTAGTGTACCCAATCTCCTTAAGACCCCTTGATAAGTACTCCATTGGACCACCTAAAACTCTTCCATTAGAGCGTTTGACTCTATAAATCTGTGCGAGTGTACATTCTGTAAACTTAGAAGCCATACCTATAAGACCTGCAAGAATCATCCAAAATGTTGCCCCTGGACCACCTAAGCTAATTGCAATTGCAACACCTGCAATATTTCCTAGCCCAACTGTTGCTGAGAGAGCCGCTGTAAGTGCTTGAAAATGAGTAACCTCACCAATCTCATCTTGTTTTTTTTCTTTAGATACATACTTGCCACGAACAACATTAAAAGCATGCTTAACACCTGTAAAATTAATAAATTTCATTTTAAACGTAAAAAATATTGCACCCATAATAAGCCATGCTACTGCTAAAGGTAGTGAAGCCCCTTTTATAAAAAACAGTGCATCAAAGAAAATAACAGACCCTATAATATGATTAAGCTCACCAAAAAAAGCATTTACACTATCGCTCACCCCTGCAAAAACTAAGCTTGGGCTAGACCATAAAACTAAAACAAACAAAACTACTTTCATCTCTTCCCCTTTGTCTTTTTCAATAAAAAAACGCTACAAGCTTTTATAATAAGTATCTACACATGACTGCGTGCTCATTGAGCAAACATATATTTGAAAAAATACCCTCTTCTTTAATCTATTTTAAAGGCTTAGGTCTAAATAGACTAGGCCTATGTCATGAATCTTATTGTCAGGTTATAACAAAGGTGGAGAAAATATCCCCTGTTAGTTATAACAAGAAAGTTATAATTCATCTATAGAAAGGACGTTATATATGTATATTAAGGCATTACTTGTTTTAATAATTTTATTTTTAACATTTTCAGCAAGTGCTACAGAATATATTGTAAAGTTTAAGGATGAAAGAACTTTGAATGAACTTTTAAAAAAAGTAAAAACAATGGATAACTCTAAGGTCACTCAAGTCCATTACCCAGGAAACCTTGCAAAAATAAAGACCCTTTTAGATCAAAAAGCTTTTTTACAAAATATAAAAGGCATTAAATACGTTGTTAAGAACTATCAATTAAAAATTTTTAGAGCAAACTACACACCACTTGCTACACTAAAAGATCAATATGCCAATATAATTACTCGTGCTCAAGAAGCCTGGGCTGCTGCTGGAAATACGGGCTCAAAAGATATTAAAGTTGCCGTAATTGATACTGGTGTTGATTATAATCATGAATCCTTAAAAGCAAATATGCTTCCTGGTTATGATTTTGCAAAAGATGACAATGATCCCATGGATGAAATAAGTTTTCAAAACCCTGGTCACGGAACTCACTGTTCCGGCTCAGTTGGTGCAACAGGAACTGTTGACAATGGAACACAAGGTGCAAGCCCTATTGTTTCTATCATTCCAATTAGATTCTTAGATGAAAACGGTAGTGGAGATTTAATGAATGCTATTAAGGCAATTGATTTTGCAATTGAACAAGGTGCTCACATTATGTCTAATAGCTGGGGAGCTGAAGTAAGTATGACTGATGCACAACCCATTATCGAGGCTATCCAAAGAGCTCAAGCTGCTGGAATCGTCTTTGTTGCCGCTGCTGCAAATAGCAGTAAAAATAATGATTCTGCAAACTTCTACCCTACAAATGCCCGCCTTTCTAATGTAATCTCTGTTGCAGCAACAGATTCAAATGACAAACTTGCAAGCTTTTCAAATTATGGTGTTCATAAAGTAGATATTGCGGCTCCAGGTGTAGATATCATAAGCACAACTCCAAGAGATAAATACCAAAACTTATCTGGTACTTCTATGTCTACTCCTTTTGTTTCTGGCGCTTTAGCTTTCTTAAAAGCTCAAGATACCAGCCTTACTCCTGAAGAAATAAAAGCCTTAATTCAGTCAACTGGTGATAAAATCGATGGACTAAAAGTTGCTTGTAACTGTCGAATTAACGTTTTAAACGCTTTTACTTCACTAAATCAAAACACTCCATACTTTGTTCCATCAACTACTTATGTTAGCCCTGGAAAAACTCAAGCTTTCTATGTAAAAAACATGAATGTTGTTGAATACACAAGCTCTAACACTGATGCTGCAACAATTGATTCTTCAGGTATTTTAACTGCTATTGCAAATGGAGAAACTATTCTTACAGCTAAAAACACTTCTGGTAAAATTGTAAGTTCTTTAACAATCAGAATCTCTGATCTTTCTGATGTTGATGAAGGTAACGGTGGAAGCTGCCCTTTTGATCCTCAAATATGCTCTATCATTTGCCCCATTAACCCTGGTCTTTGCCAATAAGCATTCAGCTTAAAATAGTAAAAAATAATAAAAAAGACTCGATTAAAACCGAGAGTCTTTTTTTATCTTAATTCGTTTTCCATAGCTTCTTTATGAATCATAATCATAAAAGTACAAGCTTTTATATGAGCTGCACACAGATGGCCACACTAAAATCCAAGCTTTATTAATTAAAGCTACCATAAGTCAATTTTTTTAAAATTAACATTTTAATTAGCTATTAAGAGGCTATTTCATCATCTAAAAGAGCATTTAAGTTATGTTTTTCTGCTCTATATCTCATTGATCGAAATGAAATCCCTAAAAGCTTTGCAGCATGTTTTTTTACACCACCTGAGGCATGCATGGCTTTAAGTAACATTTCTTTTTCAATCTGATCCATAATCTTATCAAGCTCAACTCCATCATCAGTAATAATAATTTCATGAACTGATGCATATTTTCTACCCGATTCTGTTTGGACTAAAGGTGGAAGTGACTCAGGCAAAATAGAATTTCCAATCTCTAATGCCATAGAACGTTCAATAATATTTTCTAACTCCCTTACATTTCCCGGAAAATTATAGTTTTCTAATCTCTCTAAAGCTTCAGCTGAAATGCTACTCACATCACGACCAAGTCTTTCATTAAACTTATGCAAAAAATGTATAGCTAAAAGAGAGATGTCTTCTTTCCTGTCTCTTAATGCTGGGGCGTGAATATTGATTACATTTAATCGATAATAAAGATCTTGTCTAAATGTAGCCTCAGCAACCATATTTTCAAGATTCCTATTTGTAGCAGCAATAATTCTTAAATCAACTTTTATATTTTCATTTGAACCTACAGGTCTAATAATTCTTTCTTGTAAAGCTCTTAGCAGTTTTACTTGAATATTAAGTGGCAGTTCGCCAATTTCATCTAAAAACAAAGTTCCACCATGAGCAGCTTGAAACAAACCCATTTTATCTTGAACAGCTCCTGTAAATGAGCCTTTTTTATGGCCAAACATCTCTGATTCTATAAGATTTTCAGGAATAGCACCACAGTTTACCGTTATAAAAGGAGCTTCTTTTAACGGGCCATTATAATGAATTGCTTTTGCAATAACCTCCTTACCTGTTCCACTTTCACCAGTAACCAAAACATTTGTTGGAACCAAACTTACACGTTTAACAATTTCATAAATTTCATGCATTTTCTCACTATTACCTACAAGATTTTCAAAATTATAAGTTCTTTTAAGTTCTCTTTTTAGTGTTCTATTTTCTTTTCTAAGTTTAACACTTTCTAAAGCATGGGAAATATTAATACTCACTTCATCAAGTTTAAAAGGTTTAGTAATATAATCATAAGCTCCAAGTTTCATTGCCTCTACAGCAGTTTCAGTAGAACCAAATGCTGTGATTAATATAAAAACTGTTTGAGGACACATTTGATTAATGTGCGTTAAAATATCCATTCCTGTTTTTTTAGGCATTTGCAAATCTGAAATTACAAGATCAAAAGTTTTTTTCTTTAGTATTTGAATTGCTTCCTCTCCATCTTCAGCTAAAGTAATTTCATACTTTTTTTCTTTCTTAAGCATAATCTGAAGAAACTCTCTTATGGAAGCCTCATCATCTACTATAAGAATTTTTTGCTTCAGGCTCATAACATTCCTTTCATTAAAATTTTTATACCTATTTACAAATACACAGCTTATTTAAAAAGAATTGTAAATACTGTTCCTTTTTCAAGTTCACTTTCTACTAAAATACTTGCGCCATGCTTGTCTAGAATACGATGAGTTAGCGCCAAACCCAAGCCTGTTCCCTTGTCCTTTGTCGTATGAAATGGCTCAAAAATTATATTTAATTCTGATTTTTTTATACCCTTACCGTTGTCCTTGACTTTAAGGCTATAACCAGAGTCTAGTTTCTCTCCTAAAATAGTAACCTTACAAGCTTCACCTTTACTTTCTAGCAGGGTTTTTTGTTCTTGAGAAAATGCTTGAAAGCTATTAATAATAAGATTTATAAGAACTTGCCTTAGTTTATGCTGATCAACGACAAGTTTAAAAGTTTGACAATTAACCTTAATCTGAACATCTTTTGATCGAATATCTTGTTTTAATAAAAGAACAATGTCTTTAAGAAAATTTGAGATTTCAATTTTATCTATCAAATATATTTCTGGGTGGGCAAAGCTTAAAAAATCCACAATCAGTAAGTTTAGCCTATCAATTTCTCTAAGTACTGTATTAAAAAGCTTTTTAGAATCTTTAGCATTAGCAAAGCCTTCTTTAAGAAGTTGAATACTTCCACTTATACCTGCAAGGGGGTTTCTAATTTCATGGGCTAGGCCTGCTGATAAAGTTCCAATAGCTGAAAGTTTTCGAGCTTCTTCAAGTTCTTTTTGAGCTTTTTTACTACTAGTCTCATCACTTACTAGTAAAACATTTTGCTTTACATGTTGTGTATTTGAGCCTGATTTTAAACCAGATCCATAGACTTTATAAAATCGCTCATTAACTTTGATTTCTTTAACAGAACCCTCTTTATTCAAAGGATAATCACTAAATGGCTTTAACATCTTAATCATATCATTATCAAGAATTTTTCTTGCAGCATCATTAAGTGGTTGAGGTGTTCCCTCACGTTCTGTTATAAAAACTGAAGTTTTTAAAGAGCTTAACACCGCTTTATTTAACTCTCTTTCCTTAAATAAATGCTTGGTTAGAATTGTCATCTCACCTTTATTTTTTTTAAAAAAAGTTTGAAGAAAATATGAAGCCCCTCCATAAATTATAAAACTTAAAGAATTTAAGAAGATATACATAAAACCATATTTAATTTCTAAAAGATCTTTAAAATTTAAAAATATTGTTAATATAAATATGGACATACTAGTAATAACCCCAAGGTTGACTAGTGATAAATTAAAACCTGCGATTAAAATATTCACACTCAATAGCCCCACAAAAAGATTAATCGGGATTGAAGAGTAAAAAAAGTATATAGCAATGAAAAAAATATCAAAGAAACAAAGTGTTAAAATTAAACTATTAAATTTAATTTTTTCTTTTATATTATATATTCCAAAGTATAAGGAGCAGAAAAATAACAATGCAATTGCTTTTTTATAAAAAATTTGATTTGAAAAAATAATTCTCCACATTTCTATTTCAAACAGGAAATACATAGCAAGCAAAGCCAAAGAGCTTACCTTAAACAGCATAAAAGCATCAATACTTAAAGGTTTTAAATCTTTAATACCAAGCATTAAAGAACACTACTCATATTAAAAACTGGAAGAAACATTGCTATAACAAGTGTTCCAACCATCCCACCTAAAAACACAATAACTGCTGGCTCTAATAAGCCTGTTAATTGATCAGCTACTTGCTCCACCTCTTCCTCATAAAAATCAGCAATTTTTCCAAACATAGAATCTAAATTTCCTGTTTTTTCACCAATAAGGATCATTTGAATTACTATTATTGGAAAAAACTTTGTTTGTTTAAGCATTTTAGAAAGAGGCTGGCCTTCCATAATTCCTACTTTTGCTTCAATCATATATTTATCTACAATTACATTGCCCATTGTTCCAATGGTAATATCCATAGCATCATTGATCCTAATACCTGATCTTAAAAGTACGGAAAGGGTCCTACTCATTCTAGCTATGCAGCTTTTTTTAATCAAGTCTCCAAATAAAGGAATTCTTAAAAACAATGCATCTAATGACTCCCTTAACGGGCCTGTTTTGTAGAAAAAAGATAAACCTACTGGTAGCACTACAGTTGCAAAAATCACTATATACCAATTTTCTATAAAAATATGGCTTAAATCAATCACCATTTGAGTCAACTGTGGAAGCTCTTGTCCTTTAGCTGTAAATAGTTTTTCAAATTTAGGTATTACAAAAGCTAAAATTGCAGTTAATGCCCCTAAAGCAACTACAATAGTAATTACCGGGTATGTTAAAGCTCCTATAACTTTAGATTTTAACCTTTTTCTCTTTTCAAAATAAATTCCAAGCTGATCAAAAATTTCAGCCAAAACACCACCATGCTCACCAACCTTAACTAGATTTACAACCATAGGTTCAAAGGTTTTAATGTGTTTATTCATTCCTTCATATAATGTTTTTCCCTTTTCAATATCTTGAATAAGAGACCTTAATAACTCAGACAGCGTAGAAGATGACGCGCCTTCTTTTAATGATTTTAAGCTTTCAAGAAGTGGCACTCCTGATTTTAAAAGTACTGAAAATTGCCTTAAAAAGAGCTGAAACTCTTTATCGCTAAGTTTTTTAGAAAAAATACTACTTCCACCTGCTTTTCCTTCAATTTGTTTTACAAAAACCGGGTTAAAGCCCTTTTCTCTTAAACGAGCACGCACTTCCATTTCAGAAAAAGCCTTAACTTTTCCTTTAACTAAACCCCCTTGTGGTTTTCTAGCTGAAAAATCAAACTCCACTTTAGACATGCATTAAACCCCACATTCTGATAGAAACTTATTTAACTCTTCAGGGTCTGAACTAATTTTATATGCACTGTCTAGTGAAAGTTTTCTCTTTAATACCAATGAATGTAAGGATTGATTAAAAGATACGCCCTCTTTTTTAACAAGTTCTCTTACTTCTTTTAACTGATTTTTAAGCGATAATGTTAAAAGTTTTTCCTGATTCAACATAGGAAATGCCTCAAAAACAACTTCCCCGTGAATATTATTTGAATCTGCTTGTTTAACACCAATAAGTCCAATAACTGAATCAAAAAAGAAATCTCTCATACTTTCATTTTCAAACGCATTATAAAGTTCAGACCAAACCTTAGAAATATCACTCCAATGAGAATTTAAAATTACTAACGACCCCTTATCTGCAATTCTTAAAACTTTTGAGCCACCAATTTTTAAAATATCACTTTTAAAAGAATACGCGTCAAATTTTATTTTTGAGCTCAAACTTAAAAACGTATCTTCATTAATTGAGGTGGTTAAAAAATGTCCTTCTTTAGACACGTATGTACTAGAACTTGTTGAGGTGAAAACAATACTAGAGCCTTTAACAATTTCAGTTCTTTTTTGAGCAAAAGATAAACGTATTCTTTGAAGAAACTCAACATCTGACCCATAAAAAACTATAACTCCAGAACCTGCTTCTACCCAATCGTTGACATAACCTGGAATCAACAAATCAGCCCAAACTATTTCAGCTGTTTTCTGAGGATAAATTACAATTTGTGATGTGTCTCCTAAGCTAAGCTCCTGAAAGCTAAATCGGTGTCCTTCAAGAAAAAAAATACTTTTATCCTGTGGATCTATAAATGTTAAAATTTCTTCATATATTGCATCCATATCCTCTTTAAATAAAAATGTCTCTGATAAATAATCAATATGGCCATCTACCATTTGAGCAGCAGGCTTATTTCCTTGAGCAAACACAAATTTATGCACTTTCTTATTTTTAATAAGACCATTATAATGGCTAAAATTCATATCTCATCCTTTACAGAAGTATTTACAACTTCTTCAACTGTTGTCAGGCCAGCCTTTAGCCTTGCTAATGCAGACTGCCTTAATGTTACAAGCCCACTATCAATAGCTCTTTTCTTTAAAACAGCGCTAGATTCTCCATTAATTATGGCCTTCTTAAATTGGCTTGTCATTTCTAAAATTTCAAAAATAGGCATTCTTCCTTTGTAACCTGAATTGTTACATGTTAAGCACCCTGTTCCTTTTAAAATATTTGTATATTCGCTAATCTCATCTTCTTTTACACCAATATCTATTAATGTTTCTTTAGGCAATTTAATAGATTTTAAACAAGATTTACAATTTAATCGAATTAATCTTTGTGCTACTATAAGACTCACCACCTCGGATACTATGTATGAAGGAATTCCAATATCTACAAGTCTTGTTATTGTTGCAATAGCATCATTTGTATGAAGTGTGCTTACAACTAAATGACCTGTTGAGGCGGCTTTAAAAGAAATCTCAGCTGTTTCACTATCACGAATTTCTCCAACCATAATCACATCAGGATCCTGTCGAAGAAATGACCTTAATGCGTTTGAAAACATAAAGCCAATTTCTGTATTTATTTGAACCTGATTAATCCCCTCTAAATTGTACTCAACAGGATCTTCTGCTGTTGAAATATTAGTTTCTGCATTATTAAGTTTATCTAGTATAGAATAAATTGTAGTTGTTTTACCACTTCCTGTAGGGCCTGTCATTAGTACCATGCCCTGTGATTTACTAATATTCCTTAAGATTATATCAAGCTCTCTACTCGTAAAACCAAGTGCTTTAATATCTGTTGATAAATTTGATTTATCTAAAAGTCTCATAACAATTTTTTCACCAAAGAGAACAGGAATAACACTCACACGAAAGTCCACTTCTTTTCCTGATGATTTTTTAACTTTTAACCTTCCATCCTGAGGTCTTCTTTTTTCAGCAATATCTAACTTAGACATAATTTTAATTCTACTTGCAATTGCTCCAGCTGTACCTCTTGGGGGATAAAGTTTCTCTACCAGTTTCCCATCAATACGATAGCGTACACGATATTTTTTTTCATAAACTTCAATATGAATATCTGAAGCTTTTGTTTGTATCGCCTCGCTTAAAATAGCATTTACAAATTTAATCACAACACCATCATTACTCTCAGCATCAATATTCTCAGTATCATTAGCTTGATCAATATAAGAGTTATCAGCTGTTTCAAGATCTGTTATAAATTTGTTAACCTCTATATTTTTAGGAGCAAAAAATTTATTAATATATTCTTTAATTCTTAATGAACTTGCTACCACAATCTGAATTGTCATCTGAGTCACTGATTCTAAATCATTTTTAATCAAAAGATTATCAGGATCAGAACATGCAACAACCAAGCAACGTTGTCCAACTTTTGAAACTGGAATTATTAAGTGTTTTCTACAAAAAGACGGTGAAACTAATTTTATCACTTCAGCATTGGGCTCAAATTGCACCAAATCTAAATATGGCACTGAAAACTCCTTAGCTAACCTCTTAGCCACCTCCTCTCCATCTACAAAGCCTAGCTCAATCATAGCATGACTAAGACTTCCACCATTTTTTGTTTGATACCCAATAGCCTCTTCTAGTTGTTCTGATGTAACTAAATTATCTTTAACTAATAACTGGCCTATATTTTTTTTCTTAGCATTCATAGGTTAAATATCGGGATTTTAAGTTAAATAAATTAGCCCAAAAACCTTTTAGCAAGCATAATGTCAGCTTTAATTTGAGTTTTTAATTCATCAATATTGGCAAACTTTTGCTCATTCCTAATAAACTCTTTAAAAACCACTTTAAACAGGTCACCATTTTTTATTTCTGGACAATTTGAATCTAGAATATGTGATTCTAGGGTCATTCTATCTTCACTTAAAAAAACTGTTGGACGAAAGCCTACATTAGAAATTGCTCTATATAATTTTCCAGCAAAGAAACAGTCTGTTAAATAAACCCCATGAAGAATTGTAATTTTAGGGTCTAGTTTTAAATTAATAGTTGGAAACCCTATTTTTTTTCCTAAACCTTTATCTTGAAAAACTATGGATGATTGAAAATACTCTCCTCCAAGCAGCCCTGAAGCTGTACTTATAAGGCCTTTTTTTAACTTTTTTTTTATACTAGTGCTAGATATTTTTTCATGTTTACTATCTTTTCTACATTCAACAACTTTAAGTTCAACAAAGTTTTTAAAGCACCATTTTAAAAGACTCTCATGGCTACCGCTTTTATTTTTTCCAAATTTAAAATCAAAACCTACAACAAGAGTTTTAAATTTAATTTTTTTAAAAATAAAATCCAAAAACTCCGCAGAAGAATACTCACTACACTCCTTATCAAATCTTTTTATAAAAACTTTTAACACTCCTAAAGATTTTATGATTCTAATGTTTTGTTTAAATTCATAAATTCGAGAATATGTATCTGGTTTAAAAAATGCTCTTGGATGGGGAGCAAATGTTAAAAGCCCTGACTCTAGGCCTAATTTATTAGAACGCTCTACACACACTCTAATCAACTCTCTATGCCCCAAATGTACTCCGTCAAAATTTCCAAGGGCCAAGGCTCCAATTTTAAAGCTATTTAAACGCCCTTCTATATTAATTTCACTCATTAAGTTGAGTATATACCACTCAATTGATTGAACTTTGAACCTAAAGTTGCTACATAGCGTTAGTGAAGCACTTTCAAAAAATACTCTTTTATTTCATCTCCCAGCGACAAGTCATCATCAGGCTTATTATTGTTTGGCTTCTAGGCCTTTTTGTATTCAACTATGATGAACAAAAGGGCTTTGATTTACGCTTTAAGCTTAGATCTGCCCAGCCCACTCACCCTAAAATAATCATTATTAATTTAAATAAAACTCATTGGGATCAAGCCTCAAGCCCCGGCTACTCCTCTATGCTTAGATCTGCAAGGCCTCTTTCAGACTCATATTTTTGGTCCACCCCCATATGGAAAAAAATGCTCCAACACCTGCAAGCAGACAACCCTTTAGTCATCTGTGTCGATCTTTTCTTTGACCGCTCTGTTCCTATGTCTTTAAGACATGAGCGCTACTTTAAAAAACTTAAAAACGTAATCTGGCGAGCTGAAATAGATGATCGCCTTGGCTTTAGAAGTTCAAGATTTGCAATCAATACCATTGAAAAAGGCCAGCAGTCTGAACGATCCTTGCTTAATATTGGCTCTGGATATATTTATACAGAGTACGATAATGTTGCGCGCAGATATTTTAAAAGTACAAACATAATTCAATTACAAGATCTTCCTGATAAAATTGCCTCAAATTATAAGAGCAATTCAACTAATTATTTTAATAATACTTTTAAACTTTTTATTAACTACCGAGGCCCTTCTCAAACATACACCACTATTAGTTTAAAAGATTTGTTTTCAAAAAAATTACCTAAAAATTATTTTAATAAAAAAATTGTTATCATTGGGTCTGATGCAAGAAGAAACGCCCATTTTGTAAATACACCTGTCGGTGTTTTAACTCGTTCTGAGTACCAGGCAAATATAGTTGATAATTTATTAAATTCTCTTTGGATCAAGTCATTTTCTAGTTTAATCTATATACTCTACCTTTTAATAATTACAATTATTTGTTTTGTAATTTTACATAATTTTAGACAAGGGTTAGCAGTTTCTTGCTTAATGCTGCTCTCAACTATATTAATTTCAGCCTCTATAATATTATTTGATATCTATAATGTATGGCTTCCTATTCTTAGTCCTGTTGCAATTGTTTTTTTCTCATATATTATTTTAATGAATCACCTCTTATCTGAATCAGAGCACTCTGCATGGAAATCACAGAAAAAAGAAGAATCTTCTAGAGAAATAAATGAGCTTAAAAATAACTTTGTAAGTTTGTTTAGTCATGATTTAAAAACTCCACTAGCTAAAATTCATGCTGTTTCTGATAAGATCCTACGAAAAAGTGATTTTCCCGAAAAATATATACATAATGAAATTAAGAAAATACAGAATGAAACCAAAGAGCTAGATCGATACATACAGTCTATTTTACAAGTTACACGAATTGAGGCGGGTAAATTCAACTTAAACTTTATTCCACAAGACATTAATGAACTCATTAAAGAATGCATTAACCTTCTTTCTCCTCTAGCCGCTCAAAAAAATATTAATATTATTTTTAAAGAAGAGCCACTTTTTTCAATTGATATCGATTCTAATTTAATAAAAGAAGTTTTTATAAATATCATAGACAACAGTATTAAATACTGCCCTAATGGGTCTACTTTAGAAATTGTCTCTTCCGATGCTAAAGACACTGTTTGCATAACTTTCTCAGATAATGGGCCTGGTGTACCTGAAAAAGAACATTCAGTTATATTTGAAAAATTCTATAGGTCAAAAAATAACACCTCAAACAAAAAAGGAACCGGTTTAGGGCTCTACCTTGTCAGATATTTCATTGAAATACATGATGGTACTGTGGAAATGCAAAGCCTAAAAAATAAAGGAACCTCTTTTAAAATAACGCTCCGTTATGAGCAAAAAAAAGAAAGTGAGAATTCTTAATGATTGATCAAAAGTTTTTAAATATCCTTATTGTTGATGATGAAGCTGAACTTAGACAATCTATTTCAGCTGTGATTAAAGAAAATTTATTACAACCAGTCTTAATTAAAGAGGCTGCCGATGGTGAGTCAGCATTGCGTTTAGTTGATCAGGAAGATTTTGATTTTATTTTTATGGATGTTCATATGCCTGGAATGAGTGGGCTTAAAACTCTTGCAAAAATAAAATCTTTAGATCCTAGGATTATGATCATAATTTTAACAGCTCATGGTAATTTACAAGACGCAATTAGTGCCATCAAGGATGGTGCTTATGACTACCTAACAAAACCTGTTGATTCAAACTCTATTCTTAAAATTTTAAACGAAGGAATCACTGCAAAAAGAATGGTTTCTGATCTTGCTGTTTCAGCCCCTATTTTTGATGATGATATTGATTCTGAAATTATCGGATCTTCAAAAAAAATGCGTGAAGTTTTTGATCTTGTGTATCGTTTATCAAAAGTAGACACCACGGTACTTATCAGGGGAGAGCATGGAACAGGTAAAGAACTTGTAGCCAAAGCTATTCACCATAACTCATCTAGAAAAAGTGGAAAATTTATTAAGTTTGACTGCACCGCGCACAATAACTCAGAGTTAGAAATTAAACTTTTCGGACATGAAAAAGGAGCCTTTAAAGAGGCCATTCAAAGAAAAATTGGCATTTTACAAGAAGCCAATAATGGCACTCTTTTTCTTGACGATGTAGGAAACCTTAAGCCTGATCTTCAAATTAAACTTTTACATGTTTTACAAGAAAAAACTTTTACTCCCATTGGATCAAGCCGTGAGATCAAAACAAATGCTCGAGTCATCTCAAGTACAAATCAAAACCTTGAAAAAATGATTGATGAGGGCAACTACCGTGAAGATCTTTTTTATAGATTAAATATTATGCCCATATTTCTTCCTCCATTAAGAGAACGATTAGAAGATTTAGAAATGCTCTCTTTATTTTTTATCAAACTGTTTAATAAAATTCATAGTAGAAACATCACAACATTATCTAAATCAGCTCTAGAACTTTTAAAAATGCACTCTTGGAATGGAAATATTCGTGAACTTGAGAGCGCTATTGAACATGCTTTTATTGTTGAAAAATCCGATCAAATCACTACAGCAAGTCTACCAGGAGCAATTAATCAAATTCCTCAAAAACCCAATCATTTAAAAAACACACGAACTGGAGATATTGATGGGCCTTTAGATTTTGAAAGTTTTAAAGAAGAATCAGAAAAACAGTTTATTATTCAAGCTTTAAAAACCCATAGTGGTCGCATCAATAAAACTGTTGCTTCAGCAAATATTCCTAAAAATACACTCCTTAGAAAAATAAAAAAATATGGAATTAATGTAAAAGACTACCAGTAACGCTTACCCTAGGCCTAAGGCTAAACTTTAGTTTTATTTAAGCTCTCATTAAAGATTGTGAAAAAAATTTAAGCACTCCTTTTTAAATGATACAATCTAGAATTTAGATTTATTTAAAAGCTTAAATTTTAAATAAATCACCTTAAACCTTTTCTAAGATTTAGTTGTTTTTTAACTCATCGGCAAAAAAAGTTTTTAAAAACTACACAGCAATAACTAGAGTTTAAAACTATACTCTAAGTCTATTTGAGCCCCTTCTGGAGGCATCGGAGAAATTCTAAGCACATGATTTTCAATAATATAATTTGTTTCAAATATATCTCCATTAAGCTCTGTAATTAAAAGATTAATACTTTTTAATACTATAGTTTTTGGAACTTTAATTTTTAATGGAAGAAGGTTTTTCTCCATATAGTTACTTATTAGGTTTAAGCTTGAACTAAAATTTTCATCACAAATACTCACAGAGAAACCGCCAGTTAGCACTGCAAGTTCTCCTATTCTTACACCATAACTTACGGATGCTCTATCCTGAACCTCATCAGCCTGTGATTCATAGCAGGTAGAATCATCCTGAAGTATTGCAATAGTAAAGGCGTTTATTTTCTTAGAACCTTTAAATTCATTTTCAAAATAAGCAAAAAGATCTTGAGCTGAATAATAAGTTCCATTAGAAAAATTTGTCTCATCCTCATCTGTAATAATAACAACTCCTATATCAGCACCTTCTCTAAAAAACCCGCTATTCACAGTATTTCTTTTATCTATAGCCATTTTAATAGCATATAAGGGCCTTTCATGACTAGAAGCGCACCTAACATTCCAAAATGAACCACAGTCAGTAGTTTCATCTCTTTTAATCAATTCAGAAAAAAGTTGGCTTGGATTAGCATCTGATTTTTCGATAAATCTTTTTCCTGTGGCTTCTATTATAGCAAGATTTCCATGATATCCTTCTGTATTTTCTGTATTTTCAGAATCTGTATCTGTCGTAACAACACCTATTCTATAGTTTGCGTTTGATATAGAAGATACAAAACTTTCAAACCCTCTAGAAAGTTTTTCCTGATCTTCTCTCATGCTAGTTGAATTATCGACTACGACTAAGATATCTACAACTTTTTCTATTGCCTGCTGATCTACACTTTGAGAAAAACTTACAAGACGCTCTTTAATCAAAGGACTCGGAGTTGATTTTAAAGTGTTTTCTCCTAAAAATTCTATCTGAGAACAGCTAGAAAATAAAAACAGCATCAAAAAAATCATTCCTGATAATCTATATTCTAAATTTTTCATACTCGTCCTATTCGGCCCAATACTTATCTAAATTAAAGTGTTTTTAATAAAAATTCTAACTAGAATATTTAAAATAAAGGTGATGTTTTATTTTAACCCAACGTTTCTTTTAAAAATGTAGATTTCTTTTACAGACTGCTTCCTTTATTAAGGTTTAAAACTAAAAATATGAGGATTAAAGTATGGATTCTGCGTAAAAATTTAAAATGACGCTAATTAGCTTAAGGCATATAAATAATCACTAAAAATACACTTATGGTCTTAGAGTTTAAATACCACAACTAAATTTAAAGGGAATAAACCATAAACTTTAATAGGGTTGTTTTAGGCATTTAAGATTAAGCTTAAAACAGATCTATAAATTTAGTTACAAAAGTTAAAACTCATCTTAAAACCCCATTCTCTTATAAAACTAAAAGAAAGGAGTGATCAAAGAATAAAATTAAATATAAAGCAGGCCTACTATGGTATTTTGCGCGAATGTAGTTTTGCTACTATAGTGCCAATTTTAATTCTAGATTCAATGCGAATAATTTGTCTATAAGAATCATCTGAAAGCCAAACTGAAATATCACCAACCTTATTAAACTTTCCTTTTACAGAAAATCTTGGTTTTAATACAAGAGCATTTATTTTACCTACACGGGTGTTTAAAATTTCTTTCCTATCTACTTTAAAATAAACATCTATAATTTTATTTTCTTTCATAACTGCAAGTTTATACTCTTTACCAACTATAAGAGGAAGAGCTCTAATATAAAAAACTGTTGATAAGATATCCTGAGCAGATCTTTGCAGTACCCATTTCTTATGAATTTTATAATTGCCTTTTTTTTTCTTCCAACCCTCTTTTAAAAAATCACCCTTTTTATTTAACCAATCAAAATATACTCGAGTCTTATACTTTTGCTTACTTTCAACAGCATTAAGTGCCAGTGACTTTGGTTTCTTAAGTACAGGATCCCATAAAGCTTCAATTTTATTTTTTACCTTATAAAATACTGAAAATATTGAGGATGTTCGCCCATAAGCATAAAAATGATATTGTTTTTTACCCTCAAAACTCTTAAAACTATTAACACCAATTAAAATTTTACCAGCCTTAACACCAAAATATGTAGCTAATAACACCACCTCTTCTCCAACTTTAAAAGGAAATTCATCTTTAAAAATTTTTTCATCATTATTTTTTACCATTTGTTTAAAAGTTTCTTTTTTAAGCCCCTTCACATTTAAGTTTTTTTCACTAAATTTCTTATTAACACGCGGCTTATATTCTTTAATATTATGTCCTTGACTTAAAAAAACAGAATCTTTTACAAAGATACTATTTTTTTTAAGTAGCAAGTTACATGAGGTTAAACATAGAATAAATATTATAAATACTTTATTCATAAAATCTTCTTTAAAAGAATTTTTTCTAAAACTTTTGAAAACTCTTTTTTAAAATCTTTAGAAAATTCACTTCTAACAACAAACAAATTTTCTGGCTCAACTATATTTTTTAACTTAACTAAGTCTTTTTGAGTGCACACATAATTTATATTCTGTTCAGCCCTAAACCATTTAAAATCATCATGATCACTTCCCTTAATCTTCTTTATTAAAGAATAAGTTTCTCCTTCTAAAAACACTTTGACAGCACTTAAAAATTGCTCAAAATTTCCAATACCACTAATTAAATTAAAGTCTTTATTTAAATTTAAAAAACTTTCTGCATTTACAATATTGTTAACTTTATAAAGTGATTTTATTTTCTTACCATAAATCAATAACCCTATTAATTTTTCTTTTAAAGTTCCTCTTGATCTATTTAAAATGCTTAGATCCGGTCGTTCCCCTAAAAACCAAAACTCTCTAGATGCCCCAAGAGGAAATGGTAGGATATCTATTAGTGGTCTGCTTAAATCCCAAATATGAATTTTAATATCTTTTCTAATTCTATTATGTTGAGCTCCGTCATCTATAATAAAAATATTTTTATTTTTTTTATCAACCCTTTCATCGGCATAAAGTGCAGTTTTAAATTTTATTGGGCCTGAAAAAACACGCACATCTTTAAAATTTTGCTTTAAAGCTACTGCCTCATCTCCAAATTTTAAAAAATCCGCTCCAATAAAAACTTCTAATGGTGATTTTAAAAAGCTTTTATAACTTTTTAAAATCACTATAGGTGTATAATTATTTTTATCTAGCCACTGAATCAGTTCTCCAACTATGGGCGTTTTCCCGCTACCTCCAACACAAAAATTCCCTACTGAAATAACAGGACCAGACAACTTAACTTGTCTAAATGACATTAACACATTAAAAATAAAAGCCATCAATCCATATACAATTGATAACAACAACAAGATTGGTAAAAAAACTATTCTAAAGAAACTTAAGAAGTTCATCTTTTAACCTTTCATATACGTTTTGGGTACCAAGCTCTTTTTTAAGTGTTAAAAGCTCTTTTTTTGTATCTTCATAAAACTCTTTATTTGACAAAAGATCATTTAAATACGCTGCTACAACTTTAGGTTTAAAATCACCTTGCAAAAATTCTTTAGAAATTTCTTGATCTTTAATAATATTAACTAAACCTGCATATTTAACATCCTTAACAAAAGTTTTAGCAAAAAACATTGTTATTGGATTCATTATATACCCTATTGCCATAGGAATCCCTAAAAGTCCAACTTGAAGAGTTGCTGTTCCAGATGCAACCAAGCATAAATCACACAATGCAATTTTTTCCATAGGATCATCTGATTGAAGAATTTTATACTCAACATTTAAATCTTTTAGTTCTTTTTTAAAAAAATCTTTTGTCTTTGATGGTGGAATAATAAATGCTATTTTAAGATCCTTATTTTTTTCTTTTAAGAACCTAATAGTTTTACAAAAAGGCTCCTTATGCCTACTTATCTCAGACGGCCGGCTTCCAAGCATCACCCCTAAAATTCTCTGATTTTTTAAAAACCCTTCCTTCTCTTTTTCCCTATTTACCCAAAATAAGTCACTAAAATTAGAGCGCAACTCTTGTAATAAAGGATGCCCTACAAACCTTGCTCTAACACCCCATTTTTTATAAAACTCCACTTCAAATGGATGAATTACATACATCTCATCAATAAACGCCTTTACCTTTAATGCTCTTTTAGACCCCCACGCCCAAAGTTTTGGAGAGATAAAGTACAAGATTTTTGTTTCTGGTGATTTTTTCTTAATCTCTGCAGCTAATCTTAAATTAAACCCCCCAAAATCTATTAAAATCACCGCATTAGGTTTATTTTTTAAAATGTAGTCAACAGATATTACAAATGCTTTTCTAATTGTTTTCCATTTTCTTAAGACCTCTAAAATCCCCATAACAGAAAGCTCTTGAGCATTAAACACATGATGAAAATTTTTCTCCTTTAATTTACTAAACCCAATTCCAGAAAATCTAACATCCTGTAAGTTTAAGTCTTTTTGAAAAACCTCAATTAGCCTAGAAGCATATTGATTTGCTGATTCTTCTGCAGCAACCAAAAAAAATTCTCTAAATTTCATAGTTAAATACCTAATCTACCTGGCCACACCACGTTTAGATTTTTGAATAAATTTAATCAAGTGATTAACAAAAACATTTGGTATGCCTTCAGTCTGCTCTAAGAGAGTTTCAATTGATTTTTCAATTGTCTCACTTCCTTTTAAAATAACTCGAATGGCTCGATGAACCCCTGCAATCTCTTCCTGATTAAAACCAGCACGCTCTAAGCCAATTTTATTAGTTACTGTTGATATGGCATAGTTACCTCTTGCAATAGTATATGGAATAATATCTTTATTTACTGAACTTTCCCCTGCTATATAAGAATAAGCCCCAATATTTACAAATTGATTAAAACTACACACACCACCTATTTTTACATGATTTTCAACCACAACATGTCCTGCAAAGTTAGATGAATTAGCAACAACAATATGATCACCTAAAATACAATCATGAGCTATATGACAGTATGCCATAATCAAATTATTATTTCCAATTTGAGTAAGGCTACCACCTACCACTGTTCCTGTGTTTACAGTAACACTTTCTCTAAATTTATTATTGTCTCCAACGATAAGCTTAGTATTCTCACCAGCATACTTTAAATCTTGAGGAACCCCTCCGATAACAGCCCCTTGAAACACAATATTTGCTTTTCCAAGAACCGTTGTGCACTCTTTAGATCCTACAGTTGAATGATTATGCAAATAACAATCATCTCCAATTGTAGTGTTTCCTAAAACCACCGCCCCAGGACCAATAAAAACATTCTGTCCAATTTTAGCTTGTGAATCAATAAAGGCTGTATCATGAACTTTCATCTGTATCCTACCTTGGTTGTGCTACCGCCATAATTTGAGCCTCAGCAGCAATTTTACCATCCACCTTAGCTCTACAGTTTATTTTTTTAATTTTACCCTTAACCTTATAAATATGAGCATGCAGAATCAATTGATCCCCAGGAATAACGGGTTTCCTAAATTTTGCATCATTAATAGAAGCTATCATAAACTCCATATGAGGATCTAAGGCAGAGTAGTTTGCTAGTGCTCCAGCCTGAGCCATGGCCTCTAGAATTAAAACCCCTGGCATTATTGGCTTATATGGAAAGTGACCATTAAAAAACTCTTCATTTACTGTTACATTTTTTAATGCCTTTAAAACACGCCCTTCACAGCTATCCGGTAAAGGACCCTCCTTTATTGAAATAACCCTATCAACCAGTAAAAAAGGATACCTATGAGGTAGAATTTTTTTTATTTCATCTAATGTAAAACTTTTCTCGTTTAACATAAAAAACCCTTATTTCTCGTAAGCCTTAACAATCTGAGATGTTAAATCCAAACTTTTAGTAGCAAATAAAAGAGCACTTCCATTTTTTTCAAAAATCATTACATAATTCTTTTCTTCAGCAAATTTAGAAATAGACTCTCTAAGTCCTTTAATAACAGGTTCTAGCAAGTCTTTTTCTTTCTTCTGAAGTTCCGCTTGTGATTCTCTAAAATATTGTTCAGCCGCTATTGCTTTTTTTTGAAAATCTTGTTGAACCTGCATTTTTTTCTCATCTGAGTAAACATCAAACTTCTTCTTAAGCTCAGCACTTTCTTTCTCCATAGAAGCCTTTTTTTTATCTAATTCTTTTTGTTTTAAAGCTTGAAAAGATTTTAACTTCTTAAAGGCTTTTTTTCCATTTTTAGTTTCTGTAATTGCTTTTTGCATATCTACATAACCAATTTTTGCGTTTACAATCACTGCCAACGATAAAACTAAAGTTAATAGTAAAATTTTTATTTTCATGTTTATCTCCTTTAAAATTATTTTAAATCTTAATATAAATTTTTAACTAAAACGACTGTAAAATAGAAAATTGGAAATCTTGACTTTTCTCACCAATTTCTTTGTTTGGGTCAATGGCAAAAGCCCATTCAAATCTAAGAGGCCCCATTGGTGAATTCCATCTAAAACCAAAGCCATATGCACTTTTTAAGGCACTAATTTTAAAACTTCCATGGGACATACCTATATCAAAAAATACAACCCCTTTAATCCCTGCTTCTTTAACCAAAGCCCATTCAAGTTCAATATTATAAAAAAACTGTTGAGTCCCACCAAAGGGAATATTGGCTCTGGCCTCAGCTTCTAACGCACTAAACCCCTTAGCCACTGCAGCATTATATGCTTGTTTTGAGTAACGAGTCTCAGCAATGGTAAAAAAACCATAACCTCTAACGGTATCAGGACTGCCTAGCCTATAAAGCTCATTAAATGGAACTTGATCACGTGTGCTTCCTACCCATCCATAATTTAAATTATTTCTCCAAACTAAACTGCCAATTAAAGGTTTGTAGTATCTAAAATTCAAGTCTGTTTTTATAAAATTTAACGTTCCACCGATTCCTGTTTGTTCAACAGATGCTCTTGCATAGTAGCCCTTAGTAGGAAACTGTCGATCATTTCTCTTATCATAAGAAATACTTCCAGTTAACCCACTAGAATACCCCCTTGCTTCCTCTACCCTACTCTGTGTGTAAAGCTCATCCACAGGGGGGTTTGCATTTGGATCTGCCTCGTCCGTAAACACATTGTTATCTAAATCTAGATCTACTTTTTGAAATCTATAATGTAGTGAGGCTCTTAAAAAATCCCCATATTTTCGACCAATGGTTAACCCACTACCTGTTTTTTCACTTTGATAATCTATGACCTGGCTTCGAGAGTTAAAGGCCTCAAAGCCTACGCTATAATCTGTATCTCTAAAATAAGGATCTACAACATTTAAATTAAACAATTGTTGTCTTTTTTTAGAGTAATTAATATTTAATCCAAAATTTATGCCCTTACCCAAAAAATTAGCCTGTTGAACAGAGCCTTGAAGAGTAAAGCCTTGAAATCCCCCATAACCTGCACCAATATTAAGCTGCCCTGTGGAACGCTCTTTTACTTTTATATTAAGATCCATAATATGAGACCCATAAGGAGACACTTTGTTTTGGAACTCAACACTATCAAAAAAACCTAGCCTTCTAACATTTGCTAAAGATTTTCTTTTTTCTGTTTCGTTGTAAAGTTCTCCTTCAAAAATTCTAAGTTCTCTTCTTAAAACTTTATCTCTAGTATTTGTGTTTCCAACAATATTAATCTCACCAATTTTAATCTGCTCACCTTTTTTAATATTAAAAGTAATACCAATTACTTTTAATTCATCTGATATCTCAGGAAGAGGAACAACATTTGTATAAGCATACCCACTATCACCGTACTTTGCTTGTAGCTTTGCAATATCTTTAAGGAGTATAGCTTGAGAAAAATACTCTTGCTCATCAATTTTTATTTCTTTTAAAAGATCCTC
Organism: Bdellovibrionales bacterium; assembly: GCA_965205945.1. Lineage (GTDB taxonomy): Bacteria > Bdellovibrionota > Bdellovibrionia > Bdellovibrionales > UBA1609 > JALZUR01. The sequence continues at coordinate 433,087 of CBDBIB010000003.1, read as the reverse complement.
TTCTACAAAATCAACATCTCCTGAAAAAGAGACCTTACCAATTTTATATTTTAACCCCTCTTCAATATGGTATGTTATTATCATTCCGCGCTTATCTCTAGTAAGAAAAACCTTTGCTAAAGAAACCTTTACTTGAGCATAGCCTTTATTACGATATATATATCCAATAACTTCTTGATCTCGCCTAAGAGTCTCACTTTGAAATGAGCCCGACATTCCAAAAAGACCTTGCTCTCTAGTTGCCATTAAACTTTTAATTTTTTCATCAGATAAAGCCTTATTCCCAATAAGATTAACCTTTTTAATCTTAACTTTATCACCTTCATTAATATTAAAAATCAACAGCTCAACTTCACCCTCTTTACCCTTTTTAACCTCATAATCAACTTTAACAAGAAAGTACCCTTTTTCCTCATACTTTTTTTTAACCTCCCTAATAGCAAAGTTTATTTTCTTAATATCTAAAAGTTGGTTTGGGTTGATTTTAGTTGTTTCTGATAAATCACTATTGTTAAATTCACTGTTTCCAATATATTTAATTTCTTTAATTATAGGTTTTTCAACAACTCTATAAGTAAGTACGGTCCCTGTAAGATCAACCTTAATATCATAAAAAAAACCTGTTTTAAAAAGACTTTTAACATCCTTAGTAGCTTTAGCATTTGTAAAGACACTTCCTTTACGTAAAAAAACTTTATCTAGAATTGATGCCGTCTCAATACGAAGGTTCCCGCTAACGTTTACTTTCGTTAGCTGCTTAGCTTGAGCCGTAAAAATCACTCCAAATAAAAGATAAAAAATAAACAAAACTTTTACTAATATGGACATACAGGGCTAGACTATAGTTAAGAATCTTGTGTAGGAACAGTGAAAATTTTATAATTTTAATGTGGGTTGTCATAAAAATTCTTTTTTATTTACAAGAACTTAATCCCCTTCTCACAGGTAAATCTAGAAAAATCAGATTTAAAGCTTATTTATTGTTTACTCCATAGTCTTTTTGCTCAACCTCATCTAGGATGAACTTTTGGTAAAATACCTTAGTAATGATCCCACTAATTAAATTCTTTTAACTATTATTCCTAATTATATGGCTTGTGCCCTAGATTAAGAGTCACGTTGATACTTAATGTCATTAAAAGAGCACTGCTTACTTTAGACTACAAATTCATATTTCTTCTGTTTAAAAGTATCTTAAATAGCTATTTTCACCTGACTAAACCCAGACACCATCTTTCATAGTCTTTGTTCGAGCAAAAACCTCTGCAAACTTTTGATCATGAGTCACAACTATAAGGCCTACCTTAAACTCCTCTACAACTTTTAAAAATAAATCCTGTATAATTCTAGAGTTTGCTTTATCTAAATTTCCTGTTGGTTCATCTGCTAAAATTAAACTTGGATTCATAATTAACGCCCTAGCAATGGCCACCCTTTGTTGTTCCCCACCGCTTAATGCGTTGGGAAAGTGGTTTTTTCTATGCCCCATTCCTAAGGAAACTAGCAAAGCTTCTGCTTTTTTAAGGCTTTCACTTTTTGCCTCCCCCCCTATTCTTGCCGGCATAGCCACATTTTCTAAAGCTGTAAACTCATTTAACAAATAGTGAAACTGAAAGACAAAACCTAAGTTCTTATTTCTAAAAACCGACAGCTTTAAATCATTCCAACAACTAATATCCTCACCATGAAAATAAATATTTCCTGATGTTGGAGTTTCAAGAGTCCCTATAATATGAAGAAGTGTTGATTTACCCGCACCTGAACCACCAAAAATTACTAATGACTCCCCTTTTATAAGAGACAGGTCTAAATTATTTAACACAGGTATAGTCTGCAAGCCTGATTGAAATACTTTTGTAACATTTTTAACTTGAAGAAGATTATTCATAACGCAATCCTTTTACAATAGAAAGTTTTAACACACTAAGTGCAGGGGCCAACGAAGCTAAGAAGCACAGAACAAAGGTGGCACCACTAACAACTAAAACTTTAGACCATGTAAGTTCAATTTTAATGGATGTTAACTTATACACTTGTGGAGGAATAAATGCCCCACTAGCCAAAAGATAATTACAAAAATTTATAATAACAACTGATATGATTAATCCAAAAAAAATCCCCATACATGCTAATAAAAATCCATTTAAAATCATAAACTTTGAAATTTTATTTTTAGAGATCCCTATTGTTTGTAAAATTGAAAATTCTTTTAATCTCTTGGCTAAATTTAAATATAAATTCGTACTCACATTAAAAGCTGCAACAATAACCATGATAAGCACAAGAAAAAAAATAACCCATCTTTCAACCTTAATGGCCTCTAAAAGACCTCCGCTTTGATCTTGCCAAGATTTCACCCAATATTTTTCAGGGAAAGCCTCTATAATTCTAGATTTAAATATTTTAGCATCAGCTGCGTCACTAAGCTTTACTCTAATTTGAGAAAAATAATCCTTCCCCTTACCACTAGCTTTGTTAACATGACTCTTATCCATTACAATATATCGTTTATTATAAGTATGATTTCCTAAGTCAATAACCCCGCCTACCTTATAAGTAAATATTTTCCTAGAAAATTGATCCCCTCCACTATAACTCACCTGAGGAATAACCACTGAAAAAACTTTGCCTGGAAATAAATTAAATTTTTTAGATATCTCTTTCCCAATTAACACCCTTGGAGCCTTACCCATACCTTTAGCATCAAGAACAAACTCTCCTTTAATTACTTTTGATTTAAAATCAAGAACATTCCTAATAGTCTTTAAATTCACCCCTTCTAACACTACACCTGAAACCTTACCATTATGGGCTAAAAGTCCTTCTTTTTCATGAAATTCTGAAAAAAATGCGCTTTCTTTATACTCTTTTAAAAGCTCCTTTTTAATTTCAGAAACTGTCATTTTAGAATCATGATTAAGAGTAATTATAATATGTGAAAATATTGATTGAATACTTTCTTTAAACGATTTTTCATAACTGTCTACTAACGCCATAGAAATTAATAACGTTGCAACTCCAATGCTTAAACTCAAAACTGATAAAAAACTTGACAATGTCAGTGGCCTTATAAGGCCACTGAGTTTAATGACAATACTAATAAACCAAAAATTCTTCATAAATCCCCTGCTGATCGCCTAAGTTCAGCATCTATAAAACCCTGAAGTTCCCCATCTAAAACCTTGTCTGCCGCTGATGATTCATAATTTGATCTATGGTCTTTAACCCTTCTATATGGGTGTAAAACATATGATCTTATTTGACTCCCCCATTCATTAATTTTTTTACCAGATGCAATCTCGTCTTTTTGTTCCTGTTTCTTTTTTAATTCCAGCTCATATAAAGCTGCCCTTAACATCTTTATTGCTCTATCTTTATTCCCATGTTGAGATCGTTCTTTTTGACATTGAACAACAACACCTGATGGTTTGTGAGTTAATCTAACTGCAGAATCGGTTTTATTAATATGCTGCCCACCAGATCCACTGGCCCTATAAGTATCCACCTTTAAGTCGCTTGTTTTAATATCAATATCAATATTATCATCCACTTCAGGCCATGCAAAAATTGAAGCAAAACTTGTATGCCTTTTAGCATTTGAATCAAAGGGACTAATTCTTACAAGTCTATGAACACCAATTTCATTTTTTAAAAAACCATAGGCGTATAAACCTTTAATCAAACAAGTGATTGACTTTAAACCTGCTTCCTCACCTTCTGTAACCCCTAAAACCTCTAGTTTAAACCCCATTTGACCTGCATATCTTAAATACATTCTAAAAAGCATATTTACCCAATCACAGGCCTCCGTTCCACCGGCCCCTGCGTTGATTGTTAAATACGATGAATTTGAATCTGTTTCTTTGCCTAAAAGTCTTTTTGTTTCTAAAACTTTTAACATTGCTTGTGCCTTAAATACTTCAGATTTTGCCTCTAAAAAGTCATCCTCATTTTCATCTTCAACGGCCATCTCTAATAAAACCGCTGCATCATCAACTTTATTTTTAAGATTTAAAAACTCCATAACAATAATATTTAGCGACGCTTTTTCTTTATTGAGTTTTTCTATTTCTTTAGGGTTGGCCCAAATTTTAGAACTTTGTGATTTTTCTTCTAAATCTTTAATTCTTTTTTCTTTTTTAGATATCTCAAAGAAACCCCCTAAGCTCATCTAACTTAAAAAGTATTTTTTTTAAACTCCGCTCTACATCTAAAGCTTCTACTTGAACTGCCATGAATAAAGGCTCCTTATTAATTTTATTTTAAAGGATATCAAAGAACGTTTTATGTTTAGGCGCAAGTTTTGCTGCAACTTTTCTCATAATTTTATTCTGAAGCTTAAACATTTTAAGCTCTTTAAGCTCGCTGAATTCATGATTATAACCTAAAAGGTGCAATACCCCATGGGTCATTAACATAGCTAAATAGCATTTAATGGGAAGTTTAATTTTTTTAGCTCTATCTTTAATCACTTCTATACAAAAGATCAGTTCCCCTAAAGAAACCACCTTATCTCCATTAAAGGACAACACATCTGTTTCCTTATTCTTTAATCTAAACTCTTTATTAAGTTTTTTAATTCGCTTTTTTGTAACAAAAACTAAAGACATTTCTATAGTTTGAAGATTTTTTTTATTTTGAAGGCCTTTTTCTTGTATTAATATCTTTTGAACCTGTATAAACCATTTATTCAAAAATTCCTTATAAATACGCTCATTTTTTGTAAGTACTAAGAACTCTGCTTTAATCACTACTTACCAGATTTCCTTAAGTTTAAAGTTTGAGGCTCTTTAGCTTTACTTGATTTAACAGTAGAGCCTTTTGCATAATCCACTCTATGGTGGTAAACACCAACAAGAACTCTATAAAAAACAGCTTTTATTTTTGTAAGCTCTGAAAAAGTAATATTACACTCATTTAACTGGCCATCTTGGAACTTTGAATCCACCATGTTATCAATTAAATTCTGAATTCTAAGTGGTGAGGGTTCATCAATGGTTCTTGCTGCAGCTTCAATACTATCAGCAATCATTAATATAGCAGATTCTTTTGACTGAGGTTTAGGACCTGGGTACCTGAATTCGTCCTCTTTAACAGCCTGCCCCTCTTGAGCACGTTTTAATGCTCTGTTGTAAAAATAAGAAATTAATGTTGTTCCATGATGCTCTTTAACACCTGCTATTATAGCTTTTCCAAGCTTATATTTTGACACTATCTCAACACCGTCTTTAACATGAGCAATAATAATTGTTTTACTTAAATAAGGTGAAATATTATCATGTGGATTTATATTTTTTCTCTGATTTTCAATAAAGTATGAAGCATGCTCCATTTTTCCAACATCATGAAAGTAAGCCATTACTTTTGCCTGTAAACCATTTACTCCAATTTCATTACATGCCGCCTCTACCATACTTCCCACAACCATACAGTGATGATACGTACCAGGGGCTCGAACCATTAATTTTTTTAAAAGCGGATGTGACAACGATGACAGCTCTAAAAGCTTTAAATCCGTCATAATATCAAAAACAGATTCAAAAAGAGGAACCAAAGTAACTGTAAAAATTGAACTTAATAACCCTCCTACAACTGAAGCTGTAAAAATTAAACCTAAAGCAAGGGGACCTAAGTCAGAAAAATTTTCAATCTTTAAACCATAAACTAAGACAGCAAAAGTTCCCACAGCCACACCTGATAAAAAACCTGCTAAATAAAAATCTTTTCTTGATTTACAAACTGAAAAAGCTCTAATAGCCGCCATACTTGCTACTAAAGAAATAAGTAGAAATGAAAACTTATCTGATACTAAAAAACTTAAACCTACTGAATAATAAACTATAAAAAGCCATAAAAGTTGACGAGATTTTAAAAGAAGAGCCGCAAGCATAGAAAGCATAGCAAATGGAGATAGAAGAATAATCACTTGTGACGGCATTACGCTTCCAAATTTTTGAAACAAGGCCCCTTCAAATAAGAAAATCGATAATTTTATTATAGTTAAGCCTATAATACCAATCAAAAACAAAACTAAAAAATCTTGCCTTGCCTTAAGCATATTAAAGTCAAATCTTTTCTTTAAAAGAGAAATTCCTACTATAAGTATCAAAAATAAAAGTAACGTTAAAATTAAAATTTTACTTCTTTTCTTTAAACTTTGTTTAAGTCTTAAAACCTCACTAACTAATAAGACATCTTGATCTTGAATTAAGGACCCTTCTTTTAAGATAATCTGATTCTGCTTTACAGAAATTACAACCGGAAGGACTTTCTCCTTAGCCTCAGCTCTTCTTTGTGAGAATAGTTTTCTATTGATACTTAAATTTGAAACCCTTAACTGTTTTAAAAACTCTGCAAGCTTGTTTTTATCATATTTACTAAACCTTTCTCCACCCATTAATTTTTCATCTAACCCTGCATAACTAACAAGAGTCTTTATACTTTCTAAATTTAGCTTCTGCTCTTCTCCAATTACACCACCTGAATGCCCTACGGTTCGCACCAAAGCATACCCATTGCTAAGGCCTTCGTTTAGCATAGACTTATCTATCATATAAGATGTAGACCAACTCTCTAAAGCTTTTATGACAATATTTTGAATATCTTCACTAAAATTATTTCTTAAAATCCATTTAAAAGTTCGTTCTGATAACGACACCCCTAAGCTTTCTCCAAAGTCTTTTTGATAAAGCTTAATAAAACTCTTTTCATCATCTTGATGCTTTTTTAATTTTACTCTGTAAGCTAAGAAAACGCCACGAACATCTTCAAGAATTTTTTCGTAAGTATTAGGAAAGTAATCTAATACTAATGGAACCTGAGAAACAGCTTTATCTTGACTGGTTTTTGTAACACTTGTATCAGTTACTTGAAAATCAAATGGAGCCCTGATACTTCTAACCGCCACCTCTCCAAGTTTTACCGTTGAGTTAAGATCTAATTCAAAAGTTAATAAAAAAGAAAATACAAATGAAAACAAAAGGCAAAAAAGAGCACCCCCAGCCTTAAAGCTTTTATGCTTTAATCTAAAAATAGTATTAAAAAAATAATTCTTAGATCGCCAATCCCTAACCCAAGAAGAAAATGCTTTAATTTCATCACTTGCAATAAGCCTTTTACGATACCCAGAGCTTGAGTTCTTTTTTTTCAAATCCTTATCTTCAGCCATACCATCACCTATTCTTATCCATAAGCACCTTAAAGACTTAAGGTAAATTATAAAACAACCTCTAACTTACAAGTCTTTATCGGCTTTTTACAAGAAAAATTACTTTAAATCTATCCCTTACTGTTTAACCTTGGCTCTTTTTACAGTAAAGACTATTTAAAATCTGTTAGTAGATTTAAAGTGGATTCTAAAATAATTGATATAGATATTATTCATAGGACCCAGAAGATATCCGCCTTTAAAAGGCTTGTAGCCAAATAACTTTTAAACATAAATAAAGTTTTTACTCAGTATGGCACTTATCATTCTTCTTATAGGACCTGAACCTAGTAAACATGATTTTAGTTGTCTGCTTATGTAAATCAAAACGTATTTTTGTAGTAAAAGTTTACTTCCTCAAAGTCAGAATCAATGGTTAAAAGTCTAGAAGATAAAGCTTTTTAAACATTTTTTTAAAAAAAATTCCACTCTTACTTAGAGAAATCTAATGGACCAGGTTTTAGCCTAAGTATTTTATAACAAAATACTATGAAACCTCCTAGTCTTGGTAAGAATAAAGTTGCTAGCTTAAAAACCATAATTGTGATACACTAGTCCTTTGTCTTGTGTTAAAATATTTTAACGTCATTGGCTCTAGGTTAATGCAAAGAAATATTTTATTAACCTCATTTTAAAAAAGCTTTAAAAAAAAGCCTGCCTTAAAATAAGACTCATAAGGTATTTAAAGAGCTTAATTGTGTTTTTTTTCACTCTCTTAAAAAGAGGCAAACACACTTTTAATATCTACTCTAAAGAAAAATCTTAAATTTTCTTTTAAAAAGATATTTATAACTACGCAATACCACCTTAATTTTTAAAATAGTTTAGTTAAAATTCTTTTAAAAATTTTAGCTTCTTCTACTTTAAATACTAAAGTTAAAATAAAATATAAAATTATAGAAACTCCTATTATTAAACTTACTAGTAAAGTTCCCTGTAAGGTTTTTTCCACTGAAATATATCTTTGAACAAACCATAAAAACCCTGCAAATATTAAAAATACAGGGCTTAAACTTATTACTGATTTTAAGATGTCTTTAACATACGCCTTACCAATAAAAAACTTCAATCCTAAAAATAATAATCCTAAATTTATTAATCCTGAAATAAGTGTTGCTAAAGCAACTCCTAAAAGATTAAACTCTTGTACTAAAACACTGCCTAAAAAATAGTGAGATACAAGCACTAAAACTGCCACCACTGCAGGATACCAAGTGTTTTTAAATGAGTAGTAGGCCGGAAGTAAGATTCTACTCAAACCACTTACAATTAATAAACCCCCGTAAATCTGCACCAATGAAGCAACCTCTATTGAGCGCTCTAAACCAAAAACACCTCTTTGAAATAAAAGCTGAGTAATTGGAAGCGATAAGAAAAATAAACCTAAAGCCGAAGGCACCCCAAAAAATAAATACACTCTTAAAGATTTAACAAGTGTTGCATCAAAATCAACTCTGCTTTTAATCCACATCTCTGTAAGGCTTGGAAGCATTACTGTTCCTAAACTCACAGCAATCAAAGACTGTGGCAATTCTAATACTCTGTCTGCAAAATATAAATAACCATGAGCTCCATCGCCCACACGACTACAAAGGCTGATGTTTACAAGGCTAATCATCTGTAAAACACCAATCCCAAAAAGGCTCGGTGTTGTTGCCAAAAGCACTCGTTTAAAAGGAGGAAACAACATATCAAAGTTAAATCTAGGCAAGCCAAAGCTTTTTACAAAGCTTACACCTACTACAAAAACTTGCAGCACTCCACCAAACAAAACCCCCCAAGTAAGTTGTTGTCCAGTAAAAAAAACCATTGTATCTGGAAAAAATATAACCATCAAAAAACCTAAATTAAAAAATGCTGGCGCAACTCCGGCCACCCAAAATTTCTTATGAGCATTTAAAACCGACATAAAATATGCAAATTGAGTTACTAAAAATAAGTACCCAAACATCCATTTTGCCATACGAACAGCTAACTTAAACTTTGCAGGGTCGGTAGAAAAAGTGCTCCTATTAATAATAAGACTTAAAAGCGGTTCTATATACAAAATACTAAAAAAACATAATACTGCTGAAAGGCAAAACAAAAAACTAAACGTTATATCTTTAAGCTTTTTAGCTTTTACAGGGTCTTTAATTTGCAGTTCTAAATAACTAGGAATAAAGCTTACAGATAAAACCCCTTCTCCCATGACACGTCTAAAAAAGTTGGGCAATCTAAAACCTATGGCAAAACAGTCCACTGTTGTCTTTGAAAAAAATCCAGCTAAGGCTGCATCCCTAAAAAGCCCTAAAATACGACTCATCAAAGTTCCTGCCCCCATTCCAAGTGCTGAAGATATAAGGCTTTTTTGCTTTTGAGCTTTATTTTTATCCGCTTCTCTAGTTTGTGAATCGTTAACCTGATCAGAATTAGTCATTACACTTGTCAGCCCTTATTCGTTATGATAGCTATTTCTCTTTAAACTTAAATATATGATCCCCTAAGGAGCACATTGTGGCAAATCATAAATCCTCAACAAAAAGAGCAAAACAAACTATAAGAAAAACTCTAGTCAATACTAGGATTAAATCCACTGTTAAAACTTTTGAGAAAAAAGCCCTTACCGCTCTTACTGAAGGAAAGCTAGAGGATGCAAAAAAAATTTTAAATGTATTTACAAGCAGCATAGATAAAGCTGTTAAAAAAGGTATCTATCATAAAAATAAAGCTTCACGAAAAATTAGCAAACTAGCACTTAAAATTGTAAAAGCTTCTTAGTAAAAAAAGTTACTCATTTAACAAATGATCTTTGTTAAAAAATTATTTGACTTTAAAATAAAATTACGTGATGAAAGAATATAAATGATTTTTAACTTGCTAAATTTTGGATTTTAAAAATCTTAAACCCCGCAGTTACACAATTTAACTTACAGGCTCTAGATTTTAAAAACTACCTTAAAGCCTCTGACAAACTTCTAAGACCTGTACGTTCTCCAATGATTCTTGAAATTTCCATGAAAAATCCTGTAAAAACTGTAATCTCTTTTAGACCCGTAGACTTTAATAACATATCGCCAGCCTCTAAGGCCTTAAAAACTTCACTAACTTTACTTAAAGTCCACCTTTGAGCCTGATTAGTATAATTAGCTAGAAAATAAAAGGGCACACCTACAACAGTAGCCATATCTTTTTGAGACAAATTTTTTCCTATTTCTCTAGCTTTTTGCTGTTCTTTTAAAATACCCTCTATAATTTTAAAATGACGGTGAAATAAACTTAAAATACCAATACTACTGGATCCATGTTTTATTGCGTACTCTAAACCAGACATTGCTGCAATGAGTTCACATTTTCCTAATAAATCACAAATCTTAAAAAGATCCCCTTCACCACTTTTAAAAATAAAGTCTTTAACCTCAGTTCTTCCAACAGAGTCTTTACCAAAAATATCTTTTAATTTTTTAATATTATTAGAAATATCAATTAAAAAAGGGCCAACTAAAAAATTTAAATACGAAATAGCTTCACTCTTTAAATTAAGCTTTTCTTTGTCTGCAATATACCTAATCCAATTCTCTATCTGATTATCATATGGGGGCTTAGCCTCAACTAAAACGCCTTTTTTTAAAAGAATCTTAATATCTTTTTTTCTTTTATCAATTTTTGTAAAACTTAAAAGAACAACTAATCCACTTATATTTTCTTGAGTATAAAATTGATTGATCTTATCTAAAAAATTCTGCTTAGCCTTATCCATGTCCTTAATATGTATTAGTTTTAAAGATGAAAAAATTGATAGATTTTTTAATGAGTCTAAACATTTATCGTAATCCATTTGAGGGGCTGTATATGTTTCTAAATCAAGTTCTACACCTTTAACCCTAAAATTGTTCTTAATTAAGCCCTCAGCCTCAGATTTTAAATACAAATCCTCACCTGAAACTATAAAAAACGAGTTTTCCTTATTTTTTTTTAAATATAACTCTAAAGCCTTAATATCCATTAAAAATTTTCCGTAAGCCTTCTAACTGCCTCTTGCATCATTACACTTGCAAGAATTTTTAAAACTCTTTCCTCTTCAGATTTAGTATAATTTGAAGAAGATGTGTTGATTCCAGGAAGTGCAAGTCTTGCAGTAGAATATACAGTTTGATCTTCAAATTCTTGAATCCACACAATTTGATTAGTATTTTTTTTTCGAAGCTTTAAATCAATTTTAACTTTTAATAAATATTCAGTAGCAACATAAGTTCCTTCTGGAAGATTTACCATACCAGTTGTTTTAGGCTCCTCTCCTCGCTCTCTAAACTCTGGAGTTCTTTGATGTCTAGTGATTTTAATAATGCGCCCTTGTAAAACCCCATCTGCTAAATCTTTATCTAAAATCTTTGTAACATTTGCTCTTTTTAATTCACGAATCAACTGACCTGTAAACTCCACTTCAGGCCCCACATTAAGAGTATCATTTTTAAAAACTGGGATGTATAAATTCTCTATGCCTTCAGGAAGTTCTTTATAACCATAGCCCATGTTATACGCACAAGAATTAAGCACCAAAACCAATAAAATCGCTAATATTTTTCTCACAAATGCAGCCTAGCTAAGGCTTTTAGGCAAAGCAATCTTGTTTTTAAACTTTTTTAAAGTAAGGTTAAGCATACAATGAACCATAATATTAAGTTATTCTGCCCAGGCCCAACTCCCATTGCTCCAATACCACTAAACGCTCTTAGTGCTCCACCTTTACATCATAGGTCAGCTGAATTCTCTGCTCTTTTAAAAGAAACCTTAAAACTTTTAAAGATTTTTTTTGATGAAGAGTATCTTGTAATTTTTCCCTCAACAGGATCAGGCGGACTTGAGGCGAGTGTTGTTAACTTCTTAAAAAAAGATGACTTTGTGATATCCTTAGACGGTGGAAAATTTGGTGAACGTTGGTCAAAACTTTTACATACATATAATATTAAGCATGAGGTCTATAAATTTTTATGGGGTGAAACGCCTGATCCTGCCTATGTTAAAATGTTACTAAAAAAATACAAACCAAAAGCTCTTTTTATGCAAGCATGTGAAACCAGCACTGGAACTTTTTTTAATGTAGGCCAGATTGCAAAACTCATTAAAGCTTATTCACCACAAACTCTTTTAATTGTTGATGGAATCACAGCTGTGGGCTCTTATGCACTTTCAATGAAAGAAAATTCAATTGATGTATTAATTAATGGTTCTCAAAAAGCTCTAGGGCTTCCTACAGGCTTAAGTTTTATTGGTTTTTCTAAAAAAGCAAAAAACTCAGCTCATGAATCAAACATTCCTAAATTTTATTTTAACATCTTAAATGAGCTCAAGGCTCTTTTAAAAGGAACCACAGTTTTCTCAAGCCCTACACAAATTTGGAGAGCCCTTTATTTAGAGCTTAAAAACATTAAAAACACAGGGGTTGCCCTTAAATATACAAACTCTCTTTCTTTACAAAAGATTATCTTAAATTGGATTTTAAAGAATCATAAAGATTTAAAAATTAAAATTTTTTCTAAAAACCCAAGCCCATCTTTAACTGCAATTTTACTTGCTAATACATTGTCAGCATCTAAAATACAAAAGGCTTTGATTCAACAAGGTTACTATATTGCCATTGGCCAAGATGATTACTCTGATAAACTGTTACGTATTGGTCATATGGCTAATCTTACAGAATCTGATATGTATGATTTTTTAGCAGTTTTAGAAAAAACTCTTAAGGATCAATCCCATTAATAACGTTCTTGTTTCAAAGTATCTTACTAATAATGCTTTTTTAAAAATTAAAAAAACTCTAGGTACTTATAATGTAAGACAGGCAAAAAAATGGACACCTGATAACACTGTTAAAGCTCTTATAATTAAAAGCAAAGACTTAATAAATAAAAACTTTTTAAAACTCTACCCCAACGCAGAAATTATTGTTTCTGCAACGTCAGGGTTTGACCACTTTAATCTTAAGGAACTTAAAAAATCTAGAGTTAAATTTTGTTACAGTCCAAACGCAAATATTAACAGTGCTACAGAGATTACTTTATTTCATATTTTAAATTTTTTTAAAAAAGGCTCAATACTATTAAACCAAAATTTTAGAAAAAGATCGAATGAAATTCTTGGTAACGATGTTGGCTCTAAGGTTGTTGGCATCATTGGGCTTGGGCGTATAGGCTCTAAAGTTTCAAAAACCTTAAACTGTCTTGGCTGCAAAGTTTTAGCCTTTGACCCTTACCTAGAAAAAAAGGCTTTTATAAACGCAGGCGCTGAATCTACTGATTTAATCCCTCTTTTAAAAAATTCAGATATCATAAGCCTTCACTGCCCCTTAACAAAGGAAACTAAAAATATTATAAATTCAAAAACTTTATGCCAAATAAACCCTAAAGCACTACTTATAAACTGTGCTCGAGGAAAGCTTGTTTCTACCACTGCTTTGCTTAAGGCTTTAAATAACAATAAACTCCAAGGCGCATGTTTAGACGTTGTTGAAACCGATTTTTTACCAGCAGATTCCCCTTTTTTTACCTTTAAAAATATTATTACAACACCACATATTGGAGGCTATACAGTTGAAGCTCAGGAAAAATCTGCTTTAGAAGCAGCCCGGCAAATCAGAAATTGGTTTGAAGTAAACACGCCTGTGTTATGTTTAGTGCCATTTAATGTGACATGGAAAAAAAATTATTAGATTAATAAATACTCTTAAAGAAAAAGGAATAAAAATGTCTGGAATTATTGTTGTCGGAGCCCAATGGGGTGATGAAGGAAAAGGCAAAGTTGTCGATGTATTTTCAGCAGAGTCTGACTATGTTGTCCGTTATCAAGGTGGTGCAAATGCAGGTCACACACTTGTTGTTAATGATAAGAAAACTGTTCTACACTTAGTTCCCTCTGGGGTTTTACATGAAACTACTAAATGCATCATTGCTGCGGGTGTTGTTTTAGATCTTGAACAGATCAATAAAGAAATCTCTGCACTTAAGGCCTCTGGAATATTAAAATCTAATAATCAAATTTTAATCTCAGATGGAGCGACTGTTTTACTCCCCCATCATAGAAAATTAGATCAAGTTCGTGAACAAACTTTAAAAAATGAAAAGATTGGAACTACTGGCAAAGGAATTGGTCCAGCTTATGAAGATAGAGCTGCTCGTAAAGCGCTCTTGTTTGGAGACCTGTTCTTATCTAAAGAAAAAATTAAAAAAAAGCTAGAAAATTCTTTAAAAGAAACAAACTTTTTATTAAAGAATTTTTATAAATCTAGAACTGTCACTATTGATGAAATTATGGATTCCATTACTATAGCTAAAGAAGAGCTTAGGCCCTTTAGGTGCCATGATGTTTCTTTTTTAATTCATAAAGCAATGATTAATAACCGTAGAGTTTTATTTGAAGGCGCTCAGGGGACACTTCTTGATCTTTTACATGGAACCTATCCTTTTGTGACTAGCTCTTCTACTCTTGCAGGCTCTGCTTGTATTGGTGCTGGTGTGGGGCCTACAGCAATTGATAAAGTTGTGGGTATCACTAAGGCTTACACAACAAGAGTGGGTTCAGGGCTTTTTCCTACAGAGCTTTTTGATAAAATAGGTGAAAGCTTACAATTAAAAGGTGATGAATTTGGAGCTACTACAGGTCGCCCAAGAAGATGTGGTTGGTTAGACCTTGTTGCCCTTAAGTATGCTATTAGAACAAACGGCATCACCTCTTTAGCAATGATGAAAATGGATGTGTTAAGCGGCTTTGATGAAATTAAAATCTGTATTTCTTATAAAGATAATCAAACAGATCAACTTGTTGATGAGTACCCTATGAACTCATCCCTACTAGAGAATATGACTCCTGTTTACAAGACTATTTCAGGCTGGCAAGAAGACATTTCAGGTTGTACAAAAATTCACGAACTACCTAAAAATGCTCAAGAATATCTCAAAAAAATTACGGCTGCTGTTAAAATACCCATCGATGTTATAAGTGTTGGACCGGGAAGAAAACAGACTATTTGGGTTCGTCCACTTTTTAACAATTAAATCTTATTTAATGTTGACGGAATTAGTTTTAGAAATTAGTTTTTCTTTTTTAGATGATCCGTTAGCTCAGCTGGTAGAGCATCTCCCTTTTAAGGAGAGGGTCCATGGTTCGAGCCCATGACGGGTCACCATTTTTTTTAAATTTTAAATGTGTGATTTTTATAAAAATAAATTTTGTCTTGTTCCCTTCGTCTAGAGGCCCAGGACACGCCCCTTTCACGGGTGAGACACGGGTTCGACTCCCGTAGGGAACGCCAATTTAGCTTGTATCTGTTTGTATTTGCTAGCTTTTCTAAACACTGCGAACACATTTCGAACACACAAATAGGATTAGCTTTATTCATAAAGTTTCTCCATCCAGTCTGACTTGGACTTGTCAGCTTCTTTCCACATCTTTTCAAAAATTTGTGACCTCATTGGAATAACCCGTCCCCCACCTCTTGATTCAAATAAAAACTCTTCACCTGCATACATTTTAATAAACTGTTTAAACTCTTTCCTTAGAAACTTAGGCAAAGGGATTATTTTATAAACTCCAGTCTTTGAAGCCCACACTTTAAGCTTGCCCCTTGAGCTATCAAAATCCGAAACCTTTAAATCCAAAAGCTCCCTTTTTCTCAACCCCACCTTTGAATAAACCAATATTACAAACCTCGCTCTAGGCTCAGCTGTAGCCATAAGTCTTTCAATTTCATCTTCTGAGTAGACCCTTCCAACCTTCTCTTTTTTAAGGTTCCTGTCGATAACTTTATCAAGGTTAGATAGTTCAATCTCTTCTAACAAATAACCCTGTTTTTTTATAAACTTCAGAAAAACCCTCAGATGTTTCCTGGTATTAAAATAGTTTCTCTCTGGAAAATTGTCCAAATACCAATTTTCAAATTCTTTGATTTTTCTTTGATCGATTGCATCCAAATGAAGACCTTTGAAAAAACTAGAAAAAACTACTCTCCAGGTCCTATCGTAGTGTTTAAAAGTGTGCTGGGTGAACACCTTTTTTTTATCTTCTAGCAGAAGATCCCACAGACGTTCCAGTGAAGGATTTAAAGTCAGAGATTTAACAGACTTTTTACCCTTAACTTTAGAAAGCTTTTCCTGAACTATCTTCTTAGCTTTAGTGAGGTTACCAAACATGAGAAATCAACAATAAAATAGGGCTCTTTGGTTTTAAAGTTTGGGTTGTTTACATAATACCCGGCTGCTTTTCTTTAATGTAATTAGAAATTTGGTATTCTAATTCATATAATGGAATCGCCCCGTTTCCTAAAACAGCTTCATGAAACTCTCTAATATCAAATTTATCCTTAAGTTCATCTTCAGCTTTTTTACGAAGTGATAGTATTTTTAACTGCCCAATTTTATATGCTGTTGCTTGCCCTGGCATCACAAAATACCTCTCCACTCCTTTGACAATTTCATCCTGAGAGGATGGTGTATTTTCCTGAAGGTAAGCAATACTCTTTTCACGAGTCCACTTATAATGATGAATTCCAGTATCTACAACAAGCCTTGCAGCTCTCCAAAGTTCCATACTAAGTCTTCCAAAGTCAGAATATGGATCTTTGTAAAACCCTATCTCTTTAGGAATATACTCAGCATAAAGACCCCAGCCCTCACCAAAAGAAGTGTAATGAGAAAACTTTCTAAACATAGGAATGCCTTTAATTTCCTGATTAATAGAATTGTCCATATGATGACCAGGAAGCCCTTCATGGTAAGCTAAAACCTCCATATCATATTTTGCTACGGAACTCATATCAGATAAGTTTATATAATATATACCTGGTCTAGATCCATCTAATGCTGGAGGTTGGTAAAACGCAATACCTGTGGATTTTTCTCTAAACGCTTCAATGGGTTTTACAACAAGTTTAGCTTTCGGCATTGTAATAAAGAGTTTATCAAGTTTAGCCCTCATCTGTTTAATAATTTTAGTGACATCTTTTACGTACTGAGCTTTTCCCTTTTTAGTTGAAGGGTAGAAGAAGTCTTTATTCTTTTTTATAGACTCAAAAAAATCTTTTAAATCTCCATTAAAGTTTACAGCCTTTATAATTCCACGCATTTCATTTTGAACACGCTCTACTTCAGACAAACCAAGTTTATAAATTTCTTCAGCCCTCATATCAGTAGCCGTAATTGCTTTAAGTCTATGGTTATAATATTTTTTTCCATTTGGCAGAGCCCAAACACCCTTAACGTGAGAAGATCTTTTTTTAAGCTCTATCATATAGGAAATAAATTTCTCATAGGCCGGGCCAAAACTTGTAATTAAAGCAATCTCTAACTCTCTAGTTAGAATTTTCTTTTTTACTGACGAAATTTTTGTTTTTATAATTTTTTCTTGAAAATCTGCATATAACGGAGCCTTCTCTGCCTTACTAAAAGGATGCCCTGTAATGATTTTTTTAGAATCCATGATCACTTTATCAAAAACAAAATTAGGATATTTAATCCCTTTTTTCTCTTGTCTTCTTAAATTATCTAATAGGTCTGAAAAAAATTTACTCGTAGCTTTCACTCTTTTAATATATGCTTTTGCATCTGATTCATCATCAATTCTATGCATACTGATTAAAAAGGCCGGGATCCGTGTTTGTGCCCCATGCATTTGATTCACAAAATAATTATGAAAAGTATATTTAAAACCTCTTATCTGAGACTCTAGATTTTTTTTATATAATCTATAACTTAGCTTTGTTTTCTCATCTAAAGCATTATAATCAAATTTCTTTATTTTTTTTAGAGATTCTTTTTTTAGCTTATAGTTCTTTAAAACAAAATCATATGAAATATTATTAAGCTCATGGTATCTTTTTTTTTGCCCCATGTACGTATACATCGTAGGAAAACGCTCAAGTTTTGCTGCAAATTCTTGTGCAAAAAACTCATTAACTTTTTTCGATTCTTTTTGTGTTCTTTCAACTGAGTACTTTTCTACCGAAGAGCAAGCATTAAAAACCAACCCTAAAGCTACAATAAATAAAAATTTCACCCCTACCCCCTTTTTAAATAAGAGAAGAGACTAGCTAGAATTTGTCCACTAATCACTCTCCAAAAAATTCTAATGCCATGCCACATTTTATAAATTTACTTTCTCACGTTAGTTAAGGAGCATGCTCTCTTAATACCTATAACGTTCAGGTTTATATGGACCCTCAGGCTTAAGACCTAAATATGAAGACTGTTTATAAGAAAGTTTTGTAAGCTTAGCCCCCACTTTTTTTAAATGAAGGTCTGCCACCTTTTTATCTAAGTCTTTAGGAAGTCTATGGACACCAATTTTATATTTATCTGGATTGGTATAAAACTCAATCTGTGCCATCACCTGATTTGTAAACGATGCACTCATTACAAAAGATGGATGACCTGTGGCACAACCAAGATTTACCAATCGACCCTTAGCTAAAACAATGACTCTATTGCCATTTTTAAGCCGATGAAGATCAACCTGAGGCTTTATCTCAATAATTTTAGAATTCTTACCAAGCCTTGCAGCGTCTTCATGTAAAGTGCCCCACTCCATGTATTTGTTGTTAATATCTTTCATCATTTTAGTGCCTATCTGACCGATAAGCTCATACATATATGATTCCCTTGTCTTACCATTTAAGACAACTTTCCAGGCATTACTAGCTGAGATAACTCCCAGCTTTAAATTAAACCAGTCCATTGATCCTTGAGTCGCACCTTGCACTTTGTAGTTGTACGTCTTTTCAAACTTCTTAAGGAGGTTATCAATCTGTCTTTTAGTCTTCATCTTGCCCCCCCCTCTAGCTTTTTGTTGTATGGCACCGACAAAATAGTTTCTAGCTGTTCAACTTCTTCAGCTAATAAGTCTGATAATTTTTCAATCTTTCTTTCAAAAACTCTAGCTGCATACTCGGCTGTCTGCTCTTCAGTTCTTTCAAGAACCTTTATCATTTCTAGTAAATTCTCAATAGACACTGACTCGATCTCTTCCTGCTCTTGTGCGTTTACATCAATGATTTCATGGTCTTCTTGAGTGACTTCAATAGCATTGTCAAAACGCTCTCTTTTTGTATTTGTTAAAGGCCATGACTTATAAGCCCTACGTATAACAGTCTTTTTAATCATCTCATTCTCATCAGAAGCCCAAGGGCAAGACTTAGCTTTTTTTATTCTTATAAGAGATCCAAGCCACTGACCTGTCTCTAATTGCAAAGATATCCTTAATTGACATTATAGCCCTGATAATCAAGAGTGTCTAAAATCCTTAATGAAAGACCAATTCAAACATAGAAGTGAAACAATAAATCTTATCGGTAATTATTTTCAAGATCAGAATAAAACTATGCTATGGTTTAAGACCCCTAATGAGCTCTTAGGAAACCCGAGTTCGGACTTTCTAAACCTACTGAAGCAGCCTTTCTTCAAGTACTTCAAAGTCTAATGGAGGGTTTTCTTGGACGCAAACAGTACGCCGTTAGTGCCGAAAGTAAATTTACCACAAAGTTTTTTGGGCTTCGGTGTCTTGAGTGTTCAAGATGAAATTCCTCCTTTAAAATCCCAAAAGCAGTTTCAACAATGTACCTTTTCCTCAGGAGTAGTTTATCAAAAAGAGGAACAAACTTATTTTTCATATTGGATTTAAGATTTGTTATGACTTGAACCCCTTTACTCATCAATTTTTCAAATAGCTTTTGAGATATATATCCTTTGTCTCCAAACAATTTTGCAAAAATATTTTCAGCTAAACCCTCTACAGGCTTTGTATCATGAACATTTCCTGGGGTTATGGTAAAACTTAAGAGCTCCCCTTTGTGAGAAATGACTATGTGAACTTTAAAACCAAAGAACCAGCCCATTGTTGATTTCCCACGTTTTGCAAGTCCTTTAAAGGTTTTGTGACGACTGATTCTTTTGTTATTACAAACAACAATGGGGCTGGAGTCTACAACAGATATTCCTGTGCAAATATTTGATTGCATAAGTGAGTGTAAAAAAATGAGAATTTGAGGTGCTGAAGATTTTTTAAGTTCTACAAACCTATTGTAGGACAAGAGTTTTGGGAAATAAGGTTTTAGAAATTTATGAGTTTGGACTGTTCTTTGTTTAACCCTAAAATAAAGTCGTCAACAAGAGTAAAAACTTCTATAATTTGATTTTCTTCGATCATTCCCGGCTCCTTTTTGCAAATCAGTAAAAAACAACTAAATCTTACAAAAGGCTGGGATGATCTTTTATTTATCCAGCACTTAGGTCCTGAAAAAAGTTCGAACTCGGGTTACTTTAGACATAGTTTCCTTCTCGGACTAATCAGTCCACTCCTTTAATTCTAATATACTATCCACTTCTAAAGTAACTTCCTAGATCATTGTAGCGAAATATACAACTATATAAATGAAATATAGCCCTTTTTAAATCCAAGCCTTACGTATTATTAGGCACTTACATGAACTTGACTTCTAAAAACAAAGCGTTTTTGAAATAGGGCCTTATAAAATAACAACTTAAAACTAGCTAAAAGTCCTAAAATTGTATTAATTTTTAGAAAATCACAGGAAAAAATTATCAGATCGTAGGAGTGAGTCCACATCTCGTCTGAACTCTAAAACTGAAATCTGTAAAGAGATCAGATCTATTTTTAGATCTTCAAAGCAAACTTGTGGATCCCCTAGAATTTATGCTGAACTCAAAATTAAAGAGGTTTTGATCAGTGAAAACACTGTGGCTAAATACATGCGTGAGATGGGCTTATTAAAAAACTCCCTTTTCTGCCATGGATGGTGTAGAACTTATTAAGCAAGTATAGCTTTTTTCAAAAGAAAAGAACTTCATTTTAAAATTTCAATGAAACTAGTATAGACAGTTACTCAGAGTTAATATTTAATGTTAGAACGAAAGGATCCAAGCATGAAAACTCTACTTTTCCTCCTGCTACTGCTTCCATCTTTTGCCTTTTCCTGGTTTTTAGAATCTGGGAGTTTAGATGGCAAAGACTGGAACTCCTCCATTCTGGAAGGAAAGTCTTATATTTTATTCTACGTTAGCCCTAAATATAAAGACTTAAACAATGATGTTTCAGAAAAACTACGAGCTGAAAAATTTGAAGATAGTGCTTTTGCCTCAGTAGCTGTCATTGATTTTAAAAGCTCTTGGGTTCCTAATAGGTTTATAAAAAGAGCGCTTAAAAAGAAAC
Source organism: Bdellovibrionales bacterium (assembly GCA_965205945.1). GTDB lineage: Bacteria > Bdellovibrionota > Bdellovibrionia > Bdellovibrionales > UBA1609 > JALZUR01. Next base: position 411,687 of record CBDBIB010000003.1, on the reverse strand, counting down.
AGAGAAAATACCCAAGAACAATTTATTTAAAAGACAAAAAACGCTATCTTCATAAATCTTTAAATTTTAAACCCTCTGGAAATGATATTTTTGCATTTGATAAAAATGGTAATGAAATATTTAGACAATCTGGAAAACTCAATAAAGAGGATATAGTTAAACTCATTAAAGTCTTAAGGGTTTCAACCAAACCCCCTATACATTTTCTCTGATTTATACTTTCTGACTCTTAGTAGATCTCCCATAAAATTTGCACAAAATCTTGATTGCAATAAACACGATCAGGCATTCCAAAAATGTCATACTCTTTGATTTTGATTGTAATTTCAGAGGATATTACGGACACCCTCTAAGTCAAAAGACCTTTAGTTTCTCTAAAACTTTAGCTTCTAAAAGTTTGTGTCCAAAAAAGGCAGTCTGTCGCAGTCTGTTTCACTTCTAAAAGCCCCCCAATAAATCGGCACCACTAACAAGGCCTTGGGCCCTTTTCGCCAAATTCTCGGCCCGCAATATGATACAGAGTGGGCCACTATCATCTCTTTCCGTGTCTCGTGGTGTCTTTAGTGATCTTTGGTGTAAAGGAGACGATTTTCCCTATGAAAACAGTGTTTTACAGCTCTCTTTACAACAAATTTTATTTGGAGTACTTTTGTCGAGAAACGGCTTTTTATTCCCGTAGAGAACGCCATTTTAACTTTGTAAATACTTAACGTTACTAAAGTCTAGTTTAAAGGCTCCCACAAAGCTCCCCCTTAATTTAAAAAGTTTCATCTAGCTTCTTCATCCAGATACAAAAACCTCGTTTGTTGATTTTAAGATATAAATTCAATATGAATAAAGATATAAAATCTAATAAAAATAAAGGTCTTTATTATGTCCCAATTTGTAAAGCGTCACAATGGTAACTCTGACAAGGATACTACAGAAATTTTAAAAGAACTTGGATATAAAAGCTTAGATGAGTTTATGAATGCTGCTGTTCCTAAGGTCATACTATCAGAATTTAAACCTAAAGATTTTTTTCAAGCTCTTACAGAAGCTCAACTTTTAAAAAAAGCAAAGACTCTAGCCTTAAGCAATAAAACTTATAAAAGTATAATCGGATCTGGATACTTTAACACTCACACGCCTTCTCCTATTTTAAGAAATATTTTTCAAAATCCAGGTTGGTACACAGCCTATACTCCTTATCAAGCCGAAATTTCACAAGGACGCTTAGAGGCTTTAATCAATTTTCAAACAATGGTGTGCGATCTAACAGGAATGCAGATTGCAAACTCATCTTTATTAGATGAAGCAACAGCTTTAAGTGAAGCTTCTTTTATGGCTTTAAATATCTGTAAGAAAAAAAGTGCAAAAAAAATTCTACTCGTTGATAAAAATATCTACCCTCAATCTCTTTCTGTTTTAAAAACACGAATGAAGCACCTTGGAGTAAAGGTTAAAGTTATTTGCTTAGAGTCTAAACTATCAAGTTTTTTAGATCAAGACTCTACTTTTGCAGTGGTTGCTCAAAGCCCTAATCGTTATGGAAAGATTTTAAATCTTAAAAGTATTTTTACTTATGCAAAGTCTATTAACACCGTCTGTATTGGAGCAACAGATCTTTTATTCTCAACCATACACTCTTCTTTAAGCGAACAAGGCGCTGATATAGCGGTTGGAAACTCTCAAAGATTTGGAGTTCCATTAGGTTTTGGAGGACCGCATGCAGGCTTTATTGCCACAAAAAACCTATATAAACGACTACTCCCTGGAAGAATTATTGGCCTTTCAAAAGATGCCCAAGGAGAGCCGGCCTACCGTTTAGCCCTTCAAACCAGAGAGCAGCATATTAGGCGTGAAAAAGCAACCAGCAACATCTGTACAGCACAAGTTTTACTTGCTGTAATGGCCGGTATGTATGCTGTTTATCATGGGCCAGCTCGCCTTAAAAAAATTGCCTTAGCTATTAAAACTACAACTCTAAAACTTAAAAGCTTAATGAAACAAAAAGGCCTGCCTATTATAGACACTGATATTTTTGATACCATTACTGTTAATGGCCCCTCTAAAGATGCCAAAGCACTGTTTCAAAAACATAATGTGAATATACGTGTAGACAATAAAGAGTCTTGGGGGTTTTCTGTAGATGAGACTTGGGATGATGCTTTTGTTACTAAAATATTATCTATACTAGAGCTTTCTGACTCCACTACCACTCAAGCTACAGATTTAAGACTGTCTCCCATCCTTGCTCACCCTGTTTTTAATAACTATCATACTGAAACAGAGTTTATAAGGTATATAAAAAGATTAGAGAATAAAGACTTTTCTTTAGTCCATGGAATGATTCCTCTTGGTTCTTGTACAATGAAGCTAAACGCCACAACAGAGATGATTCCTGTAACTTATGATGGTTTTTCAAATATTCACCCTCACACTCCACATAAACAACTTCCTGGCTATTTAACTTTAATCAATGAAATCAATAGTGACTTGTGTAAAATAACAGGATTCTCTAAATTTTCATTTCAACCAAATTCAGGTGCTCAAGGTGAATATGCCGGATTGCTTGCTATAAAGTCCTATCATGAGGCAAACAACCATATGAATCGCAATATTTGTTTAATTCCAGCCTCTGCTCACGGTACTAATCCTGCCAGTGCTGTAATGGCAGGGTTTAAAGTTGTTGTTATTAAAACCAATGACAATGGAAATATTGATGCAAAAGATCTTCAAGAAAAAATTAAGATATACAAAGATACTTTAGGTGCCTTTATGGTCACCTACCCCTCTACTCACGGAGTTTTTGAAGAAAACATCAAAGAGGTTTGCTCAATGATTCATAGTGCTGGCGGTCTAGTTTATATGGATGGAGCTAATATGAATGCTCTTATTGGGCTTTTAAAACCTGTAGAACTTGGTATGGATGTTGTTCACTTAAACCTTCATAAAACATTTTGTATTCCTCATGGCGGCGGTGGTCCTGGTGTGGGACCTATTGGTGTTGTAAATAAATTAATCCCCTACCTTCCTAAAGCTCCAGAACAAAGTATTGATGATGCACAATCTGTATCTGCAGCAGAATTTGGTAGCGCTAGTATTCTTCCTATCTCATGGGCTTACATTAAAATGATGGGGTCTAAGGGGTTAAAGCTTGCAACCCAACAAGCTATTTTAAATGCAAATTATATTGCAAAAAAACTCTCACCTCATTTTAAAATTTTATATACAGGTAAGAACTCTCATGTAGCCCATGAGTGTATCATTGACACTAGACCTTTTAAAGATTTTGGAGTCACCGTTGATGACATTGCAAAACGACTCATAGACTATGGATTCCATGCGCCTACAATGTCTTGGCCCGTAGCTGGAACTTTAATGATTGAACCTACAGAAAGTGAGTCTAAAGCTGAAATTGATCGTTTTTGTAATAGCTTGATTTCTATTGCTAAAGAAATAAATGAAGTTGCGTCTAAAACTTTTAAAATCGAAGATAGCGTTTTAAGAAACGCTCCTCACTCTAAAAACCTTTTAATGTCAGATGAATGGCCATACACTTATTCAAGAAAAAAAGCTGGTTTTCCCATAAAATTTCTTAAAAAAAATAAATTTTTCCCTGCTGTAGGCAGAGTTGATAACGCTTTTGGAGATCGCAATTTGTTTTGTACATGTCTTCTTGTAGAGGATTTTAAGCCTTAATGTCTACAGAAATAGGTCAATTTCTTATTAGTGAATTTTTTAAGATCGTTAAAGAAACTGATCCAGCATTTAAAAATTTTAAAAACCCTTTAGATCTCTTAATTTTTGATGAAACGGTGCCTTCAAAAAGCACCCTTAAATTTGTAAAGTTTAGCACTATGTGTCTTGAACTTTACAACTGCGCAAAACGGTTTACAGAGACCTTTCCAAAAAATAAAAAAACTATGACTATAAACCCCTATACAAAACTTTTTTTATCTTCTAATTTTTCTTCTAAAAAAGATTTTGATAAATTTATAGAAAAGTTTACTTTAGAGGTGGTTTTTACAACGCACCCTACTGAAGTTTTTCCCTTATCTATTTTAAAGAATTTAAATCGCATTGAAATGCTTTTAGAAAAGTTTTATGCAGCAAAAACTCCAGAACGAAGATATCGACACTTACAGGCTCTTAAAGCTAGCCTAACAACACTATGGCTAACCGACAAGCTCTATCGAGTAAACCCTTCTCCTGAAGATGAAGCCAATAGACTATTTTATGTTTTTGAAGCTTCACTATGGAAAGCTAATCCATATTTTTTTAGACGTTATTACTTTGAATACAAAAAGCGTTTTAACACTGCTCCTAAAAAATACCCAAATATTAAATTTAGCTCTTGGATTGGAGGGGATAAAGACGGCAACCCTTTTGTCACATCCAAGGCTACTTATAATATTATTACTAAAAGCCGTAGAAAGATTCTTAGACTTATTCTACTAGAACTTTATTGTTTAAGAGAGGAAGTGCTTATTAAAAGCTCTCAACCTGAATTTAAAAAACTTTATAAAAATACCACTTTTCCTTATAAAAGCCTTTTTATAGACCTTGTTGAAAAAATCCAAAACACCTTAAAAAATCAAAAAACTAACAATATCTTAGGACTTGAAAAGTACGTACTTAAAAGACTTGAATTAGCCTATTCTTTACTCTGTAAAGATGGTGGAAAAAGAGTTGCCGACAGAAGACTTCGAAGCTTAATCGACCGTATTAAAGCCTTTTCTTTATCGCCGTTTAAACTTGATTTAAGACAAGATTCACAGGTTCACACTCAAATTATTCAAGAGCTTTGCTCTTTAACCGGTTGTAAAAATAAACTTAATATTCAAAAAGTAAAGACTCTAGATTTTAAAAAGATCTCTCCCCTTGGACAAGATTTTTTTAAAACGCTTAAGCTTTCTAGTGATTTTTCACCAAATCCATTTAACTGTTATATTATCTCTATGACCCGATCAGTAAACGATATTAAAAACCTTGAAACTTTATTTAAAATTGCAGGAATTAAAAAACTCCCAATAGTTCCTCTTTTTGAAACTCCTGATGATATTAGAAACTCCACAAATATTATTAAAAATATTCAAAAAGAAGGCATTAAACTAAAGCAGGTGATGTGGGGGTATTCAGACTCTACAAAAAAAGGTGGACGTTTAGCATCGGCATGGTCTGTTTACAACGCACAGATTAAAGCCATGAAATTAAACCCTAGCCTTGTTCACTTCCATGGCAGAGGGGGTTCTATTGCTCGAGGCGGTGGAAGTATTAAAGACTCCTTTAGCTTAATGCCAGCTAAACTTGTGGGGAATCATTTTAGACAAACGTTTCAAGGAGAAGTCATCCAAGATGACTTTGGTCTTTTCTTAAGAGCTGTACAAACATTGGAAAAAACTTTAAAAGAATGTTGTATAAATTATTTTAAAACTGAGCAAATTCTTTCAAAAAACATTGAAAAAAAAATTAATAGCCTTGCCTTAAAATCTGAACAAAAATTTTACAAAAAGTTTTATGAAGATACCAATTTTTCAACTGCTTTTGCTCAAAAATCCCCAATATCTATAATAAATAAAATGAACTTAGGCTCTCGCCCAGCAAAAAGAATCTCAAACACCTCTGGAGTTAGTAGTTATCGAGCCATACCTTGGGTTTTTTCATGGTCACAAACACGAGGAATACTTCCTGTCTGGTATGGCCTTCAAGGCTTAGAACTTGAATTGTTAGAATTAAAACGAAAATCTAAATTTATCGCAAACTTTCTAAAATCCATTTCTATTGGTGTTGCACTCACTGACTCTAATATTTTTCATAAGTACTTTGAAAATAAAATTCTTGATGTTCAAAAAGACCTTAGATCTATTAAGGAAAAACTTTCTTTAATAGCTAAATCATCTAACTCTAACGACGAATTTGTAAACTACCTTCACGCTCATCAAATACGAATGCTTAAAAAAGGGGCGGCCTCTCCTTTAGAGGAAGAAATTAAAAAAATTACAGCACAGGGTATAGCTTGTTATTTAGGCGGGTCTGGCTAACTTTTTAAAATTCTTTGCTTAATTTTACTTGGTGTTGTTAACTTTATAAGTAAAATTTTTTAAAGGAGGATTAAATGAAAAATTTACTTTTATCACTTGTTATTTTGGGACTTTGGGGATGTTCATCTGGAGAAAAAAATATCAATCAATCTAAAGACTCTACTCAAACCTTAGCTGATCAAGAAAAAATTGCCCTTGAAGAAATTGCTGAAGGTCTTAAAAATAAGGCACAAGATCCAAAACCAACTACGGTTAAAAAAACTTCAAACACAAGCTCTTTTGGCGCTTATTCAGGAACTGAAAGTTCTAAAATAACCTGCACAAATGGTAATGATGTTAGAATGATTACTATTTTAGATGGTGACCCTAGAGGGTGCGGCGTGGTTTACAATAAATTTGGCGTTGATAAGACCGTTGCCGTTGCAAATTATGAAATTGAGTACTGCTCTAGGGTACAAAATAAAATCAAAGCTAATCTAGAAAGCCCTGGTTTTAGCTGTGAGTAAGCATTTTACCTTAACTGTTGTATTTAAAAAAGCAGAAGTTTAAACTTCTGCTTTTTTTTTGTGAATTGTTTTTATTTCTTTAGATTTTTTATAACCTATTGACTAAACCTTTAAACCCCTAGATTTTAATATTCAAAACACTAATTTTTCAACCTAGATTGGAGTTTAAATTATGTTATGGATGATTATTGGCTTTTCTTTAGCCTGTTATGCAGTAATTGGAAATGATTCTATTCAGACAGTGGGAACATTTCTATCTTCAAATAAAAAAAGGTCTTGGTGGATAATTTGGGGTTATTTAGGCGCTATTCTTACCTGCGTTCTTCTTTATGGCTGGTATATAAACGGAGGCGATATTTCTTATGGGCGTCTTAGTAAAATCCCCATGCAAACTGTACAGTGGTGGCACACTCTTCCCATAATCACCCTACTTTTTTTAACTCGTTTTGGAATTCCTGTAAGTACAACCTTTATGGCATTAAGTATTTTTACAGGTTCAATTGTTTTACAAAAAATTATTATAAAATCCCTTGTTGGCTATGGAGTTGCTTTTGGTGCAACTTTTATAATCTGGCTTTTAATATATAACTTTGAAAAACATATTTTGAATAATAAAGATGACTCTAAGATTCATCCGTTGTGGACAGTAGCCCAGTGGCTTTCTACTGGATTTTTATGGGCTCAATGGCTGATGCAAGACCTTGCAAATATTTACGTTTTTGTCCCTAGAGACGTTCCTCCTTGGCTTGTTGGCCTATCCTTGGCTTGGTTACTAGCCTTACTAGCGTTTATGGTTAAAGAAAGGGGTGGAAAAATCCAAGAAATTGTTCTTGTTAAAACCAATACTATAGACATTAGGTCTGCAACTTTAATTGACCTTTCTTACGGTCTAATTCTTTTCTACTTTAAAAGCGTCAATAATCTTCCTATGAGTACCACATGGGTTTTCTTAGGCACCATTGCTGGAAGAGAACTGATATTAAGTCTTATGCTTAGGCACAAACAAGTAAAACTCACGACTACAGATATTTTTAGTGATTTAGGAAAAGCCTGTATTGGTCTTGTTATTAGCGTAAGCTTAGCTTTTGGAGGTAATTATTTTTTTAGTTAACCCGAATTCGAACTTTTTAAATCTGCTGTAACATTCTATTTTTGTGGGTTTGAATATAAATTGATGGTTTAAAAGGGCGCAGACAATATGCTGTTAATGCTGACAAAACAGTCTTAACAATATATCTTTTCCTCAATAACAGTTTGTCAAATAGGTGATCTTCTATTTATTCAGGGCTTAGATCCTGAATAAGTGTTATTACAAAGGGAAACTGACGGTCATGCCGCATCATTAATTATCTAGTATTCTTTCTTGACTACTAAATGGAGGTGTAAAGGATGATAAGTTTTGGATTGGTATTTTTCCCATCTGATGAAGCTTTATTTGAGGTGTATAGGTCAGATGAACTTAGGCAGCTTATGATTGATAAAAGAGTATGGGCTGTTGTGGATGAACCAACTAAAGAAGAGGCACTAGAAATTTTAAGAGGGTTAAAAGAAAAGTATGAACTTCATCATGGCGTAAGGATTAAAGATAAGGCTTTAAGTGCTACTGTGGAATTGAGTTCTAGGTATATTAATCATAGATTTTTACCAGACAAAGCTATTGATCTAATTGATGAGGCAGCAAGCCAGCTAAATATTGAAATTAATTCAGTACCTGTCGAGACCGATGAACTTCAAAGGGAAATTATTAGGTTGCAGGTGAAAGTTAAGGCCTTAGAGTTTGAAGAAGGTATGGATGTGAGTTCTATAAAAAAACTTTTAGATGAAAAACTTTCTAGAAAAAGTGTACTTGTAAGGATTTGGGAAAAAGAAAGGGCTATTCTTAATAAAGACAAGGGTTTAAAGGTAGAGTATGAAAATGCAAGGCTAAAACTTCAACAGGTTGAAAAAACTTGGAGATTTAGAAATTGCTGCAGAACTTAAATATGGAACCTTACCTAAGCTTGAGCAAAATTTAAAAAAAAGAGTTGTGGGTCAGGAGAAGTCCTTAAAAAGTATATCTCAAGCTGTATTAAGATCAAATGCGGGATTTTCAGACCCTAATAAACCTTTAGGAGTGTTCTTATCCTTAGGTCCTACGGGGGTTGGAAAAACAGAAACTATAAAGGTTTTAGCTGAACAGCTTTTTAATGATGAAGAAAAAATTGTTAGATTAGATATGAGTGAATATATGGAAAAACACTCAATATCTAAACTAATAGGTTCTCCTCCAGGGTATGTTGGTTATAAAGAGAGAGGACAGTTAACTGAAAAGATTAGAAGAGCTCCGTTTTCAGTGATTTTGTTAGATGAAATTGAAAAAGCACATCTAGATGTTTTTAATGTGCTTCTTCAAGCCTTTGATGAAGGGAGACTTACTGATGGTCAAGGAAAGATTGTGGATTTTAAGAACACCTTAGTGGTAATGACATCAAATTTAAAAAACAACAATTTAAAAACACATTTTAAGCCAGAGTTTTTAAATAGAATTGATGAGGTTTTAGAGTACAAAGCTTTAAACGATGAATGTTTAATAAAGATTGTAGATCTTTTAGTATTAGAGGTTCAAGATCGTATAATGAGTAGAGGAATTAAAATTTGTTTAAGTGATGGGGCTAAAAAGTTTATTTTTGAAAAAGGTTACAATCCAGAATTTGGAGCAAGACCTTTAAAAAGAACAATTGAAAAATTTGTTGTAAATCCATTGGCATTTATGGTTCTTAATGAGGAGGTGAAAGAAGGTGCGGTCGTAAAAGTTGGTGCTTTAAAAGAAAAGCTAACTTTTAAGGTGGAATCGATTTTACAGTAAATTGTAGTTACACAATTTAATTTACAAGGCTTAGAATAAAAATCTTTCTAAGAAATTTTGGCTTGTTTATAACTCAAATCAGCGTTGTTGCACATGAGTGTTTAACCTAAGATTAAAGGTTTAAGAAAAACTTCCTACCCATTCTAAAATAAACATACTAAAGATGCTTAATCCTAGTTTATTGTTAAGTAGTCATACAATTTGTTTTACAGGTCTCCATAAAATCCTATTAAAACCTGGAATAGTCATTTTTTACAAGAAATTAAAAAAATTCGAATTTGGCAGCTTCTATTCATCAAAAAAAAATAAATTAATAATCAGGGCTACAACGTGTAAAATTAGGTTTTTCAGCAAGAGTCCAAGAAGTTAAAGTTTGGTATGAAAAACTGTTGCACTCGACAACGTTAGAAACATTCCATGAACTGATGTCTTGATCAAAAGAAGCTGCACTAGAAAACATCCAGCTCATATCAGTAACCTTAGAAGTATCCCAGTTAGAGGTGTCAGGGTTAGCTAAAGCTGCATTATTAAACATAGACCTCATATCAGTAACCTTAGAAGTGTCCCAGTTAGAGGTGTCAGGGTTAGCTAAAGCTGCATTATTAAACATAGACCTCATATCAGTAACCTTAGAAGTGTCCCAGTCAGAGGTGTCAGGGTTAGCTAAAGCTGCATTATTAAACATAGACCTCATATCAGTAACCTTAGAAGTGTCCCAGTCAGAGGTGTCAGGGTTAGCTAAATCTGCACTAGAAAACATAGAGTTCATATCAGTAACCTTAGAAGTGTCCCAGTTAGAGGTGTCAGGGTTAGCTAAAGCTGTACTAGAAAACATAGAGTTCATATCAGTAACCTTAGAAGTGTCCCAGTTAGAGGTGTCAGGGTTAGCTAAATCTGCATTAAAAAACATATGGCTCATATAAGTAACATTAGAAGTGTCCCAGTTAGAGGTGTCAGGGTTAGCTAAAGCTGCATTATAAAACATCCAGTTCATACTAGTAACCTTAGAAGTGTCCCAGTTAGAGGTGTCAGGGTTAGCTAAAGCTGTATTAGAAAACATCCATCTCATATCAGTAACCTTAGAAGTGTCCCAGTTAGAGGTGTCAGGGTTAGCTAAAGCTGTATTAGAAAACATCCAGTTCATATAAGTAACATTAGAAGTGTCCCAGTTAGAGGTGTCAGGGTTAGCTAAAGCTGCACTATAAAACATAGACCTCATATCAGTAACCTTAGAAGTGTCCCAGTCAGAGGTGTCAGGGTTAGCTAAAGCTGCATTTAAAAACATAGAGCTCATATTAGTAACATGTCTAGTTGAGCCACCATTAACAAGAGTTAAGTTATCTGCATTATTAAACATATGACTAAAACTTTCCCACCCTGTGTCTCCTAATTCTGTAACCTCAATTATTTGCTCGCTATCACGAAAGTTAAGATATGGGCAGCGCCCAGTGATTTTAACTATATAAGTCCCTGAAGATGAATAAGTATGATTTTTATCTAAATCACTTGATGAAGTAACAACTCCCGAGGTTCCATCCCCCCAATGAACCATAAAGTTATATGTATAAGAAGAATTTAACCTAAGATTTAAATTCAAATCACTACCATAAATACTAAATTTAGCTGTAAAAGGGGCAATTCCTTTAGAATGCACATTCTCAATAAGAATGTTTGAATTTAAAACAGAGCTATATTTATAAAATATTTTTAAACGAGTATTAATGATCTCCTTTTTTTCAGGTGTATAGGTTATCTTTACAGAACACTTATTAAGTTTTTTTAAGATCTCTGTGCAAGTACCTAATTCTAATTTAAAAGGGGAGGAGTTTTGAGTGTTAAGCATTTTAACAGGCATAAGTTTAAAGCTTCCAGGTTCAACACTTAGATTTGTAAGGTTTCTTATTTCGTAATCAAGACTTTTACTCTCTCCAATAATAACTTCACCAAAGTCAAGAGTCATATTCCCTTTTAAAATTAACATGTTATTAATAGAAGAAAACTCTACGTTACTTTCCTGGTTGCAACCAACTAAACCTATTATAAATAAGCATTGTATAACCTTACTCATACCCAGCCTTTCGGCATAATTTACCGAAAACTTTTATAAATTTTAAACTTTAAATTGTATTATTGTGAGACCAAATTAGCTCATCATTACGACACTAAGAAGTTGTATAGCGTTTTATTAAGGTTTGACTTGGTTTAAAATCTAGATCCTATATGAGACTGTCACAAAAGCGAGTACAAATTTTTCCAACGCAGCTTAAGCGGACTTAAAATCGAACAGTCTTAGTAGACATTCAACACAGCTTTTTTCAAACGCTATATTTACAATTTAATTTACAGGCTCTCAAAACCGGGTTTTGAAGACTCTTTTTTTATAAACTTCCTCTAAAAACTTAAATTAGACAAACCTATCCTGATGACCCATTTTAAGTTTTAAACTGCAGCCTCCATCAAAGCCTGGAACTCTACTTTTTCAATACCTCTGTAACGGCAATGCCTATTTACTTTTGAAAAAGTGCTTTTAAATGGCATACGAACTAAAGATCTCCAATGGTCTAAATCTCTATTTTTAAACTTTCGATTTCTCCTTCTAATTGTTCCATTAGCACAACCCTTAGTTTTGATCTGTTCATCCACGGCATCACTGTCGTAGCCCTTATCTAAAAACACCATTCTCCTCATATGGATGAGCGCCGTGCAAGAAAAAAGATTTAACTCTAAGGCTTGGGTGTATGATGCATGCTAGAAGAAGGTTTAAAAAGGCCTGGGATTTAAGTATACGTGAGATTTTAAAACAAGTCTCTCTAACAAATCATCATAAAACGTCTATTGGTTATCTTCTTTTTTAACATCTCTTCATATTATAAAACTCTTCTACGTTTTTCTACCTTTTACTAACTTCGGCGACAGCCTCTATATGCGACACCTTGTAAAATTGAAAAAGGAAAGATCTTAGATCATTTCCTGCTCCTTTACCGATTAATTTAAAACAATTAAATTTTACAAAAAACTTAAGAGGTAATCTTTTGTTTATTCAAAACTTAAGTCCTGAAAAAGTGCGAATTCGCGTTAATTAATGATAGATTTTAAAACTTAAATTTTGTAAGTTACTTAGTAATTTATATAACCTAATATGGAGAAAATATGAAAAAAATGGGAATCATTTTAATAGCAATTTTAATATTAGTAGGGTGTCAATCAGGTCCTGATAAGAGAACAACCATTGGAGCTGGTGCTGGTGCTGCAATTGGCGCTGGTTTAGGAGCAATTATTGGTCATCAGAGTGGAAATAAACATAAAGGCGCTTTAGTGGGAGCTACCTTTGGAGGATTACTTGGTGGTGGTATTGGTTATCACTTAGATAAGCAAGCTAAGGAATTAGCTCAAATTGCTGAAACAAAGAGAACTGAAAAGGGTATCATTACAAAATTAAAAGGAGATATTTTATTTGATTCTGGCAGAGCTGAATTAAAAGCAAATGCTACATTAAAAATAGACCAAATAGCTCAAATACTAGTGAAGTACCCGGAAGATAGAGTTAAAGTTGTAGGTCACACGGACTCTCAAGGTTCTGATGAGTTTAATGCAAATCTTTCTAGAAAAAGAGCTCAAGCTGTATTTAGCAGGCTTTTAAAAAATGGAGTTCCCTCTCAAGCACTTCAAGTTAAAGGAATGGGTGAAATACAACCCATAGCCTCAAATGCAACTATTCAAGGGCGTTCCTTAAATAGAAGAGTTGAACTAGAAATTAGTATTGATGAAGAAGCTTTTAAAAAACGTAACTAAACAAAATAATGTATTAAATTTATAAGAACAAGAGTATTTTAAAAGAGTTCTTTTTTTACTCTCTTTAAAGTTTAAAAAATAGTACTGTTTTTTTAAATATAAAAAGAGAATTAAAAATAAAGAAGAAACGGATTTTATGAAAGAATATCGAAATATTGCTGTTATTGCACATGTTGATCATGGAAAAACTACTCTTGTAGATAAACTCTTAGGACAATCTGGTATCTTTAAAGATCATAAAAAACAACAAGAGCGTTTGATGGATTCAATGGATATTGAAAAAGAACGTGGAATTACAATTGCTGCAAAGAATGCTTCTTTTGAATATAAGGATGTAAAAGTTAATATCGTAGACACTCCAGGCCATGGGGATTTTGGTGGTGAAGTTGAGCGTGTTTTAAATATGGTTGATGGCGCTTTACTTTTAGTAGATGCTGCAGAAGGTCCACTTCCACAAACAAGATTTGTTTTAAAAAAAGCATTAGAACAAGACAAAAAAATTATTGTTATCCTTAATAAAGTGGATCGTAAAGACGCCCGTGAAAAAGAGGTCTTATTAGAAATTGAAGAACTTTTTATGGAGCTTGCAACAAGTGGAGAGCAGCTTGATTTTAAAGTTGTTTACGCTATTGCAAAAGAAGGTAAAGCTTCTCAAAAATTTGAAGAGGTTAGTTCTACAGATAATATTACATGCATATTTGATCTTATCATCTCCGAAATTCCGCCACCTAAAATAAAAGAAGGTGATTTTTCAATGCTTACTTCTGATATTCAATACAGTCACTTTGTTGGAAGACTTGCTGTGGGTCGTGTTTTAAGTGGTTTTATTAAAGTTGGAGATTCAATTAAAAAATTTCAGGAAAATGACAAAATAGTTCAGTTTAGAGTAAGCGCACTTTCAACCTTTGTTGGTAATAAAACAATGAATGTTAAACATTTATATGCTGGAGATATTGCGATTATTTCAGGTTTTAACAGTATTGAAATTGGAGACACCTTAGCCTCAACAACGGTAGATACTCCAATTAAACGAATTAAAGTTGATGAACCGACAGTTGGACTTTTTGTATCAGTTAATGATGGCCCTTTTGCAGGGCTTGAAGGCAAAGAGGTTACAAGTCGTAAGATTTTAGAGCGTCTTAAAACAGAGTGTCTTAAAAACGTTTCCATCAGACTTTTGTTGACTAGTAAAGCAGATACTTTTCAGTTAATTGGCCGTGGAGAATTACAACTTGCAGTTATTATGGAAACTTTTAGAAGAGAAGGTTTTGAGTTCATGATTAGTCAACCTCAAGTTCTAATGATGGCCATTGATGATGAAAAATGTGAACCTATTGAAACAGTTTATATTGATGTTCAAACTAATTACACAGGGATTGTAACTCAAAAATTGCAAGAGCGTAAAGGCATCATAACAGGAATGATTAACAGGGAGTCTGGTAGAAGTCAGCTTCAATTTGAAATCCCCTCTAGAGGTCTTATCGGGTATGGAGGTCAGTTTTTAACAGATACTCGTGGCACAGGACTTTTAAGCACTGAATTTAAAAACTATGCACCGTTTAAGGGTGAAATCAAAAAAAGACAGGCTGGAAGAATAGTTTCTGATAGAAAAGGAAAAGCAACATCATACTCTTTATTTAATCTTGAAGATCGTGGATCAATGTTTATTGAATCTGGAGTCAAAGTTTATGAAGGTATGATAATTGGTGAGTACAATAAAGGTGGAGAGCTTAACGTAAACGTATGCAGAGAAAAGAAACTAACAAATGTTCGAGCATCAGGTAGCGATGAGGCTGTCAAACTTACAAGGGTTAGAAAAATGACTTTAGAGCAAGCCTTAGAATGGATTGTTGATGATGAGCTTGTAGAGCTAACCCCTAAGTCTATTAGACTTAGAAGAAGAAAGCTTCATGCAAATAAATAAAAAATAATCTGTATAAGAAACTATAAAATTTTATGATGTCCTTTTATTTTAAAAAAAATTTAATTTAAGAAATTATTTTATAAAATTAGTATGATTTAAATGTAAAGACTTCTAGCATAAACTTAAAAAGTTCGAACTTAGATTAAATAAAACTGTTATTTAAATCTCTTTTTAAAAAAGCTAAAGTTTTTTAAACTAAAATTTAAACAGATAGGCTTTTCCAAAATCATCACCCTTAAATGATTCATGATCTTTAAAAACCATATCCTTTGATGTTTCTAATTTATTATTAGCTCCTAAGGACCAAACAATAATAATTCCTGTATCCTTATTTATAGGGTCTTTTTTTACTAAGAAGTTAAACGGGTGCCCCCAAGGGTCTAAACCAACAAACCCTGCTAAAAATTCTTGTTCATAAGTTATAGATGCTAAGCCCCTAGATATTCTAGGCTTAGAAGATTTAACCATAAACCCAGATTCAACCATCCTATTTACGTAGATTTGTGCTCTATTAAGTGCTTTTATCTGTATTATTGAAATTTGATTTTGTTGATTTAAAAAAACCATAAGCGAGCAAAAACAAAGTGTTAAAACAAAGAAGGATACGATCTTTATATTTCTTGTTTGAGTGTTATTCATATTATTTTTTCTCTCTTATTCACAGCAGTAAGAGCCGGTTATTGTAGCTGATCCACTAACTACAGGATTAAAGGTAATTTCATCACCAACAATAGTAATATAAGGTGCATAAGAGACTCCATTTACATGCACTATGGGTGCTGCATTAGGCGTGCAGCTTAATTCTAAAGCCGCTAAAGAAGATATAATTGTAGTGTGAGAATTAGCTAGTGTTATAGAAAAATCAGGCTCACAAATACTATGTAAACTTCCACCGATATGGCTATAAAGTTGTTTGTATTTAGTGCCATAAAAAGACACCTCTCCTTGAGCATCTTGTATTTCTTTACACTCAACATCTTTTACTATAATAGGATGAACGCTCACTCTTTTTCCAATTCCAAAGACTGTATTTATAGTCCTCATTACTGAAGAAGGCTGGTTATCAGCTGTAAGAGGTTTATATTGACCAGGGTTTAAAGCACGAACCCCTCCAACACTTCTTTCATCCTCATCAGAGATAATGATGATGGCAAGTCCAGCATCCTCTCTATAACAGTGTGAATCTGTATTGTCTCTTAATGAAAGATTTACAGCTTTAATTGCTTGCTCATCGGAACTAAATCCTGCCCCGATCCATTTTACAGTCTCTGTTAAAATACCTGAAAGATTTCCTGAGTTTCTTGTTAAAATATGACCAGAGTTAGCACCTCGCCACTGAACAGGTCGACCTTGAAAATAATCCACACTAGTGCTTGTAATACACATCTGCCAATCAATATTTGAAGAGCTTAAGTTATTAACAAAACCACCAAGTTTAGCAGCAAGCCTTATATTATCCTGGTACATGGACCCAGAATCATCTATTACAAGTAAAATATCTAATTGATTTTCGCTAGCAGAAGTAGTTTTAGAAATTTGATGAGTGGTACAAGTCGAGGGAGAGCAAACTTGTGTATTACATGCTTGTGATGTTGGTGGCGCAGGAGAAGTACATAGAGCATGCTGGACATAAACTTCGTCATTTCTTCTACACCCTTGAGATCTAGATTGTGTTCCACCGCCACATGTTTGAGAACAGGCTCCCCAGTTTCCTTCAACCCAAGCGTAGTTATAAGAGCATGAGTGAGTGTTACATGAACCCTTTAATTTAGATTTTGTTTCTGTACAAAAGCTTTCATCAACAATAATGTTTAAACCATTGCGACAGGTAACAGAGCGTGAATAAGTCCCACCACCACAAGTTTGAGAGCAGGTTTCCCACGAGCCAGGAACCCAGTTAAAAGTATCCTCCAGGCAAGTGTTTAAATTACATGATGCACTTATAATAGGCTTTATTTCCGAACAAAAGCTGTCAGCCACAAAAACACCGCTTCTAGATTGGCATGTAACATCTCTAGACTTAGTCCCCCCGCCACAAGTCTGAGAGCAGGCTTTATAAGGGCCAATATTCCAGCTGTAATCACCTACACAAGGCTCACTATTACAAGAGGTACTTAAAGGAGGTTTTGTACTTAAACACTCTGAATCTGGAACTACAACGTTTCTAACGCTTTTACATTGTACGGACCTAGTTGTTTGACCATTTCCACAAGCAAGACTACAGCGGGACCAATCTCCAGTATACCAAGATGCCAAGCTGTTTTCGACAACCGTTTTACAATGATTTAAATCCCCACAACTTACAGATGAAAATTCTGATTCGCTACAACCCCAAGAAAGAAATAAGATTACAACACCTACAAGCCTTTTCATAAAACCCTTACTTTCTTTAAAAAATTATGAATTTTATGTTTAAAAAAATGGCGACTACTCATATACCTCTGCCTTTAAATTTAAAAAAATTTTCACACCTTATTTTATGTTATAAATAGCAAAGTAGAAGCTTATCTAGAGTTATCTAGACCGATGCCCAAATAAATTATAAAAATAAGGCCGCTAATTATGAGGCATTTTTATAAGTTTATTTCATCCTTAAGTCATTTTACGATTTCTTATGGACTAATACAGAGTTTTTATGTGATTTAGGTGTTATGACTTCTTTAGAATTTTTAAGCTATCTTAAGACAAAAGCCTGTATTTTTTGGGATTGGAATGGAACATTATTAGATGATCTAGATTATTCTTTAAGCGTTAACAACCAGATTTTTAAAAGCAAAAGCATTGCAGCACTTTCAAAACAGTTTTACCAGGACAACTTCACTCTCCCAATAAGTAAGTACTACGATAAGCTGGATTTAGAGCGCCTTGGAATAAGCAGGGATGAAATGACTGATCTTTTTGCTGTTAATTACAAAGCCAATCATCATAAACCAAAGCTTCACAATGGAGCTGAAGACTGTTTAAGGCATCTTTATGAAGCTAAGGTTATACAGGTGCTTTTTTCAGCCGCACATATTACAGAACTAGAATTTCAAATCAAACATCATGATATCTCAAATTATTTTAAGGTTTTATCTGGAGCAAAGGATTTTAATGGCGGTTCTAAGCTTCATCGAGGAAGAGCTATTAAAGAAAAGCACAATTTTATTAAAGGTGTTGTTGTTGGGGACACTCTACATGATCTTCAAATAGGACGAGAAATAGGCTTTGAAACAGTATGGGTGTCAAAGGGGCATCAATCAATTCAAAGAGCTAAGGGTAAAAACTTTATAGATTATATATTTGATCGTAGTAAGGAAGAGTTTTATAAGAACCCTTAAAGTGATGCCGGAAGCCGAGTAGAACCTTTATTTTTCAAGGTTGCTAAGAAAGTAGACGTATTAACTTGTCTTTTAGGAAATCGAAAAGTGTTTGGGCTGTTTGAAAGCAGAGAAATATGTGAAACTATAGCACTGTTGTTAAAGCCTTTACTTTTAAGAGAAAACATATGTTTCATTGAATCTAAGACGATTCTTTTCCCAAATAGTGAAATATCTAATATTTTAAAACCATATTTTCTTGAAAAAGTTAAATAAAACTTTGCTTCAAAAGCTTTCTGTAAATTTTTATTCTTACAAGAAACTGCAGGAGTATTTTGAACTTTAATAACGTAAAGTTTTTTGCATCTAAGAAGAAAGCGCTCTTCATTTGAACAAGATTTTTTCTCAATTCCAGTTGAAAAACGTAACGAATTAGCAGTATCAAAGAGCTCCTGCTTAGTTAAAAAATATCTGTTTTTTTCTAAAAGGTGATCATTTTTTTCAGATAGATTTTTATCATAACTACTAAAATATTGTGTTCTTATCCAATCAAAAAAAACATTTGATATGGCTTTGGATTTAAGATTTGTTTGAGTTGACTTTTGTATTCTACTTAGATCAAAACTACCGGTTAAGAGTTTATTTTTTAATAAAACACTATTATTAAATTTAGAACTCTCTGGAATCTTTAAAAAAGACTCTACTAGAAAAAAAGGGTCTTGCTTAAATTTTTTTGAAATTTCATTCTTATAAGATTTAGAAAGCTTTGTACAAAAGGTTTTAGCTTGAGAGAAATCAGGAAGAAATAAGCCTAATGCTACTAAAATTAAAAAATTATTAAATTTTATTTGTTTCAACTCTTATTTCCAATTCCTTTTATGTAAATTTGCTTCTAGATCTAGCCTAACTAAAATCCTATCGGCTTAAATTAAAATCTAATTTAGTTTTTTTAACTAAAATAAAAAAAAATCCGAATTGAGCCGTTATTAATGACTCCAAAATGTTCCAACATGAGACAATGAATAGGTAATTATAAGTTTTTAAACTTAGTAACCTCCTTACTGTGGCACTTTAGAGTAGACAAGGCCCTTACAAACCCCAACAAGGAAATTTCCTACACTAAACTTCTTTAATTGACTCACTCAAAATTCTAACTCCGCCCCATTTTTACCCTATTAAATCTTTAGCTCTAGAAAAGAGGATTTCCCAAAATATTTTAAAAAATAAATCTTATTGATTACGCTTTTAAACAGTTTTTACCCATATTAATCCACTTAAAAATAAAACTAAAGTCCAGTATTTATAAAGTGTCTATTTTTAAACTAGTTTAAGGTTTGAATCTGAGTCTATTTTTCTTTTAAAGTAAACCAGCCGATAGATAAATGATAAAATTTTCTCATCAATTTAGTTTCAGAAAGGATTCTATGACAATATTTAAACAAATTTCTACAGTTACAAGTTTTATAATATTTATAACTGGAAGTGCTTTTGCACAGCAGTCTACAGAATTGTTGGCTTGTAAATATATGCCAGCCATTCAAGAAGGGTATTTAAACCAACACGTTAAGCATAAAAAATTTACACCCGATTTAGAAAAAAGAGTTATAGATCAAGTTTTAAAAAGATTAGATCCTCTTAAAATATATTTACTTAGAAGTGATGAGAATAAAATTAGAAAGATGTACTCAGGCATTTTTAAAAAAACTCAAAACACTGAATGTTCATCGATTTATAATGCCAGTACATATGTTATTAAAAAAATTAAAGAAAGAGTCTTATTTGTTAAAAATTTCTTAGGAAAAGATTATAAATTTGATAAAAATATTAAAATTATATTAGATGCTGATAAAAGAAAAAGATTTGACTCAGTTAAAAAAATGAATGGATTTCATGAAAAATACATCCAATTTCAGATTTCAAATTATTTAATGTCAGATATTAAGATTAACGAAGCTAAAAAAAATGTAATTAAAAACTACGAACGTATTTTAAAAAAATTAAAACAAGAAACACAACAGGATCATTTAATCAAGTATTTAAGTGCTTATGCGCATGCTCTAGATCCACACTCAGCATTCTTTTCAGCTGATGATTTAGAGAACTTTAAAATTCAAATGAGTCTTTCTCTAGAAGGAATTGGGGCAACTCTTTCTTGGAAAGATGGATTTACTGTAGTTGAGAGCCTGGTTCCTGGTGGTGCAGCGGATAAATCAGGACAAATTAAGCCAAAAGATAAAATCGTTGCCGTTAGACAGGATGGGGCTATAAAAGCTGAAAATGTTATTGAAATGGAGCTTAATGATGTTGTTAAAAAAATACGTGGGAAAAAAGGAACAAAAGTTTTTCTTTCCGTTTTAAGAAAAGAAAAAGGTAAAACAAGCCGCATACAAATTATGCTGGTTAGAGATAAAATTAGTTTGGAAGATGAAGCGGCTAAAATTACATATCATACAAAAATAGTAGGAGATGAAAAAAAGATAATAGGTCTTATAAACCTTCCCAGTTTTTATGCTGATGGCGTAAGAAACGGAAGAAGTTCAGCTAAAGACGTAAAAAAACTTTTAAACAAAGCTAAGATTAGAGGGGTCAATGGTGTTGTTCTTGATCTGTCTAGTAATGGTGGTGGAAATCTTAGTGATGCTGTTAAAATTGGAGGTCTTTTCTTAAAAACAGGTAATATTGTAAAACAGTCTTTTCCTGATCCTAAAATACCTGCAATGGCTTTAGCTGATACGGATAAAACAGTTAACTATAGTGGACCATTAGTAATTTTAATTAGTAGAGCCTCTGCAAGTGCTTCTGAAATTGTTTCAGGCGCTTTAAAAGATTATGGCAGGGCTGTAATTGTTGGTGGTGATCATACCTTTGGTAAAGGAACTGTTCAATCAATAAAAGATCTTCCTAAAGGATTAGGGGCTTTAAAAATAACTATCGGTATGTTTTTTACAGCAGGCGGCTATTCAACTCAACATAGGGGAGTGGATGCTGATGTGGTTTTACCAAGTATTTTCTCAAATGAAGATATTGGTGAGAAAACGTATGATTACTCACTACCTCCAAAAAAGTTAGCATCATTTATTTCATCAGATGCTTTTGTTCATTACGGTCCTTCAAAGTGGCAAATCATAGATAAAAAAATGGTGGCTTCTCTTCAGTTAGCATCTAAAATAAGAGTAGAAAAAAGTAAAAAATTTAAAGAAATTATAGATGAAATCAAAAAATCTAAAGAAAGAGGAAAAGTCTTAAATCTTGCTGAAATTATGAAAGAAAAAAGTGAAAAAAAAGATTCTGACAAAATTTTAAGCAAAGAAGAAAAGCAAAAAAAGTATTTTCAAAGAGCTGATATCGATGAAGCTTTAAATATTGCTCTGGATCTTATTTTATTGCACGAAAAAAGATCAACTTTGACTTCCCCAATATAACTTTATATTTTTCCTTTAAAAAATTTAGTTAATTAGTTTTTTCCCCTTATACTCTCCACTAAACTTAAATAAGTAACGTCTCTAGCTAGAATCTTACCTAAAGCTAAGGGCCGCGGATGTTTACCCTCTACTTTAAACCACCAAGAAAGAATTTAAATACTCATGACTTAAATCAGTTTTTTGCACTTTATATACCTTCTTGTTACCAACCTAGATGGAAAGGCGCATTAGATTAGATCTAGGCAATAAGAATTTTACAACCCTGCTAGTACAGCCCTGCCTTTTAACGAAATATTTAGTTTTCTTACCACAAAAGAGCCTTTAAGCTTAAAAAATAAACTTATTAAAGCTGAATCAAAAAAAACATCCATATAAAGATGTTTAAATAAGAAACCAAATTCAACGCGTTATGCAGTAAATCCCCAAAAAGCAGTTTGTACTAGAAATATGTTGGATTTTATTTAAAAATCACAAAAGCTATATAAACAATTAACTACATAATCATTTAGATTAAAGGAGTAAAAAAATAAAGAATAGATTAAAAATTAAATCAGGCTTTGAGCCTTTAATGAGATTAAATAACTTAATGAATATAAAACCTATTAAAATAAGATTAGCAACAAGGAAAACTCATTTAATATAAAATTTTATTCTTTAACCCAATTTTACTAACTAAATGATCACCCATGTAAGGAGTTTTTATGACTCTAGTACTAGAGAAAACAAAAAAGCCAAGAAAAAAAAAATCTATAGCTTTAAACAGGACAGATAAGTTTGGAGGTTTAAATAAGGCTCTTTTAAACTCTATATATAGTCTCATGGTTAAATCAAGAGTCTTAGAGGAACGACTTATTAAAATCTATAAAACCGGGAAGGCTTTTTTCTGGATTGGATCCCCAGGTGAAGAGGCCTTTGGTGTTCCTTTAGGAATGCTTACAAAAATAGGTCAAGGCCTTGCTTATGATTATCTTCATTTACATTATCGCAGCACACCAACTTTAGTAGCTATGGGTATGAATCCTGAGGATTCAATAAGGCTTATAATGAATAAAAAGGGAGATATTTGTACAGGGGGAAGAAACTTTTCAAACCATTACTGTTTTCCAAAGATGAACGTAACACCAGTTTCAAGTCCCATTGAAATTCAATATGGTTTAGCCTTAGGCACTGCTCGATCTCAAAAACGCTACAACAAAGGCGGTATATCCATCGTCACAGGTGGTGATGCTGGTACAGCAGAAGGTGATTTTGCAACTTGCTTGATTTGGTCTTCACGGCCTAAAAATGAGCTTCCCATATTAATAACTGTTCAGAATAACAACTGGGGAATTTCTACCTCATATGATGAGCAACATAGTGAAGAAAAAATTTCAGATAGAGGAAAACCCTTTGGGATTAGATCCTTAACAATCAACGGAAATGATCCTATAGAGTCTTATCTTAAACTTAAGGAATCATTTGATTACATTAGGAAAGAACAAAAACCAGTTTTATTAGAGGCTTATACTTCAAGACTTTATGGACACTCCTCAGCATCTGGTGCAAATCTAGTTCCTGGTATAGAGGATCCATTAAAAAATTTTGAAGAACGACTTCTTAAAGCAAATATTTTAAAGATTGTAGATATCAAAGCTTTGTATGATATTTATGATAACGAATTCATGGTTCTATTTAAAAAAATTCAAAAAGAAAAAGGCCCTAGTATGAATAGTATTTGGGATCACACTTTTGTAAATAATGAGAACGCAGACTGGAGAAAATTTTAAAATGGCAAATATGGCTCAGGCAATTAGAATGGCTCTACATTTTGCAGAAGAAAACTATAGTTTAAACGACACTTTTGGCCAGGATGTTGGGGCTCCTTTAGGTGGAGTATTTACAGCAACTCAAGGACTAAAGAGCGCATGGAACACACCCCTTGATGAAAGAGGTATTGTATCTACAGCAATTGGCTTAGGACTTGCTGGAGAACGCTGTGTTGCTGAAATTCAGTTTTGTGATTATATTTTTAATACGCTTGATCTTTTAAAGTATGCAGGAAGCCTGAATTGGTCCTCAAATGGCAATTACAATTTACCCATTACCTTAATGACACCAGTTGGTGCTGGAATTAGAGGATCCATTTATCATAGCCATAGTTTTGATGGATGGGCCACAAGGCTTCCAGGGTGGAAAATTGTTATACCATCAAACCCTTTAGATGCCTATGGCTTATTATTATCAGCAATAAAAGATCCAAATCCAGTAATGTTTTTAAAACCCAAAGCTCTCCTTAGAATAAAAGGAGACAAGCTTATTCCTGGAGAGTTTAAAAATGACAAGTCTTTAAAAGAAGCCATTGATGCCCCTTTAGGAGACAGGTCAAATTGGAAGCCTAACTGGCCACCTATAAGAGAATTTAAAATTCCAATAGGAAAAGCAAAGATTGTTACTCAAGGATCAGATCTAACCATTGTAAGTTATGGTCGAACACTCTTGATTTGTAAAAATATTGCTAAAAAACACAGGGCTTCTATAGAGGTCATCGACTTAAGGTCCCTTTACCCTTACGATTGGGAAATGGTTTATAATTCAATTAAAAAAACAAAAAGAGTATTGTTTGTAAATGAAGAAACTGAAGTTACAAATTTTGCAGAGCATTTAAGTTATAGAGTGATAACATCAGATCTTTTTTACCAAATCTATGCCCCTCCTAAAGTACTTGCTGGCAAGAATGTTCCAGGAATTGGGTTACACCCTAATTTAGAAGAGGCTACTGTTCCATATAAAGAAGAAATCGAAAAAAAAATAAATGAAATTTTAAAGGTAGTCCCATAATGAAAAAATTTGACAAGTATTACTATTACCATACATCCGTTCAATCTCCTAAAATTGATGTTAAATTTTTTGATAAAACTTATAAGAAAATCAAAGGTAAGGAGGCAAAAATATTAAGAGAAGATTTCTGTGGAACATTTTCAATCTCTTGTGAGTGGGTTAAGTTAAATAGCAACAAAAAAGCCATCGGTATAGATTTAGATTTAGAGCCCATTAAGTATGGCAAAAACAACTACCTTACAGCGTTAAGCCCTGAGCAGCAAGAAAGAGTTTTAATACTTAACAAAAACGTAATGATAGACTCAAACCCTCAAGCAGATATAATAAGTGCTTCTAACTTTTCATATTATATTTTTAAGAACAGAGATAAGCTTAAAAAGTATTTTAAAGCAGCTTACAGAGGCCTTAAAAAAAATGGTATATTTATAGTAGATTGTTTTGGTGGAACGGCGACAACAGAACCTGTTGAAGAAGAAACTGAGTATAATGAAGGGTTCTCATATTTTTGGGATCAAGACAGTTTTGATCCTGTATCAAATTTTGCACAATTTTATATCCATTTTCAAAGAGATGGAGAGAAAAAAAAAGAAAAAGTTTTTTCATATGATTGGAGAATGTGGAGCATTCCTGAAATTAAAGAAATTATGCTAGAAGTTGGTTTTAAGGATGTAGCCATTATGTGGGAGGGTACGGATAAAAACGGCAACGGCAATGGGAAATTTATTAGAGTTACACAGGGGGAACATTGCGAATCTTGGATCGCTTACATCATAGGAATAAATTAAAATTATTTATACTTTTATTTCAAATTTTTTGTTTTCAATCTTGGAGTGATTCAAGGCTAGTAGTAAAATCCCATAAAGATTTACTAAGAATGGCTAAAATACATAGCGTTGAATATAATAAAATTAAAACTCAGTTTGAAATAGACAGTTTAAATGCAAACAGCTTACTTAAGATGTATAATTGGACATTTTTAGGTGATATTTTAAATAAAAATGCAGAAATACCATCAACATCTCCTTTTGCTCCAGCAGGGCAAAATCTTGCTACAAGTACAAGTTTTAAGTTAGAAAAAAAAACAGCCTTGGGTATGACTCCATTCCTAAATTTTTCAACTGAAGATGTCTCAAGAGCTTTTCCAAGCGTGGGCGCTGTAAAGTACCAGACCGCATCTTTAGAAACAGGCCTTCGAATTAATTTAATGAAAACTATTTTAAGCAAAAGTAGTTTATCTGTAATAACACAAAAGAAAATAAAAGATGAAATCGCTAATTTAGCTAAAGAAAATGCAGATAAAGTTTTTTCAATAAAAGTATTAAAAAGTTATTTTACATACCTAAAAAGCTATAAGCGCTTAAAAATTCTTAAAACACAGTGTAATGAGTATATACAGCTTCATAAAATTTCATCAAACAGATTTAAAAAAAAACTCATTAGAGAAAAAGATTATCTTATCATTAAAGTTTTATTCCAGAACTGCTTATTGGATAAAGAAACCGCAACTAACAATCTAAATATAAATCAAATATCATTATTAAAAACATCAGGGCTCCCATTAAATACACTCATTATAGTATCAGACGCAAATTTTTCTAAAGACAACACTGCTTTAAAAATCAACTTGAAGAAAAACCTTGATTATCAATTAGCAAAAAAAACTTTAGAGGCATTAAAAGCTCAAGCAGCATCAATGAAATTTAAAATGTTTCCAGAAATAAACTTAAACTACAGTTTAAAATCACAAGCTAGCCAAAATGGTGTTATTGATTCAGTATTTAAATCCTTAGATTTTAACCTTCCCACTCACAGTTTAGGGATCAACTTACGATATGAATTTGGAGAGTCTGCTGATAAAATTAGCGCCAAAAAACTTAATGCTGAAAAAAGGCTACAGTCATTAGAGTTTGATCAGTTGAAAAAAAGCTTAGAGCGAGATGAAAATAAATTTTTAACAACCTTAACCTATTTAATTAAGGCAAATAAACAAGTTAAAAATTTAGTTAACTTACAAAAAAGAAAATCAATTTTATTTAAAAAAGATTTTAAAAATGGACGTGGTGGAATTAGAAACCTTGTTGAAGCTCAAATTAACTATTTAAATAGTTTAGAACGAGCCTTAGAATTTAAATATAACCAAACACTCTTTCGCATAGACTACTACAGCTTATCAGGGGATAATTTTGAAAAATTTAATTAAATTTTTACTTAAAAACTCATTATTTATTCATTATATTACAGCTGCAATCATAGCTTTAGGGGGATACTCGCTTATTAAAATGAGAAGGGAGGCTCGACCTGCCGTAAATTTTGATAGAATTGCAATTACAGTAGCTTATAATGGAGCTTCCGCTGTAGATATTGAGGAACTAATCTTAAAACCTATAGAGGATAAGATTGATGAAATTGATGGGATTAAAGAATATAGATCTTCAGCTTCTGAAGGAATTGGAACCATTAGTATTCAGCTTGATCCTAATTATTTAGAAAAAAAAGATATTATTGATGAGGTTCAAAGGGCTGTAGATCAAGCCCCTTTACCTGAAAATGCATTAGATCCGGTAGTTTTAGAGATTAAAGCTAATAAAATTAATGTCTTTAGTTTTTCACTCATTGGAGGTGTGAATCCTTTAGTATTAAGAGCTGAATCTAAAAGACTTAAGCGAAGATTAAAAGCGATTCCAGGAGTTTCTATTGTAGAAAGAAAAGGTTTTGATGATTTAGAGTACCGTATTGAGGTAAAACCTGAAGTTTTAAACAATAAATCATTAAGTTTAACTGAAATAATGAGAAGCCTAAAGAATTGGAACAAAGTTTCTCCTGCAGGTGAAATTAATATTGAAAAAATGAATTATAAAATTCGTTTAGATGAACAGCTTAAAACAAAAGAAGACATTAAAGATCTAACCATTAGAGCCAACGATGCTGGTGTGAGTATAAAAATAAAAGATATTGCAACTGTAAACCTACAATCTAAAGAGATTAAACAAGAAACTATAATCAACGGTAAAGTAGGAATAAATTTCTCAGTTTATAAAAACGAATCTGCAGACATTATAACTGTTGTAAAAGACATAAAAAAGTTTTTAAAAAACTATAAGTTTTCAAAAGATATTACAATCATTCCATATTATGATGACGCTATTCGAATTCAAAACTCTTTAAAATCTATATTTTTAAATGCTGGATTTGGTTTATTTTTAGTTTTGCTCTCTCTTATGCTCTTTGTAAGCACTCGATTAGCTTTAGTTACTGCCGTAAGTATGCCTATAGCTTTTTTAGGTGGAGTGGCGGTGTTATACGCCCTAGGAATGACCTTAAATAGTTTAGTTGTGTTAGGCATGGTTGTTGTCCTAGGGATGCTTGTTGATGATGCCATTGTTGTTTCTGAAAATATTTATTCTTACGTTGAAAAAGGAATGGCGCCTGCAAAAGCTGCAGTTAAAGGTGTTACTGAAGTGGCATCTCCAGTACTTGCAACGATATTAACAACAATTTTTGCTTTTTTACCAGTCGTCTATATGGAAGGAGTCATGGGGCAATTCTTAAAAGTGATTCCTATCACAGTTATATTTATCTTACTATTTTCACTTCTTGAAGCTCTTTTTATTTTACCCTCTCATTGTGCTCAATTTTTACAGAAAAAAGAAAACAACTCTTATATAAATGGTCCCATAGAAAGATTAAGAGAAAAATATGTTAAGTACGTTGAATGGACGTTTAAAAAACCCTCCAACTATGGCATGGTGGTGCTTTCATTTATACTATTTATTGTTTTAACAGTTTTTGCTGGAAAATCTATTAAATTTGAACTATTTCCACGTTCAGGTGTTGAGTACTTAAGTATTTTAAGTGAATTCCCTATTAATACAGCAAAAGAAAAATCAAAAAAGCTTTCCATTAAAATTTATAAAGCTCTAAATCAAAGTACAGTGTCAAAAGACATTTTTTCTATGAATACATCAATAGGATCAATTTCTAAGGGAGGTATATCAGGAAGTAGGGATCAAGGAAGCCATCTATCTCAAACAATATTAAGATTAACCGATGATCCTAATTTTATTTATAGAGAAGATAAAGTAGTAAAAGAAATTAAAAGAATTATAAATATAATAGCTAAAAAAGAAGAAGTAAAAATAACAATTTCTATACCAAGAAATGGTCCTCCTGTAGAAACTGATATTCAACTTCTATTAACTTCTGATGAATTTAAAAAAAGTAGCCTTGCAGCTTTAGATGTTGTTAATTTTTTAAGTGCACAAAAGGGAAATCTAAATATTCAATCTGATCTAATGGATCAAACAAAATACTTTAGAATTAAAATCAACAAAAGTCAGGCTATTCAAAGCGGTTTACAGTTTGAAGACCTTTCAAGTTCAATTTTTTCTGCTTTTTATGGAATTTCTGCCACTAAAACAAGATTGGCTGATGATGAAGTTGATATCGTTGTATCTTTAAATAAGAAAAGCCGGAAGAATTTAAAAAACTTAAAAGATCTTCTTTTTTTAAATGCACAAGGAACTCTAGTTCCTTTAAGCAGCTTTGCTAAAGTACAAATGATGTCTTCAATACCGTCTATTCAAAGGCTTAATGGAAGTCGAGCAGTGAGTATTTTTGGTGATGTGGATGAAAAGATCACATCTACTGCAAGTGCTAATGCTATTCTTAAAAAAAAGATAAAGGATTTTAAAATAAAATATCCTTCTGTAGATTTTACAGTCAGTGGGGCAGATAAACAAAGAATAGATACACTTAAAGAAACTGGTGTGCTTTATATATTTTCATTAATTGCAATATTTATTGTAATCAGTTTAAGTTTTAACTCCATAGGTTTTCCATTTTTAGTTCTTTTTGCAATTCCTTTTGGAATTATTGGTGTAATTTGGGCTTTGTTCTTACACAACACACCTTTATCTTTAATGGGTATTGTCGGAATTATTGGCTTATCAGGTGTTGTAGTAAATGGATCTATTATTCTTATTCAATTTCTATTAGAAGAGTTAAAAAAAGAAGTAAGTTTAAAGGAGGCTATTCTTAAAGCTGTTCATAGAAGATTTAGACCTATTATAATTACATCTGTAACAACTCTTTTAGGGCTTGCTCCAACGATTTATTCTGCTGGTGGAAAAGACACGTTTATACAACCCTTAGCACTTTCTTTAGGTTGGGGGCTTCTTGTTTCAACAATTTTAACCTTGTTTTTATTACCAATTTTTATTTATATTTTATCTTTTAAATTTATTAAAAACTAATAAAAGTTTTAAACATATTAAAGAACAAAAAATTAATCTCGAATTTTTTCAAACGTTAACAGTGTTTTCTTAGCTTTTTGAAATTCCTTAGACCATTTACCTGTTTCTTTTTTATAAATCTCTTTTTTCTCCATCCATTTACTCCGTTCTTCAAGAGCTTCATCCTCACGCTCATCAATATCTTTTATTACTGAAGTAACTTCTCTTTGCTTGCCTTTCCAAACACCAGCTTCTGCCTCAGCGTTTTTAATTTCAGCACTATAAGTAACAATAAGCTCTCTTCTCTTATGAGTGTTAGCTTTAATACTTTCAACTAATTTTTCAAGTTTTTTAATAGCCTCTTCTTCTTTTAAAATATTAGCCTCTTCTGCTGCAATAAATTCATTATACTTACCTATAACTTGTCCATAAACTAAGGAATTTAGCTTTGCTCTTTTTGTATCTCTTAAAGCTTGTTTTTTTAAACTTCTAAGTTCGTTTATAACTCGTGTTGCTTCATTAAAATTTTTTACTGAAATATTAAAATTATCCTTAAACTGGTTAAAATTATTTCCTGAATTTTTAACATTTTGATCCAGAAGATTCATTTTTCTATTAATGTCTGCTTGCGAATATGCATCACTTGCAAAAAAAACTGTAAATAATAATATAGTTATTTTTTTCATACCATTAGTCCTTTGTTATTTTTTAGGGCATAAGTTTGTTAAACTTGATTTAAATCTTCCAACTTCGTCTTGCCAAAATTCACCTTTAAACTCCCAACCATAGTCTTTTTTAGAGCGTGCTTTAGCTGGCTTTCTGCTACCTGCCTCTTGTTTAATTTGCCCACCAGCAATACGATATCTAATATTTCTCCCTGAATTAGCAAATATCTCATACCTTAAAAGATCATTGTTTCTTAAAACCGTTTCAAGTCTAGTTTCAATATTACCCAGACTTTCTTTAAGAGTCTTTTCTGCCTGAATCAAGTAATCATCTCTCATTTTTTCAGCGCGCCTAACAGCATCCCCATTAGCTTTCTTATAAGCAATAATACCTTTATTAAAAAGCTTAATTCTATAGTTTAATGAAAAACCTTCATCAAAAACTGATTTTCTTTTTTTCTTTAATGTTTTAGCAATATCTAACTTATTATTTTTTAAAGCCTTTCCCTCTTTAACCCTTAACTTATTTGATTCTTCTGTTAATTTAAGAATTTCATCTTTAAGCGCTCTTCTTTTCTTCATAATATTCACTGCAAATTCTTTAAATACTGGAATTTCATCAATAATATTATTTAATTTTGTTTGGACCATTAAAAAATCTCTATCTCTTCCCATTTCTCTTATGGTTGAAGCTGGAAGTGTGTTAAGTTCATATAATTTTTCATCATTTACTTTTAAATAATCTAGCAGTGTTTGATAATGGTTTTTTTTATCTTCTAAAAACCTTATAATCCTGCCTTTTTGATCTGGATACTCTGTCTCAAGGTATCCTAATGTTGAATTTGCATCTCCAAACTGACATAAGTTTAAATATCCAATAGTTCTTATAACATATGATTCTGGTATAAACGCATCTTTAAAAAATGGTGAATGAAGAGTAAACATATTACCAATTGCTCCTGAAAAATCACCAAGTTTTATCTGAGCCCAACCTTTTTCTATTAAACTATCTACCCACAAAGGATGTTCTCTAGAAACTAATTCATAATTTTTAATAGCTTTTTTATAACTCCCTCTCTCAAATTGAAACCTTGCTAGAGTTAAATTAATAAGTGAATTAAAATCACTGTTTTGATTTTTAGATTTTAAATACTCAACCTTTAAATCTTGCATAATTTTTATTCCCTCAGGCAAGAGCCCACTCATATATTGTGATGTGCTCGCTATAAACTTAGCATCATATTTATCTAAAGACTCATCACTCACACGTTTTGCATGCGCTTTAGCTCTCTTATATTTTTCATTGATAAAATTACCTTTTGCTAAAATATAGTTATACCTATCTTTTTGTTTTTGATTAAGTTTATCATAAACTTTTTTAGGAGTGAGTTCTTTTGCTATCAAACCCTCATAACCTTTAGGAAGACCTTCAAGAATTTTTCCAACAGCTTTTTTTATGTAATAACCTGTACTTGTTCCGATAACTTCTGATAATAATGGAATTGATTCTGAAAACATTTTAAAATCATGTAAACACATTCCTCTATAAAACTTTACTCTATTGTCTACTGTCACTTTATCCTGCAAAAATTGTGATATTGGCACTACCTCTTGACAGGATTTTTTCTCTTCAAATAAAATATCCGCTGCTAAAAGATCATGATCCTTTAACTTTCTTAAATACATGGGCAAAAGATTAAATTTAAAATTACTTTTAAAAGAAAATTGAATCTGATCAATATCATTTTGAACTACTACTTTTTGATTAATTTCTTTTAAATTAACTCTCTTCTTTTTTGCTAAACCTAGATTAAAGTCTTTTATTTTTTTTAGATTTTTTAATATATTTAAAGCGCTTTTCTTCTTTAAATTAATAGATTTAATTCCTTGATAATTACCTAAACTCCAACCTATATTCTTTCTTTTTAAGATCTTTTCTCTGCCAAAACTGTATTTAGGAATAGGATATACCCTTAAAGCTCTAAGTTTTCTTGCAAATTTACTTGTTTTCTTTTTAGATAATTTTCCTTTATTTGTCTTTATATTTTTAAACTTAGGGACTGATGACTCTAAAATAGTTGCTTCTTGTTGATTCTTATCATATATAGGAATCACAAAATTATCTAAAATTTGACCCGGATTTAAAATATCAAAACTTGACTGATTTTTCATTTTACCTAGTTCAACGTAGTTGCTCTTTAAAGAAACATCATCCGCACAAACATGTGAAGCTAAAAAAGAGACACATCCTATACATATAGTTCTTTTTAAAATTTTTATATTAATCTTCATATCAATTCCTTATTCTAAAACAAATAAGTTAGCCCTAAGTTAAGTAAAATACTATCTTCTTGACGATCTCTTATAAATTTACCTGTATCTACACGCCCACCTTCTATAATTTCTTGAGAGTAAAACCTATGTTTATAGTCTGCTCTTAGCAGTAGTTTTTTAAATATATAAAAACTCTGACTAATATCAAAACCAAACGCTATGGCTTTTTTTATTGGTTCTTTTATGTCTGTTCTTAATTGCTGCTCATATTTAATAGTTCCAGCACTTAAACCTAGGCTTAAATCAAAATATACAATTTTATTTCCTAAAAAACTCATTTTTGCATAAAAAGGTATCCATCTAGCTGCAGCCCCATAGTAGGACACGCTTTTACCATGATTTGCCCATGCACCACTACCTTCGCCAATAGTTTGAATTTGCTTAACAAGGTCATTATCATTTAAAGATATAACTTGATATTCTAATTCAAGCCCATATCTATCATTAAAGTAATACCCCATAGCCATACTCATTCCAAAACCTTTAGAATACTCTTCATTAAGCATTAAAGATGGTGCTAAACTAAGTGATAGTTTTTTTGTTTTTGTATACGTTCTATTTTGAACAACTTTAAATTTTTTATCTTTTGGAGCCCAGTATCTTTTTTCTAAATTCTGAATATCTATCTTTTTAGGAGATTCATCTTTTTTACTTTGAGCCAAAGCTAAACAACTAAAACTCATTAACACTATTATCGCTACTTTATATATTAATCTCACTTTTATTACCTCTACAAAGTTCCATATTATTTTGTTGATTTAAAATAAAAAGGGTAAGAAACAGCTACTTCCGAACCTCCCTTTGGAAATGGAAACACCCATTTCTTAATTTTTCTTAAAATACAACCCTCTGTTAAAGCATGTTGCATTGTTGTTGATTTAATTCTTTGTGTTACCACTTTACCTGTCGGAGAAATCACAAATTCAACTTTGATTTTTCCATAAAGATTTGGATTTGCCACTAGTTGTCTTTCATAACAATACCTTATCGCACCCAAATTTTTCTTAACTACCCTAGCTATTTGACTAGCTGTTAGACCTCCTTCTACCTCAGTTTCCTCATCTAAAGCCCCCACTGTAGCCGATCCAATCCCAGTACCAGACAATCCACCAAGGCTTGAAGAAACCTTACTCCCACCAGCCTCTCCACCTGTTGAAATCCCCCTTACTCTAAATAAACCTTTTTTTGTTGCATCACTAAGCTTAGCACTGTTTTTAACATCGTTAATAGATGCAAATGCTCTACTACCCTGCCCAGAACCCGCCTTAAAACCACTAGATTTTATAATTCTTGCATTACTTGATGCCCTTTGTGAAACCTTACTTACTAAAGAACTTAACCCTGAGGCCTTAATACTAGAAACTACTTTATCTACTTTAGCCCTAATCACCTGACTACTTCTAGATGGAGCAAGTTTTGCTAATTTTTTTTCTGAATTTTTTATTTTTGATGTGACCTTTTTGGTTTTTACTACTTTATCAATTTTTTTCTCTTCTAACTTTTTAATGAGAACAGCTGATTTTTTCCTTTGTTTTTCAATAGTTTTTTGATCAAAGATTAATCTTGTATACTGATTATCTTTAAGCCCACCAGGATCTGAATTTAAAGCTTTTGGAATAATATACAGGGAAAGAAAGAATAAACACGCTGAACCAAAAGCGTAGCTAAACGGTTTTACTAAATCTTTTGGAAATACTGACCAAATAGATTTTTCTTTATTTTCAAATTTTGCTGAGCGAACAAGTCTATTTTTAATAACATAGTCCCTTCTCTTATTTTCAATCCAATCAGCATTAACGGGGGCCTTAATATCAATTAATTCTTTCCCATAAGGAATTTTTAAATCTTTTTTAGGTTTTTCAAGATATGACTCTACAAGCTTATTTTGATAAAATATTGCAATTTGTTGATATACAGTAGCGTTATTACCTGCAATATCAATTTTTTTGGATTCTTTAAAAACTCTATCATCAATGGTTGCAATGGGTTCAACACTTAAACTGTGTTCACCAATACGAACATGAATTAAATGATTTACTTCATTTTCTAAAATCGGTTTATTTTTAAGCCAAGTACCAGTTTGACTTCCTAAGTCAATTATATTCCAAACACCGTTTCTCACTTCAAAAGCCGCATGTATAGGAGAAATATTATCTCCTATAATTCGAATATTAGCTTTTCTACTTGAACCTACAATGAATACATCGGATTTAACATTTGGTTTAACTCTAAACCTATTAATCACCTTTCCATTAAGCTCATGTTTTATTAATAATTCTTTCATACCTTACCTCAAAAAGTGTACAGTCTTTTTAATTTCTTTATTCATTTCTTTCTTTTTCTCATACAAAGGAAGAAAATCTACGCCACTCTTTTGAAGAACATAATCTCCTGTAGGAGATCTTACTTCACCATCAATATCAGCACCCTCTAAATCTATAGTTTGTCTTTTATTTTTCTTAGCATATGAGCCTAGTGGAATAACAAAAATAAAACAAAGCATGAATAAAAATATAAGGGTACAATTACTTAGTTTTTTCATTTTTATTCCCCTTAATTTCTCTAATTTTAGCTTCTACTATTTTAAGCTGAGTCCTTATTTTTTCATCCGAGAGTGAAGCTAAACTTCGACCCTTTCTTCTTTGTGCTATTGCTTTTTCTAAATAAAATTTTGCATTTGTCCAATTTTTTAAATTTTTATATGACAATCCTAATTTATAAAATAACGATGCATTTAGCTTAGATCTTACAGCCGCCGCTTTATAATGCTTAATACTTTCTTGATAATTTCTTAAATAAAAGTTAGATTCTCCCATTGCTGCTCTATATGCAGCATCTTTGTAATTGTACTTTAAAACTTTTTTATAAAAACCCAGTGCTTCTTTAAAATCTTGATCCCTATAATAAATATTTCCTAAAAATAAAAGTGCATCATAATTTTTTGGATTAAGCTTTACCACTTTTTTCATCATCTTATATGCTGCAGATTCATTTTTAATTAGCCATAAGATTCTAGCTTTTTGAAAAATAATTATAGGATTATCTGGAGCCTTTTTTAATGCTAAATCCACCATCCAAATAGCTCGAGCAAAATCACCCTCTTGTTCCGCTATAATACTTCTATAATATGGCCCCCAAGGAGCTTTTAAATGGTTATGTGAAAGGCTCTTAGCAATAACTGATAAAGCACCCCAGTTCTTTTTTTTAATACAAGAGTAACCTATTTCAAGCATTCTTCTCCATTTTTTTTTATCTATATTTTCATATTCTTCACAAGAAACTTGAGCTCTTAAAACTTTAAGGTTTGATGATGCCTTAATACCACTGCTATATAAAACCTCTATTTTCTTAACATCTTGAAAATCTTGCTTTAAACCCTTTAAGCCTTGAACATAGCTCATTTTACTAGATGGGCTTGTAGCACATCCTAAAATAAAAATAAATCCTAATACCACCAGACCATATTTCATTTTAGTACCCCCTTGGCCCTATTGGATTTGGAAGATTTAAAGAAATAGGATAAACTATTTTTTCATCTAAATTTACTCTATCAAAAAGAATTCTAATTTCTTTAATTGAGCCATCTTTAATTTTAGCTTCAGACGCAACCTTTAAGGCTTGATCTAGTGCTTCTGCAGCCTTTTCTTCAAAAGGCATAATAATATTTGCAAGCTCACCTTTTAACGCATCAACCTCTTCTTTTAAAAAAGTTGAAGGAGGTTTTAAGACTCTTAACTCCTCAACATACTGTTGATAAATACGTGATAATCCTAATAAAGCTTGTATGGAGATTTTTACATCTTCATCTATAAGAGCTCTTTGATAAGCTCTTTGTACTTGGTCCATCCTCTTTGTTCTAGCTTGAATACTCTTAACAATTTCATTCATTGAAGTACTTACAATTTTTTCATTAAAAAACCAACCCTCTTTCCTCTTACCATCATACATATGAAGTATGGCTTGTTTTTCAGGTATTAACTCTTTATTCCACTTATTTTTATTAATAAACTTCACAAATTCTACACTATTTCCTTTAGCGTATAAGTGCTCAGCATAAGATCGAACTGCAGTTGATGCCACTTGTCGAGATTTTGATTTCATAAAAACCTTAATACGTTCTTGATACCATGGAGAGCTATCTAAAAGCTGATTCTTCATTGAAAAAAACTCATCTCTTGCAAAATTTTTAAATTCATTCTTTTTATCTGATGTATAATAAATGCTTAAAAAGATTTTTGCTGCTGCCTCATACTGACCTGATGCTTTTAAATAGTTAGCAGAAAGAAACTTCCATTTTTCTTTATTTTTTAAATCTGATTTTATCAAAATTTCAGATACTTTATATGCAAACTCTGGCTCTGCCATCATTTCATATATTTCAACAGCTTTAACCAAGCCTAAAATAGCGTTTTCATGTGTTGGATGAATTTTATAAAATGAGATGTAGCCCTCTGCTGTTTTATCATATTCTTTAAGTTTAAAGTGAAGGTTAATTTTATTCCACCTAGCCTCATCCACAAGTTTTGATTTTGAATTTTCTTTAATAAAACTAATATACCTATCTATAGATTTTTCATATTCTTTCTTGTTTTGAAGAATTGCTACTTCTGAAAAAAATGCTTGTTCATATATGTTTTGTAACTGCACTACTCGATTTTTATTTTTTTCTTTAATTTTCCATTTCTTTGCAAATTTTTGTATTTTTACATACTCTTTCTTTGAATTTAAAATATCTAAGTATAAATCTTGAGATTTTTTACCTTTGATTAATTGAGAAAATTTATTTCCTAACTTTACTAAAAGAGGAGCTGCTAGATCATATTTTTTATTCGTATAATCAAATAAGCCTAGTTTAAACCCAACATCTAAGTATTTAACACCCTCTGGAAATTCTTTCATATAAGTTTCAGACAATATTCTAAATCTTGGTATTGCTTTACCTTTTATATTAGATTTATATGATAAATCATATGCTACAATTGCTGCATACCTTGCCTTATGATGACGTTCTTTATTTTTTGAAGAATCCCCAACTTTTACATATTCATTAGATGATTCTGCAAACTTACTAAGTTCAAATAAATGTTCTGCAAATAAGAATCTAATTTCACTATTACCATCTTCAGGTTTTTTATCTATTAAGTAAACTCTAAACGCCTCTTCTGCCACTTTTGACATAATCTGTTTAGTCTTATTCTCTCTGTAAATTTTTAGCCATTTTACAGCAAATTTTCTTGAAAGAGTATTGACTTCTTCTATGCATGGTTTTTCTTGAGTATCCTTAGAAACTTCTTTACAAACTTTATAAAAAGACCACAAATAAGTAACTGACTTTTGATATTTTAACTGTCGGTTTAAATTTTTTGCTAAGGCCTCATAAAAAAATGGTCTTTTAACAGATTTAGGAAAAGTTTTAATTAAATCTATTAAAATAATTTCTTGTTTTTCATCTTTACCATGTTTTTCATAAATTTTTGCTAATTTTTCTAATGCTGGAAAAAAATCCTTTGTTCCTGATAAATTTTTAAAATAGGTTACAGCATCTTTAGCGGGACGACTAGAGCTATAAAACAAAGACATATCAGTTAAAGCCTCAGCCCTTAAATCTAAGCGTTGATCTTTACCCTCTTTTTCAATTTTTGCACCAAAATAAATAACTTTTTCAAGCTCTTTTATAGCCTGTTTATAATCATTTAAATTATGATAACACCATGCACCTTTATATAGGGCATAAGGGTATACTCTAGCATTTTTATGTTTTTTAACTCTCTTAAAGTAACTCAATGCTTTTTTAAAAGCTTTTCTTTTAAAATTAATCTCTCCAACTGCCAAAAAAGCATCCGGTCTTAATCTTGATTGAG
The DNA here is from genome assembly GCA_965205945.1 of Bdellovibrionales bacterium. Taxonomy (GTDB): domain Bacteria; phylum Bdellovibrionota; class Bdellovibrionia; order Bdellovibrionales; family UBA1609; genus JALZUR01. The sequence continues at coordinate 372,965 of CBDBIB010000003.1, read as the reverse complement.
CTTGTGTTTTTAAAAGTTTAATAAATGACTGCTCTGCCTGAAGCTCTTGATCAATTTGAAGTTGAGCAAAAGCTTTATTAAACATAACTTCATCTATAGCTTTATATTTGGGGAAAGTTTTTTCTATTTGACTATATTCAGATATAGCTTTTTTAACCATCCTTTTTTCTTTTAAAGATTTAATCTTTGAAGGTAAAAATGAAGTGGCGCCATCACTATCTTGAATAATTTGCTCAATATATCTAGCAGATTTAGCCCTATTCATAAACAACTCTGCTAGTCTAAATTTTAACTCAGGTTCGACACTTGTGCCTTTGTATTTTTTAATTAACTTTTTTAAATGTTTTAGTGCTTTTTCTTCAGATTTTGAAATTAAAATTTCCGAAGCTATCATACTTTGCTGTGTTTTAAATTCATCTTTAAAATCTAATCTTAAATCTTTAATCACATCGTCTTTAAGGCTTGCTTGAGCAGGCTCTAAAACCATAAGTAATACTGATGCCATAAAAACAAAAACATTTTTCTTCATCTACTTAGCCCCATTAATGGCAGCAAGTCTTAAATCTCCATACCCAGCCATTGTAGCTGTATATAAAACCTTTCTTAATACTGAATAATGAAGTTTTTTATCTGCCTGCATAAAAACTTTACCTTTAAACTTAACAGTAGAGTTTCTTTCTGCGATTTTTTCAATTTTCTTAGCTTCTTTATTAAGTTCTTTAAATAACGGTTCTATATAGTCCTCATCATTTTTTGATAAAAATTCAACCTCTATTTTTCCATTTGTAATGCCTGCAATTTTCTTATTATTAATAAATATTGCTTTTTGAGAAATCAGCATCAATAACGCTTCTTCTGGAACAGAGGCCGTTACTGAAGCTGGTAATTTTAAATTATCAACATTTTTAATCTCTAATGTAGATGAATCATAGCTTTTTAATAAAAAGACAATCATAATTGTAAACATATCAACCATTGCTGTTAGTTGTAGACCAAAACTATCATTTTTTTTTGATTTTTTAATAACTTCATCTATTACAGACATCTTTTCCTCTTATTTAGCTATATTTCCAAAAACTACATCTGGAAATAGCATCGAAGTTTCAACCATTCTACCTTGATCATCTTTAAAGTAATATTGTTTCCCAGAATCATCTCTTCTCATCGTATCTAAAATTTTAATTATATTTTCATAACTAACATCATCAACAGGAGTAAGCTTTGCTCCCACCTCTTTAGGATATTTCATTTTTAAAAGCGACAGCTCTTCTCGCAAACCTTTTAAATTAAATTCCCCTTCTAACGCTTTAATCTTAACTTTCTTAACAACTTTACTATTCACCTGCACTTTTACTTCAAAAGAACTTTCTTTTTTAGCAGCAACATTTAAATCAAAATCAATTTCATTTTCTTTCTTAACTACTGGTTTTTGCTTTACATCAGAAAGAATTGGAAGCGATGTTTCAATCATAGCAAGTGTTAAAAATGAAGTCTGCAACAATAACACAGGAATCAAGGTCACCATTAAAGCTAAAAGAGGAGATAAGTCTATTTCTAAACTTTTTTCACCTTCATTTTGATCTTCTATAAAATCTTTTAAATTAAACATTTTAATCTACTTTCCTCTTCTTATGCGACTTTATTATCTTTACTCTTTTCACTTTGAGTGTAGATTCGACTAGATAGTAAATCCATAATTTTAGATGATTGCTCAACACATTCATTTAAAATTTTATTTTGCTTTGCATGTAAAATTGAATAAATCATCATTACTGGAATCGCTACTGATAATCCTAATGCGGTTGTGTTCATAGCAAGAGATATACCTTGTGCAAGCATTTCACCTTTTTGAGATGGATCTGCATTTGCAACAGCTTCAAAAGATAAAATCAAACCCGTAATTGTACCCAATAAACCTATGAGAGTTACAACATTTGAAATCATTGCTAAATAACCTAGTCTTTGAGTTATTTTTGGTAAAATCTCAGAAAATGAAATTTCCATTCCTTTTCTAATAGACTCTTCATCTCTATCTGCTCTCTCAACAATAGCTTTTACAATATGAGCAACAGGAGCTTTCCTATTAGCATCACTGAATGTTACAGCTTCTTCAATTTGACCTGAAACGACTAGACTTCTTACCTGAGCAATAAACTCATCTGTTTTAATAGACAAATCAAAAAATAAAGTTTTAACTCTATCTAGAGTTAACCCTAGTGCAAAAATTGCTAAAACTGCTATGCAGTAACCTGCCAGGCCACTGCTTACAATCATATCTAATATCCCTTCCATCTTTTTAACTCCTTTTAATATTTTATTTAAACTTCTTTAATTTCATATTTAATTTCAACATTATCATTCGGATTCGGTTTTGCTGATCCGTTTAAAGTGATTATATTTTTTTCTCCATCGTAACTCCATCCATTCATAATATCTTTTCGGACTAACACACCATTAATATAAACGGTTAATGAGTCTAGTATTGGTTTAGAATCTAATTGATATCTGTTTAAAACAGACTTAAGTCGAATATTAATTTGATTCACATACGAACTAAAATCTGTATTACAGATGCTCTCAACAACTCCACCAGAAATATTAGCAAGCTCTAAATAATCTTCACCTCGAGCTGAATAACTACCATAAGTAGTGCACCGTGGATCATTTAAATCTACTACGCCTATATAATTTACAATCCAATTTTGTTCACTCTGAGTATTTTCACCTTTTAAATCATCTAAAAAATTTTTATATTCATTAACTGTTCCAACACTAAAATCATCGTCATCTGTTACGAATACAACTACTAATAAAGCCTGATCTCTTAAAAACTTAGCAGCCTGACCTTTATCTCTTTCTTTTCTTAAAGCTGTTTTCATGGCTAAAAGCCCTCGCTCAGCATTAGCCCCTTGCCCACCTCTTTTAAGAAGCTCTTTTAGTTTAACAACAACATTTGGTGTAGTTTTACTCACTACAGGAGTTGATCCTAAAAGCTCCCCTTGATCTCCTGAAAGATCCATATCCATAGTGGTTGCAGCAATTCTAAAATTAGCATTGTTTATAAGTAACCCATTATAAAAAGCATCCATTTTCTGTGCTATTCTATCTTGATGCTTTTCCATAGTTTTATATGAATTGTCTATAATCCATAAAACATCTACATCAAAACTATACGTAGCTGAGGCTAGAAACTCATCATCTGTGTTTATAGTTTGAAAGTTTTGATTAGAGCAACCAATTATCAAAATCATTCCAATTATTAAACTTAGATTTTTAATCATAATTATCTCCCTACTCCTCTTAATTAATACTCTTATATAAAATCAGCACTTAAAATTCATACTATATTGTTTTTTTGCAATACTATTTACTAAGGGGAAAAGAACATAATTTTTCTTACTCTTATATTAAGTTCTAATGCTTTCTTCTTAACCCCCATAAATTATCCAAAGCTTTTATGTATATGTTTAAACTTCGGTCTTCTAAGATTTTTGTATTACTAATCTAGTTTTAAATGATTTAATTATTTCTTATTATGAGCCAAATTCTTAAGAATAAGAGCAAATTGAATCTATTTTTATCCAGAATTGTCTAAGTTTTATAAAGATCTTTAATATTATACCAACTATACTAAGTAATACCTGAATAAGATTCCATGCACTGGAATAAAAGCTGTGATGTTGTTTTAAAAAAAGTATTTAAATTTAACCGCTTATAATCTTTAATTAAGTGAACTCTATCTTTTCCAACAAAAAAATATGCAAAATCAAAAGCCTATAAGCCCGTAGAGGTAATTTTTAAAAAGCTCCATATATAACAGATTACCACTCTAAAAACCACAATTACCATACCAGATTTTTGTCTCGTGTTGAAACACTTTGGTATCATTAATTTTGGATCAATTTGGTAAACAAAAATATTAAAGTTTCTAGACCTTCGTGACGATAATCCTATAATGAATAAATTAAACCTCCTTATTTTACCCACACTACTCTTTACTGCTTGTACAGAAAATGAGTTTCAAGAGTACGTATCGGCCCTAGATTTATATACAGTCTCTTTCGTACGAAGTGTATCAACTCCTGGAAACGGAGATCAAAAAGCCAGCCTGTATCTTAAAGTAGTTTCACATGATAACAAACCTATGGAAGGAATTTTCCTAAAACCTCATAAACTAACTAATGGTGTAAACCTTAAAGCCTGTTCTAAATCAAATAAAGATGGTGATATTGCATGCCACTTTACTTCAAGCAAAACTGGAAGAACGACTATAAATTTTATTAGAGGAAATAGAGAATTTTCATTTAAATTAGATTTTAATACTGTATATCAAAACAGCCCTAACACCAAAATTACTCCATCTAAAACACAAGTGCAAAACCTTTACGACTACAAAATTACTTCAAGTCTTTCTAAACAGACAGCAAGGAAGGAAAATCTTTCTGGATATTTAATATCAACTGGAATCATTTTTAAATAATTTTAAAAAAATCATCTAAAGCTTATTGCACTTTTAAATATTTTACTTAATAGCCTCACGAATGTAAGCAGATCCCGTATCTAAAAGCCATACAACAATAGCTATAACTATAACAATACAACCCACTTCATGCCATAGCGCTTGTCCTTGGTATTGAATTAACATTGTTCCAATACCACCGCCTCCAACAAGACCAATAATAGTTGCCATTCTTACATTGATGTCCCATCGATAAATTGTAAATGATATATAAGGTAAAACAATTTGAGGAACTACACCAAACACAATCGTTTGAACAATACCCCCTCCTGTTGCTTTAATACCTTCAATAGGCCCTTCTTCAACACATTCTACAATTTCAGAGTATTGTTTTGTTAACGAGGCTATGGAGTGAAGCATTAATGCTAGCATACCTGCAAAAGGCCCTATACCAACCCAAACTGAAAAAATAATTGCCCATATCAATGGTTCAACAGATCTAATGACATTTAAGAATGTTCTAAGTGCTATATACATAATAAATGCAGTATGATGAGTCATAATATTTTTTGCGCTGATAAAAGATAAGAAAAATGCAAATGGTATTGCAATAAACGTTGCTAAAAATGCAATAAAAATTGTCTCTATAATTGCCAAAATGGCTTTGGGTAAAATTTCAAAATTTGGTGAAAAAATACCTTGAAATAACCTTATAGCCCCTAAAAACCCTGATTCATCAATTAAATCTATAATTGATGCTTTTGTCATGACAATTGAGGCTACAACTGTTAAAAAGAGCACAAAGTATAGCTGTATCTTCCAAAAATTTGACTTTTCTTCATTAGTTTTTTGAATAGATGTTGTAAAAAGCTGCGAGCCTAGTGTTCTTAGATGAAGCCTTCCTGTGAAAGAATCAACAATCCACCCAAGCACAAAAAAAATTATAGTATTTTTTAAAATATAATTACCTGTTTCTAAGGTCTCTGCGGTCACCATATGCCCTGAATAAAATAAAATCAAAAAGTATATCAGCGATAAGCTATAGGCATTAAAGAATATATTAAAAATAGATTTTTTTAAATTAAAAGTCATTCCATATTCCCTTTACTTTACATGCCTTGCTTCTTCACCGTAAATTTCCTTAAACCAACTGTCATTAACCTGTAAAGGGTTTCCCTCAAAAACTTTCTTTCCATCTTTTAATGCCACTACTCTATCACTGTATTCTTTAACCAGATCTAAATGATGAAGGTTGCATAAAACAGTAATGCTAAGCTCTTTATTAATTTTTCTTAAATAGTCCATCACTGTATGACATAAAGCCGGATCTAGGCTTGCAACAGGTTCATCAGCTAGTAAGATCTCTGGCTCTTGCATAAGTGCTCTAGCAATAGCAACTCTTTGTTTTTGCCCTCCTGATAGCTGATCTATTCTAGTATGAATTTTAGTACCAAGCCCCATAAGCTTTAAATACTTAATGGCTTTTTCTTGATCTTCTTTTGAAAAAAAACCTAAAATACTTTTTATTACAGAGGTTCTAGCTAAACTACCCATTAAAACATTAGAAAATGCTGTATGTCGACCAACTAAATTAAAACTTTGAAATATCATAGCAATTTTAGTTCTTGTTTGATAAACACCTCTACCCTTTTGTTTTGCTATATCATTATTGTTAAAAAAAATCTCTCCTGAGGTAGGATCTATTAAGCGATTAATACAACGTAGAAAAGTTGATTTACCAGAACCGCTAAGACCAATAATAGCAAGAAACTCCCCTGCATACACTTTCATTGAAACCCCATGTAGCGCTGTAAAACCATTAGAGTATGTTTTTTTTAAATCTTTAACATTTAACTTTACTTCTTTTTTATTAATCATATCTACTTCATTATTTTTTTAACATTTAAGCCAAGTTCAACTAAAAGCTTACGAACTGAATCATATGCAGAATCATCAATCTTCACCATTCCATCAACCAAATACAACTGTTCAAAGGTTTTCTTACCTTTTGGCAACCTTATAAAGTCAATAAAGGCATTTACAAGTTTCTCCTTCATTTCTAAATCCATCTCTCTTCTAAAAATAATTGGATCATTGGGGATTTTATCTGTTAAAGCTAGGATTTTCACTTTTTCTTCAACGTCTGGAAACTGAGTTTTTACTAAGCGTCTAGCATCTTGAATCTGTCCATTCCTTAAAGGAGAGTAAAACGTTGCGCCTGCATCAACTTGCTTTTGGTAAACCATTGTTACAACAGAGTCATGCTTTTGAGCAAACATTTCCTGACCAAGTTTAATTCCTTTTTCCTTAAACAAGCTTTTTGCAAGTATATGACCCGATGCAGATGCTGGATCCACAAAAGCAAATTTCTTACCATTTAAATCTTTAAGATTTTTAATATCTGAATCTACATGAACTATAATTTGTGATTTATAGCTTTTTTGCCCGAACCTAGTAACCATAAGCTTGGCTTCAACATTGTATTTATTCTGTGCAAGCAAATACCCAAAAGTATTCATTACAGCAACATCAGCTTTTTTTGTTCCAAACGCTTCAACAACAGCTATATAACTTGATGGAACTGACAATTTTATTGAATAACCTGTAGCTTTTTCTAAAGCGATTTTTAAATCTTTAGCTTTATCCTTTAACATCTGAGCATCTACAGATGGAATTAAAAATACTTTTATAGGATTTTTTTTTGTCCCAAGAGGTGTTCTCTTAACCGTACAACCCATAATCATAAAAATCATAAACCCTAAAAAACATAGCTTTTTAAATACCACCTTTAACCTCAGATCTTTTATAAATAAAACTTGCAATGAGTCCATACTAAGGCCATAGATTTACCTTATGGAGTCACTCATCTCAAGGTTCGACCAAGCAATTAATGGACAAAAAAAGCCTGTTCTTATTTTTGATATAGACTCTACAATTTTTAATGTTAGCCCTCGAAATCAAGATATTTTTGATTTATTTTGCAGCATACATAAAGCCAAAAACCCGATTTTGCTCAAAATCTCCTCAAGTTATCAGCTTAAATATACTGACTGGGGCCTTAACCCTTATTTAAATATGATTCCTAACAATGATTCGCTTAAAAAAGAGGCCCATTCTTTTTGGAAAAATCATTTTTTTTCTGGAACTTTCCTTTTTTCTGATAAGCCCTATAAAGGTATAATCCCCCTAATTAAGCTCCTTTACTCAAAAAACAGCCTTATTTTATACCTTACTGGCCGAGACGATCACCGCATGCGTAAAGCCACTCTTTTACAACTAAGGCACTGGGGGCTTCCTTTAGACACTGAAAAAAATCTTATCACAAAACCACATAAAAAAATGAATGACGGTGAGTATAAGAATAAAGCCTTATTAAGAATTTTTAAAATTTATTTTAAACACTCTATCTTCTTTTTTGATAATGAGCCTTCTGTTTTAAAACACTGCCTTTTCCCAGAACTTAACAATTACACTCCCATATTTATTAATAGCACCCACTCTGCTCGATCTAAACCTGAGCCCAACTGGCCTTATTTAAATATTCTTGAATATGATAAATTCTTATCTGCTATTGAAAAAAAAATTCTCTAATTTTAAATCACTCTGAATCCATAAATCAGATAATAAACAATCATAAACTTAAATTTAACACAGTCCTTTTAACAAAATTAGTATTAACTTTTAGCCTTTGCAGGCATACCAATTATTGTTTTCCCCTTAGAACAGTCAGATAAAACAACGGCTCCTGCCCCTACTTTAACACCCTCTTGTAAAGTTACCGCCCCTAATACTTTTGCTCCAGTGCCAATAGTAACTTTATTTTTAAGCTCAGGGTGTCTTCTTACACCTTTTAGTTTTTCAACACCACCTAAAGTAACCCCATGAAAAATAAAACAATCATCTCCAATAATGGCAGTCTCTCCTATTACAACCCCCATTCCATGGTCAATGACAAAATTTTTCCCAATCTTAGCTCCTGGATGAATTTCAATTCCTGTTAAAAACCGTCCTATTTCTGAAATAAGTCTAGCTATAAAAAACAATTTAATTTTATAAAAACAATGTGCTACCCAGTGATATCTAAGAACTCTTGGCCCCGGCAATAAAAAAAATATCTCAGCATAGGATTTAGTACTTGGATCATTTTCTTTATAAGCTTTTAGAAATGACAACATAAGAGATCCTTTATTTAATGTCTTTCATTACTAATTGCAACTTAATTAAAGGACCGTATGACTTTACAAGTTTTTTAGCTCTTTGCATAAAAACTTTAGCTCTTGCGTAATCCTTAACATGAAAATACGACAATGCCAAGCCTGTATGTGCTGTATAAGCATTTGAATCTCTCTCTAAACCTTTCATCCAATACTCAGCAGCACACTTCATATCACCTTTTTCGTAACAAAACCTTGCTTGAAAGAAAAACTTTGTATAGTTTTCTCCCCCAATAACCCCCATAGCTTTTTCCAATTGTTCATCTGCTCTTGAAAAATCCTTACTTAACTTTGCAGCAAAGCTGTACAAAGTCATAGCATACTCATTTTGAGTATCTCTTTTAAGTATAGCCTTAGCCTGTCCATACTCTTTATTTATAATTAAACAAAGCGCTACCACTGATTTTTTATACTTTGTCTCCTTAAGCTTTAAATCTAAATCCCTACATATATATGAAATTGCTCCAGGAGGAAGTTTATATACATATGGGCTAACTTTACGCTCTACTAAAATCTGAGGATCTAAATTAAGAATTTCTTTTATAAGAACCTCTTCTTTCCTTGTCCAACTCCCTTGAACTATATTAATCCAGAGTTCTATGAGCTTAAACTCGTGTATGTAAGTAGAGTGCCCGACCATTTGATTGTTTAAGTAAGCTGTGACCTTATCTAAATTTAAAGTTCCACTCTCAGCAAGAAGTTGCCTCATCCAAGCCTCTAACAAATAAAACGAAACATTATCAAAACCAATGCCTTTAATTCTTGAAAATGCAGCCTCAAAATATGACAAAGCTAAAGACCAGTCCCCTTCTTCTCTTTTTAAAAGCCCTAAGTTAATTAAACTTGGAGTATAATTTTGGTTTTTTTTTAAGAACACTTAAAAAATAGCCTTCAGCTAAATCTCTTCGTCCTTTATACTGCTCTGAAAGTCCTTTTAAATTTTTCCATTCTGAGGAAACCTTATTAGAAACAAGATCAAGGGCCTTGTCTGCTAAATTAAATTCATTTCCTCTCATTAAAAGAAGGGCAGCATACTTATTTCTATATTTTTTTAAAAAACTTTTACTTGCCTGCATCGCCTTAAAAGCTTTTTCATAATCCCCAGAAGCCCAGGCTATTTCTAAAGCTCTTTGCCTTTCTCCTGTAAAAAGCTCTAAAGGATTATACGCTAATTTATTATATCCAAAAAAATACCCCCCTAAAAATAAAAAAAGCACTCCTGGAATTAAAACTAAACTGATTTTTTTTCTCCTTTTAGAGTACTGCGCCAACCCCTTGCCTATATTTAAACCTTTAGACTTTACTTTTAAATCGTTAAATTCTAATAACGGAGCCGTCTTTGTGTCTTGAGTTTTTAAAGGCTTAAGTTCTTTGGTTTGATCATTTCTTGTAGAATCTGTAATATTCTCAGTTTCTGTTAATGATGCTGAAGATGAAGTAGCCCCAAATCTTTTAGAAGAATTTAATTGCAATTTTTTAAAAGTTTCTAAAAATTCACTTCTATCACGAACGTAACACCAGCTTTTACAAGGAAGAGCGATCTCATCAATTTCAGAAATTTTTTGCTCTAAAATAAGATTTTGAACAGTTGATGTTTTATAGGGACCACAAATATGATTCCCAATGCGCACCATCCAAATTTCTTTTTGATTGCTCATAACGCTCAAGTTTATCCTGAATCAAACAGCTCGACCAGCGTTATTTATATTTTTTAACCGCTTTACTAAATTATAAAATAATTAACTATTTTCTTAATGAAGAAAGTACCTTTCTCCGGTGAAAAACATTCCTAAACCTAAATCTTTTGCTTTTTGAATTACGGTCTTGTCTTTAATGGACCCTCCCGGTTGAACAACCCACTTAATACCTGCTTTAGCGATCAACTGTATTGAGTCTGGAAAAGGAAAAAATGCATCACTGGCTAAAACTACTGGACCTTCATATGTTTTATGAAAAACCTTCCATCTTTGAATCGCAGACTTTACAGCATCAATACGATTCACTTGCCCCATACCTAGGCCCAATGTTAAGTCTTCTCCACAAATAGATATTGCATTACTTTTAAGCCTTCTTACAACTTTCCATGAGAACTCTAAGGCTTTTATAACTTTTGCTTCTGGAGTCTGACCAGTTACTTGCTCCCATTTAGAAAAAGCCCTGTGCACACAGCCCACTGTTTGCTCAACAATACCACCACTAATTCTTTTTTGATCTTTCTCCGGTCTATACCCCTTACTAAGTAAGGGCCACTCTAAAACTCGTAAATTTTTCTTTGTAGCAAAAATAGTTTTAGCCTCTTTAGAAATTAATGGAGCTATAATGCACTCTAAAAATATCCCTACAAGTTTTTCTGCACAACTTGCATCAAGCTCTTTGTTCATAGCAACAATACCTCCAAAAACGCTCATTGGATCTGCATTAAGAGATTTTTGTAAAGCCTCTTCTATATTTTGACCTGAGCCAATTCCACACGGATTATTGTGCTTCACGCTTACCACCGTTGGTTTTTCAAATAATGCTAAGCTCTCCACAGCAGTAGTTAGATCTAACAAATTATTAAGAGATAACTCTTTTCCTTGAAGAATTGTTGCCTGATGCAAGCCTTCTTTGCCTTGATCAAATAACCATACTCCTTCTTGATGAGGATTTTCACCATATCTTAATTTCTTTGGTTGCTTATCTTCATTTAAAAGCCACGAAAACACTTCTCCATCATATTCAGATAAATGCTTAAAAGCTTTTGCCGCCAAGTTTTTACGAGTCTCTAAACTTTGAGTTTCTCCCTTCTCTAAAAGACCATAGTCTTTTGGAGAAGTCAGCGTAACCACTCTTAAAAAATTCTTAGCCCCAGCTCTAATCATTGATGGTCCGCCAACATCAATAAACTCCACAAGGTCATTGCCTGTAACGCCTTCTTCTTTTTTTTTTGAAAAAGGGTATAAATTTACAACTAATAAATCAAACGGTTGTATACTATTTTCTTTTAGAATTTGACTATCCTGTTTACTCTCAGCTCTTGCAAGTAATGCCATATGTATTCTAGGGTGAAGAGTTTTTACCCGTCCCCCCATTACCTCAGGAAAACCTGTTTGATCACAAACTTGTACAGTATTAACGCCTAGTTTTTTAAGCGCATTAAATGTTGCGCTTGTTGAAACCACTTTAATATTATTTTTCTTAAAAAAATCAGCCAAGATGTTTAAGTTCGATTTATCTGAAACACTCACAAGCGCAGTTTTAATTTGATTCATAGTTTGCCTCATAGTTTTTTAAAAACTTACCTTAATCTGTTAAAAATAGGCTACTTTCTTTAATATATTATCTTTACAAAGCAAACGATGCCAAGGCTGCAAGATCATCATTTGTTAAAAACAAGCCTCCTCCAACAAATGGACTGCTTAAAACCTGTCTACCAACAACAGCGCCATTTAATATATCATTGTAGCCTCCAATTAAATAAAGGCCTCTATAAAAATCATACCTTGCCACAAACCTTATATTAACTTTTTCACCCTTATCATTTCCACTAAAGTTAAAAAATTCAGTCGACAATCTTAATTTTTTATTAAATGTAGTATAGTCTACACCAAACCCACCTTCACCCTCAATAAGTCCACCTTTAAAAGTAAAGTTATAAAAGTTTTTTGCTAAAAGAGCTGTTATTTTCACTTTATTATCGTAAGTGATTTCCTCGATATAATCATCTTTTTGAGAGCCTTCTCGTATAATTCTTTTTTTCTTATTTAATCCAAACTTATCTTGGATTGCTGCAATTTCATAATAACGGTCAGTTCCAGGTTGAAGCTTTAAGCCTAAAAAATATCTGACATCATTGTTTTTTGTTAAAAATTCGGAGTGATAATCAAAACTAGTTCTTATTGTTCTTACACCTCCAAGAAGTGTATTTAAATTCTCAACAGTTTTGTTTATACCCTCTACGGTTGTTTCATCGTTAATAAGACGACCAATAGTCCCTTCTCCCCTATCTATCTTATCTGTAATTGATAATACATTTTTTAAAGATTCATCAAATTTTCCTAAGCTATTAAGGGCTTTATCAAAAGCCTCATTAACACGTTCTTTTGAGTCCCTACCCATTATAGACTCTAATGTTTCTGTGATCCCATCAACTTTATCAACAATTGAATTGACCTTTCCTCCATTTACAGAAGAAACATCCACTAAATTAGCTGTTAGAATTTCTAAATTTGTAATAATTCTTCCCACTGGAGTTTGAGCAGTTCCTGTAATTGTAGCTTCTTTAATAGCTTGTGCAATTTCATTTAAAGAAATTGCTACTCTACCTACTTCTGACAAAACGTCATTCATAGAATCTGCACTTGCAACCGTATTTAAAAAATCCCCTGACTTTAAAGGCAGACCTTTAGACTTTCCATTATAAATAGCAATATGCTTGCTTCCTAAAATTCCATCTATTTCTAACTTAACATAAGAAGATGACGACAACCCTAGCCCTGAGCGTATTGCTAAAGTTAGAATTGCTTTTCCGTCTTTTAATTTAATATCTTTAACAATACCAATTTTAACACCTGCCATTTTAACTGCTGTATTTGGAATAATTCCTGTGGCATTATTAACAGTAACGTTATACTGTTCACTAACAGTGAACAGACCCATTCCTTTAGTAACTTTCATTGACATATAACCAACAAGTAAAAAGCTTGCTATAAATAAAGCTCCAACTTTTAATCCAGGCTTTTCAAACATTCTTTTGTTTCCTTACACCCATGCTTACAAATTTTTGTATAAATGGGTCCGATGATTTTAAAAATTCTTCTGACGTACCTTGCTTTAAAACTTTTCCATCATGAAGCATAACAACGTAATCTCCAATACGAAACGCTGCATGCAAATCGTGAGAAATCACAACAGAGGTATGTCCATTTTTAAAATTGTGTGTATCATATATTAAACCATCTACCATATGTGTTAAGACAGGGTCTAACCCTGTTGTAGGCTCATCATACAACAAAATTTCAGGGTCTAAAGACAACGCTCTTGCAAGCCCCACTCTTTTTCTCATCCCTCCACTCATCTGTGAAGGCAACTTATCAAAATGCTTCTTATCAAACCCTACCTGTTCTAACTTAATTCCGGCAAGCCTTGTCATTTCCTTTCTTGTAAGGTCTTTTCTATGCTCAAACATTGGGAAAATAACATTTTCTAATGCCGTCATGTCATCAAAAAGTGCTGAGTGTTGAAACATGACACCTAAATTAGTACGAAGCTTAAGTTTTTGAGCTCTTGTCATTTCGTTAAGACTTTTACCAAGTACTTGAACACTTCCCTCTGTAGGCTCCATTAAACCTAACATATGCTTCATTAAAACAGATTTTCCTGTTCCACTAAAACCAATAATCATAGTAATAGCTCCTTTTGGTATTGATAAATTGATACCTTTAAGAACAAAATCATGGCCACCATCAAATGTTTTTTTTAAGTTAATAATCTTAATTGCCGCTTTCATCAACCCCTCATTAAATTATAAAACCTAATAAAATTAGATACAAAATAATCCAGTACAATCACCATAACCATACTGACCACAACTCCTCTATTTGTAGACTCTCCAACCCCTCTAGCCCCGCCTTTTGTGGTAAAGCCTCTAAATGTGCAAAAAAGTCCAAAAAATAGACCAAATATTGCAGTTTTAACCAGACCCTCATAAACATATGACGGCTGTACCCAAAGTCGTATGCGCTCCCAATAAACACCTTCATCTAAGCCAAGAAAATTCACACTTAAAAAATATGATGCCACCATAGCCATAAAATCAAAAACTGCACACAGTAAGGGTGTAGCCAAAACACTTGCAACAACCCGTGGACCCACTAAATATTGAATCGGCTCTACTCCCATGACCTCTAAGGCATCAATCTGCTCAGAAACTCTCATGGTTCCAAGCTGTGCTGCCATTGCCCCACCTGCTCTAGCAGAAATAACTAAGCTTGTTAAAACAGGCCCTATTTCTCGAGTAATTGCTAAAGCAACTGTTGGTCCAACTAAATCTGCTGCTCCAAGAAGATTAAACCCAATCCAAATTTGAAAACTTAATGCCAGCCCTGTAAAAACTCCTGTTAATACTATAATTCCAATAGACTGATTCCCAACAAAATCTATATGCTTAAGAATTTCATTATATCTAAAAGGTTTAGTGAAAATGGATTTTAGTGCTTTAACTGAAAATAAGTAAAATTGTCCTGCAACCTGAACAGGTTCTAAAACTCGCTTTTCAAAAACAGAGTTAAAATATAATTTCATATACTAAAAAATCCTTCGCTCAATACGATCACCTAATCCTGTTAACAGCTCATAAGGAATCGTATTTAATATTTTTGCCCACTCAAAAAGGCTTAAATAAGTTTCATCAAATAAAATAAGCTTATCACCTTGCCTTAAGTTTCCTCCATTTCCTAAGTTCACCATACAATAGTCCATACAAATCTCTCCTACTTGAGAATAAACACTTTCCTTTAAAACAAACTTTATCCTATTTGAAAGGCCCCTTCGCAAGCCGTCTGCGTAACCAATGGGCAGAATGCCAATTCTTACAGGCCCCTTTGCTTTCCATGTTCCTCCATAAGAAACCCTATCTCCACGAAAAAGGCTGTTAAAAGACACCACAGGAGATGTGAGCCTTAAGACTCCCTTTAACCCACTCTCTTTTATTTGACTCACTCCATAAAGGCTAATGCCCGGCCTTAAACCTACTTGAAACTTATCTCCTTGAATAGCTGTAGAATTAAGGGCGTGGACATTTTGTTTAGAAACCCCTGCCTTAAAAGCACACTTGATTAAATCGTTTAAAAGCCTCTCTTCTTGTAAAGAATCTTTATTATTAGGAAAGTGTCCACATACACCTTGAATATTAAGCCCTAGACTTTTTATAGCCTCCCATACTTGAGACATATCCTTTAATTTAAACCCGAATCTAGACATACCTAAATCAAATTTTAAATGAACATTACCTATTTTTTTTAAATTCTTTACTGAAAGTTCTTTTAAAAGACCTAAGTCACTGCCACTACCCACAACTGGAGTTAAACCACTTTCAGCATAGGATTTTATAGAGTCTTTATAAAGAGTATTGAACACCAAAATTTCAAATTTCTTATTGGGAAAAAAGCGCCTTAATTTTTCACCTTCAAAAACTCGAGCAACTCCAAAATATTTTGCTCCAACCTCTAATAATGTTCCTACGACAAGCGTATCACCCACCCCATATGCATTTGCCTTAACCATTGGGCATATAAATGTTGATTCTGTTTTATTTTTAATGAAATTAAAATTTTTAACTAAATTATCTTGATTTATCCATAAAACTGGATTCATACCTCTACCTTTTTTTTATTCATTCTAGAAACCGGCAAACTCATCTCCTCAAAATCTTTCTTAAACCCTGGCTTAATTTTTAAAACCATTGTTGTACCTGAGGATTCCCTATGTAGCATAGTCGACTCTAAAGATGAAATTAGCTCATCGGCAGAGGATACTTGAGAAGGATAAGTACCTAAAACAATTGATGTTGAACAAATCAATTTAGTCTTCATATCATTAAAAAATTTAGTCTGAGCAATTTTTTTTGACATTTTACCTGCCTTTATAAGACCTGCCTTTGTAGACATATAAGGAAATAAAACTGCAAATTTGCACTCCCCAATTCTTCCCACCAAATCATTATGCCTTATACTTTCTTTTAAAAGTTGTGGAAAACTTTTAATTAAGGTTTTAACCCTTTCCTCATTATATTTTGCCTTAACCCCATAAAACCCATCAATTTCAAAAAGCATAACTGTAACAGGTAAAAAAACTCTCTTTGCTCTCATAATTTCATTTTGCAATTGATTAAAAAAGCCTTCCCTTAAAATACACCCTGTTAAATCATCATTTATTTTATTCTGTAAATACTTATGTTTATATATGACTGCAGATAAACAGGCTTCTGCATAATCACACAGCAAATGTAGATCGCCATCAACACTGCCTTTTGCAGGCAGTTCATAGACCAAAACACCTTTAACCTCTCTATCAACCTCTAATGTTTTAATCTCTATATTTGTATGATTAAAAATTTTCTCAACTACTTTATTAAAAGCTGGCACAAATTTTAACTGCGACAAATGCTGCTCAGCTTTAAATTCTTTAGAACTAGAAAAATTTAGACCTATTCCATTGATTTTTTTAGTTGAAAAATTAAACCCTGACAACACTACCAAGCTACAATATGTTGGTAAATATTTTAAAAACAGCCCCCTTCGTTCACCTTTAACTACAGTCTTTAAAGAATCCACTAGAGCAACACCAATTTCATCTATGGAATTACACCTTTTAATCTTTAGCGTGGCTTCTGTTATCTTTTCAAAATTAGAGTCAATAGTCTGCTCTTCAAGAATCTCTATTACCTCTTCATCATCATTTAAATGAACTGCTTGATCATCCATGGAGCTTTGTTGGTTTATTTTTTTTGTTTCTTCTAAAATTTTCTTAATAGCATTATAGTCCTCAGAGTGTACTAACCCTGAATGTGAAAGTTTAAAAAGCTTAATCGAATCAACTGCAAAAATAACCCTTACTCTTGGAATTCGGCCTAACTCTAGCCTTAACCTTTCATAGTCTTCTTTGCTTTTTAAAAAACTCTCTCCAATAAAAATCAAGTCAAACTTATGTGAGATTATATCTGATAAAAATCCGGTAAGATTAGAATAAATTCTAATCTCACAATCTAACTGCAACAAAAAAGCACCCAATGTTTGGTGCTCTAAATCTGTCAAAAGACCGATGGATAATTTCAACTACTTAACCTCAATAAAAAATTAAACTCTAGGTTTTACTCTCCTTTAAACCTTTATCTTTTTCTAAATCTTGTGTAAATTTATCAATATTTTCGCTAAGCTCTTCAGCTAGTTTTACCCACTCATCAAAGCTCGCATTTTCAGCTTTTTCTGCCTTCGTTACAACAGTGGCTGCCTTTAAAATAGTTTCTTCTTTAGAAGCTTGCCCTAAAATTGGATTGTCTGTTAGAAATTCTGTATAGTCTAACTCTGATTGGTCCTTCTTACTTGTTAAATCTACCATTCGTACATCTTTAAAAACATCATTGTCTAAAAAAACCCTTTCATCTTTAGATTCATTAAAGGCATTATGCTTTAAAGGCTCTGTTTCTATGGCTTTTAAAAAATCCTCATTTCTACTTACTAAAGCCTGCTTGCCATTACCGCGCCCAGTATAAAAATAAAGAGCTATTAAAATAAGAAATATTCCTAAAATACCCATGAAATTTATAAATGCAAAACTTACGCTCTTTGGCCTTAAAACTGCAAACGTATAAATTTCACCCAACACCGTAAATGGATATTTCTCATATAAATCTCCCATATTATGAGACTTACCAACATAAGCCTTCTCATCAGAGGCCATGACTCTTTTTTTCCCATCCACAAGAAACCACTCGTTTTGCTCAAGCCCCTGCCTTAAATAATTTAAAACCGAATCTAGTTCAAAACCAACAATCTCTACATCAGCATCAATGTTAATCACTCTTACTAAATACCTACCTTTTTCTTTTAAGTTTAGAGTAAAAAATGAAGATTTCCTGCCTACATCTAAATATGCCCTCTTCACCGCCAAATAAAAATCACCATCTAGCCCCTCACTCAACTTAGACTCTACTAAATTCAAATCCAAACCTGAGAACCTTAATAAAAACTCAGCTGGTTTTTTAAGCTCTTTTGATAAATTTACGTTAAAACTAGACAGCCTTTCCCAGCGAGACTGCATTAAATTGAATTTTACCGGTAAATTTTCATTTTGGACTATTTCATACTGTTTTTTGACAAAAGAAGTAACACCCACCCATGCTGTACTTAAAAAAAACATTCCAAACATAAAAATAACTATTTTTTTAAACATAATAGCCCCTCCAACAACCCTCTCTTATCATAACGATTAAAACCTTGCTGACGCAAGGAATTGAAAGAGATTATAAATCTAAACTTTTAATGTATACTCCTCATATGAAAAAAAACACCAAACAACTTATTACCATAGGTTTAAGGCTAGTTGATCTTGTGGCTGCATATGAATTGGCTAAAAAAAACATTGCCTCTTTAAGCATTTTAAGAAGTTTCTTTTCAAAACAACGCTTCAAGGTTATTTTAACCCAACTTAAAGGCTTAGATTGTCACTACAGCATAGATAGTTCTCTTAAAAACAATAAACTGCTAAAAACATTAATTAGTAACAATTTTATTTTAACAAACCCTCTAATTTAAGAGCAGCAAAGGATCCTACACCTTATGACCTTATCTAATAACACTACTCATTTTTTTCAAAGTAGTGACAAACAAAGACAATTATTCTATCAAAAATACCACTCTCAACAAGGCCACTCAAAGGCTCTTTTAATTATCACTCATGGACTTGGTGAACACTCTGACGCCTATAATCATATTAGTAACGACCTTTCCTCAGAGCTTCCTATTGATGTTGTTTCTTGGGATTTAGCTGGACACGGAAAATCCAGTGGTCAAAGAGGCTATGTTGGAGACATACAATGGTTTATTAAAGACCTTACTAAACTTTTAAAACTCCTATCTACAGAGTCAAAAAAACCTTTGTTTTTACTAAGTCATTCTCTTGGAGGACTTATTACTCTAAGTGCTGAGCAAGAAAAAGTTTTTAATACCTTAGATATAAAGGGGCTCATTTTTTCAAATCCTTGTACAAAACTTAATTTTACCCCCTCTAAATGGAAAACCACTGGCTCTAAGTTCCTAGCTAAAGTTGCTCCAAGACTCACTCTTGAAAATGAAATCTCACCCGAACAACTTTCATCAGATTTAGAGTATTTAAAAATATATAAAGCCGACCCCATAAGACACTCTAAAATTTCACCTCGCCTATTCTTAGGAATAATAGAACTTACAAAAAGGTTGATAAAACACCCTACAAAAATTCCAACCTTATCTCTTTTATCCCCGAAGGATTCTGTTTGTGATGGAAATCATGCTTTTAAATTATTAAAAAATCGATCTCAAATTGTTTTCTTTGATAATTCCATGCATGAAGTGTTAAATGATATTCAAAAAGAAGCTGCTATTTCTAAAATAAAGGAGTTTTTAAATGCAAATTTTTAGCCTATTTTTAATCAGCATACTATTGTCATCCTGCAATCACAGCCCTATAAATACGAAACTTACAGATGATTGGCGCCCCTTAACACTATCCAAACAAAAACGAATGATTAGAAGGCAGACAAAAAAACAACAACAGTATGATGGCCTCTACCTTTTGTTCGAAGCTGAACTCACTTTCTTAAATAAAAATATCCAAGACAATAATTTAAGAATTAAAAGCCAATTTAAAAACTGGACTCCTAACGAAGCTCTTAAATTTAAAAGTAAAAAAGAAAGCCTTCTTTCTACACATTCTGAATTCTTCCTAACTTTTTATTCTCCTAAAACAAAGAGAAATAAACTTGATCAAGACATCTCTGATTGGAAAGTAATTTTAAAAGTTCATAATATGGAGTATAAAGGAACTATTACTCTTAGAAAAAAGATTTCATACCATAATAAAGCCTATTTCCCTGAATTAAGCCCCTGGAGTACTCCTTATCTAATAACCTTCCCTATTTCTACACACAGTTTATCTACCCAAAAATTTAAAGTTGTTATCCTTGGACCTGAAGGTATGGCTCAATTTAAATATTAATCCCACTACATAAAGCTTTTTAAATCCGGATTTTAAAATCGCACACTTACCTACACAACAATAAATGTTTTTTTAAGAACGTTGTTAAACATAAGTATCTAACTTGGACCAACGGTTTAAAAAACTGCTTCCTACCCACCCTAGAAATAAATTCTTAAAAACATACTTAAGGATGTTTAATCCTAGTTTACTGTTAAGTAGCTACACAATTTATTTTACAAGGCCATATTTTTCTAAAATTAACTCTTCATTTTAAAAAAGAATTTTTAAATAAGCTCTTCAAGCTCTTTACTTCTACGAAGGGCTGCTTGAAAGCTCTTATTTAAGATTTCATCTAAACCAGATGATCTCATCATCTTAAGCCCTGCTAAGGTTACACCTTTTTTTGAGGTCACATCATTTTGCATCTGCATAAAACTTTTATTCGATGCTTTAAGTGCTTTACTAACACTTAAAAAACTTATTCTTGTAATTTCATCTGCACTCTCACTATCAAAACCCATTTCACTAAGCCATTCTGACCAAATTTGCATGATCTCAAGAATAAAGCCTACACCACTTGCTACCGAAATCATGACTCCATCTAACGCCTCTTCTGTTTGAACTATCTGCACAAGGCCTACCGAATAAAAATATTTTTCAACTTCTAAAGCCAGCGCTTCATTGTCTGAATAAACACCTAAAACACCACTTCCAAATTCACAGGTGGTTGAGGGCATCAAGCGCACAAAATCATTAACCTGAGGAAGCTGATTCTTTAAGCTCTTAAGCTTAATTCCTGCGCATAAACTTAAAACTATATGTTCCTCTGTAAAACTTTTTCCATATGAGCTTAAAAACTCTAATACGTCTTGAGGCTTAATTGAGATTATAATTATATCACATAGATCAAGAAGATCATCAACATGCTTTATATAGTTTATATTATATTTTTTAGACAGATTTTTTGCTTTTAAAGATGTTCTATTTACCACATACAAATTTTTTAAATTTATATCTGGATTTAATAATAATCCTGCAACAAGACTTCTAGTCATATTCCCTGCACCAACAAAACCAATCTTTTTTTGTTTTAAAAAAATATGCAAACCCTACCTTTCTCCAAAAATTAACCGCCCAAGCCTGACATGAGTCGCCCCATTATTTAAGGCTTTTAGATAATCTTTAGACATTCCCATAGATAAAATAGACCAGTTTTTTTGCCTTTTTGCATCTATACGCTCACCTAATCTATCAAAATGTTTCTTTGCCCACAAGAATGCGGCTAAAAGATTTTGTGTTTCCATGTTTACAGGAGGAATAAACATCAAGCCGGATAATATGATCTTATCAAGCTTTAATGCTTCTAACAAAAACAACTCTAAATCACCCTCTAAAACTCCGTAATCTCTTATATCCGTAGGGTGCCTTACTTGTATAAGAATTTTTTGAACACCTTTTGTCTTCTCATTAATTTTTATTAAGTGAGAAAGCTTTGCCCCTGTGTGAATAAGTGAAAACTTATTCATCACTTTATTTAAAGTCCCATTTTGTAATCGTCCTAAATAGTGCCACTCAATATCTAAATCTGAAAGACTTTTAATTTTATGACAAGCCTCGGTTAAATAACTTTCGCCAAAGGCTCTAATACCTAATAAGTAGGCTTTTCTTATTTTTCTTTCCTCTATAGTTTTAGAGACTGCAATAAGATTTCCATTAAGGTTTTTAATTTCTTCTTTTAAAATCTTTATATTCACTTTAATTCCCACTTTTTAAGCTCTAACCGTAAAGACTCTAAAGTAAGTCCTACAATATTTGTATACGAGCCTTGTATACTCTGAATTAAATTAAACTTTTTATCCTGAATACCATACCCACCAGCCTTGCCTAAAACCTTTAAATTCTCATCTAAATATTGATCTACATCAATCTTAAATATTTTTTTAAATTTAATCTTTGTTGTCGTCACCCAACTTTTGTCCAAAGCCTGCCCATCTAGACGAAGAAGGCAGCAGCCTGTATGTACAAACTGTTCTTGCCCGCTATAGTTTAAAAGCCACTTCTTTGCCTCTAAGAGGCTTTTAGGTTTATCTAAGCCTACCCCCTTAAACTCAACCATTGTATCGCAAGTAAGAGCAAATTTAAAATCCTTATACTTAAGGCCAATTTGATCTTTAAAGTGTTTCATTTTAAGACAAGCAAGCCTTTTGCACTGATGAAAACAATTTAGGTTTTTATCAATAATTTCCGATATTTCTAAGGGAAAGGATTCAAATTGGTACCCTGCTTGAGCGAGTAACTGCGCTCTTTGCGGTGACTTAGAAATTAATAAAATAGAGGGGGTTAAGTTGAGTTCCATATTTAATTTAGATTTCATTCTACTCATTTTAGGAATTGCCTTTGCAAGTTACTCTGTATATTTAATAACAAGAGTTATACTTGGAGACAACTCTGATTCTTCAACTTTAGCTTGGGCTACTGATGACGAACCTACAAAGTCAAAATCACCTGTAATTAATATTTCACGTCCTCTTATTCACAATTTTACACTAGCTCACGCAAAAAAAATTAAATCTAAGAATTATCGAAAAAAAATTGCAATCAATCTAAAAACCGCAGGTATCTCTAAAGAACTCAATGTGGATGAGTTTATTGGAATGCAGATTTTATGGGGATTTATATTCCCACTTTGTCTTTTCTTTTTTAACTTTGCTTTAGATCTTGGAATTCCAGCCCCAGGGGTTTTTGTCTTAGGCCTTCTTGGGTTTGCCTTTCCAAATCTATACGCTAATGATCAAAAAAAGAAACGAAATATATCCATACAAACAGATTTACCTTTTTTCATTGATCTTTTAGCATTAACTACAGAGGCTGGCATGGATTTCATTGGTGCTATTCAAAGGATTGTGGAAAAAGCTCCCGACAGTATTCTTGCTAACGAAATGAAAGAGCTTCTTGCTGAAATTCGTATTGGTAGCTCAAGAGCAGATGCCTTAAGGGCTTTTTCTAATAGAATCGATCTTAGTGAAATTATGAGTTTAGTGGCTGTAATAATTGATGCTGACTCTGCTGGTGTTCCCATTCATAAGGTCTTAAAAGATCAAGCTGAGCAAATGAGATTAGAGCGCTTTGTTCGAGCTGAAAAAGCTGGTGCAAAAGCTTCTCAAGCCTTGATGATTCCAATGGTTTTATTTATTGTTCCTGCGGTTTTCTTAACAGTTCTTGGACCGGTTATCCTTGGGTTTATGGGGCAAAAATAATTTATGCAAACTTTAAATCTTTATAATTCTACAAAAAATATTCAGATCGCTAAAAATATTTTAGTTGCTGAGTCTTTTTACTCAAAACTTAAAGGTTTAATGGGAAAATCAACTCTGGGTAAAGATACTGCCATATTTTTTAAAGGGTGCCCTTCTGTGCACACATTCTTTATGCAATTTCCCATTGATGTCGTGTTTTTAGATAAAAATATGGTGGTAACCTCTATAACTGAAAGCCTTAAACCTTGGAGATGCACTAAACCCTTTCAATTTAAAAACTATTATTGCATTGAACTTTATAGTAATAATATTTCCAAAAAAATTTCTAAAGGAGATCTTATAGATGTACGCTCTTAAAGTTCTCTCAGGCACAGATGCCGGCCAGGTGCATCCTTTAGTACAGAATGAAACTTTCATTGGCAGGTCTCCACAATGTGAAGTTGCCATACCAAATAAAAATATTTCAAAAAAACACGCTAAAATTATTTTAGATCAAGACAGAGTTCTTTTTACAGATTTAAATTCTACCAACGGGTCCTTTGTAAACGGCGTAAAGATTGAAATTACCTTAATTAAAATAGGTGATAAAATTTCTTTATACGATACTATTTTAGAATTAGTGAAAAATAATGACACTGCTCTTTTAAAAGATGATAGTGTTAGTGCTCATTCTGAAAATGAAAGTTTAGAATTAAAGTACAAATCTCCCATAGAAAAACTCTTATATAAAGCAAATAAATACTTAGATAAGACTGCAATGCCACCTCTTCAAATTCTATCGGGGAAAATAGACTTTAAGTGGATTATAGGTCTCTTACTTTTTACCTGCATTGTTATAACCGCCTTATTATCAACAATTCCACTCATGAGTATTATTCAAGATACTGTTGAACTTGAAAGTAAAAGACGCGCTAGTTCTCTGGCAAAAACTTTGGCCTTAAATAATGTTAAACCCTTACAAAACGGCAGTTTTTCTGGAGCCTCTGTTGCGTTTGCGTATCAAGAACCTGGCGTTAAAAAAGCCTATATTATACGCCAACACAACGGTGAAATTATAAGCCCTTCTATATTTTCCGGAAAATTTCCACCTAATCCTTTAATTCATAAAGCTAGAAAAATCACAGAACGCCCCTTTCATGTATTTAAAGAAAGCAATAATACTATTATAGCAATGCATCCTATTAAATTCTACTCTACCACTGATAGCACAGAACTCACTAGATTTTATACCGTTGTAGTTTATGATGCTCAAACTTTATCTCTTGGAAATAAAAAAACTCTAAGCCTTTTTATTCAAACACTATTTTTATCCTTATTATTTGGTCTTGTCATATTTTATTTTCTTTATAAAATTATTGAGTACCCTTTTATAAGTATTATCAAAGACTTAAAAGCTGCACTCCACCAAGACATTCATAAAGAACTCCACACCTCAATACTCTTTAACCCTTTAAAAGAACTCTATCTTATTTCATCTAGTCTTTTAAGTCGATCCGATGAATCTAACAGCAGCTCTACACCGGTCAATATTGAAATCGATCGCTCTATGGAGATTCAAAATTTAGTAGAAATGTTTAACCAGGCATCAATTGTTATTTCTAAAGATACTCATACTGTTCTTGATTACAACTCCATGTTTGAAGAACTTACCGGATTATATGATACAAAAGGAATTCGTGTTATTGAGTTTACAGATCAGGCTTTAAAACAAAATTTACTTGATCTAGTAGAAAGATCACAAATTTCCCCTGATGAAATAATACTAGATTCTCTTGAGTTTGGAGGAATTCCCTATGAAATTCGCATGCACCCTATACACGGAACAAATGATATAGCTTACTTTGTCTGTTCATTTTTTCCATTGGAGCCTGAATAATGTCAAATTTAGTTCATCACACTTTAAATGAATTTTATGTAAAAGTAATTACAGGACGACTTAAGGGCACTATTTTTAGATTAAGTTCAAATGAAATTTTTATTGGAAGAGACCACACTAACCATATTTCTATTCCTGAAGATTCAAAACTTAGCCGTAGACATGCTCGATTAATTTTAAATAAAGGGCAATACTATATACAAAATTTATCTTCAACAAACTTCATTAAAATAAATAATGAAAACACTCCCCAATCTCAACTTAAAAACAACTATATTTTTACAATTGGCAGCCAAACATTTAAATTTATAGTTGTTTTAAAAAATCAAAAAAAAGTTTTTCTTAAAAATACGCAAAATCCAACCAAAAATGTCGCCTTTAAAATAACAAAAAGCACTACAAATATTTTTTATACAGCAACAACACTTCTTATTGCCCTCGGCCTTTATATGTTCATCTTAGATCCTTTTAAAAAAGAAAAAAAAGCTTTAAGAGAAATAACAACTACTGAAAAAATATTAAAGGATGTTGAGAAAAATAAAAATGAAATAGATGAACTTATTAAAGAACTTAAATCTTCTGGACACAACACCCAAGAATATAAATCAGCACATTCTTTCTATATTAAAGGATTTAGAGATTTTCAAAAAGGTCTTTATGCACAATCACTATCTTCTTTTGATACCTGCTTATCTATTTACCCATCACACCAATTAGCTCGTAGATATAGCGAGCTAGCCACTAATCGATTAGAAGAACTTATCGCTTTTAATATGAGTCAAGGAGTTATAAATATGGAAAATGGAAAAAATGATTTTTGTATTTCATCTTTTAAAAATGTTTTATCACAAATAAATGATAAAACTGATTCTCGGTATCTTCAAGCTCGACAATTTCTTAAAAAATGTAAATTCTTAAAACGGAGTAAGTATTAATGATTACACTTAAAGTATTCGAAAACTCTGATATATTTTTTGAAGGTTCTTATTCAAAAGCAACAGAGCTTACTATTGGCCGTGGTAGTCATTGTGATATTATTTTATCTAGACACCCTGGTATTTCAAGAGCTCATTTTAAAATAACTATCCAAGATGATTTCTCTGTTGTAATAGCAGCTATTTCTAGTGCGGGAAAACTCATCCACCAAGGAAACACTATAAAAGAAATTTGCTTTGATAATGGCACACACACTATAAATGTTCCTCCTTATGATTTTATTCTAGAGCTGCCTAAAAAAGAAAACCTTAAAGAAGAACCAATATCTAGTCCTCATAATGAGAAATCTAGCAACACCGACATAGAGCATAAAGAGATTTCTCTAGCTATCACCGAACAAAAAAAGGATTTAGCTTCTACAGAATTTGATCAAGATGAGAAAACAAAAACTGCAACAACTCCCACCTTAGAGTACTCTTTAAAAATATTTAAAGAGACTCGATTTCTTCAAGAAATCACTCTTGAAGGAACCACTTGGGATTTTGGACGAGATCAAAACTGTCACTATACTGTAAAATCAAAAAAAACAAGTCGCAAACATTTTACCATTATAAACAATCAATCTAAATTTCTTGTCAAAGATCTTGGTTCATCCAATGGAACATTCTTAAATAAACAACAGCTCCCTGCTAATCAAGAGATTGAATTAAAATCTGGAGATTATATTGAAATTGCTAATTTTAGATTTATTTTTGAAATAAAAGATCATTTATTCAAAGATAAAATAAAAAATGTAGCCTTAATAGAACAACTTAAATCTGATGATCCTGCTGACAATACAAACGAAATTCAAAATTTAAATAAAAACGCATTAACTATTCATGATGAATTTTTAAAACTTCCAGAAGACAATCATCCCTCTATAATTGCTAAGAAAAAAATAAAAATAAAATATTTAAAGCCCTTACTTTTTTCAGTTATAATTTCCTTTGGAGTGCTTTATTTTTTTCAAAATAATTCTTCTAAAATAGATGCTGTTGAGCTGGCTTCTATACAGGAAGAAAAACGTTTAGCAAAAGAGCGTCTAAATGCTGCTATTGATAAATTTAATCTTGCCCTTCGTTTTTACAATGAATCTCATTTTGAACGCTGTATTTTTGAAATTAATGAACTCACAAAATACGACATTCCAATCGAACAAATAAACGGTGCCGCAGAGCTTAAAAACCAATGTGATATTGAAAAAGAACGCTTACAAAGAAAGCATGATCTTAACATTCAAAAAGAAAAAAAACTTGTATTAGAAAATAAAGTAAATGAAATTATAAAATTTTGTGCCCCTAAAGCCCAAGAAGGCTCTGCTATATTAAAACCCTGCATTAATGAAACTTTTAGCTTAGACCCTTCTAATGAAAAAGCTTCTATGCTTTTAGATATTGCTGAAGCAGTTGACCTTAAAAAAGAACAAGAAAAAATAGCTGCTCAAGAGCACAGAAAAAAAATTGCTAATGGCCAGGCTTTATACAATAAAGCTAAGAATTATGATCGCTATGGAGATTGGAAACGAGCTTTAAAAACCTATAAGAAGTATATTAATAGCACATATCCAGATCCAAAACTTTTAAAAAAGAAAGCTCGTCGAAACATTGCATCCATCAATACAAGAATTAATAAAGCTTTAGCTCTATCAATAAAAAATTCTAATAAATATCTATCAGATGACGATTATAAACAAACTATACTTGCTGCTCAAAAAGGCCTTGATGTAAATCGTAATCATGTAGAACTTTTAAAAATTAAAGAAAATGCCTCAAAAAAATTAAAAATAATATTAAGAAAATATTATCAAGAAAGTATTATTCTTGAAGACTTTGGGGAAATTAATGAAGCTAAAAGCTTATGGAAAAAAATTATTACTCAAGGCGTTAAAGGCTCTGATTATTACCAAAAAGCTAAACTTAAACTACGATATTACCAAGAGGGAGTATAGTATGCAAATTGAATCCTTTGGGTATCGAGGAAGTTTTGTATTCACCCCACCTATCTTAAGACAAAACCTCTCTAAGAACTTAATTGTTGTAGCTACTCCATATGGCAACAGCTCTGATCTTGATCAGTGTCTTTCTGAGTTTATGAATGAGTTTGAAAATAAATCCTTTGATTCAGATTCAACATCTTTTTACCCAAAACTTACATGCTTTAACAGTGAAGAAAATCTACTCTATACTTGTTTGCAGTTTTTAAATGATTATATTTATTCAAATTTTAATAATAAAACCCTAAATCTAGGTTGTGACTTTTTTTGTGCATTTAATGTCAATGAAACTATTTATTTTTCTCAAATCGGTTGGCCTCTAATTTTACTTTATAGAAACAAAAAGACAATTCCTATTTGTTCTGATTACTCATTTTTACCAGATAATAAAACTTTAGCACCATATATTCCCTCTGCTATACTTGGCGTTGAATCTAGTATTAATCTTAAAATTCAACAAACCAATTTAAGCAAAGATTCAGAAGTTTTACTTTTAAAATCTAATGATCAACCTGATTCTTTAATCAGCATTTACCCAAGTCCTCTTAAAACCATTGCCAATGCTTTTGCTAAAGAGAATACTGATCAAGGGTTTTGGCTAGGAAAAATCACCCCTTAATTTTTCAATTATTCTATCTCTACACTCATCATATGATACTCTTAAACCTACTTCTTCTAAAGAAGTATATGTTTGTGAATCAAAACCACATGCTAAAATACCTTTAAAAGCATCTATATCTTTTTTTAAATTTAAGGCCACCCCATGCATAGTCACCCATTTTTTTACAGCAATACCTAAAGAAGCAATTTTTTTTCCTTTAATCCAAATTCCTCTATTTAACTGTCCTAACTTAAGAGGCTTATCACTTTTAACTCTCGCCTCTAAATCAAATGATAAAAGTGTTTGAACAATTACATCCTCTAAGCTCCTTAAATACTGCCTAATATCTTCAGACCTCACCCTTATATTAGGGTTTTTCTTTAAACTCACAATAGGATACACCACTATTTGCTCAGGACCATGGTATGTAGCCCTGCCACCTCGATTAACCAAAGTCATAGCTCCAGACCACCCCTGCACGTCTTCTTTTCTTGAAGCTCTTCCTAATGTAACTATGGATGGATGCCTGCAAAAAATAATAGTATCTTTAATTAAACTGTTTTGCCTTTTTTTTAAAAGATCTTCTTGGTACAAGAAAGCCTCATTGTAATCTATAAGATTTAAATCTATGATTTTAAATTCTTTTAACATACAATTTTAAGCATCGATTTTAGGATTTCTTTTTAACTTTTGTGGCATTATATGAACCCCATGACCTAAAGCTACATGAGCACACTCCATCATAGTTTCACCTAAAGTTGGATGTGGATGAATTGTTAAGGCTAAATCTTTAAGTGTTGCTCCCATCTCCATTGCAAGAGCGGCTTCACTTATAAGGTTACTAGCCTCAGGTCCAATAATGTGAATACCTAATAGAACATGGGTTTTTGAATTTGCAATCATCTTTACAAAACCATCTGTTTCTTGAAGCGATACAGCTTTTCCATTGGCACTAAATGGGAATTTACCAACAACATAATCCTTACCTTGAGCTTCTTCTTCAGTAATCCCAACAGATGCAATCTCAGGGTGTGTAAAAATAACTGCAGGAACTGTTTTTGCATCATAAACTCTATTTTCACCAGAAATCACTTCTGCTACTAAAGCGCCCTCGTGACTAGCTTTATGAGCCAACATAGGCTCTCCAGCAATATCACCAATAGACCAAATGCCTGAAACATTTGTTCTCATCTGCGCATCAACTTTTAAAAAACCCTTCTTGCTAATATTTAAGCCTAGATTTTGTAAATTTGTTTGATCAGAATTTGGTTTTCTCCCAACAGTCACTAAAATTTTATCTGCCTCAAACTCTTTAGTCTCACCATTAACTTTTGCTAAAACAACTACACCTTTTCCTGATTTTTTCCAACTTTTTGCAAGCGTTTTGTAATAAACTTGAATACCTGTTTTCTTAACAGATTTTTCTAAAACTTTGTGAACATCTTCATCACACATTCCAGAAATAAGTTTATTTCCTGCCTCAAGAACAACAACTTGTGTTCCTAATTTTTTAAGATAAAAACTAATTTCTAAACCAATATAGCCGCCGCCAATTACAATAATTTTCTTTGGAAGTTTATTAAGGTTTAAAACACCTGTTGAACTCATAACAAATGTTTCATCATACTTAAATGCTGGAAGTTGTATGGGGCGACTACCTGTTGCCACAATAAAGTTTTTTGCTTTAATTGTTGTATCATTAACCTTTAAAGTTTTTGAATCTAGAAAAAAAGCTTCTCCTTTAATAATTTCAACCTTATTTGCCTTTAAAAGCTGCTCTACGCCACTCGCCATTTTAGCACTAACAGATTCTTTCCAACTCCTTAGCTTTGCCATGTCCACAGTCACAGAGCCAATATTAATACCCATGGGAGCTGTATTATTTTGAATCTTATCAAAAAATTTCGCAGCAGAAATCATGGCCTTTGATGGAATACACCCAACGTTTAAACACACTCCGCCCATATATTTTCTTTCAACAATAACAGTCTTTAAGCCCAATTGCCCTGCTCTAATTGCAGCAACATATCCACCAGGTCCAGCACCGATTACACAAACATCATAACTCATATTAAACCATTCCTATCATAAGAGCCGCAGGATTTTCTAATTTTTCAAACAGGGTTTTTAAAAAATTTGCAGCAACAGCACCATCGATTAATCTATGATCTGCAGTAACTGTGTAGTTCATTACACTTGCTATTTTAAATTTTTCATTAGCAACAAATACTGGTTTTTTAGTTATTTTATACATACCGATAATTGCTACTTCTGGATGATTTATAATTGGAGTTGCATATGTTCCACCAATAGAACCAATATTTGTAATTGTAATTGTAGCACCTCTTATTTCGTCAAGATTAAGTTTTCCAGCTCTTGCTCTTATTGAAAGATCTGTGATCTGAGCACTTAATTCTAAAATAGATTTTTGATCTGCGCTTTTAATCACAGGAACTATTAGGCCATTTGGCGTATCTGCGGCAAAACCAATATTAAAAGTTTTTTTATAAACAATTTCACCTGCTTCATCATCAATTGAA
Organism: Bdellovibrionales bacterium; assembly: GCA_965205945.1. Classification (GTDB taxonomy): domain Bacteria; phylum Bdellovibrionota; class Bdellovibrionia; order Bdellovibrionales; family UBA1609; genus JALZUR01. Next base: position 341,332 of record CBDBIB010000003.1, on the reverse strand, counting down.
GCATTAAACATTGGATATTCGTGTAAAGTTGCCACTAAAGCTTTTATAACAAAAGGAAGATAAGTAACTTTAACTCCATACTTTTCTCCAGCTTTTTTAGCTTGCTCTTTAAGCTTAACAAGTTGAGTAACATTAGCCTCATCCATAATTGTAAAATGTGGAATAATTTTTTTTGCCATTTGAAGATTTTCAGCAATCTTTTTTCTAATCCCTTTAAAGGGCACTCTTTCATCCATTTTAGTTTTAAAATCTCTAGCGGGAAAGTTTACTGCTGCAGGGCTTACTAAAGTTTCGCCCACACCGCCTGTTGCACCTAAAACATCCTGTCTTGTTACTCGACCGGCAAGGCCTGTTCCTAAAATTTGGTTAATATCAACATTCACTTCTCTAGCAAATCTCCTTGTGGAAGGAGATGCTAAAACAAAGGACTCTGCAACCGGAGGTATGATTGCCACTTCACTTGATGGCGCTGTACTCATCATTGGAACTTGAGTTACAACTGATTCATCTTTAACTTTTTCTCCTGGAGTTGTTCTAGTGCTAGCATCAAGTTTTATTTCTAAAAGAGTTCCACCAATAGGAATAATATCACCTTCTTTGGCCACTAATTTTGTAATGACCCCGGCATCTGGAGCTGGAACTTCAACAGTTGCTTTATCTGTCATAACTTCTACAACAGGCTGATCCGCCTTAACAGGGTCACCCTCTTTAACCAACCATGTAATCATTTCTCCCTCAGTTACACCCTCTCCAATATCTGGTAATGCAAGCTTTGTAGTCATTCCCTTTTCTCCTTTTAAATATTTAATAATTAATTAATTTTGTCTTCATAGTGCTTTCTAACTTTCTTTTTTTAATCATACCTTTCATGAAAAACTCTCCTGCCTTATAAGAGCTCCGAACTAACGGACCACTGGCAACATATAAAAATCCAATACCTTCTGATACTTGTTTCCAGTATTCAAATTTTTCAGGAGTTATAAATTCATGAACCTGTAAATGCCTCTTCCTAGGCTGTAAGTATTGACCAAAAGTCAAAACATCACAACCTACTTCACGCAAATCCTTTAATGCTTGCATAACCTGTTTATCAGTTTCACCAAGTCCAAGCATAATTGAAGATTTTGTAAAAATTTGTGAATTTAAATCTTTTACCGTTTTTAAAACCCTTAGACTTTGTCTATAATCAGCCCTTGGATCTCTCACCATTAAAGATAGATCTTCAACAGTTTCAATATTATGCGCAAACACATGTGGTTTAGCATCAACAAGCTGTTTGATCAGCTCAACATCACCACTAAAATCAGGAGTTAAAACCTCAACTGTTAAATTCTTATCCATAAAACGAAGTAAAGAAATTGTTTCAGCAAAATGAGCCGCTCCCTGATCTTTAACATCATCACGATCAACACTTGTTATGACTAAATAATCTAGCCCCATTTGAGAAACCGCATAACTAACCTTTCTAGGCTCATCAGGATCTAATGCTGCTGGAGCTTTTGCAGTTTTAACATCACAAAAACGACAACCTCTGGTGCATGTATCACCCATGATCATAATAGTTGCAGTTCCACCCATCCAGCATTCACCAATATTTGGACACTGAGCCTCTTGACAAACTGTTGCAAGATTAAGCTCTTTAAACATTGTTTTTAGTTTCGAATACTTTTTACCTGACGGTGGACGTATTTTAATCCAATCAGGTTTTCGTAAATCAGATTTTCCAGACGGTAATTTAGCACGTAGAGAGTCCATATTTTTTAAATTTTTAGATGATTTGTCCATACAATATACCTAAGCTTTTCTGGAATATAAGTCAAAAAACTAAAAAAATCCTAGCTTTTTTAAAGCCTTAATTATTTCGGTGTGTTATAAGAGATCGCAGTCATGCAGAAAACAAATTATGCCCTTTAATTCATGAGCAGTTACAGTCCTTATACTAAAGTAAAAATATACTCTATACCTACCCCTAATTTTTTAAAAAAGAGTAATTTAATCCCTTAAATCATAAAATCTATTAAAATACTGCTTTAGATAACTCTTATTTATAAAACGCTAAATAAATTTAAGATAAAATTCTTATGGCCAATTGTATTTAAATACACCTCTGCATATGTTTTTCTTCCTCAAATAAGAAATTCACCATTCTTTTTTACAGCAATAAAAACTACGGTGCTGTATCTAGGCTTACTACTCTAAAATTTATGCAGCTTATTACAAAACAAGTACTACAAGATTTCCATATCAGGCCTATTTGAATTGTTTAAATCTAGAATTTATAACGAAAATCTTAAGCTTAGAATTGATTTTTAAAAATCAATTCTAAGTTAAAAAAAACACATCTTTTCACTTCTAATAAAACCTAGACATCCTAAACGTTTTTTACTCCTCTAGGATTTTATCAAATTAAAGATGATATATTTAAAAAAGAGGGTTAGTTTAGGATAAATAGTAATTTATAAGCTCACATTCCACTTACACACTAAATAGTCCTCTATTACCTCTTGTTGAGCCTCAGTTATAGCGCCATTTATCATATTTAACTCTAACACCTGAGCTTGTTGAAGCTTATTGCCTGATCTATTCGCAAACAACTTTAACAACCTAAAAGTTGCAGGATTAGATAAAATTATAGAATTAGCTTCTGATCCATCTGCAGAAAAAGACATTGTTTTAACGCCACTAGCATCCTCACTATATTTAACAACAAACACATGTTGATTGTTATCATAATCAGGACCACAAATAGGCAACGGAGGATCACTCGCTATATCTTTTATAAGTATTCTAAATTTTCCGTCACATCCTCTCGCTGTTCCACCAAGATCTAGCTGAAAACCACCAGTACTGTTATTGCTATCAGCATTACTAAAATAACTTTGAAACTCAGTAGAATCAACTGGTAGAGTTAAAGGCTTTAATATATAATAAAATATAAAATCTGAAGCATAGTCGGTAATATTTTTACTTAGTATATCACCCACTCCATCACCTTGAACATATGATTCTAAATTTGAAGTTGAACTGTTATCAAAACCATAACTTGGCCTTGCTTGAGAGGAAGATGCTTCTAAATGATTGTTATTCCCACTTTGATCTTGCCAGGTCTGAACAAAACCATCAAAGCTAGAATCTTCAGCACTTACACCACTCCCATCAATAATAGAGGCTTTATTCGAACTATCTAGAGCAATAAATCTACTTATACCAGCCCATGGATCTGAACAAGTAAAATTCCATGCTAAACTAGTCGCTGTTGACGATATATTTCCAGCATTATCTACAGATCTAATTGATGTATAGTAATCAATATTTGCAATTAAGTTAAATGAAGAAGCTGAACCTACATTCTTTTCTGCTTGGTAGGTTTCTACCAAACCTATATCTATATAACTTTGAATATCCAAGCCTCCTGAACTAGTTCCAAAACCATATTCAATGTTTGAAAGTCCACATTCATCAGTGCCTTGAGTCCAAGATAAACTACTCGACAGATTATTAAACGCATCCAAATCAGCGTTAAGAGTACTCGGAGCTGTAGGATTTTTAGCATCTATCTTTGCTCCAGCTACAGAAGACGGTAAACCCGAATTGTTAGCAGTTCCGTCTACCTCACCTTTAATTGTACCACCGTTTAAACTTATTCCGCCTAAATCTAAAGTCCCATTGCATTGATAATCATTAGCTAGAATAGACATCGTAAACTCTAAATTCTGAGAGCCCGAGCCTGTAGAATATGTTGCTGTTTTAGTCCCACTAGATAAGGCAACCAAGATGGTTGGTGTGCCACCGGCAATATCTACTGTAACATTAGCATCATACTGTACTTGAATAGAAATTGAATCTGAAGTTTCATACCATGTATCAGAATCTCCATCATTTGATGATATTTGAACCCCTGTTATTTGTGGAGCACTAACCAATAAACTATCAGTTTGAGGTGATGCATTTAAGTTTCCTGCTACATCTGTCACCGTACCCGCAGGTACCTCTAAACTTAATGTTCCTACACTTGCTCCAGTCACAGTTACTGTACATGAACTTAGAGAACAAGCACCTGAGCTTATCGTTCCTGAGCTTGGTGTAGGTGTAAATGCTACAAAACTAGTTCCATCAGTTACGCTCACTGTAAAGCTTGCATTATTTCCTTCTATAATATCTGCACCTGCTTGTACCTGCACTGTTGGTGCTACATTATCTATTGGTAAGTTAAATCCAGTCGAATTTGTTGTTGGGTTACCATTTACATCTACAGAACTTACTGTAACATTATTTGGATTTAAAGTTTCCTGCCCTGTTGCAAAAAGGAATGTTACGCTTTCAGCCCCCTGACCTTGACAAGTATACGTTTGTGAATTTGGACTCAATGATGAGTTTGTAAATGTCACTACCTCTCCGGCTTCATTACAAGCTACATCTAGTGCTACCTGTGTTCCATTTTTATAATTTTGATCTGCTACTGTTGGAGCATTAGAAATAGGAGTTTGATCATTTACTGGCGCTGGAATAGCATCAACTGTATTTACACCTTGAGTTACACTTACTACTCCTGTCACACCACTTACATCAATATCGCTACTAAATTCTCCTGGAGAATTACATGGAATACTCTTACTCACTCCTGAGCCCACTGTTACTGTAACATTACCTAAATTTTCATCGCAAACTCCTGCTACAGGATAAGAATTTGAATTTAAAGTGTTAATTGTATCAAGTGGATTATTAAAGCTTAAGGCTCCTGCAGCACGTACTGTAAGACTTCCTGACTCTTGAGTACTATTGTTACCAGCAACATCTTGTACAGCTCCAGCTGCCACAGTTAACGTTAGCTGACCTGTTGAGGAAATTATTCCTGTCGTTATTTGACATGGATTTTGAGTACAATTATAGGACAAACTTTCTACACCAGACGTGTTTACAGTATAATTATATGTTGAAATATTTGGCTCAGTAACTGTAATAGTAAAATTTGCATTATTTCCTTCTATAATATCTGCACCTGCTTGTACCTGCACTATTGGTGCTACATTATCTATTGGCAAGTTAAACTCATTAGAATTTGTTGTTGGGTTACCATTTATATCTACAGAACTTACTGTAACATTATTTGGATTTAAAGTTGCCTGCCCTGTTGCAAAAAGGAATGTTACGCTTTCAGCCCCCTGACCTTGACAAGTATACGTTTGTGAATTTGGACTCAATGATGGGTTTGTAAATGTCACTACCTCTCCGGCTTCATTACAAACTACATCTAGTGCTACCTGTGTTCCATTTGTATAATTTTGACCTGCTACTGTTGGAGCATTAGAAATAGGAGTTTGATCATTTACTGGCGCTGGAATAGCATCAACTGTATTTACACCTTGAGTTACACTTACTACTCCTGTCACACCACTTACATCAATATCGCTACTAAATTCTCCTGGAGAATTACATGGAATACTCTTACTCACTCCTGAGCCCACTCTTACTGTAACATTACCTAAATTTTCATCGCAAACTCCTGCTACAGGATAAGAATTTGAATTTAAAGTGTTAATTGTATCAAGTGGATTATTAAAGCTTAAGGCTCCTGCAGCACGCACTGTAAGACTTCCTGACCCTTGAGTACTATTATTACCAGCAACATCTTGTACAGCTCCAGCTGCCACAGTTAATGTTAGCTGACCTGCTGAGGAAATTATTCCTGTCGTTATTTGACATGGATTTTGAGTACAATTATAGGACAAGCTTTCTACACCAGACGTGTTTACAGTATAATTATATGTTGAAATATTTGGATCAGTAATTGTAATAGTAAAGTTTGCTGCTTGCCCTTGAATTATATTGGCACCTTCTTGTATAGCGACTGTAGGTGCTACATTATCTATTGGCAAGTTAAACTCATTAGAATTTGTTGTTGGGTTACCATTTATATCTACAGAACTTACTGTAACATTATTTGGATTTAAAGTTGCCTGCCCTGTTGCAAAAAGGAATGTTACGCTTTCAGCCCCCTGACCTTGACAAGTATACGTTTGTGAATTTGGACTCAATGATGGGTTTGTAAATGTCACTACCTCTCCGGCTTCATTACAAGCTACATCTAGTGCTACCTGTGTTCCATTTGTATAATTTTGATCTGCTACTGTTGGAGCATTAGAAATAGGAGTTTGATCATTTACTGGCGCTGGAATAGCATCAACTGTATTTACACCTTGAGTTACACTTACTACTCCTGTCACACCACTTACATCAATATCGCTACTAAATTCTCCTGGAGAATTACATGGAATACTCTTACTCACTCCTGAGCCCACTCTTACTGTAACATTACCTAAATTTTCATCGCAAACTCCTGCTACAGGATAAGAATTTGAATTTAAAGTGTTAATTGTATCAAGTGGATTATTAAAGCTTAAGGCTCCTGCAGCACGCACTGTAAGACTTCCTGACCCTTGAGTACTATTATTACCAGCAACATCTTGTACAGCTCCAGCTGCCACAGTTAATGTTAGCTGACCTGCTGAGGAAATTATTCCTGTCGTTATTTGACATGGATTTTGAGTACAATTATAGGACAAGCTTTCTACACCAGACGTGTTTACAGTATAATTATATGTTGAAATATTTGGATCAGTAATTGTAATAGTAAAGTTTGCTGCTTGCCCTTGAATTATATTGGCACCTTCTTGTATAGCGACTGTAGGTGCTACATTATCTATTGGCAAGTTAAACTCATTAGAATTTGTTGTTGGGTTACCATTTATATCTACAGAACTTACTGTAACATTATTTGGATTTAAAGTTGCCTGCCCTGTTGCAAAAAGGAATGTTACGCTTTCAGCCCCCTGACCTTGACAAGTATACGTTTGTGAATTTGGACTCAATGATGAGTTTGTAAATGTCACTACCTCTCCGGCTTCATTACAAGCTACATCTAGTGCTACCTGTGTTCCATTTTTATAATTTTGATCTGCTACTGTTGGAGCATTAGAAATAGGAGTTTGATCATTTACTGGCGCTGGAATAGCATCAACTGTATTTACACCTTGAGTTACACTTACTACTCCTGTCACACCACTTACATCAATATCGCTACTAAATTCTCCTGGAGAATTACATGGAATACTCTTACTCACTCCTGAGCCCACTGTTACTGTAACATTACCTAAATTTTCATCGCAAACTCCTGCTACAGGATAAGAATTTGAATTTAAAGTGTTAATTGTATCAAGTGGATTATTAAAGCTTAAGGCTCCTGCAGCACGTACTGTAAGACTTCCTGACTCTTGAGTACTATTGTTACCAGCAACATCTTGTACAGCTCCAGCTGCCACAGTTAACGTTAGCTGACCTGTTGAGGAAATTATTCCTGTCGTTATTTGACATGGATTTTGAGTACAATTATAGGACAAACTTTCTACACCAGACGTGTTTACAGTATAATTATATGTTGAAATATTTGGCTCAGTAACTGTAATAGTAAAATTTGCATTATTTCCTTCTATAATATCTGCACCTGCTTGTACCTGCACTATTGGTGCTACATTATCTATTGGCAAGTTAAACTCATTAGAATTTGTTGTTGGGTTACCATTTATATCTACAGAACTTACTGTAACATTATTTGGATTTAAAGTTGCCTGCCCTGTTGCAAAAAGGAATGTTACGCTTTCAGCCCCCTGACCTTGACAAGTATACGTTTGTGAATTTGGACTCAATGATAGGTTTGTAAATGTCACTACCTCTCCGGCTTCATTACAAACTACATCTAGTGCTACCTGTGTTCCATTTGTATAATTTTGACCTGCTACTGTTGGAGCATTAGAAATAGGAGTTTGATCATTTACTGGCGCTGGAATAGCATCAACTGTATTTACACCTTGAGTTACACTTACTACTCCTGTCACACCACTTACATCAATATCGCTACTAAATTCTCCTGGAGAATTACATGGAATACTCTTACTCACTCCTGAGCCCACTCTTACTGTAACATTACCTAAATTTTCATCGCAAACTCCTGCTACAGGATAAGAATTTGAATTTAAAGTGTTAATTGTATCAAGTGGATTATTAAAGCTTAAGGCTCCTGCAGCACGCACTGTAAGACTTCCTGACCCTTGAGTACTATTATTACCAGCAACATCTTGTACAGCTCCAGCTGCCACAGTTAATGTTAGCTGACCTGCTGAGGAAATTATTCCTGTCGTTATTTGACATGGATTTTGAGTACAATTATAGGACAAGCTTTCTACACCAGACGTGTTTACAGTATAATTATATGTTGAAATATTTGGATCAGTAATTGTAATAGTAAAGTTTGCTGCTTGCCCTTGAATTATATTGGCACCTTCTTGTATAGCGACTGTTGGTGCTACATTATCTATTGGCAAGTTAAACTCATTAGAATTTGTTGTTGGGTTACCATTTACATCTACAGAACTTACTGCAACACTGTTTAGATTTAAAGTTTCCTGCCCTGTTGCAAAAAGGAATGTTACGCTTTCAGCCCCCTGACCTTGACAAGTATACGTTTGTGAATTTGGACTCAATGATGGGTTTGTAAATGTCACTACCTCTCCGGCTTCATTACAAACTACATCTAGTGCTACCTGTGTTCCATTTGTATAATTTTGACCTGCTACTGTTGGAGCATTAGAAATAGGAGTTTGATCATTTACTGGCGCTGGAATAGCATCAACTGTATTTACACCTTGAGTTACACTTACTACTCCTGTCACACCACTTACATCAATATCGCCACTAAATTCTCCTGGAGAATTACATGGAATACTCTTACTCACTCCTGAGCCCACTCTTACTGTAACATTACCTAAATTTTCATCGCAAACTCCTGCTACAGGATAAGAATTTGAATTTAAAGTGTTAATTGTATCAAGTGGATTATTAAAGCTTAAGGCTCCTGCAACACGCACTGTAAGACTTCCTGACCCTTGAGTACTATTGTTACCAGCAAGATCTTGTACAGCTCCAGCTGCCACAGTTAATGTTAGCTGACCTGTTGAGGAAATTATTCCTGTCGTTATTTGACATGGGTTTTGAGTACAATTATAGGGCAAGCTTTCTACACCAGACGTGTTTACAGTATAATTATATGTTGAAATATTTGGCTCAGTAACTGTAATAGTAAAATTTGCCCGTTCTCCTTGAATTATATCTGTACCTGCTTGCACCTGTACTATTGGTGCTACATTATCTATTGGGAAGTTAAACTCAGTGGGGTTTGTTGTTGGGTTACCATTTACATCTACAGAACTTACTATAACATTATTTGGATTTAAAGTTTCTTGCCCTGCTACAAAATAAAATGTTACATTTTCAGATCCTGGAGTTAAACAAGTGTGCATTTGTGGATTTGGACTTAATGATGGGTTTGTAAATGTCACTACCTCTCCGGCTTCATTACAAGCTACATCTAGTGCTACCTGTGTTCCATTTGTATAATTTTGACCTGCTACTGTTGGAGCATTAGAAATAGGAGTTTGATCATTTACTGGCGCTGGAATAGCATCAACTGTATTTACACCTTGAGTTACACTTACTACTCCTGTCACACCACTTACATCAATATCGCTACTAAATTCTCCTGGAGAATTACATGGAATACTCTTACTCACTCCTGAGCCCACTCTTACTGTAACATTACCTAAATTTTCATCGCAAACTCCTGCTACAGGATAAGAACTTGAATTTAAAGTGTTAATTGTATCAAGTGGATTATTAAAGCTTAAGACTCCTGCAGCACGCACTGTAAGACTTCCTGACCCTTGAGTACTATTGTTACCAGCAAGATCTTGTACAGCTCCAGCTGCCACAGTTAACGTTAGCTGACCTGTTGAGGAAATTATTCCTGTCGTTATTTGACATGGGTTTTGAGTACAATTATAGGGCAAGCTTTCTACACCAGACGTGTTTACAGTATAATTATATGTTGAAATATTTGGATCAGTAATTGTAATAGTAAAGTTTGCTGCTTGCCCTTGAATTATATTGGCACCTTCTTGTACCTCTACGACAGGTGGTATAGTATCTATTGGAACATTTACTATTGTTGTTCCAGCTGATGGGTTTTCATATGCATCAGTTGATGAAACTATTAAATTATTGGGATCATTAGTTAGCTTTAAATCTGCTAACCTTAAAGGAAAATCTTCTCCCCCACTACCCGTACAAGTATAAGTTTGTGGGCTTGGATCAATACCATCTCCAGCGATACTTATAATTTCTCCAGCTTCACTACAAGAAATAAGAAGGTTATAATTACTTCTACCAACATAACTTCCTGGAGGAGTTGCGGTTGGAGCAGTCCCTGGACCAGTTTGATCATTTACAGGCACTACGTCAGCTGAGACTGTTAACTCTCCCTGAGTTGCAGAAACGCTGGGAGGATTTAAATTCACAATACTTACATCCATTACACCTGAAAAACTGTTATTTAAATTACATGGAAAAGTTTCTATGACATCAGGAGTTCCTATAACAACAGTTACGCTCCCAGCAACAAAATTACATGTACCATTTAAAGGATAAGCTTGTGAGTTTTTTGATGTGATACTAGAAAGAGACGAGCTAAAAGAAAGACTAACTTCCTTATCATTGTCAAAATCATTTTCAATTTCAGAGTTTCTACTAGTAAGAACATTCTGCTCACATCCTAATAATGTTAATATTAATCCAATGGTTATTAAAATTATACTTGCTGTCTTCATACTCCCCCCCTACATAAACTTTTAACCTACAACCAGTTTAAAGATTCTAAGGAGAATAAAAATCCTGCAATATTTTCTTTTTGACTCTTTTGGTTGCTTTTATATTGATTAAAACCATAATACAATTTAACATTTAAACCGTATCCCCAATGTTTTTTTTCTCTCATTAGGTCTATAAAAACTAGATATTCAGCACCTTGTTTCAAATCACTATCGAAACTTAAAATAAGATTGTTAAAACCTAAAATAAGATTGTTAAAACCTAGTCCAGCTCTAGACGACCAGTTTTGATTTTTAAGCCACTTATATTGTGCTCGCAATGAAACATTTACGATAAGTACACTTTTCAACTCAATATTAAAAAAGTTTTCATAATAAATAAACGGCACTTGATTAAAATCAAGGTCAAAACCTAAACCCCATCTTTCTTTTTCATAATCTGAAACTAAAGATAATTTAAAAAGATCTGGTGTTTTCTCATTCCATGTAACTTGTGAATTCACTTCCTTTTCATAGTCTTGAATGTGATAAGAGGCTTTTACCCCTAGCCAAAAGTCTTTTATATTAAATTGATATTGAGTTTCAAAATTAAAATTTTCTTTAGAAACCCACTCAGCTTTACTTCCTGCACCTTGATTGTCTGAATATAAAATATTGTGATAAATACCCAAACTAAAATAGTATCTACTTTTGTAAGGCCTATTTACCTCTGATACAGAAAGTTTTCTTTTTTCAATATAGCTTTCTTCAATCATGGCTGTTGTTAATTCTTTTCCACGCACATCATCTAAAGATTGTGATTTTTGGTAATTCTTATTAAACTTAAAAACTTTATTTTTATACGTTTGATCTGCAAAACAAGGCTTTAAAAATAATAAGAATAATACAACATATTTAAATACAACCATATACTCCTTTTAAAATTTTATTTTAATCTTACAGTCAGTAAACTCTTTTAAAATAAACCTTATTTATAAATCATTTTATGATTTAGATAAATTTATTTTAGCACTTTACCACCTTAGCCTAGTAAAGGCTTTTGTTTAACTAGACTTTGCTGAAAAAACCCTTGTTTCTCTATGGCTGCTTTAATTTTTTTATTTTTAGTTCAATAAAGTTCTCAACACTACTACCATCATGATCTATGCTATTAATAACTTGGGCATATATTATAAAATTTGTTTCCACGAAATCACCATTTCAGCCTTCTATAATTTATCAAATTAGAAATAATGGATTTAAAAAAAAGTTCGCTAAACAAGTAACAAATTATAAACTCACATTCCACTTACAAATTAAGTAATCAGTTATTTGCTTTTCTTGAGCCTCAGTTATAGTTCCAGTTGCTACACCTAACTCTAATGCCTGAGCTTCTTGAAAGTTATTGCCTCCTCTATTCTGAAATAACCTTAAAGAACTAAAATCTGCGGGATTAGATAAAGTTCTAGAATTAGTTTCTGATCCATCCACAGATAAAAACATTGTTTTAACGCCACTAGCATCCTCGCTATATTTAACAGCAAATACATGTTGATCGTTATCGTAATCAGAACCACAAATAGACAACGGAGGATCACTCGCTATATCTTTTATAAGTATTCTAAATTTGCCATCGCATCCTCTCGATGACCCACCATGATCTAGCTGAAAACCTCCAACATCGTCACCACTACTAACACTACTAAAATAACTTTGAAACTCAACAGGCGCCTGATTTAAAGACTTTAACACATAATAAAATATAAAATTTCCTGTAATACTCGAAGCAAAATCTTTGACTAATGTATCATCCACTCCATCACCTTGGACATATGATTCTAACTTTGAAGTTGAACTGTTATCAGAACCATAACTTGGCCTTACTTGAGAGGAAGGTGCTTCTAAATGATTGTTATTCCCACTTTGATCTTGCCAGGTCTGAACAAAATCATCAAAGCTAGAATCTTCAGCACTTACACTATTCCCATCAATAATAGAGGCTTTATTCGAACTACCTAGAGCAATAACTCTATTTATACCAGCCCATGGATCTGAACAAGTAAAACTCCATGCCGAACTAGTCGCTGTTGACGATAGATTTCCAGCATTATCTACAGATCTAATTGATGTATAGTAATCAGTACCTGCAATTAAGTTAAATGAAGAAGCTAGACCTATATTCTTTTCTGCTTGATAGGTTTCTACCAAACCTATATCTATATAACTTTGAATATCCAAGCCTCCTGAACTAGTTCCAAAACCATATTCAATGTTTGAAAGTCCACATTCATCAGTGCCTTGAGTCCAAGATAAACTACTCGACAGATTATTAAACGCATCCAAATCAGCGTTAAGAGTACTCGGAGCTGTAGGATTTTTAGCATCTATCTTTGCTCCAGCTACAGAAGACGGTAAACCCGAATTGTTAGCAATTCCGCCTCCACCACCTTTAATTGTACCACCGTTTAAACTTATTCCGCCTAAATCTAAAGTCCCATTGCATTGATAATCATCAGCTAGAATAGACATCGTAAACTCTAAATTCTGAGAGCCCGAGCCTGTAGAATATGTTGCTGTTTTAGTCCCACTAGATAAGGTAACCAAGATGGTTGGTGTGCCACCGACAGTATCTACTGTAACATTAGCATCATACTGTACTTGAATAGAAATTGAATCTGAAGTTTCATACCATGTATCAGAATCTCCATCATTTGATGATATTTGAACCCCTGTTATTTGTGGAGCACTAACCAATAAACTATCAGTTTGAAGTGATGCATTTGAGTTTCCTGCTACATCTGTCACCGCACCTACTGCTACAGTTAAAGTTAATTCTCCTACACTGGCTCCTGTTACAGTTACTGTACATGGACTTAGAGAACAAACACCTGAGCTTATCGTTCCTGAGCTTGGTGTAGGTGTAAATGCTACAAAACTAGTTCCATCAGTTACGCTCACTGTAAAGCTTGCATTATTTCCTTCTATAATACCTGCACCTGCTTGTACCTGCACTGTTGGTGCTACATTATCTATTGGTAAGTTAAACTCATTAGAATTTGTTGTTGGGTTACCATTTACATCTACAGAACTTACTGTAACATTATTTGTATTTAAAGTTTCCTGCCCTGTTGCAAAAAGGAATGTTACGCTTTCAGCCCCCTGACCTTGACAAGTATACGTTTGTGAATTTGGACTCAATGATGGGTTTGTAAATGTCACTACCTCTCCGGCTTCATTACAAGCTACACCTAGTGCTACCTGTGTTCCATTTTTATAATTTTGATCTGCTACTGTTGGAGCATCAGAAATAGGAGTTTGATCATTTACAAGAGAACTAATAGAAACGGTCTGATTTGCCTGACTTGCTTTAATATTTGGTGGGTTTAGAGTCACAGTACTCACATCCATTATACCTGAAAAATAACCGCTTAAATCACACTGAAAAATTCCTGTGACATTAGGAGTACCTATAACAACAGTTACAATCCCAGAAGCAGAATCACACACACCACTTAAAGGATAAGCACTTGAGTTTTTTAATGTAATATTGGGAAGAGAAGAGCTTAAAGAAAGATCAACTATCTCATCATTATTAAAACCCTCTCCAACTGTAGATTTTTTTTTGCTGCTAAGAATATTTTGTCCACATCCAAATAATGTTAATATTAATCCAATGATTATTAAAATTCTACTTGCTGCCGTCATACTTTCTCCCCTTATTAATACATAAAACTTTTAATTTATAGCCAATTTAAAGATAGCTTTCTTTAATCATATACTGTTTTTAATTCTTTTTCAGGCACATCATCTAAAAGATTGTGATTTTTAAAAGCTCTTATTGAGTCTAAAAACCTTATTTTATATGTTTGACCTACAAAACAAGGCTTTAAAAAAACAATAAGAATAATACATTATAACTTAAACACAATTAAATATTCCTTTCAAAATCTTACTTTTAATCTTAAAACTAGTAAGCTTTTTTTAAAAAATAGCTCTTATTTTATAAACCATTTTATAATTTATATAAATTTATTTTAGTACTTTACCACTTTAGTCTAGTGAATTCCTTAATTTAACTGTGCTTAATGCCACATGCTTTTCATAATTTATACTAAACTTTTAAAATAATTGACCCTTCTACTTTATAAAGTTAAGCGATTAACTTAGGCTGTTTTATGCGCAACACTACTATTTTTTTAAATAAACAGGGTTATTTTGATAAAGTTCAGATTTTGCAGCATAGCAATCGGCTATTAAAGCTGTGTTATTTAACTTTTTTTGAGTAAATTTTCTATCCGGTAAAAAGCTCTCAACAAGATCCCAAAACTGTTTAAAGTGATTTTGATGTTTTAAATGAGCAAGCTCGTGAACAATAACGTAGTCTTGTATAGCACCGTCAAAAGCTATTAAACGCCAATTTAAATTTATAACCCCAAGAGAGCTGCAACTGCCCCATCTTGATTTTTGATTTCTGTAAGCTACAGATTTTGGAAAAAGCTGCATGCGCTGACTCCAGTAAAAAACTTTTTTATTTAAAATCTGAGAAGCCTTGAGCCTAAAAAAGTATAAAAAGTTTTGATGTAGTTTTTTATGAAATTCTTTTAAATCATATTCATGCCAAGTAAGTGGATAAAAATATTCAAAAGAGTTTTTCATAAATCTAATGTGTGCTTTTTTAGTAGAACTTGGGAGAAAAATAAGGCTAAGCTTTTTGCCATTTAAAAAAAAAGTCTCTCCAGATTTCCAAAGTTTTTGTGGAAATCTTGCTCTAATCAAACTATTTTTAACCATTTGTCTTTGTATCCAAGGTTGATGTGGCTTTAAAAGACTTATGATCTGAAAATCGTTTATAGATTTATTAGCTAAGATTTCAAGCTCTCCACGCAAACTAACATTAAAACGAAGACCTCTAAGTCTAGGTTTTCTAAATATCTGGCTTGGATATGGAAGGTTTTTTATAAGAAAAGAAGATGAAGAAGTTATTTCGCTTAAATTCTTAGCATCCAAACATGGAGAAATAGCTTTTTTAGAGCCCATAAATTCAAAAAACTTTAGTTTTCTACCATTAAACAAAGCCATAGAAAAAGTATAATGCAAGGTTCTTACACTTGTCCAAAGACTTTAGCTGTTTTAACTTAAAAAGTGTCAGGTCCTATGCAATGGTGTGCTTTGCCAACCCCGTCAGATTCGAAAGAAAGCAGCGGCCGTAAGGCGCATATGTGATATGGGTAACCTGACATTTTTTCTGTCTAAAACCTTAATTTAAACTATAACTATGGGAGGAAAGTGTCGTATCAAGTAATAGCTCGTAAATGGAGACCACAGTCTTTTGCCGATTTAAAAGGTCAGTCCTCAACAAGACAGACACTTATTAATGCTATTACAACAGACCGTTTACACCATGCTCTTCTTTTTACAGGCCCACGTGGTACAGGTAAAACTTCTACAGCAAGGATTGTTGCAAAAGTTTTAAGGTGTACAGATTTAAAAGAAAATCAAAACCCATGTAATGTTTGTCAAGATTGTATTAAAATTTCTATAAGTAGAAGTCTTGATGTTTTAGAAATTGATGGAGCCTCAAACAACGGCGTAGACTCAATTAGAGAGCTTTGTGATCAAGTGAATTTAAATCCATCATCAGGAACAAAAAAAATATATATAATAGATGAAGTACATATGCTTTCAGGAAGTGCCTTTAATGCACTTTTAAAAACTTTAGAAGAACCACCTTCAGGTGTGTATTTTATAATGGCAACAACAGAGGCTCATAAGCTTCCTAAGACAATTCTTTCTCGTTGCCAAAGGTATGATTTTAAACTCGTCCCTTTTATCCAAGTGATTCAACTTTTAAAAACAATTTGTGGCTCTGAAAAAGTGGAATATGAAGACGATGCTTTATTTTTAATTGCTCAAATAGGCGAAGGCAGTGTTAGAGACTCTTTAAGCTTTTTAGACCAATGCATTACATTTTCTTCAGGAAAACTTACTAAAGATTCTGTTATAAAAACCCTTGGTGTGACGGATATTAGTCACTTTAAGAATATTTTAGAAATATTAATCAATAAAGACTCGGTAAAGTTAGTTGATGAACTTAAAAACATTAAAAACTTTAATATAGATCCTCAAACATATTTAGAAGAACTTTTAGTTCACATTAAAAATTTAATTCTATTTAAAGTTGATGGAGTAAGACTTAAAGAGCTAGAAGACTACTCTGAAGCTGAAAAAAATATTTACTTAACGCTTGTACCCACAGTAAAGCTTGAAGACTTATATATTCTTTTTGATATATGCTTTAAGGGAACAGTTCAGCTTATAAAAGCCTTTAATCCCATTGTATTATTAGAAATGACGCTTTTAAAAGCAGGCACATCTCCTTACTACAATGATCTTTTAAGAGCAGATGTTAGTAAACCAGTGATTAAAACTTTTACTCCGCCAACTTTAGAATATAAAAAACCTGCGACCCTTGAATATGAAAAGCCAGCTTTAAAAACTGCAAGCATAAGATCTAAAGATAATCTAAGCGATTGGAAAAGCTTTGTTTCACAGCTAAAAAATACAAACCCTGTAGTAGGGGCAAAGCTTGAGCTTTGTGAGTACAGTTATAAAAAAGAGACTAAGGTTTTAAGTCTTTTTGTAACTGCTAAAAATACATTTTTAAAAGAGCAAGTAAGCAATAAAGACTTTTTGAGTCTTGTTCAAAAAAGTCTGGTCTCTTGTTGGGGGGCTGGAAACACAGTGCAGTACAACACAAAAGAGTCTCAAACAGCAGAATTTAAACCCAGTGCTCAAGCTATTGAAAAAAAAAATCATGACCAAGAACTTGAAAAGATAAAAAAAAACCTTGAAAAACATTCTGTAATTAAAGCAATGCAGGAAAAATATAAGATTAAAATTAAAGATATTAGCGAACGTAAATAAAAAAAGGAGTGCAATATGAAGGGATTTGGTCCTGGTGGAATGAAAAATTTAATGAAACAAGCTAATCAAATGCAGAATAAAATGAAAAAGATTCAAGATGAATTTACTTCCAAAAACTTTACTGGTTCAGCTGGCGGTGGCGCAGTTAAAGTTGTAGTTACTGGTGAGTACTTTATATCTTCAACAGATGTTTCACCTGAGGTTTTAAAAAGTAATGACAGTCAAATGTTAGCGGAAATGATTCAACTTGCAACTAATGATGCCATTAAAATAGCAAAAGATGCTTACAAAGCAGAGGTGGAAACTGTCACAGGCGGCACTAGTATTCCGGGAATGTTTTAAACTATGCTTTTAAAAGTTCCTTGCATAGACCGTCTAGCTCATGAGCTTTCAAAACTGCCAGGCATTGGCATTAAGACAGCACAGCGCTTAACTTTAAACATCATTAAAAAACATGAGAAAGAAATTGAGTCTTTAAGAGAGGCTTTAGACGATGTGAAAAAAAAAATTAAAAAATGTAGCGAATGTTTCTGTTACACGGAAAATAAAAGCATTTGTGATTTTTGCTCAGATATAAAAAGACAACAAAATCCTGTTATGTGTGTGGTTAAAAGCCCTGCAGATATTGCAAAAATTGAAAGCTCTGGCGCTTTTAAGGGTAGATACCATGTTCTTCATGGCTCTATTGCACCTTTAAATGGAATAGGCCCTGAAGATTTAACAATTACTCAGCTTATTAATAAAATTTCTAAAATGAGTGAAGAAGGCTTAAAAGAGGTAGTTGTTGCCCTTGATGCTGATATAGAGGGAGACACTACGTCTCTTTATATTAAAGAGGTTTTAAATGACTATGATGTGCAAGTTACAAGACTGGCCCATGGTGTGCCTATGGGGTCTTATATTGATTTTGTAGATGGGCGGACTTTAGGCAAAGCTTTAGAAAATAGGGTGAAGATTTAAAATGTCTTTTATTAACTATAATAAAAAAGAAATCCACTGTAAGATTGTTTATTACGGCCCATCTTTAGGCGGTAAAACAACTAATATGCAGTGGATTTATAAGCAACTTCAAAATCTTCAAAAATCAGAGCTTTTCACACTTCCAACAGATACAGAGAGAACACTTTTCTTTGATTTTCTTCCTTTAGAGGTAGGTAAGATCAATGACTATAATGTAAGATTTCATCTTTATACGGTTCCTGGTCAGATTGTATATGAAGCAAGTAGAAGGCTTATTCTAAAGGGATTAGATGGAGTAATTTTTGTAGCAGACTCACAAAAAGAACGCCTTAAAGAGAACAAACGTTCTTTTAAAGGGTTAAAATCTAATTTAGAAAGACAGGGCTACAATTATAAAAATCTTCCTTTAGTAATTCAGTACAATAAACAAGATCTTTTAAATGCTTTACCCTTAAAAGACCTAAGACTTGAATTAAATCAAGATACTTTTTCTGACTTTAAAGCTCAAGCTTTTAAAGGAGTAGGGGTTTTTGAATCATTAAAAGAAATTTCTAAACAAATCATTACATCTTTAAAAAGTGGTCAAGCAAATTAGCTCTTTATTAGCCAGCACTTATGCAAGGATTTTTATAAAAATCATTAAAGCTTTAAAAAAGCTTTATTTTTTCTACATTATAATGAATAACAAACCTATATAAAATATAATAAATAAGGAGGTTTTTAATGACAGCTTTAAATATATGCTTAAAAACTTCATTAGGCGAAGTGTTTTTATCTTCTGATTGGTCTAGTAAAAAAAAAGATTATAGGAAAAAAATTCGCACACAGCTTTACAAAAAAACTAAAAACGCATCTTTTCTAAATTTAAAAACACTCCCTAAATCAAATAAATTTTTTTTATCTATAAGTCACTGTAAATCATTAGGCGGGTATGCGCTTTACTTAAAAAAAGAAATAGGATTTGATATTGAAGAGATGAGTAGAATCACACCTAAAATAATTAAAAGAATATCTACACAAAAAAACCAATTGTTTTTTAATAAAGAAAATCAGAAGTTTTTATGGGTTATAAAAGAAGCCGCTTTTAAGTTTATGCCTGATAAAAAAAATCTGCCTAAAATGCAGATTAAAACCTTAGATAAAACCAGTAAAGGATTCTACGAAGGAACATTGTCTTTAAGGGGAGAGTCTGCTAATTTTTTATGTGGCGCAGTGGGTGAATCTTGTATTTTTTCTTTAGTAACGAGTAGTTTTTAAATGCAAGATAAAATTTTTATTTGTCAATCTTGTCAGGTAAGACTTAAAAAAGTAAGAAACTCTAAAAATCTAGGGTTTTATTGGAACATTGAGTCTTTTAAAGAAATTAAACTTAAATTCTTTAGAATCTTTAACAA
Source organism: Bdellovibrionales bacterium (assembly GCA_965205945.1). Lineage (GTDB taxonomy): Bacteria > Bdellovibrionota > Bdellovibrionia > Bdellovibrionales > UBA1609 > JALZUR01. The sequence goes on along the minus strand of CBDBIB010000003.1, from coordinate 321,360 downwards.
AAAACCTTTAAAAAAAATAGTTTTAACCTCCTGCCTTGGATATTGCCCGGAGGGAAAGATTTCTTTCCAGGAAACTAAAAACGGTATTTTACAAAAAGAGCGCTCCTACTTCCCTGACTTAAATAAAGAAAGTATTTTTAAATTGTTTTTTCACTAAAAATAAAAAAATCGTATGCGTATAAGTTAGATTTTATTTAAGAACCATTTAGTGTAATTAGTATCCTCCTTTAAATACAAGCCTTAATAATCATGTTTTTAAGCCTAAACACTTTTAAGATCTTTTAATTTGACATGAGAAACTTGACAGAAACTATAACGGCATGCTCAGTCTTTCTTACCTCTTTATCTGGTTATCGTTGTCATAACGACTTGATGAATGATCATTTAGTCAAGCCATAAAAATTAAGCTAGCTAACAAAGTTTTATTAAATGAGCTTTGATTTTAAATATAAAATAAGTGAAAAATAAAAGGCTATCTCTTGAAAATGATGGTCTTTTATGGTTAAAAATTGATATAAGGAGATTTCTATGGGTACAACTCTACAAACAGAATTAAAAGTGAAAAATATTGATCCTGATGCATGGGAAAATCCATGTGGCTTAGATGGGTGTGAATTTGTTGAATTTGCAGGAACTGATACTAAAATTCTTCATGAAACTTTTAAAAAACTAGGGTTTACTTTAACTGGAAAGCATAAAAAAAAAGATATTTACTTTTATAGCCACGGCTCTGTCAAATTTATTGTTAATGAAGAGCCCGATAGTTTTGCTAAAGACTTTAAGGATAAACATGGCGCTTCAGCTTGTGCCATGGGCTTAAGAACTTTAGATGCTCAAAAAGCCTATGAAAAAGCCCTTAAAAGAGGTGCCACTCCATATATTAATAGAAAAGACATAAGCCAATTTCATGCTATTTATGGCATTGGTAACTCGCTAATTTATTTTGTTGATTATAAAGATGGTATAAATCCTTTTAATAAAGATTTTGATTTTAACACAGCTGACTTTAACGGGCTTGGAGTTACTTATATTGATCATCTAACCAATAATGTCCCTGCTTCTAAAATGGAAAAATGGTGTGATTTTTATTCTAGCATATTTAATTTTAAAGAAACTAGATTTTTTAATATTAAAGGTACATCAACAGGCCTAATTTCTAAAGTTATGAGTTCACCATGTCAAAAACTTGCTATTCCAATAAACGAGCCAACAGATTCAAAATCTCAAATCCAAGAGTATATTGATGAATATAAAGGTTCAGGTATTCAACATATTGCTTTAGGAACAAATGATATTATTAAAACTATTACTGAAATGAAAAAATTAAATGTCGATTTTTTAGAGGTGCCCGACACATATTATAATATATTAAAAACACGTTTACCGCACGTAACAGAAGACATTGATAAGTTAAAAGAACTTAAAATCTTAGTAGATGGTGATGAAAAAGGTTATTTACTACAAATTTTTACTAAAAATTTATTCGGCCCAATTTTTATTGAAATCATACAAAGAAAAAAACATAATGGTTTTGGCGAAGGAAACTTTCAGGCTTTATTTGATGCTATTGAAAGAGATCAAAAAGAAAGAGGATTTTTATAAATATGCACCACTACTCTCAAGGTCGACACACAAAACAAGCTCATAAAGGAATCCCTAAAGGGCAGTTTGAAGAAGAACAAGGACTTTTAGGTTTTTTTGGTAGAGTTTCTCATTTATTAAAACCAAAACCCTCAACAAGGTGGGTAGATATTAACGGTCCATTAAGACCCCATATGTTTGATCTTACTAAACTTTGTGATTCTAGAAAACTCATTAAACTTTTATTTAATGAACAAATTGAAATTTCACTGCTTTTAATTTCTCCTAAAGATTTAAGCAACCAAATTTCTTATAGAAATGCCGATGGAGACTTACTTTATTTTTGTCATTTTGGTGACGGAGAACTCCTTACTGAATATGGGTCTCTTACATATAATAAAGGAATGTATATTGTTATCCCAAAATGCTTAGGACATACGTTTATTCCTAAAAATAACTCTAAGTTTTTTGTTGTGGAGAATAAGAATAGTCATTTTAATGAGCCTGACCGTGGAATGGTTGGAAAAAATGCCGTATATGATACAGAAGCTTTAGTGAAACCTAATTTAGACAAACTTCATAAAATTTTAAATTTGCTTGATTATGATATTTGTAAAATAGTTGTGAAAAAAATGGGTGAAAAAACTACTTTTACCTACAAAGAAAACGTTTATGATACTTTAGGCTGGAAGGGAGATTTATACCCATACACTCTTCATGTTAATGACCTTATGCCTTTGATGAGCCACAGAGCACACTTGCCACCCTCAGCGCATACAACATTTTTAGCTAAAGATTTTGTAGTCTGCACTTTTTTACCAAGGCCTTTAGAATCTGATAAAGATGCTTTAAAAGTTCCTTTTTATCACCAAAATATCGACTACGATGAAGTTTTATTTTATCATGATGGAGATTTTTTTAGTCGTGATAATTTACACGCCGGAATGATGAGTCTTCATCCATCTGGATTTCCCCATGGTCCACACCCAAAAGCTGTTAAGAATATCAGTGCAAAAACAAAAACTAATGAATATGCTGTAATGATCGATTCACGAATGCCCTTAAAAATTTCTAATGAGGCTTCTAAGGTAGAGCTTAATGCATACTCAAAATCCTGGATGCTTAAATAAAATTAAATGCTAAGGCCAATTAATTGCCAAGTTGGTGACCATATAAGCTTAGATGAGGCTTTAAGGTTTTCCTTACAGCTTGCAGCTCAAGGTGTAGGCTTAGTTGAGCCCAACCCTTCTGTGGGCTCAGTTCTTTTTAACGAAAATACCAATAAGCTTATCTCTTTTGGCCACCATCAAAAATATGGTGGAGCCCATGCTGAAGCAAACTGTTTACAAAACGTTAGTTCAGCAAAAGGTTTAACGTTAGTTGTAACTTTAGAGCCTTGTTCACATTATGGGAAAACATCGCCATGCGCTGATTTAATTATTGCTAAAAAACCTAAAAAACTCATATATATTACAAAAGACCCAAATCCTTTGGTGTCAGGAAAAGGCCTTTTAAAAATCCAACAAGCTGGAATTAAAGTTGTTCAAGGAGATAATAAATATTTTAAATTAAATAGAGAATTAAATCATAAGTTTTTTTATGCTTTTGAAAATAAAAGAACCTATATTCACCTAAAATGGGCTGAAAGTGCCGATAAAAAGACAGCCGTAAGACAGGGAAATCCTTGGATCACTAGTTTACAGTCTCAAGAGCACTCACACTATCTTAGGGCTCAGAGTCAGGCCGTTTTAATTGGCAGAAGAACATTGGAGTCGGATAACCCAAGCTTAGATGTTAGGAAAAAAGGTTATGAAAAACCGCTTAAAGTAATTATTTTTGATCCAGATCTTAAAAGCTTAACAAATATAGAAAATAAAAAGATTTTACATGTTAGGAGTAAAGAAAATATTATCTTTCTTTGTAAAAACCTTCCTCAAAAAACCCGTGGATACTCATTTTTAAAACTGCATGTGAATTTAAAAAAAGAGTGGGATTTACGTAGGCTTTCAAAAGATTTTTATAAAATATATAATTTTCAGTCAATACTTGTTGAGGGTGGCGCGTTTACGATCTCTCAATTTATAAGGCAAAAAATCTTTAATAGAATCTCAGTTTATAAATCTAGAAAAAAATTAGAAACAAGAGGGTTTTTATCCATTAAGCATCCTAAAGGAGGCAAAGGTTTTACTAAAATAAATGTTGATTCTTTAAAAAAAAATCCAAATTTTACGCCTTATACATTAAATCCCATTCATGGTGATGAGCTTATTGATAAACTTTTTGATTAAATAATTTATTTTTTAATTAATTTTATAGCTTGCCTTAAGGCTTTTTCAAAAGTTGTAAGCTCTTTTTGACTTGGAAAACCCCTAAGAATCATTCTCTTAATGGTTTTAAAAGCATTCATTTTTTTAAAATCTATTTTAAAACCTATACTCTTAAGCCATAAAAAAAGAACCTCATCAGGAAAGAATTCTTCACTAACAGCATTTTTAAAAAAATCCTCTTTTTCCTTATTTTTAAAAGTCATTTTAAATTTTTTTGAGAATTTATTAAAATATACAGAGTGAGCAATATATTGAGACAAAAGAGTAGCCTGAGAAAGGTTTAAACTTTTAAAGTCCCCATACAAAGGCAAGTAGCAAGAAATATTAACTGAGTCTAGATCCTTTGTAGCTAGACCATGATCCTCAGGGCCAAATACTAAAAAGAATTCTTTTTTAAACATGGAAGTTTTTTCTTTTTTATCTATAAGTGATTCAAAAAAATTTTCAACCCCAGTTTCAAATGAAAAAAGTTTTCGATTCTTTCCTATACGCCTAGTTAAACCTATTCTAAAACTACCTGGATGAGCATTATTAAACTCCTCCCAGTTATTATAAACGGTATGTTCTTTTAATTCTTTTTGAGCTCCAGCAGCACCCTTTCTTGCAAACATATTAACCTCACACTGAGGATTAATTAAAAAGAGTTTACCATACCCCATATTCATTGTCGCCCTTACAGCCTGACCTACGTTGCCCGAGTAAATGGGTCTGACTAAAACCGTATGGATATATAAATTTTGAAAATTAGCCATCTAAGAAACTAGATAAAGACCTAGCCCAATACACTCTTGAGTGTCAGGACTTTTACAGGTTTTTTTAAAATCCAATAGATGAGCTCTTAGAGTACCAGAATTTTCAAGCTCTAAAATTTCAAGACCTGCAAGCCAGTGGTTGCTAGAGTGTTTAAAGTAACGAGCTTTAAGTTCTTTAATTTTTTTAGAATCCAAGTTGTTTAAAGTTCTAAGATTTCTAATATCTTTTAAAAGCTCTTCAGTTTCATTATTTTTAATAGGGTTTTTAGAAACTTTTTTCGCCGCAAAATCTTCAAACTCTGGGTACTTAATATAAGAAGAAGGGCCTCCATAAACAGAAGTCACTTTCGTAATCTGATTAAACTTAAAAAAACAATCTTCTTTAATAAGTTTAGTGTTATTTTTTAAACATGGGGATTGAACTTTTAAAGAAAGAATATTTTGATCTTTATCTAAAGAATAATCCAAAATGATTCCACTATACGATTCACCACTAGAAGTTTCAACTGTACAGACTGACTTTGCTTTTTTTGCCTTCCTAAGCCCCTGCTCTCCTCCAAGGACAAAAGCCATAGAGGTGCTCATTTTTTTTAAAGAAGAAATCAAAGACTCAAAATTCTTAGCTACAAAAAGCTGGGGTTGGGGCTCTGTAATATCATAAGAAAAGTTTAGACAGTTTATATTAAACTCTATAAGCTTAGGCTTAGTAAGCGCATTTCGTGCTTCACTAATTGAGGAGAGTAGGCCTGCACCAAAGAGTTTAGGATTTAAAAGCTCCCCAATTAAACCATACTCAGCAGTCCACCAGTTCATGCGCCCTAACAACTGTGCTTCAGAAACATACGTCATATTCTTTATAGTCTTATTTAAATGATCTTTAGCTTTTTTAATTTCTTGCACCCTACTTTTACATGCTTCTTTTAAATCGCTAAGATCTCTAATTGCCTCATATAATGCTATATCTTCAGAACTTATGATTGCTTTTTGCGCAATGCTTGCATAGGCATTAAGATATTCTGTAAAATCTTTATCAATAAGTATAGGAGCATGTCCAGCGGCTTCATGAACAATATCTGGTGCTGGAGTGTATAAAATGTGCTCAATGGATCTCATTTCACAAGCAATAGGCAATATTTTATGAGCCTGAAAAGACATGAATGCTACTGGAGGAATGAAACCACTCACAGGAACAGCTCTCCATCCAAAGCTAGACAACATTTTATCCATTTCTAATATATTAGGAATAGTATCAATACGAATACCTGTTTTTTTAAGCCCTTGAACATAAGATGGATGAGCATAGTCTTTTAAATAAGAAAAAAGTTGTCTCATAATAAAGCGCCAAACAGCTTGATCTTCAAAAGTATAGAGCGAATAATCTTGCTCTACCGTATACCTTAATAGATGATTTGGAATTTCTCTCATAAGCTATCTTTACTTTGAGAAATATTTAAATGCAATATTAGCAATACTGTAAGGGATTAAACCAACTTTAAGCTACAACTCATCGCGGTAAAGGTCTTTAATTGCAGTGATCCAAGAGTTATTTTTTGAATAACCATATTCTATGCAAGAATTAAGTTTTTTTTGCTTTTCAGCTTCAGATTTGGAGTCTGCAATTAAATCTACAATATGTAAAATAGCTGCTGTTGTAAGCCTAATTTTTGCATCTCCTAAGTACTTGAATTTAAATTTTATGTCACTCTCTAAATCCTCAACCTGTTTTATAAAATTAAGAACTTCTAACTTAGAAATGTTTTTATTATGTGTGAAACTAGTAAATTCAGTTTTAAATTTATCAAGATCAGATTCTTTAGAAATATTTTTAAGATCAGATAGCATATGATTTACATTAAAAACAGGCCAAGCATTAAGACCATCAGCACAGGGCATGGTTTTAGAGGCTTTTTTTTGCTTAAGTTTTAAAAAAGATTCATAAAGTACACGAGATTTTTTACTATGCCAAGAAAGAGCCCTCTTAATTTTTAATTTTGAAAGCCCTAAATCTTTTAAAAAATATGAAATTTCTTTTTTAAAAACCATTTTATTAAAATTTTTAATAAGAGCATTATTTTTAAAGATATTAAGAGGCTTTTTTTCAGAGGTTTTAACAAAATCAACAAGTTGACAAAAAACTTGAACAGTGAACTGAGTTTTTTTAATTTGCTCATCTAAATTTGTGGAATAACGTCCATCATCATTATATTTATACTTATTGTGATGTGCACCAAAATGCCGAACACTCCCATAATCAATTATACCACCATCAATAAGAATATTATCACCATCCCAATCAAGCCATACAAAAACTTCTAGGTATTTACTTTTAGCGCATAAGGCTATAAAGTTTTCACAAAAATACTCTAAATACTTATCATAGCAGTTTTTATCTTGAGTATTAAAATCTATTTTTTTATTTTTAAAATCTCTATCAATAATATGATCTAAAAGAATTTTAGACCCATTATGATCATTTAACTTTAAATACCTAAAAAGATGCGCTGGTCTAATTAAGTTTTCGGAAGCTCTAACACAAACACCATAACCATTTCCAATATCAATACCTGCAATAATACGTTCAGTTGAAAAACCTAATTTATAAAAACGCTCACTCATTATAATAGAGGTATAAATTTCTTTTAATTCAGAAAGTCCACAAGAATAACCATATTCAGTTGTTCCTGTGGGTAAAGGTTTTCCCGCCTCAACTATTCCAGGAGCTAAAGAGGTCACCCCTGTTCCCCGTGAACTTATATCCCAAACCTTTCCCTTGTTTGAAATCGTTCCGTTCCAAATAGCTCTGCCATCTCCAGAGGTTTTTCCTAAAGTGCTTTTATGTTGGAGTTGTAGGTACCTTGTTGCAAAACAAAAATAAGGTTTAACATTTTCTGAACTGATGCTTGTATGATTTAATCTATCATAATCGTTTATAATTTGTAAATTAAAAAACTCAAGAATTTCTTTTTTTAAAAAACTTAAATCTTTTCCTGAAAAATTTTTACCAAGTATTCCTAGCTCATAGCAAAAATTTTCATTTAAATAAAAAATTTTACCTTTTGAATTAGATTTTACAGAATAAGGCAAACACATTTCAGGAATTTTAGAGAAAAGCTCATGTGTACAAACTTTCTCAAATAGACTTGTTTCGCCTATATTTTCTTGTATCTTTTTTGATGAGCTACTTTTCTTACTTACACCCATAATCATATTATCGGAATAAACTATTAAAAAATTTAAATTTATTCCGCATTAATTCGAATTGACCGAATTGACCCATTATTACAATACCGAGAGGCTGTGTGGCGTTTTATGAGACTCTCACTTGGTCTAGAGTCTAGACCATATATGAAACACCAAGAAGTTGATAATTACCTAATAGCCGTACTATCTACATGTGAGACAGCTTGTAAAATTGAAAAAGGAAAGCTCTTAGATCATGGAGAGCTAATCACTAAAAGATCAAGCAGACCACTTATGTACTTAAGAGCTAAGCTCATTCCCCACATCAAATTCTTATGGATGCAAATGGAGAAGATCTCAGTAAAGCCCATGAAGGCAACAATGCCTCATTGGCCCTAAAATATAAAGGCTGTCCTGCACATTTAAAGTTGCAGCTCTCAATGATGAGTGCCACATTCTCCATTTGGAAAGACCAGAATTGATTTACCCTATTTTCTTCTAAATTTACACTTATTTGATGTACCTCAAAGAGTTTATATTTTCACATAGTTGCAGGCTCAGAGTCTTTAAAAAACAAAAATTTAACTCTAGATTGTCAGATAAATAATACATAAGAGTTAAGTTTTTATATAGAAAGCACTTTTTCTAAAGTTAAGCAGGGTTTACCACAAGCTTTTTCATAATCTTTACAAAAAGCAGCAGATAGTAAGCAAGTAGCACTTCCATTATGATTATTATAAAATTTTTCTTCACGCCTACCGTTTCCGCTGTGATGAATACCAACTAAATAAAACTTTTTATTCTTTTTAAAAATATAAGGACTCGAAAACACTCCATTTTCTGTTGGACATGAATGTCTTATAAAATTCCTGCCACCAAATCCAATTTCACACCGTACATTAACTCTTTGAGGTACATCAAAAATCTTACTTAAAAATGGTGACATAGTCCTTGCCTAAAAGTGACCTTCCTCATTAATAACAGGAGTTTTAGCTTCGTTATCAAAATTAAACCGTGTTCTTCCTCTATAAAGGTGAATATCAATTTCTTTATTATCAGAAGCCCTTTTAATTTTTTCAGCAAAAGCTGACACTGGGGTAATATAATACTCAGGATTGTACCTAAACCCCTTAGATTTTGCGTAGGCTTTTGCCTCTAATGGTTTTAATTTTAATATTAAATAGCCATCAAAAGGGTTATTAAAAGCTTCAGGTTTACTTAAGCGTTCTCCAAAATACTCAAAGTTTATAGACTCTCCGTTAAAATATTTGCCTCGTGTGTAAGGAAAAGAATAAATTCTAATTCTTTCTCCAGCCCTACTTGCTAAAAATTTTTTTAAAGCTTCCCCTTTATAAGATAAAACCTTATTAGAAATTGCTGCATGTGCTACAGTTACAAAAACTCCAGGACAAATTTGAGTAAGCACTACTCGTCCTCTTTTGCTTGATAATATATAAAGTGCTTTGCTTGCATCATCATTTACATCAGACATAGAATTGTCTCGATCCAGAAACCATGCAGCATTTATTGATTGAAGGCACGCAGCCCTAATTCCCTTCTCATCTCCAGATTTAAGAACCTTCTTACATAAGCTTTTTTGAAGATCTGTCATTCCATAAAATATAGAATCTTTATTATTATCATCTAATAAAGCTTCTTTTAAAAGAGCTTTATTATTTATTAAAGATGTTAAACTTCTAGTTATATTTTTATTTTTTTTACAACATTTTTTGTTTTTGTTTTACCCTGGATAAGGGTTTGTTTAAAATCCTTTGGATCAACTTTGTATGAAGCTTCTTTGTTTTTTATATTCTTTTTTTTAAGAGCAGTTTGTTTTATAATTAAAGAATCACTAGTCTTTGTAGAGTTTATAATTTTAGATTCTTTTTTTAAGGAAGACTCTTTAATTCCTTTATTATCTATGGCTAAGGAGATATTTACAACACTTTAAATAGACAAGAACTCTGGCTGATCCCTCACACGCCCCAGCAAGCAAATTTCTTACGCTAAGCCCCCTAGATTAACTCACTAAAAACTCTAACAACACTCTGTTTTTATTCTCTTAAATCTCTAACTCTAAAAAAAGAGTTTTCTCTCTAAACCCAAAGGCCTAAGATTTTAATAACGAGATTTCGGTTTTTATTAAAAATAATTTTAACATCTAAACTTTTAAAACCTTCTGGTTAATTTGACCAAACAAAGAATTACCCTCTTGATCAAACATCTCCATTTTCACACGGTCTCCGTCTTTCATAAATGGAGTTTTAAACTCCCCATCATTAATTTTCTCAAGCATTCTTTTTTCAGCCAAACAACTAGAACCCATCTCAGTATTTTCATTAGAAATTGTTCCACTCCCAATAACTGTCCCTGCCATTAGATCTCTAGTTTTTGCAGCATGCTCAATAAGCCTTCCAAAACCAAAAAACATTTCCTTTCCATTAGCTTTACCAAAAAAATCATCATTTAATTTAACATGGAGCGGCAATTCAATTTTACCATTAATCCACGCATCACCAAGCTCATCCGGTGTTACCGCAAAAGGCCCAAATGCACTAGATGGTTTAGACTGCATAAAACCAAAACCATTAAGAAGTTCTGCAGGGATTAAACCTCTTAACGAAACATCATTAATCATTGTAATAAGAGCCACATTCTTTAAAGCATTAGCTTCTTTTATACCCATTTTTGTATCTTTTAGGATGACTCCAACTTCACCTTCAAAATCAGTTCCATGTGAAAAATCAATTTGTGGAATATCTTGGGTTGGAGCTAAAAAAGCGTCGCTTCCCCCTTGATACATCAAAGGAACTGTTTTTAACGTTTCTGGCATAGAAGCATTTCTAGCCATTCTCACCAACTTAATATGATGAATAAATGCTGACCCATCTAACCACTGCCAAGTTCTTGGCAAAGGTGAATGGAATTTTGTTTGATCTACTAAAAACTCACCTTCAACAGTCCCTTTATTTAAATTTGTATAAACTTCCTTAAGCTTAGGCTTTAATAACTCCCAGTTCTCAATAGCGTTTAAAAGTGTTTCTGAAATTTGAGAAACCACAACAGCCCTTTTTGTATCTTTACTCACAACAACCAGCTGACCATCTTTATTCGAACTTTTTAAACTTCCTAGTTTCACATATACTCCTATTTTGATAAGACATACCAAAAATCTTTGAAAAGGACAAATTATGAAGCTTTACAGTTACTATAGGAGCTCTTGCTCATATCGTGTTAGAATAGCCCTAAATCACAAAAACCTAGCCTTTAAGTACATTCCCATAAATCTTATAAAAAATGGCGGAGAACATCTTTTTCAAGACTACACTAAGCTTAACCCTAAAAAAGAAGTTCCTATACTAATTGATAAAAATATCACCCTTTCTCAAAGCACGGCAATCTTTCTCTATCTTGATCGCATGTACATTAAATCCCCTCTTTTTCCAAAAGAATTCCCTTATTTTGAGCAATGCTTAGAACTTATAGAAATCATTAACAGTGGAACTCAGCCTCTACAAAACCTCACAGTCTTAAAAAAGCTCAAAAAAGACTACAATATATGTGAAAAACAAGTAAACGATTGGACTAAATATTTTATTAAAAAAGGTTTAAAAGCCTATCAAGCCAAGCTTACCCCTGACACCTTATTTTCTTTAGGAAGTGATGAACCTTCAGCAGCTGATATGTTTTTAATTCCACAGCTTTATAATGCCCACAGGTATGATATTGATATGTCAGACCTTCAACAGCTTTTAGATATTGAAAAAAACTGCCTAAAACTTGATGCATTTAAAAAAGCTCACCCTTGCAAACAGCTTGATAGTATCTAACCCGAATTCGAACTTATCCAGAACCTAAGCCCTGGATAAAAAGTTTTAAAATTTCTGAAACCAGAAAACTGGAGCAACAAAGAAATTGTGATGACTTCAGATAACCCAGAGGGAAAACCCCTCTTCCTTTTGCTGGGTGTGAGTTTGCGCTGTTCGTAAATTAGTCCTAAAATAAAGTCGTCAACAAGAGTAAAAATCTCTATAATTTGGTTCTCTTTGATCATTCCCAGCCCCTTTTTTCAGATCAGAGTAAAAAATTAACTACATCTTACAAAAGGCTTAAGGTGATCTTCTATTTATACAGGACTTAGATCCTGGGAAAAGTCCGAACTCGGGTTAAATAGTTTATCTTAAGGAGGCTTTAAGCCTCCTTAAGATAAAAGAACTAAAGGGCTCATGAATCCTTTTAACCCTCAAAACCGCCGCACACAACGAACAAAGTGAAAACCGCCCTTACCATCGGTATCCTGACGGCCATTATAAAACCGCTGGATCCACGCATAGGCAGTAGCGTTCTCCGTAGACGACCAATACCATATACCACTAATACTCCTCTTATCTAAACCTGGAAGAACAAGGCGATTTGTGTACATTAAATTAAGCTCATAGCGGTTAGGTAAATGCCAATCATCATAACCACCATAATCAAGCTTATCACAGTACCTTGCTGCTGGGTGATAACCCCCTTGATCCGGTGAAGTTATGGCAACAATTGCATCTGTATTCGCTGAACCGTAATTTGCATCTTTATTAATTTCACCATAACCAGTTCCAGTAGTTAATGTGTAGTTTACTAGCCCTGGAATATCATACCAATCATCTGAACCATTCCACCTTTTACGTAAACTATCAGTACCAGAACAAGTCACTGTAAAATCATCTAATGCATAAGAGTTTGTCCCCGAACCTCCTGAAACACTTCCTAATGGAATATCTCCACAACCCCCAGGGGTGGTCATATAGCGATCTGTTCCACTACCATTAGTGGCACCTGGGCTAAGGCTTCCAAGATAAATTGCTCCACCCTTACACACGGTTCCTGGGGTGGGAGAAGAATCAAGACATAAATCAGAATCAGGGTCTGGATTAGGATTAGGATTAGGATCTGGCTTACTAGCTCCACAAGAAGAACCAACACATAAATCAGGATCTGGACTACTAGATCCACAAGCAGCTAAACTCAATAGGGTAGTTGTAATTAATAGTAATTGAATGATTTTATTCATATGAATACCTCATTTATTTTATATCGTATAAACTCTAATACTCTATCTAACCCTATGAATTAAAAAAATAGTTTTTTAATATTTAATCTGAATTTAGACTTTAGTAAATCCGAGTTAGGATTTTTCCAAGCTCTTTTTTATAGATCAGATTTAAAAAACAACCACATCTTACAAAAGGCTTAAGGTGATCTTTTATTCAAAACTTAGGTCCTTAGAAAAATTCTAACTCGGGTTAGCTAAGTTCTTTTCTAACATTACACGCCTTTTGTTTAGGAAGGCCCCTTATAAACTTTTTACACAAGGATTCATAATAGGTCTATTAACAAGACTTTGTTTCCAAAATGTGCAAGGCCTGCGCCAATATGGGCTGAGGTTGTAGCTTTCCCAACGCCCCCTTTTCTATTACATACAGAAATTACTTTCATCACTACTCCAATATATACTTTTTATAATACAAATAATATATGTAGTGCTTCTTTTGTATGTAAAAACACATAACACTTAGTTTAAGTAAAGTATGTAGTGTATACAGTGTACCTATTTAGTTTACTCAAATTTCAACTTAAAAAAGGCTAAAGATAAACTTTTATCAAAAAGTTAAACTCAAAGAGAAGTCCTCATTGGGTTATTTATTGTTTTAATTTTAAATTAAATTTATAATTTAAAGTATAACATAAAATTTAAGGTAAAAGTATGAGTGAAGCACTAAAGAAAAAAACATTTAAAGATTTGTATGAAGATTTATGTGCTCTTTCTAAAAATGTTGTTGGTGAAACTATAAGCGGAGAGCTTGTTGTGAGCCCAAGGCCTGGGTTTGAACATGCTAATGCAAGTTCGGCAATAGGATCTATTTTTTTGCACCTTATCAACTAGGAGAAAATGGTCCTGGGGGGTGGTGGATTTTATTTGAACCAGAAGTTCATTTAAAAGATCAAGTTATTGTTCCTGATGTAGGAGGCTGAAAAAGAGAAAGGCTTCCTAAGCTCGCAGAAAAAGTATATTTTTCTGTAGCTCCTGATTGGGCTTGTGAAGTATTGTCCCCCTCAACAGCTCGTTATGATAGAATATCTAAGTTAAAAATTTATGCTGAAAACAAGGTTCCTTATTACTGGATTGTTGATCCACTAAATAGGGTGTTAGAAGTTTTAATTTTAGATGGAAAAAGCTATAAAGCAGACCTTATTTTTGAAAAAGACGATCTAGTGAAAGCTCCTCCATTTAAGGATCTTGAGTTTAATCTTGGGAAACTTTGGCCAGATTAAAAATCTCTAAGTTCACATTTAAAAAAACAAAAAAAAAGAGGATAAAAAAAATGATTTATTTTATAAAAAAAGGAGTCAGTGATGTTTAAAAACTTGGGAACCAATAGAGGAGATGAACTTATTGAGATTTGTTCACATGATTTTTAAGGGTCAGAACTTGATCGTAGAGATTAGGGCAAGAGCTTGTAAAATATCTTTCCCCCCTAAATTTTCTAATCAGATCTAACTCCGGCTATGCTTTAATTTCAGTTCTCATAGCCTCTACCATGAGGTTATCAGCTCATAGGGGGTCTATTTTAGGGCGCTTAAAAAAGTTAACGGTAAAGATCCATTTACAGTGACGACTGAGATGTTTAACAAATTACCTGCTGCTCAAACCCTTAAAGATTATGAAGCTTTGGCTGATCTACTAAATAGCTGTCAACAGTGGGGCTGATGAAGGGCTTACTGTTTCACTCACAAAAATGAGAGATTTAAGGCGGTTAGATAGTCTTCGGACATCCGCTCCATTTTCATAATGGACATGGGGTCCGACCCTGAAACATTTAGCTCCTCTGTAACTAGTGAAAATTACCCTAAAAACAGGCCGAAAAAGACTTTTCTAAACTATCAGGCCTTAGAGACCAAATAAGATCTCTTTCAATTGGTCACTTAAATACAACCCTATCCCCTACGGAATAAGTCCGACATGGATTTTAGCTTAGCTGAAGAAGGTACTGTTTTATATTTCCGTCTTCAAAGCTTGATGTCCCCCCAGCTTGTTACAATTCTTGGAAAACTAATTATCAACCAACTCAACTATTTGGCCGGAATCGCACATAGAGGAAATAAAGCAAAAAAAGTTAAACTCATCCCAACCTATTTAGATGAGTTTGCTAGTTTTGCTTGTCCTGAGTTTGCAGACCTTATTTATAAAGTTCGCTCAGTAGGGCTTGCCCTACACTTCTCTCACCAAAGCATTGGTGATCTCGCAGAAGTTGCACAAGGCTTTTTAAGCCGAATCACGGACAACTCAGCCACAAAGATTGTACTTGGGATAAATGACCCTGACTCTGCTGATTTTTTTGCAAGGTCTTTTGGTACTGAAATTTATCAAAAGGTCACTTAGAGAGTTACCAACTCTGTGTAGATTTAACTGAAGCCATTGGCGAAGGATCACAAAAAGAGGCACACCAGTTTAGAGCTTTGCTGGACCTTTTAAAGACCCTACCCGCCGGGATGGGAGCTGTGCTTATAGCCCACGGAGAGGATATGGAAACTGGAGCTTCGTCTGTATTCAAGATTAGATTCCCTCGGCTAACTAGGAATTAAGTATGTTTCTCAATTTAAGACATGGTAAAAACTTTAACTACCTGATTTTATTGCGAAATATTAAATCAAACTCACGCTATGATGTTTCTTAGCGTACGTTTATAATGCTGTAAATAGCATTATAAAGTTATTTTATAATGTCTTAAATAGCATTTTATTGTTTACTTATAATGCCTTTTATAGCATTATATATCTTATGAAAATCAATAAGAAGAAAACCAAAACGCAAAGAGATGTTATTGAGAAAAAGCTCAAAGGGTGGAGGGCTGTTCGTAGTGATAAAACTCCCCCATCTGGATGGATTAAGGCGATTAGAGGCGCACTAGGCATGTCTACATACCAACTAGCGAAACTAATGGGCATTAACCAGGCCACAGCACTAAGAATTGAAAAACGAGAAGCTGAAGGTAAGGTTACCTTAGATATTCTAAAAAAGGCTGCCGATGCTATGGACTGTAAGCTCGTATATGCCATCGTGCCGAAGGAGAAATACTCAAGCCTTGATGAAATTATAAATGTTTATGCAGAGGGCTTTGCTAGAAAGATTTTAAAACAAACCCAACACACCATGCAGCTTGAGAAACAAGGAACAGGCACAAGCACGTCAGAACTTAAAAAGATGATCAAAGAACTAAAAGATGATGTGGACTCTAGAATTTGGGATAAAGGATCAAAAAACAAATGACTAAAATTGATTTTAAATACCCCAAGGGGTCCACTCCTCTTGATCCAAATGAAGTAAATGGTTTAATACCAGATTATATTACAACTCAGGGAGAGCTTAATTCACTTGAAAAAGATAATATCAGTAAAGCTATAAAATGGTCTGACGGCAAAAACCATAAGAATTTGTTAGAAATAAATTTTGTATTCAACTTGCACAAACGAATGTTAAGCGATGTTTGGAAGTGGGCTGGTCATCAAAGACAGTCAGACAAGAGCATTGGTATAGATTGGCGTCATATCCCAACCCAATTAAAGCAATTACTCGATGATACAAAATATTGGATCGAAAACGATACTTATCCATGGAAAGAAATGGCTGTGCGCTTTCACCACCGACTAGTCCAAATCCACGCCTTCCCCAATGGCAATGGCCGGCACGCACGTTTAATGACTGAGATTTTACTACAGCAACACGATAGCCCCATGCTCTCGTGGGGAATACATAAACCTGAAGACACAATAGATGTCGAGGGTACAATAAGAGACGAATACATTAGTTCACTTCAAGAAGCTGATAACAGGAAATTTGATCGACTTATAAGATTTATGTTTAGTTAACCCGAGTTTGGACTTTTTAAATCTGGTTTAACACTCTATTTTCATGGCACGTATTGTCGGTTTAAAAGGACGCAGACAATACCTAGTCAATGCTCATAAAAGATTCACTATAAAGTTTTTAGGACTTGGATGTCTGGAGTGTTCAATGTGAAACTCTTCCTTTTGCTGGGTGTGAGTTTGCGCTGTTCGTAATTTAGTCCTAAAATAAAATCGTCAACAAGAGTAAAAATCTCTATAATTTGGTTCTCTTTGATCATTCAAAGCTCCTTTTTTTCAGATCAGAGTAAAAAAAACTATATCTTACAAAAGGCTTAAGGTGATCTTTTATTTATACTTAGATCCTTGGAAAAGTCCCAACTCGGGTTATAAAAGTGAAGTACAAGAAACCAGAGGGGTAATCAATAGGACCATAAGTAATACTGAGAGGCGTGGGGGGTTTATTACTTGCATAAAACTATAGTAAGGTTGATAATATACGTCATAACGATATCTTATTTTAAGGGGGGAAAGAATGAAAGTTTTAACGATATTAGGAATTGCTATTTTGATGGCTCTTCCGCAAGTAGCCTCTGCCCGAAATATCTGGAGAGAGTGTGGTATAGGTGGCATGCTTTTTCAAAAAACAGGGTGGGCAGCAATTACATCTAATATCATCTGGGATCTGGGTACGACTGCAACATCTTCTAATGTATCTTCAGATGATCTTTGTGAGGGGCCAATAGCATCCACAGCTAAATTTATTCATGAAACTTATGTGAATCTTGAGGAAGAAGTAGCCATAGGTAAAGGAAAGCACCTAACAGCAATGTTAAATATGCTTGGTTGCTCTGAGCAGACCACAATAGTTAAAGAGCTTAGGTCTGATCTTAGTAAAGAAATGAGAACTTCTGGCTACTCTGCAAAAACTCACTCACAAAAAGCTGAGGACCTTTTTAACTCAGCAGTCTCACATGCTCAAATAGGCAAATGTAACTTGATCTAAATTTAAGATATTTTTAATGGCAAGTATATTGCGATATAAGGGGCTATGGATAGTTCCTTTGTTATACCTCATCTTCTTGAGTATAGCGTTTTCCAAAACACACTCACTCTTTATAACTTCAGTTCAGAAAAAGTTGGCAAATAGTAAAGAATGGAAAGACTTGTTACGATATGAGCGTTCATTATTTGGCTTAGGGCGAGAAGGTAGCGCTATAAGTGATAAGGATTTTTTTCTTTCACCTAGTGGTCGCCACAATCCGTTAGCAGAGTTAGTAGCCACAGTAGCTGCTATGGAAGGCTTCTTTGAGAACACAAACCCCAATATACACGCTCTTTGCCGTTTTCCGGCCCGATATAGGTGGTTACGAGAGAATATTCAGCTTAAAAATCTAGATGAAAAACTTAAGCAATGCTCAGAATATCAAAGATGGAATGCTCAAGGTCAAATAGAATCGATATCAATCTATTTTGCTACAGGTTACTTTGGCAATCCAGCCTCTTTCTTTGGGCACCCTCTACTTAAGTTTAACCGAAAAGATGACAAGTTAGAGTTCATGGATGCTTCATTAAACTATGGAGCAATGACTCCTGGAGGTGAAAACCCTATACTCTATGTGCTAAAGGGATTATTTGGCGGATACACAGCTTCGTTTACACGCCATGATTTCTTTTATCATAATCACAATTATTCTGAAATTGAGATGAGAGATTTATGGGAGTATCGCTTAAATCTCGATAAAAGAGAAGTGCAATTAATTATAGATATAACCTGGGAGCTTTTGGGGAAAAATCATCCGTACTATTTCTTAGTTGATAATTGTGCGTTCAGAATGACGGAACTCCTAGAAAATGTTTTCAAAAAACCTTTACTTTTTAAGAACCGACTTTATGCGATACCAATTGATCTTTTTGACAACCTAGCGAAGGGCAAGCGCATAGATGGTCAACCAATGGTTTCATCAATTCGGATTATACCATCTCGATATACTCGTCTATCAAGGATGTATTTATCGTTAGAAGGTAGAGAAAGAGATGTAGTGAAGTCTATTATTGAGGATGGTAGTCATATTAAGAGCTCTGCTTTTAAAGAAAGCTCTTCGAATAGCCAAGCTAAGATTACAGAGACCCTCATTAGCTATTATATATTTCAGAAGCTAAAAGGCAAAAGTAGTAAAAAGATAGAGAGTAAAAGGCTCTCTATGATCCGTGCTCGTTTTAAGGTTAATGGTGAGTCTGGATTTCAAAAGACCTCTTATCAAAAGAGTTTAGGCCCTCATCGTTCTGTCAACTCTTTTGGTGTAGGTTTATCGCAGGGGTATAGCAGTTTTTTTGGAAACTTCCAGGAGCTTATCATTCGCCCGGCTCTATATGACGAGCTGAACCCATCGATTGCTCGGCCCAATAATACAAGCTTGGAAGTTTTTAAAACTCGATTGAGGCACCGAAAGTCTGAGATAAAGGTTCGTAGTCTAGATATCGGAAAATTTTTGGATAGTTGGGACCTGAAGGGAAATTTAATTCAGTTAAACCACATTCTTCATAACAACTACTTTTTCACTTGGCAAACAATTTAAATACACCACATTCTCTCGCTCCCAATTCCTAATTCCTCTGCCACTCCAGCGCTCTGGCTTTAACCTTCTTGCTGCTTCATAAACTTCCTTACGCTTTTCTAATATCTCTTTATCTTTTCCTAAATGGCGCTCTGATGGCGTCACAAACTTTATTCCACTGTGACGATGCTCTTCATTGTACCAATTAACAAAATTATCAACCCAGTCTCTTGCATCACCTATGCTTTTAAAAAACTCTGGATAATCCGGCACATACTTTAACGTCTTAAATAAACTTTCTGAATAGGCATTGTCATTACTTACACTCGGCCTACTAAATGAACTTGAAACTCCCAACCAATCAAGTGTTGCTAGCATCGTTGCTCCCTTCATTGAGCCGCCATTATCTGAATGTAATACTAGCTCATCTCTTTTTATTTTTTCTCTCTCACAAATCTCTTTAATTAACTCTGATGATAAATCCATACTTTCTCTAACGTGTACTTTATAACCTACAATCTTTCTACTAAACACATCCATAAACATATATAAATAATAAAACCGACCCCGCACCAAAGTTTTTAAATAAGTAATATCCCAAGAATAAACTTGATTCACTTCCGTTGCAGTCATTCCTTTTGGCTTTTGTTTAGTTTTTGGTTTTGTTCTTCCTCTATGAACTAAAAGTTTATTCTCTTTTAAAACTTTATAAAAACTTGATTCACTTGCTAAATAAACTCCATCATCTGCAAGTTTTGAAACTATCACATGAGGAGAGTCATCAACATACTTTTTTAAAGTACAGGTGTTAATGATCTCATCTTTTTCTTTATCACTTAATTTATTTTTTGGAGGCGATAAGGGTCCTTTTCTTTTATCAGTTAAAGAAAGTTTCCAGCGGTTGAAAGTTTTAATATCAATTTCTAAATCGCTGCAGGCAAGTTTAAGTCTACAGCCATTTTTAGAAGAGGTGTTAATTAATTCAAGACAAACTTCTTTGTCATCAGGACTTAATCTTCGTCCTCTTTGACCCCCCAGATCTCGTGGCTTTTTTTTAACAAGATGATTCTAGCAGACTGTTCAGCTAGAGCTTTTTCAGCTCGATTTAAAGATCTTTCTAAGTTTATTTTATCTTTCCTTAAAGTTTTAATTTCAGGATCAAGTGAAGGTCTTCCAACAGGATTTTGTCCAAGTAATTCTTTTTCAAAATTAATAAGGTCTGAAGAGTTAAGTCCATTTTCTCTAAGAAATTTTCCAAGTTCGTTTTCATTTAAAGATTGAGTTTTTTTAATAAAGTTAAGTTTGTCTTCAAGAGAGAGTTTTTTATTGCTGTTGCTGTGGGTCATAGAATTTAAATTAGCATATTTTTTCTTCCATCCATAGAGGGTTAAAGAGGCAATGTTAAGTTTACTAGCGGTGTAAGTGAGTCCTTTTTTGTCAGCGAGTAATTTTTTCACAGCGTTGAGTTTAAAGTTTTCATTATAAGTTTTATTGAGGTTATTGTTTTTCATATGTTTTCCTTTTTAAGCCCCTGATATTGTTTAAATAAAGTGGATTTCAAAAGTTAAACTGAATTTTAAATAATTAATTTTTCTCTCAGGTCCCAACTATCCAAAAATCGGGGGATATATTTAGGATAAGCACCATTAATAGCTCCAGAATTAGCCTCCCTGAGATTAAAAGCCTATCATGGAAGGTGCGTTTGGGTTTGCGTTCGCAGAGTCAGTCCTGTGAGGAGTGTTTGGTAGCATTTTCTGAAGGAGGATCCGGGTCGTCTTTTTTTCTGTGGGAAGGCTCACAAGCCTATGGCTTACTTAAAGTGGGAATACAAAGTAATAGAAACAATCAGGGGACTCTTTATTTATTACCAGAGGCAGGTCTTTATATTGAAATACTCAAAAATTTCAAACTCTCTGCTAGTTACCAATATGAAAAATTCATTAATGGGATGCATTCTGGTTTTGATATTTGGACTCTGAAGGCTCGCCTAGGTTCAAGCAAGTGGTGGGACTTTCGTATTCACTATCAAAAAAGAGATGATATCCAAATTGTGGCAGGTTTACGATTATATCTGTAAGCGCCCTAAACTGCTGACTTTTACCCACAAATCATAAGTTATTACCTGTTTTAATATCATTAAATTTTATCATCGCCCTCCACAGAACTTGTTGGCCCCCGATTTTTGGATAGTTGGGACCTGAAGGGAAATTTAATTCAGTTAAACCACATTCTTCATACAACTACTTTTTCACTTGGCAAACAATTTAAATACACCACATTCTCTCGCTCCCAATTCCTAATTCCTCTGCCACTCCAGCGCTCTGGCTTTAACCTTCTTGCTGCTTCATAAACTTCCTTACGCTTTTCTAATATCTCTTTATCTTTTCCTAAATGGCGCTCTGATGGCGTCACAAACTTTATTCCACTGTGACGATGCTCTTCATTGTACCAATTAACAAAATTATCAACCCAGTCTCTTGCATCACCTATGCTTTTAAAAAACTCTGGATAATCCGGCACATACTTTAACGTCTTAAATAAACTTTCTGAATAGGCATTGTCATTACTTACACTCGGCCTACTAAATGAACTTGAAACTCCCAACCAATCAAGTGTTGCTAGCATCGTTGCTCCCTTCATTGAGCCGCCATTATCTGAATGTAATACTAACTCATCTCTTTTTATTTTTTCTCTCTCACAAATCTCTTTAATTAACTCTGATGATAAATCCATACTTTCTCTAACGTGTACTTTATAACCTACAATCTTTCTACTAAACACATCCATAAACATATATAAATAATAAAACCGACCCCGCACCGAAGTTTTTAAATAAGTAATATCCCAAGAATAAACTTGATTCACTTCCGTTGCAGTCATTCCTTTTGGCTTTTGTTTAGTTTTTGGTTTTGTTCTTCCTCTATGAACTAAAAGTTTATTCTCTTTTAAAACTTTATAAAAACTTGATTCACTTGCTAAATAAACTCCATCATCTGCAAGTTTTGAAACTATCACATGAGGAGAGTCATCAACATACTTTTTTAAAGTACAGGTGTTAATGATCTCATCTTTTTCTTTATCACTTAATTTATTTTTTGGAGGCGATAAGGGTCCTTTTCTTTTATCAGTTAAAGAAAGCTTCCAGCGGTTGAAAGTTTTAATATCAATTTCTAAATCGCTGCAGGCAAGTTTAAGTCTACAGCCATTTTTAGAAGAGGTGTTAATTAATTCAAGACAAACTTCTTTGTCATCAGGACTTAATCTTCGTCCTCTTTGACCCCCCAGATCTCGTGGCTTTTTTTTAACAAGATGATTCTAGCAGACTGTTCAGCTAGAGCTTTTTCAGCTCGATTTAAAGATCTTTCTAAGTTTATTTTATCTTTCCTTAAAGTTTTAATTTCAGGATCAAGTGAAGGTCTTCCAACAGGATTTTGTCCAAGTAATTCTTTTTCAAAATTAATAAGGTCTGAAGAGTTAAGTCCATTTTCTCTAAGAAATTTTCCAAGTTCGTTTTCATTTAAAGATTGAGTTTTTTTAATAAAGTTAAGTTTGTCTTCAAGAGAGAGTTTTTTATTGCTGTTGCTGTGGGTCATAGAATTTAAATTAGCATATTTTTTCTTCCATCCATAGAGGGTTAAAGAGGCAATGTTAAGTTTACTAGCGGTGTAAGTGAGTCCTTTTTTGTCAGCGAGTAATTTTTTCACAGCGTTGAGTTTAAAGTTTTCATTATAAGTTTTATTGAGGTTATTGTTTTTCATATGTTTTCCTTTTTAAGCCCCTGATATTGTTTAAATAAAGTGGATTTCAAAAGTTAAACTGAATTTTAAATAATTAATTTTTCTCTCAGGTCCCAACTATCCAAAAACCGAGGGCACCATTATTTTTACTCAAAGCCTCAGCAAGGTATTCAAGTCTGTGGTTAAGTCGTTTATCACCAAGTTGAGCATTTTTAAATTCATTTTTAATATTCACAAAAACTCCAATTCTTAAAATCAATTTGGAGTTTAATATTATTTTGATTTTAAAATTATAAAACCTAGACCTATTTGTGGGTAAAAGTTAGCCTAAACTGCCCCTCTATGAATGCAAAATTAAATCTGCTAGAGCCTTCCAGTCTTTTGGGGTCTTTTTTATTCAACTTTATGGTCACTAAAAGTGAATAGAGTATTGACGAGGCTTCAGCACCTTGGACTTCCCCAAAAAAGTAGACAGATTAGAAGCTCCTATGTAGCCCTAAAAGAGGCTGAAAGGGATGAGAAAATGTCAGAGAAAAGAAAACATAAACACTATAACAAAGAATTCAAAATAATTGTTTAATTTACAGTACTCTAGATTGCTGCCTTTAAAGGCTTGTGCTTTTTTAACATGACCTATCCAAAATTGATCTTTTTTTGTTGTAGCTAAGTTCTTTTTTAACATTACACGCCTTCTGTTTAAGGAGGCCTCTTATAAACTTTCTACACAAGAATTCATAGGGGGTCTGTTTTAGGGCGTTTACATTGCAAGATTGAAATGAATTATTTTAAGTCAAAAATCTAGTACCAAAATCATAATATTCAAGCTGATTGGCTCATTAGCTCTTGATTATATTTAAAAATCTTAGAAGAAAAAAATTTAAACTTATAATAATTAAATACTTTAGTTTCTTTTTCAAATTGAGAAAATACAATTAAAACCGCATAAACGATAACATAAACTATAAAAACTCTTAACTAATATAGTTAAAAAGTATCCTACTCATTAAACCCTAAAGGTAATATTTCATTATACTTATTGCAGGAACCAAACTAAATACTAATATTGAAAAATTTAATGTTAAAAAAAAGAGAAGCCATTTTTCTTCTTTTTTTATATAACGAATAAACGTTACGAGTACTAACAAGACAAAACTCCAAATAGCTATGGTTGAAATCACACCTGAAAAAACGAACAAGGGTGCCATAAAAGCCAAACCTAAATAACAAAACAAATACATTCCCATATAAAATTTTGTATTTTCATTTCCAACTTTTAAAGGAAGAACTGGCACACCAGCCTTACTATAATCATCTTTAAATTTAATCGCTAAAATCCAAAAATGTGGCATTTGCCACAAAAATAACAATACAAAAAGATAAAACAATTGTGGGTCATTCCAACTCGCACCTTCATGCGCTAAATACCCAATCACCGGAGGAAATGCACCTGGAATGGCGCCTGGCACAGCTGCAAATGCCCATTTTTTTTTCCAAAAATATGTATATACCACATTATAAAGAAATACTGTTAAAAGCCCTGCAAATGCTGACCTAATATTTACCAACGCCAAAAAAGACAGTCCTATTAATATAAGTAGTACTGAGATTAAAAAACCCTGTGTTCTAGAAAAAACACCTGAAACTATAGGTCTATTTTGAGTTCGATCCATCTTCTTATCTAAATTAATTTCTTGAGCCTGATTTAAAGCTAAGCTTCCAGAGCTTAAAGTATAAAGACCAAAAATAAAAGTAAGTAAGAAATTAAAGTCAGCACCCCTTCCTACAGGCATGCCCATGATATAGCCACAAAGACCGACTACTAAGACAAACAAAACAATCCCTGACTTAGTCAAAGATTGATATGATTTACAAAGTAATATAATTGTATTCATTATTTTATAAAGCAGACCGTCTCCATCTACAAGGTATTTACATGAACAGCTCTAGATCCAACATCAAGAGCAATGAATATAAACATTACAATTAAAAAAAAGAATGCACCGATCAAACAAACAGCGTTACTTTTATCATCATATTTTAAATGCATAAAATACAAAGCAACTAAAACTGCTTTTACACTTGCTACAGCCATAGCAACAACACCATTCATTATGCCAAAATCAAATTGTGCCACCAAAACTGTAATTGCAGTAAAAATCAACAGCACTATAAATACGTTAATGTAAAGCTTCATTGGTAAAACTTGATGTCCGCCTATAGCCATATAAAACTCCTCTATTTCTTAACTCTATATTAAATAAAGTAACGGGAACAAATAAATCCAAACTAAATCAACCAAATGCCAAAAGAGTGCTGAACCTTCTACAGGTGTATAGTACTCTGGTCCAAACTCATCTTTTCTAGCTCTAAGAAGGCACCACAAAATCAAGGCCATACCGATTAAAACATGAGTTCCATGAATCCCCGTCATAATAAAATAAAAGGCAAAGTACATTCCAATATTTTCTGGAAGTTTATCCATGTAAACAGTTCCACTATGCTCACCGGAAACTACATCAGTTAAACTCTGTGTATCATGATCTAGATTATAGTTAAAATACTTGCCTGGGTACAAGCCTAAATGAAATTTATGTTGATATTCATAGCCTTTAATTCCCATAAAGACTAAGCCACAAACTAATGTAATAATCATATTTCTCATGGCTGCTTGTTTCTGACCTAACTGAAGGTTTCTAATAGAAACTGCAATTGTGAATGAACTTAATAAAAGAACGATTGTATTAACAGCTCCAAGCCTCCAATCTAAAAACTTAGACCCAGCTTTAAATACTTCAGGGTATTTACTTGAGTAAAGAATATAACCAACAAACAAGCCACCAAACATAAGTATTTCTGTACATAAAAAAATCCAAACACCAAACTTACTAGATTCAAACTCATGTTCTGCGCTATTAAAATGATGTGCATGATGATGTTTAGACATATACTAATTACCTTCCATACTCATAAGGGCCGGCGTTGACCACTGGTTGCTTTTCAAAGTTTTCATGAATGGGCGGAGATTCAGCCTCCCATTCAAGAGTCTTACCACCCCATGGATTTTTTGGTGCCTTCTCCCCTTTTAAAATACACTGTAAGATAACTATAAGGCCTACTAAAAAACCCACACCAATTGTCCATGCACCTATGCTTGAAATCCTATTTAAAGATTCAAATGCGGCAAGGTACTCATGATATCTTCTTGGCATACCCTGAGAGCCTAAAATAAACTGTGGGAAAAATGTGATATTAAAACCCAAAAAAATAAATAAAAACGAAATCTGTGCACCAAACTCATTATACATTTTCCCAAACATTTTTGGAAGCCAATAATAAACCCCACCCATAATTGCCATTAATGTTCCACCAACCATTACATAGTGAAAATGAGCAACAACAAAATACGTATCATGAAAATGAACATCAACAGCTAAAACGGCCAACATAATTCCTGTAACACCACCAATCGTAAAAAGAAACAAAAAGCCTAAAGCAAAAAGCATCGGGCTTCTTAATTGAATTGATCCCTTATACATTGTAGCAACCCAGTTAAATGTTTTAATTGCCGTAGGAACACCCACTAACATTGTAATAAATGAGAATACAACACCTGCAAGTTGAGATTGCCCACTAACAAACATATGGTGACCCCAAACAAAGAAACTTACAGCAGCAATACCAAGACTTGAAAAAGCAATAGCCTTATAACCAAAAATTGTCTTTTTTGAAAAAGTGGTGATAATTTCTGAAATAATACCCATTGCTGGTAAAATCATAATGTAAACAGCTGGGTGAGAATAAAACCAAAAAAAGTGTTGAAACAATACAGGATCACCTCCAAGAGCTGGATCAAATATACCTACTCCAAAAATACTCTCACAAGCTAGTAAAAAAAGTGTAATTGCTAGTACTGGAGTTGCCAATACCTGAATAATAGCAGTTGAGTATAAAGCCCAGACCATTAAAGGCATCTTAAAAAAATCCATTCCTGGAGCTCTTAGCTTGTGAACCGTTACAATAAAATTAAGCCCTGTAAGAATAGACGAAAATCCCATTACAAAAGCTCCTAAAACCATTAAAACAGTCCCACTTGTTTGAATGGAGTAGGGAGTATAAAAAGTCCAGCCTGTATCAATTCCTGTAAAAAATAATGTTGCAAAAGAAATTGCAGCACCCACTATTAAGCAGTACCAACTCATCAAATTAACTCTTGGAAAGGCTACATCTTTTGCACCAATTAAAAGTGGAAGAATAAAATTCCCAATAAATGCAGGAATCCCTGGAATAATAACCATAAAGGTCATAATCGCCCCATGATATGTCATCATCTGATTATATGTTTGTGCTTGAAATAATGGGTCTGCATTAAAAAGTTCAAGCCTAATAAGCATTGCAAAAACTCCGCCAATAAAAAAGAAAATAAACACTGCAATCATGTACATAATCCCAATCTTTTTATGATCTAAAGTAGTTAACCAAGACCATAAGCCTTTTTCATGATTTAAATAATTTTGGCCCAGTTGAGGCATCTAAAGCTCTCCTTTACTTGTTTGATTTTATATATTCAATGATCCAAGAAATTTCTTGATCACTTATAGGAACTAAGGACATAACCCCATTTTTAAAACCTACAGGTTTCTTATCCTGAGGCTTTTTAATACTTTCAATAATATAAGCCTCATCAAATTTAACCTTTGAACCATCTGTTAATTCCCTAATCTGCCCAAAAGCACCTTTTAAAGATGGACCCACTAAAACCTTATCTTCTATAAAACTGTGGCATACAGTACAAGCTTTCTCTTTAGCAACCATCTTACCTCTTTGAACAAGCCCCATTCCTTCGTATTTCTTCATTGGATCGTTAGCTAACCATTCTTCAAACTCAATTTGTGAAACAACTTTAAGTTTTGCATGCATTCTAGAATGGTTTTTACCACAGTATTCAGTACAAAAAATTTGGAATTCACCTTCCTTATCTGCCTGAAACCACATTGCTAAATACATTCCTGGAACCACGTCTTGCTTGATTCTCATGGAAGGAATAAAAAATGAGTGAAGAACGTCAGTTGATGTTAGAATAAGCTTAATAGGTTTACCAATAGGAACCACAAACTCATTTGTTGTCATTTTCCCACTTTTATACTGAAAATCCCAACTCCACTGACGCCCAAAAACATGAATTTCAAAAGCATTTTTAGGATATGTTTTTGTCTCATGAAAAAGCTTCCACCCCCAGACAAATACAAATAAAAAAATTAAAAATGGAATAAAACTCCATAAAAACTCTAAAGTGCTATTGTGTGAAATATAAGGGGTATCATCATCAGCAGTTTTTCTCTTGTATTTAACAACAAAAAAAATCATTCCACCAATTACAAGAATACAAGAAATTAAGCTTACAATTAATAAGAAATTATATAAACTATCTACTTTTGTAGCATATTTATTAGCCTGGAGTGGCATTTGTCCTGTTGCAAATACTTGTGCACTAGTAACTACTGACACTACCATTAATAAAAGCTTTTTCATGTGTTGCCACCCCTAGAACTTTCCTTCTTCCACAAAGGAATTAAAATGATACCTAAAACTAAAACTGTCAAAGCACCAGCTATACGCATAAGATTAAATGCATACAGCCCGTACTTATTTTTAGTTGGATCAAACTGATAGCAAAATAATAGGATCTGATCTATTACAGTGCCAATGGAGCCTCCAGCAGCTTGAACTAAAGATAACCTAACAGTTTGCTCATCAAACCCGATGCCGGGAATAATTTGAGAAATTTCTCCCTTTGAAGTTATGACGTAAAATGCAGCAGAATGTGCAAACTGCTTTGTCTTTTCATCCCATTTAAAAGAAAACCCCATTTCTTTAGTGATCTTTTTAATATTTTCCTCATCAGAAGTAAGAAATTTCCAACCCGCACTAGCTCCTTTAACTTTAAACTGATTAATATAGCTAAGTTTCTTTTTTAAAGCTAAATCATGAGTTTCTGTTGCATCCATTGTAATAGTAATCCAATTAAAATCTTTACCAGCTTTTAAAGAGAACTCTTTAAATAATGTAGCCGCCCCGTTCATATGAAGACCACACAAGCCAGGGCAGTTATAATAAACAATTGATATTAAAGACGGCTTACCTTGTAGAAAAAAACTTTTAAGCTGTTTACGGTTGCCCTTTTCATCTACAAATTCTAAATTTGTAGACAGTTGTGAGCCTAAAACACTTTGATCAATTCCCACACGCTCAAACTCTTTAGGCGTTAAAGCTGTTTGAGTTGGATCAACACCCCAACTTAAAAAACTCCAGACTATAAAAATTAATACTTGAATAACTGTAGTCATTACTCAGCAGTTTTAGCAAAAGTCTCCAAAACTGCAGGATCATCATCAGCTTTGTTCCTTGTAATTGATCTTATAAAATGAACAAGTGCCCATCTTTTATTCTTTGAAACAGTGTCTTTAAAAGAAGCCATCGTTGTCCCAGAAATGCCCTTTTGAAGAACTTTAAATAAATCTTGAGAACTTCCTTTTCCAACTTTCCAATCCCCTATTACTAGATTTCTAGTAACACCTGGAATTGCAGCCACACCATCGCCCATACCTTTCTTACCGTGGCAGCTAGCACACGTTGAAGCATAAATTTGAGCCCCCGCTGCCACTAAGCCAGGCTGAAAAACCCATGGGTTTTTAATAGTTTCTGGGTCAACAGCCTTAATTTTTGCCCTGGATAAAACTTCTGGCTCCTGTAATGGCTCAATGACTTTATCAATTCCTGTAACTCCTGGGTGAATAAACGCCACATATATAAAGAAAAACACAGACCCTGTCATAGAAAGTAGAAAAATAATCATACCAGATTTGTTATAATGATCGTTTTTAGAGCTCATAATGAACCTTTTAAAGTTGGTGAACAAAGATAGTCAATAACTATGTATTAATTTTACACTAGTAAGTTAGTTACACCTTAAAGCTGCAATATGCAATTTTTTAAAGTAGTGTGGTTTTTACATATGTTTAACTTTTTAAAACCTTTTACAGCAATTTATAAAAATATAATTTCTGTATTGAAAGCCAGTATCAGTTTAATTGTGCTTTTGCTTATTGTTTTTGCAAATTTTAGATGCACGTCATTTCATAACAGAATCTTTAATGCATCAATTGGAATGACTAAAAGAGATGTCTTAAAACGCTTTAATGAGCCTCAGGAAAAATACCGCACAAAAGGCCAAGATCACTGGGTCTATGAAACCTCAAAAAAAACCTTTAATAAATCACAAGGTCGAATTACCTATAAACACATCCTAGTTTTTAATGAAGGTGTTTTAATAAACACAAAGTTTGAGCGCTCTTTTACGCAAAAAGAACTCACTGAGTTTTACTCCCCTAGATCATTCCCACCATAGTCTTGCTCTCCATCTTCTTGGGTTCTAGGCTGTTGCTCCTCACTTAAAGCCCACGACATTTTAACACCAAGAGGCAAAAGTTTTTTATACACCACTGAAAGCCTTAAAAAGGTCAATTGAGGAACTACCAAATCTAGATCATCTTTTTTAAGTTCACCTAAACCCTCTTGTGTTATTTCCAAACGTTCATCAGCTAACGTTTGAATTAACATCTCCCAATCTTTAATCTCAAAAATATTTAAATCATAATAAACATGCTCAAGCTCTTTAAAAGTGCTTTCTTCTATAAAAAATTCTAAATCTTTTAAAAAATTATCCCCCTTCATTAAAGCTGGCTCTTTAGCATCAAATTTTATTTCTTCAGATACGAGGTTTTTTAAATCTTCACCCGTATCTTCCTCATCAAAAATAGATTGATTTTCTTTTAAAAGTTCAGCCTCATCTTTAAACTCTTCTTCTATAGATTGATTTTCTTTTAAAAGTTCAGCCTCATCTTTAAACTCTTCTTCTGTAGTCGTCACGTTAAAATCTTCATATGGTTTAGTACCTTCTTTAATTTGTGCATCCTGAACTTGAATGTCACCGTTAAGATCAACAGAGCAGACTGCACCACATGACTTACAATCTACGATTCCAAAATCATCTTCTAGCTCTATATTACACTGTGGACATTGTGGCATTAAATTTTAATTTTTCCTTTTGATCTACTTTGCTTTTCTATTTTCCTACGTTGAGATCTAGACAAACTCTGTTTATCATTTCCTCTAGCCCTATGATTAGCCCCAGATTCCATAATATTTTTATCTAATACTCCATGAATTAAGCCTGAAGGAGTCCCTTGAGTAAAGCTTTCACTATTTTCAGGACCTTCATAATCATAATCACCCACTTTTGTCATTTGCATCTGATCAACAGCATCTGGAGCAACTACACTAACTTTAAAAAGTTTTTCAATGATTTCTGCTTGAATTTGTTGATTCATTATTTCAAAGGCTTTAAAGGCTTCTTTTTTATATTCGACTAAAGGATCTTTTTGAGCAAAGGCCCTTAAATTAATGCCTTCTTTTAATTGATCCACAGTTTTTAAATGATCTTTCCATTGAATATCAATTGTTTGAAGAAATATAATTTTTTGAATTCTTGGAAATAAATCACCTAATTTACTTTTTTGATCATCGTAACTTGTCTTTACAGACTTACTCACTAGATCAGTAATTTGATTAAAACTCATATCCTCTAAAAGGCTTAATTCAAAACCAAATTGCTTAACCAAAGCTGTTTTAAGGGCCTGAATATCCCAAGTTTCTTTTTTAACCTCATCAGGAACATACAAATCTAGAATTTCAGATGTTCTATCCCCCATCATATCTAAAACCTTACGGTCCACATCAATATATTCAAGAACCTCACGTCGAAGCTTATAAATCATTCCTCTTTGCTGATTCATCACATCATCAAAATCTAGAAGATGTTTTCTTATATCAAAGTTATGGCCTTCAACCTTTTTTTGAGAATTTTCAATAGCTTTTGAAACCATTCTAGCCTCTAAAGGTTCATCCTCATCAACTTTAAGAGTTTTCATGATACTTTTCATTCTTTCACCATTAAAAATTCTCATTAAATCATCTTCTAAGGAAAGGTAGAATCTAGATTCTCCTGGATCACCCTGCCTTCCAGATCGACCTCTTAGCTGATTATCTACTCGACGAGCTTCATGCCTCTCTGTTCCAATAATATAAAGCCCTCCAAGTTTAATAACTTCTTGTTTTTCAACAGCGCATATTTTTTCATACTTAAAAAGAGTTTTCTCATAGACCTCTCCCTGAACTTGACTAGTTTCTTTTTTTGCTAAGAACTCAGGGTTTCCACCAAGCATAATATCGGTGCCTCGACCAGCCATGTTTGTAGCTATTGTGATCGATCCTTTTGCTCCTGCTTGCGCCACATACTCAGCTTCTTTTTCATGTTGCTTAGCATTTAAAACATTGTGCTTAACACCTTCACGATTAAGTAGAGCACTTAATTTTTCAGACCTTTGAATACTTACCGTACCAATTAAGGTTGGCTGTCCTGCCTTTGATCTTTGTTTTACATCTTTTGCAATGGCCTTAAATTTTGCATTCTCAGTTTGATAAATAATATCATTATAATCTTTTCTAGTAATTGGTTTATTTGTAGGAATCACCACCACATCAAGATCATAAATCTTTTGAAACTCCACAGCTTCAGTTTCTGCCGTTCCCGTCATTCCAGAAAGTTTATTATACATTCTAAAATAATTCTGAAAAGTAACCGTTGCTAGTGTCTGATTTTCTTTTCTAATTTGAACACCTTCTTTTGCTTCAACAGCTTGGTGCAAACCATCACTCCAGCGCCTTCCTGCCATGAGTCTTCCAGTGAACTCGTCAATAATAACAATTTCATCTTTAACAATCATATAATCCACATCTTTTTTAAATAGATAATGAGCTTTTAAAGCTTGGTAAATATAGTGGAGTTTTCCAATATGTTGAATATCATAAACATTTTCCACACCTAAAAATTTTTCAACTGCAGTGTTTCCCTCATCAGTAATCGAAACTGTTTTTGATTTTTCCTCCATTATAAAATGAGCATCTCTTTTTAAATGAGGAACAATTTTATTAATTTCTTTATAAATTTCTACAGAATCTTCTGCCGACCCTGAAATAATCAATGGTGTTCTAGCCTCATCAATTAAAATTGAATCACACTCATCAATTATAGCATAATTTAGCTCTCTTTGAACAAAACTTGCAGGATCAAATTTCATATTATCTCTTAAATAATCAAATCCAAACTCATTATTCGTTCCATAAGTGATATCGGCTTCATAGTTTTTTTTTCTCTGTTCATCATCTAGGTCATGAACAACTGTTCCAACACTTAAACCCAACCAGTTATAAATTTGCCCCATCCATTCAGCATCACGAGTAGCAAGATAGTCATTCACAGTAACAACGTGAGCACCCTTGCCTGTTAAGGCGTTTAAGAACATAGGGAGTGTTGCCATTAAGGTTTTACCCTCACCCGTTCTCATCTCAGCAATTGAGCCTCGGTTTAAAATTAAGCCACCAATTAACTGCACATCATAATGACGCATACCCATAACACGTTTTGCAGCCTCTCGACATACGGCAAAGGCTTCTGGTAAAAGCTGATCTATAGCATCACCTTTACTAAGTCGCTCTTTAAAAAGTTGAGTTTGCCTTTGAATCTCTTGATCTGGTAGTTTTTCAAATTTTGACTCAAGCTCATTTATTCTATTAATCTGTGGACGAAGTCTCTTCATCTCACGATCATGCTGGGTTCCAAATATTTTAGTTATTAATTTCATAAAAGTACTTTAAACCCAAATTTACTAAAGTGCTAGGATTTGATTTGACGAAAGGCCTCATAGAGACCAACTGCTACAGAGTTGGCCAAATTTAGACTTCTTGTCTGCCCCGGCATAGGAATTTTATACAAATCGTTTGGATACCGCTTTAAAACTTGCACACTTAATCCTTTAGTTTCTTTACCAAAAATCAACCACACATTCTGAGTTCTATGAGAAAAATCACAATCATAGTAATAACGTTTAGCTTTCGTAGAAAAAAAAGCTTTCTTATCTTCTTTAGGAAGCTTAGAAAAAAACTCCTCCTCACAGGTGTAATACTGTAGTTTTAAATATGGCCAATAGTCTAGTCCAGCTCTACGCACCTTCTTCTCATGCAAATCAAATCCTAAGGGGCCCACTAAATGCAGCCTTGCCTCTAAAGCCACACAAGTTCGTCCTATATTTCCTGTATTATTAGGGATTTCTGGCTCTATAAGTACAACATTGATATTTTTTTTTAACTTTAATTCCATACACACTACCTGTTTAACAAACTTCACTTTAAAAAAATAAAATCAATTATTAAGCCCTACAAGTTAGATGATGTCATGAATGCTCCTTAGTTTTTCATCTTTCCTTTTAAATATTATAAGTACGCTACCTTTTAAACTTAAGCCCTTAACCATACAAACAATAAAATACTTATTTTTGTAAATTCTTTCTTATTAAAAAAGCCAAGTTTCCCTTAAATCTTGTTCTCTTTCATATTTAAAAAAGGCAGAAGAAAGACAACTATAAAACTTAAAAACACAACCCCTAAAACTGTAAACAATCCCATTAATTCAAATTTATCTACATATAAACCTAAAAACGGTCCTATAACTACAAATGCTAGTCTAAAAATCAATGAATAAATTGAGTTTGCTGTAGCCCTAAACTCCTCCCTAAGTCTATGGTTTAAACCTTCTTTAAACAATGGCTGAAAAATACCTCTAGAAATATAAAAAAGAGACAGCGTTATAATTCCAAAAATAAAGCCTACATGAGGAACCATAAGGTAAGCACACGAGACCAACAGTGCACAAACCATTAATATTACTTTTGAACCAAACCTATTTTCAAGTTCATAAGAATAGTGATTTGATAAAGCCCCTATAACCGAATAGGCCGCCCATAAAAGACCAAACCACATAAGAGGCAGGTGATTTTCTTCCCAATACTTTTGAATAAGCCATACTACACACATTGTAGACAGTGACCAAATAACAAAATTTAGAATCAACCGTCTTAAAAAAACTGAATCCATAAATAAACACTTAAACACCAATTTAAAATTTTCTTTATGTTTTTTTTTGTTCATTTTATTAACTTTAACCTCTTTAAGAAAAAAAGAGATAACAAATGGAAACCACCCCACAATAAGCGTTGCAAGCATTACATAAGATATACTAAAAAAACTCAATATACTACTAAGCAAAGCCGCACAAGCCTCTCCAACAAAACTTGCCGCCATAAAATAAGAAGTCCACTTTACTTGAACACTTCTGTTTGTAGTTTTTATTTGATCCTTTATTGAATCAAAAAATAAGGCATAATCAGCACCACTTATAAGCGACATAGAGGTCGCTACTAAAAACTCATGAATATAAAGGTGCCAAAGCTTAGTTGTAAAATAAAGGACTACAAAGCCTAAGCCACTTGTTAAAGCACCAAAGATTAACACCTTTTTTCTTCCAAAAAGATCAGCAACATATCCTGAAGGAATTTCCATGATTACAATCACCGCTCCGAAAAATGACTGGAGTAAAAAAAAATCTGTCATTGAAATCCCTAGACTTATTATAAAGGGCACAAGCACTGAGATCACTGGAATAAACATCCATAAAAAATTAAATAAAATAATCACTTTAGCATTCTTCATAGAATTAAATAAGAAAAACCTTTACCCTTAACCTCTTTAAACACTGTCATTGAAAAGTCTTTTTTTCTTCCTGAACACTTATAAACTAAATATTTTGAATGCTTTTTCCATAGTTTTAATGTTTTAAGTTTATTTTTTTGCTCTAAAGGTTTTACTAAAGCTTTTAATGCTTGCATATTTTTTTTAGGCGCTGCTTTCTTAGAAGAATCTAAAAACATTGGGTCAAAATAGGCTAAATCATATTTTTCTACCTCTGGTGTAGCCTCACCAAACCTTACATCTACCTTAAACTCTTTAATTTTAAACGCTCTCTTTAACTCTTCTAATTTCTTAGAAGCTTTAAATCTCTGGATTCCATTTAAAACAAGGTGATAAAAAATAGGGTTTCTCTCATAACCTACAACTTGATGTCCCGCTAAAACAAACTTAAATAAATCTTTCCCCATTCCTACAGTTAAATCACAGATTTTAATTCTTTCATTTCTAGCCAAAGGCTTTAAAAAAGAGTACACTCCTTTAGAGCTACTAAAACTTTGCCTTACTTCTTTTAAAAATTTTTCACTTAAAAAGTCACAATAAACTCCAGGAAAAGCACTCGAGCTGATTTGAAAAACCTTATTTTCATAAGATAAAATCGTCTTATTTTCTACCTTAAGAATATATTTAGATTCTGCAATTTGTTTCTCTAAATCTTTGCAATGCTTATAAGTTTTTAATGAAGCATCTAAAATTAAACTCAAACCTTAGATCTCCAATAAATCTTATATGTTGCTTCTTTAAGTTCTTGCTTAAATTTTCTTGAAAAAAACTTATTCTCATCAATTAGATTCATAACTTCTGCCAAAATAGCTTCACTTTCTTGGTCAAAACCCTTAAGTGCAGTACTCATATTAATATTAAATATTTTAATAAAGTCCTGTAAACTCTTACAATCAAAGGCTTTCATTTTTTCATCTAAGCTAAGATCTTTTAAAAGATGAATCGTAAAAAGATTAAAATACCCTGAAGGAAGATCTTTAAAATAAGCCTTACCCTCACCATTCCTAATATTATAGTCTAGTAGATCATCACTTCTTTGAAGTAGTGCTCCTAAGACCTCCCCTATCCTTTGAAACTGATCTAAATCTTTTTTAGGCAGTGATTCATCCATTAAAAGGGCAGGCGCTTTAAAGCACCAAGAAAACAGTGCTGAAGTTTTTAAAGCATGCACATAAGACATCTCCTCTTTACTCA
The DNA here is from genome assembly GCA_965205945.1 of Bdellovibrionales bacterium. Classification (GTDB taxonomy): domain Bacteria; phylum Bdellovibrionota; class Bdellovibrionia; order Bdellovibrionales; family UBA1609; genus JALZUR01. Next base: position 284,440 of record CBDBIB010000003.1, on the reverse strand, counting down.
CATCACCTCTATTATGACAAGCATCTTGAAGCCACTCTCCCTCAACTAAAGCCAAAATCACACTGCTTGTATAAGCTATAAGCTTAATAGAATTATGAGCACACAAGTTTTTAATAACTTTTGCTAAAAGATAGTCGCCACCTAAAATAGCATATCCTCCACCATATTTTTTCCAAACCGCGGTTTTTCCTCTTCTAAGCTTTGCATCATCTACAAAATCATCATGCAATAAGGACGAATTATGAATATATTCAATACATGTTGATAATAGTTCCGCTTTTTCTTTAAGTAAACCTAGTTCTTTAGAAATAGAAAAAACTAAAGCTCCCCTATAAGCTTTGCCCCCTGAGAATAAATCCTCATACATCTCCTTCATTTTTCTTAAATAAGACGGAATATCATTAGGCACTAAATTTTGATCTAAAATCATAAAATCACTAAACAAGCACCTTATTTTTAAGTCAATATAGTTTGATTATGAAATTCTTTATTTTGATTAAGATTTACCCAGAATATGTTAAAATCTCATAACTAAGCTCTTGCGAAAAAACTTTAAGTTAATGCCAACTAACAGTCTATATGAAAAAAAATACCTATATATGATCTTTTAAAAATTAAGATTTACAATAAAGCTTGCTCCCCACCTAATTCCTCCCTTAAAATGAACTAAAATAAGGGTTTAAATGCTAACTAAAAACATGAAAATTCCATTTCACCTTTGCGACCCTGCACGCATTATGTTTTTTGCAAGTTTCCTTCAAATTTACCATATATTTTTAGAAGAACAGCTTCCTAATATGGGCATTGCCTGGGAGGCTTGGTTTTTAGACACTGCCGCAGCTCCCATAAGAGGTGCAGTTGTTCAATATGACCATCCCTTAGTTTTTGGAGATGATTATATTGCAAATCTTTGGATTAAAAAATTAGGTGAAAGCTCTGTAACATTTCATTTTGAAATAGGAACTGATGAAAAATGCCACGCGTTTACTCATATAACACATTGTTTTGTAAATATTAACAGCCGTACAAAAATACCCATACCTACAAAGATACGACAGTCTTTAAAAGCTCATCTTCAAGCTTAGATTTAATAGGTTTTCCTATTTCAGAAAAAATATTTAAATTCATTTTAAAAACACCTCTAAACTGAGGGGTGCTGTTTAATATTTTTTTTAATTTAAATAAGGGTTGAGTTGTAATTAAGTATAACCCTGCACCATTTCTTTCTTCTTTGAGTACAAGGGGGAAAAGCTGTTGATTACTAAACCCAGATTCTAAAAGTTTTGCAGAAAAATCTTTTTTAAACTTATTAAAATCAAAATAACTTCCTTTGATTTTAACTTTGCCTGTAGTTTTACCTAGAATTTGAAAGCTATCCTTACCAAGTTTTCCCTGGTCTCCTGTATAAAAAATATCTTTATCTCTAATTATCAATTTTGATTTTCCCTTAAGCTTTGCCCAATAAAGGCCAGGACCCTTAAGAGTAATTTCTTCATCAGCACTTAAAGACACCTCCCATCCAGGAAAAGCTTTTAAATTTACTCCATCAACTGAATAAGACATCTGCGCAAAAGTTTCTGTTAAACCATAACACCCCACAACAGGCCAACCTAGCTCTTGAGCTTTTTGAAAAAGTTTCTTTGATATATGAGAGCCCCCTACAAAAACATATTTTAATTTTTCAGGCGCCTTTACTCCTTTAAAAACTAAATCAAAAATTTGTGTAGGAACCAAAGATAAAACAGACAATTTATTTTCAACAATTTTAGAACATACTGACTCCACTGACCATGTAAAGAAATATGGATCCTTTAAGTTACCAAAATATGATCTAGCTAAAATTGAAAACCCAGCTACATGCTTTGTTGAAAGACAAATACCCCATCGATCATCCTGTGTTAATGAGATTGTTTTAAAAAAAGATTTTGTGGCAGCTTTAATATCTGAAAGCCTATGTAAATAAGCTTTTTGACTCGTACCTCCTGATGCTTTTAGCAAGTATGTAGGTTCATCAACCTTTATATAAAACAAAGATTTCTCTGAAAGCATATGCAATTTATTTTCATTTATACTTTCTTTAAAATCCATAAAATCCATATATTTTAAAAGCCCCTTTAGTTTAGCCTTGTTGCACATGAGCACTCAACCTAGGCCAACAACTTAAAAATCTTTGCCCACTCATCCTAAAACAAACACTTAGTTAAACATACCAAGGATGGTTAAAATAGGTAAAAAAACTTAAACAAGTTAGCTTAAAAAACTATAATAAAAAACTCATAGGACATGGCTCCATAACCTTTCATTTTCTTAAAAAACTAAAATAATCCTGGCTTGAACAGACTACAGGGTCCGGATTTTAAAAAAAATTATTCTGATTCTGCAATAAAAGCCTCTACCCAAAACACATAGTTAATGAGTTTAATAAGGTAGACTAAAAATCTCTACCCAGGCCCAAGACGCATATTTAATAATAGGGGCCTAGCCCTAGGCCTCTTGCTCAAGCTTATAAATAAAATTGGGTTCTCCCCTTAAAATTGGAAGTTCGGGCCCTAAACCTTTACCCATGGCTCATTTTTAAGTAATTTAAAAAAAGGTAAAAGTTTTAAAAAGTTAATTTCAGTTTTCATTTCATCTAAAATTTCACTATAGGCAGTTTTCTCATAATATGAATGTGAAAACAAACCACATTCAAGTTTAATCTTATGCTTTACAGCCCATAAAGCTGCGATTATCTGTCCTAATGGGTGGTCCAAATAGCTAGTAACTACTGAATTCTCTGGATTAAAATCTGGAAGGCTGTGATTAAATCCTGTAGGTTTTATTATAATATAATTCTCTTCTCCATCATATTTATTAAAATCAGATGCCACCTTTAAATAAGAAAGTTTAAGTTTTTCTAAGCAAGGATCTTCAACATATATGACTTGATCTTTGAAAAAAAATTTTAAATCCTTATTGCAATTTATAAAATCTTTTCTAACACCTTTACCATTAAAATCAAATATAAACTTAAACGGTATTTTTTTAATAAAACAAAGATTTTCCTTAATTTCATTTACTGAAGATACTTTTATTTTAATCGTTTTAAATCCTTTATTTTTAATCTTTATTTGGTTTTTTAAAAAAAAATCAAAGCTTGGGGCAGAGTAGTAACAAGAAATTTTATTTTCTTTTTGTTTTTTAAAATCATCTATTGAAACAGATGCCTCTTTAACTCTTTTAAACAAATCATCTTGTAAAGATAGATTTTTAAAAAAATCTTTTAATGATCTATCTCCAAGATTATTTATGGGATGGTAAAGGGAGTACCTTTCTTCTTCAAATTTTAACAACACCCCTTTACTCAAAAAACTTAATCCTCTTAAATCTCTTATAGGTTTTAATTCATATAAGGAAAACCACATTCTCATGAAGATAAAATTCCCATAACATACATCCAGGTAAATAAAATTAAATGTAGGCCCAGCAAACTTAAATATTTATTATATGCTTTAGATGGGTTTTCTTTAAAAATCTTTATAAAAATATACATAGCAAAAGGTAAACTTAAAAAACTCCAAAAACCTGATCGAAAAAATATACTATTCATTATCAAAACATTTATCACATATGGAAGAAACAAACATAAGGCTAATGCCCTTACTCCAAACTTACGTCCATACTTTACCACAGATGTATTTTTTCCTGTTTGAGCGTCTTCTTCTTTATCCCGTAAATTGTTAACTAAAAGAAAAGTATTGCATAAAAGACCACATTGAAGCCCTGTTAAGCTTGCATAAAAAGAATAAACCCCTGATATGATATAATTTGTTGCCCAAACTGGAATAACTCCAAAATATACAATTACAAATAAATCAGCAACACCATTTGCTGATAATGAGTACTTTGTTCCTGTATATAAATAAGCTAAAAATAACGCCGGCACACCTATAAAAAGCACTAACCATCCTGATTTCCAAAAAAGTATTAATCCAATAATAAAAGCTAAGATTAAAAGCCCTAAAGCCCATAACTTTAAAGTTTTACCCAAAAGTTGTCCACTATGAACCATTCTTTTAGGGCCTTTTCTAGCCCCTGTGTCTCTACCTTTTTCCGCATCTATGGCATCGTTAAAAAAATTAGTTGAAATCTGAATAAAAACAACTGCTATTAAAATAAGGCTAGAATAAGTCATATCTAAATAGCCTAAAAAATAAAACGAAAAACATGTTCCTAATATTACAGGGCAAATTCCAACAATTAACGTTTTTAATCTACTTGCGCTTACTAAACTTAAAAAAAACCTCATAACAGCACCTTTTTTAAAAAAATTTTAAACTCATCAGGATTTTCAAACAAACACCTATGTCCACCGGGTAAAGAATAAACATCAAAAATTTTGTTAAGTTTTTTCCCCTCCTTAAAATATTTTTCATCACTCTTACCATGTACAAAAATACTTTTATCACATTTTTGTGGTTTAACTTGAGAACTTATAAAAAAACACTCTAAATACTTTTTAATTTCATCAACTGTCCATGGTGTATAGCCAAGTTTATATTTAGCTCGATACTCATCCATTTGATGCCCAGAAAATAACGACAGTTTTTTCCAATAATTTAAAAATTTAACCCTATCCTCTAATTTTAAAAAGAGCTTTTGTCTAAAAGATTCTCTTAATAACGCTTCTGCTTTTGAATAAGGGGTGTGTCTAGATGATACAAAAACCCAGGTTTTAGATTTTTCAGGAAAACAAAGTTTAAGCTCTTTAAGTATACGTCCGCCAAAAGAATAGCCCACAATAAAATCATATTCTTTAATATTTTTTGAAAGCTCTTTAATATAATCTTTTTTAAATAATAATGTTCTTAAATTAAAGGAGTCACATTTATATCCATCTAAATATAATGGCTGCATATCTTGATATGTTCCTAAAAAACCGTGCAAGTAAAGAGCTTTTTTCACAATCTAACCTTATCTAAATCAAACCAAAATTCATTAGATTTAGCTGGATCAACCACAAGTTCTATTAAACACTGTTTTGACAACTTAACACCTTTTAAGTATCTAATATAATCAAGATTCCAAAAAGATGCTAGTTTCTTAAAAGACCGCTCTTGTTCATTAATAAAGTATTCTTTATTTTCATCAAAAATATTTTCAAATATTCTTGCACCAGAATTATTTATCACTACAATTTTTATACTATAACCACTTAAATACTTTAACGCCTGTAAATCATTTAAATTATATAAAGTTGTTAAATCTCCAAGAATAATCCAATTATCAAGTTTTTTATCCAAAGAACCCAAGGCTAGCGCTAAACTCCCATCTATTCCATTTACACCACGCTGACCCATATTTTTAAATCTAGACCAATCAACAAAAGACCACTGCCTAATAGGCAAAGAGTTTCCAATAAAAACTCTAGATCCAACTAAAATTTCATTACTTAACTCTATAAGCATAGAAACTTCAGAAAAAATATTTTTTTTAATTATATTTTTAACACTTTTATTATACTTTAAAAGTTTATTCTTAAATTCTTTACTCTTTTTAAAACCAGTAATTTCTTCTGAAATCTTTTTTAAAGAAACTCCTCTTGCTCTAATAGTTCCTGCGTATTTATATCTATCCCAGAAAAATACATTTAAATGCTTATGCGCTTTACGCCATGGTTTAAGTACTGGCACTCCACCAATTCTATAAACTTTTTTAAAACTGTTTATACCACTTTTAAGTATAAATGACTCTGCATACTTAATAACCAATGCCTCTGGAAAATCCTTATGTGATAAATTTGATAATGGCTCTAGCACTAAAGCACCCTTATATTTTCCTAAATGCCTTTTCACCTCATCTCTTTCATAAGGTTTTAAGCTAGAAATTATGATCAAAGATTCATATTCATATTTTTCTTGAATTTTCTTAACAGGATTAGGATCTTTAAGAAAAAGATTTATATGAACTGGGTATTGAATATTTTTAAGGTTTGTATTTTTAGAGTATGATATTGTCTTTATCTTATTTTCTAAAAAAATATTCTCTTGAACTATTGTTTGAGGTGCTCCGGTCCCCACAAATGCTTCTGGTCTATCTGCAGTCACCGCAATAAGCTTTCCACCTTCTTGATACTTTGCCTCTAAGAGTGCTGGATACAAAGCCACAACAGCAGAGCCTGATGTTGTCAATACCACTACGGGCTTATTTACTTTTAAAGATTTCCCTAACGCATAAAACCCTGCAGAGCGTTCATCATAAAATGTTTGAATGTTAATTTTTTTAGTTTCTAAAATTTGTTTTAAAATTTCTGCACTCCTTGCACCTGGACAAGAAACAACCTCCTCCACTCCTAGATCTAACAGTGATTCTATAAAACTTAAAACCATATACTATATCTCCCAAATACTTTTAAACGTGATCCATTTATTTTCTAATTCAGCCCACTCCTGATCCACAAGGCTTTCTTTTAAAACCCCCCCTCCTATACAAACTTGTACTTTTGAATTTATCCACTCAAAACACCTAATAGAAACTAAGGAAAAAGGCCTTTGAAAACCAAATCCCTCTACATAACCTCCAAAGTACCCCCTACCCTCAGGTCCAAGCTTTAAATCTCTACAATATTGCCTTGGAAAAGTTCCTACTGCAGGGGTTGGATGCAATAAACCACTTAGTTTTTTAATATCTACAGCTTTATCCACTACTCCTTCTGCTATAAGATGTGATAATTTTCCATATTCAAAGCTTTTAACAGGCCCCCACTGCACCTTAAACTCTAAATCTTTACTAATTCCATCCATTACCATTTGATGCTCTGTAGTAAGTTTTTTATCCCATTTTAATACGTCAGCAGTTTTTAAAGTTCCTGCAATAGCAGTAGTAATACAATTTCCTTGAGCTGTTGTTTTAAATAAAAATTCTGGTGAACAACCTAGTAAAGCTTTTTTCTTTAATGGGTTATAAAATCCAAAAAGATAACCTGATTTTTTATTCTTTAACCCCATTAAGGCCTGAAAAGAAAATTCATTAAGGGAAACAAAACCCTTAAGGCTTTGCTCAACTTTAATATAAAGGACCGCCTTAAATAAATCTGCCTTTTTCATCTCCTCTTTAATATTAAAAAATATTTTAAAGTAATTTTTTTTTTCCTCTTCTGTTAAAGACAATGATAACGTTTTTCTTGATTCTAAACCCGTCATTAAAAACGCCTTTAACTCCTCCTTAGTAAAAATAAAGCTTTGTTTTAAAAAAGCCTGATTTAAGCTTAAGTTAAAACCATTAAACTGCCCAAAATAAGAGCTCTTTAAAGCCCCTACACCAGCCAGCGGCCCTACTATGTATCTTTTTAAAAGTTTATTCGGCTCCTCTAATATATAGAAGCCACCATTTACTAAATCTGCTTGTTTCTTAAGTAATGCCACGGTAGGAACATAACACAATAAAGGAGCCTAATCGATGGTTAACATTCTTGGAGTCCCTTTTGGCGGAAATAGCGTCCCTATTATCGCAGGACCTTGCTCAATTGAGTCCAAAGAACAAATCCTTGGCTTAGCTAAAGAGCTAAAAAAAATGAGGGTTGCTTTCTTACGTGGGGGCCTACATAAATTACGTACAAGCCCAAACTCTTTCCAAGGTCTTGGCAAAAAAGCCTACACTATTGTAAAAGAGGTTTCTGATAAAACAGCCCTGCCCTTTATTTGTGAAGTCACTGACCCTAGACAAATTGAAGAGCTAGATAAAATCACTTCTATATTTCAAGTAGGTACAAGAAATATGTACAACTATAGCCTTTTAAAAGAGCTTGGAAAAACTTCAAAACCTATTTTACTAAAAAGAGCTTTTTCTGCAACTTATGGAGAACTTTTAAATGCTGCCGAATATATCTTAGCTGCAGGAAATAAAAATGTCTTACTGTGTGAACGTGGTATTAGAACTTTTGTAACTGATACACGAAACACTTTTGATATTAATGCCATTCCTTTTTTAAAAAGCAGAACAGACCTTCCTGTTTTAGCTGACCCTAGTCACGGAACTGGGCTTGCTAAACTTGTAGAGCCTGTGGCTTTGGCTGCTATAGCTGCAGGGGCAGATGGCCTTATCATAGAAGTCCATAACGATCCTGCTCATGCTCTTTCTGATGGCCAGCAGGCTTTAAAAATTAATAGCCTTAAACAACTTTTAAATAAAGCTAATTTAATCCTTAAAACTCTTGGGAGAAGTCTTTATGAACGAACCTAATACCACTACTTTAACAAAACCTGACCCTAAAAAAATACACAATATCTTCTCAGATATTGCAAACTCTTATGACACAGTTAACAATACTATGACTTTTGGACTTGTACACCTTTGGCGTAAGAAGGTTGTAAAACTCTCAAACACACCTAAGGATAGTAAGGTTTTAGACTGTGCTACGGGCACTGGAGATTTAGCCATTGAGTTTAAACAAACGCTTGGACCAAAAGCTAAAGTTACTGGAGTTGATTTTTGTAAAGAAATGTTAGATCTTGCATTTAAAAAATCTCAGCACAAAAACCTTAATCTAGAATTTAAATTAGGTGATATCTTAAATTTAAAATTTGATGATGAAACTTTTAACACTGTAACCATTGCATATGGAATTAGAAATGTTGCTAACACTGTTGATGGAATTACTGAGATGTGGAGGACGGTAAAACCTGGCGGGAAACTTTTAATCTTAGAAACAGGACAGGGAACGGGTCTAATTAACCTTCCCATAACTATTTATACTAAATACGTGATCCCTATATTAGGTGGATTAATTAGTAAAAAAAAACATGCTTACTCTTATTTAAGCCATTCTTCTCAAGCTTTTCCTTCAAAAAAAAAATTCTTACAACTTACAAAAGATCTTAAAAAGATAAAAAAAGCTTCTTATAAAAGCCTTATGTTTGGCGCTAGTTATATTTATATCCTTGAGAAGAAATAAATTATTTTTTTAAGAAAAAATTTTATATTCTCCTAACAGTAAGAAGCAACGTATATTTTTTTTCATGCTTATCTGGTTGTTGCACAATAAAAATTACAATGTAATACTAAACAAAGTTTACAATTTAGCATCAAGGAGAGATGTTATGGGATATAAACAGTACGGATTAGTTCATTTTTTTAAAAATGTTGATTGTGAGTCCAAAGCCTGAGAGCTTGTTTGGCGCCACCGTTTTAGCAAGCATGGTTTTACATGCACAGAGTGCTCTCATACAAAATATTATAGATTTAAAACCCGACCAGAGGTGAGGCGGTGTAAAGGCTATAACAAAGAACAACGTTTAAGGGCTGGTAGTATTTTATACCCATGGGAATCAAAAAATATTAGACAGCTAGCAACCATGGGTTCATAAATTTATATCAAATGCAAAATCTTGGATATTAGGGACTCACCATGGTGTTAGAAGTAAATATTTAGACCTTTACTTAGCAGAATATACCTATGAATTTAACCGCCGTCATGATGTCTTAAAGTTATTTGATGGCGCGCTCACTGCATGTTCATTGGCTAAACCTAATCCTATATGTGCAACAACCGGATAAGCATGTTTTTTTTACATGCTCTCTAACTTTTTAACATTAAATTCTACTCCATCATAGGAAACCAGTGAGGGCGATTTATCTAAAACTGTTGCTAAATAAATTGGTTTTCTCCAAAGAGCCTGTACTCTTTGTAGCGTTTCATTCATATAATTTGGTTCAAGCTCAACCTCTTCAAACATATGAGTTAAAAGCAATCCCCCTTTGTTTTCAAAATTAGACTCCACAGCTTGTATAATAGGTTGCCCTAAATTTGTAAGTTGAAATAAGAACTTAGCTTTAATAGCTTTAAAATCTTTAGTGTCTACCTTAAAGGTTTTTGTTTGTTCATTATATTTATAAACAAAAAACTTATTCTTTACACAAAACTCTTTTGTTAAAAAATGATCAATAAACATCACATCATTAAAATCTCTTCGAACTTCAAAAATTTTTTCTTTACCCAAGCCTAAGTTCTTATCCCAATTTACTTTCTCCAAAAGATCATCACACTCTAACCAATCTGATCCAAATTGACCTTTATCCCATCTCTTCTCTATATCCTTAAATAATTCAATTCCTATTTTATAAGGGTTTAGTCCCTTAGGATTTACTGCCATAGTTCCACTGTGTGTATCACAAAAGCAAACAATCTCACTGTCTGTACAAATATAATCTGTCATCATTTTTACGTGCCAATATGAAGCCCATCCTTCATTCATAATTTTAGTCATTGCCTGTGGTGCAAAATAATAACTCTCGTCTCTTAGAATACTTAAAACATCTTGTTCCCAAGCTTTTAATGGTGCATTAGAAATCAAAAATTTTAAAATATCTTTTTCAGCCTGATAAGGTTTGTTGTTTAAAAAACTTAGCTGCGACGTTAGTAAACCTTCATTCTCTTTCTTTACACTTTTTGCATAATTTTTTAAATATTCTTTTTTTTCAAAATCTACATTTTGAATCAATTCATTTTCATTTCTAATCAAATCTGTTTTTTTCTCATTGTATGGACCATGACAATCAATTAAATTATCCAACGATAAACAAATATCTATGAATTTTTCAACTTCATTAAGGCCATACTTATCAATATAGCGACGAATTCTTGTAGCATGATTAGCCATTTGATCCATCATTTTTCTATTTGTTTTTAAAAACCATTTGTTATTCTTGAAAAAATCACAATGCCCATAAACATGAGCCATCACTAATTTTTGATCTAAAAAAGAGTTTCCTTCTAAAAGATAGGCATAACAAGGATTGTTATTAATAACTAGTTCATATATTTTAGAAAGTCCATACTCATAATTTTTTGAGAGCGAGTCATATTCCATTCCAAATTTCCAATGAGGGTAGCGAACAGGAAACCCTCCATATGCAGCAATTTGATTCATCTCCTTATAATCAATCATTTCAAAAACTGTTTCAAAAAAATCAAGCCCTAAACTTTTAGCTAACTTTTTAATACGTGCTTGCTCCTTTTGAAGCGGTTTAGACAAACTGTTCACTATTGCCCTTTTCCTAAAAAATCTTTAATCGATTTCATAATTTCAGTCTTATCTTTAATTGGGCTACACACCACGATCTCATTATCTTTAAAATCTTGCTCTATATCTTTAATAAACTGACCACTTCCATACTTACTTTCAACTTGTCCATAGCCAAAAAGATTCACTTTTCTTGTAAAATCTTTCTTAATAATTTCTTTACAAAGAATCGTATCATCATTACTCCAATTGTCTCCATCACTAAAATGAAACAAATAGATATTCCAGTTTTCCCCAACATAATCTTTATTAATAATTTGAACAGCTTTTTTATATGCTGATGAAATCAAAGTTCCACCGGACTCACTTGTTTTAAAAAAAGTCTCTTCATTAACTTCTTTTGCTGCAGCATCATGAATAATAAATCTGGTTTTAAGTCCTTTATAATTATGCTTAAGCCACACATTTATCCAAAAACTTTGCATTCTTACTATTTTTTTCTGCTCTGCCCCCATAGAACCAGAAACATCCATCATATAAATAACTACAGCGTTAGTTGCTGGCTTTAAAACTTTTTTAGGTGATTTATATTTAAAATCAGCCTTAATTGGTATAATTATAGGGTCTTTAGAATCATATGTTCCTGTTAAAATAGATCTTTTTAACGCTTCTTTATATGTTTTTTTAAAATGATGAAGACCTTTAGGCCCTTGATCGGAAATATTTGTGTATTTTTTTTGAAATGATTCAATTTTCCTAACACCCTTAGGTTTAATTCTTGGCAACTCAAGCTGCTCACCTAAAAGATCTGCAAGCTCTTGAATCTCTAATTCAACTTCAATTTTATGCTCTCCAGGCGCATTTCCGGCTTCCTGACCCTGGCATAAAACCTCTTCATCCCCTTGTCCCTCTCCTTGGCTCACTCCCTGGCTCACTCCTCCTGTTTCTTTAGAGCCATATATGAATTTAGGAATTTTTATTTTTGAAATAGGAATTTTAATAAAATTATTTTCAGATTTTCCCATCATCTCTTCATGGACGATGTACTTTTTAAACTCTTTCTTAATATGACCTCTTATGATTTCATTAAATCTTTTATGATCTTCTTGTATTCCCACTAAGGCCTATCCTTTACATCACCTCTTGCAAATATACTTGCCACATGATGTAAAACATCTTTTGCCGACACTTCATCATAGCCAAAATCTTTAATCAATCTTGTTTTAAGAACATTGATTTTTTCTTCTGTATCAGAATCAGTAGCAGACATCACCAAAGAGGTTAGTTTTATACTGTCTTTTTGATCCTCAAAAAGCTTAAGCTCTAAAGCCTTATGTAAACGATCATTAACCTTATAATCAAACTCTCGCCCCTTTAAAGAAATAGCACTAATATAGTTCATAATTTCTCTTCTAAAATCTTGTTTTCTAGACTCTGGAATATCAATTTTTTCTTCAATAGATCTCATCAAACGCTCATCTGCATCCTTAGACTCACCTGTAAATGGATTCTGTATTCTTTGTTTTTGAGTATAGGCTTTTATATTATCAATATAGTTGCCACAAAGGCTTGCTAAAGCCCTTTCATCAGCACTTATTGCTCTTTGCACTTCTGCTTTAATAATCTCCTCATATTCTTGCTTTACAATACTTAATAGCTCTTTATAATCAGCTTTAACCTCTTCATTAGAAATCAGAGAATGATTTTTAAGACCCGATTCAAGCTCATTTATAACCATAAATGGGTTTACTGAACCTTTATTTGACTGTTGAGCAAAAATAATAGCATTTGAAATTTTTTCTTGAACATACCTTGGGCTAATTCCTTGCAACCCTTCTCTAACAGTTTCTTTTCGAAGCTCTTTAATATTATCTTCTGTATAATTAGGCAAATTTTTCCCATTATAAAGTTTCATTTTTTGAAGCCTATTTAAATTAGCTTTCTTAGGTTTTTCAAGCCTTGTCATTACAGCCCACATAGAGGCAACTTCAATAGTATGTGGTGCAATACTTACTTCTCTTAAAACCTGACTGTTAAAGTCTTTTTTATAAATTAAAACTTCATTCTTAAGTTTAGTAATATACGGAATGTCAATTTTTACCGTTCTATCCCGTAACGCCTCCATAAACTCATCATCCTGGAGTCTTTTATACTCTGGCTCATTTGTATGACCAATAATTACTTCATCAATATGTGTTTGTGCAAACTTTTTTGGTTTGATTACATGTTCTTCAGATGCACCTAAAAGATCATATAAAAATGCTACGTCTAACTTTAAAACTTCTACAAATTCAATAATTCCACGGTTTGCAATATTAAATTCACCATCAAAATTAAAAGCCCTTGGATCAGAGTCTGAACCATAATGGGCAATCTTTTTATAATTGATGTCTCCAGTAAGCTCTGTGCTGTCTTGATTTTTTTCATCTTTAGGCTGAAATGTTCCAATTCCAATTCTATCTGCTTCACTTAAAATCATTCTTTTAATTCTTACGTGTTCTAGTATTTTTTCAATATTCCCATCATATTTTTCACTAAGCTTTTTAAAAATAAATCTTGAGGCAGGGCAAACATCGCCTTTTACATTTACTCTAAATTCTCCTTGAGCCCCCTTATTAAGTTGGGTTTGAATTTCCTCTCTATAGACTTTAGGAAATAATAACAGTGGTTCTTCATTCATAGGACTTAAGAAAACCCTAACGTCCTTACCGAAAATTTCCTCATTTTCACCATTTAAGTCAATCCATTCAAATGTATATAATTGTCCTTGAGGAGTTTTAGAATAAGCCTCCACACCCTTTTTTATACGCCTACATATTGTAGATTTTGCGCTTCCAACAGGACCGTGTAGTAAAATAACTCTTTTTTCTGTCCCATAACCAAGAGCAGCAGCTTTTAAAACATTCATTAATTTCATTAATGGAATATCTAAACCAAATACCGCATCTTGACCGCCATTAACCTCATCATCAAAAAAATTATAATGTACAACTTGTTTTTTAGCATCAATATAATTCTTAACTCCATGCTCTATAATAAGATCAAAGAGTCGTTGATAAGCGTTCCTTGTAATTTTTAAATCACTCTTAACTTTATTTAAGTAGTCAGCCATAGTTCCAACCCAAATAAGATCTTGATCTTTATCACTACCACCTACCTTTGAGATTATTGATCTAAGATCTAATTTTTTATCATCCATATTTTAATAGTCTCCTAAATCTATTATTCAAGGCTTTTAAATAAATAACAAATAAGCTTAAGGCCTAATATTTTATTATACTAAAAAACTTTTTATTAAAGCTTAAAAAGATTCTCATCATAGTCATAGTAAGCTTTATACGATTTTACTTTAAAAGTCATTTTAGCCTTAGCATGTTTAAGTAAAACCTTTGTTCCATTTTGAGTCATTAACCCAAACCAAAAAACACTAATTTTATGTAAATCACTAATACACTCCTTAAATGCTGATCCTGTTTCATTAACAGCACAACTCCAGTGCTTATCTTTAAAGCCAGATTGAGTGAATAAAGAAAATAAATCTTTAGGATTAATATCTACTTTAAGCAAAGTTTTTACTCGATCACTATTAATAGGGCCTTTATAATCTTCTCCATAAATTAAATCCAAAGACATGCGATCTTTATTAATAATAAGTGTTCCTACTCTTAAAAATCCAAATGGATCAAAAACATCCATTCTAAATTTATCTTTGCCAAGAATATAAACCTTAGTTTTTCCTGGATATTTTTTATCTTTTTTTTTATCTTGATAATTAGTACTCAACACCCAGCTATGTAAAGCCATCTGACCCTCATTATTTCCTTGGAACCTTTTTAACAACTGTTGACACCCACTACTTAAAAGAAGGCTTACTACCAATAGGAGTAGAACCAATTTCCCTTTTAAGGATTTTATTCTTTGATCGAATTTCAACAATTTTACCTCCGATACGTACTTTATTCTCTCCCTTATATAACTTAATAGCAAGTACATAAAATCTAATTGCCTCCTTAATATTCTTAACCTGCACATAAACATCTGCAAGATGTTCTAAAATTTCTGGTTCCTCTGGGTTTAACTTTGCAGCTTCTTTTAAAACTATTATCGCCTCTTTAAACCTACCTTTCTTAGCAAGTATATACCCATATGTATCTAAGTAGTGACCATTTCTTGAATCTTTAAAAAGAGCTTTTAATGAAAGTTCTTCTGCTTGATTCATATTCAAATTTTTCTTTGCCCAATAGTATGCTTTAAAATTTAATGCTTGCGCATAATTTTCATCTTCAAATATTATTTTATCCATAAGCTTAAGTGCTTTTTTTTCCTTATCCTGTTCATAATATATCTTACCTAATAAATATTCTAATTTATGTGAATTGCTTTTATTCTTTTTAAGAATAGATTTTAAACTTTTCACTGCTTTCTTCTTATCTCCATTACTCCATAAAATATAAGCGTAAATATAAAAACAATCTGTCTTATTTACGCTTTTCTTACACCCTTTCATTAATTCTTTAGATGCTTTCTTAAACCCTATCTTTTCCTCATCCATTTCATATTTTTTAAAAAATGTTTTTTCACCTATTTTATTTGAATCAAGAATTGATAGCATATACCTATCAGCCCCAATCTGATCCCCTTGCAGTCTAAGCGTATCTATATAATTTAAACCATCTTCTTCATCAGATTGCTCATAACTTACAATTAGTTTCATTCTCTTAAGTGCCTCTGCATAATTTTTATCTTTTACCATAAGCATAGCTACTTTTCTTTTTATTCTAATATCCGCAGGGTTAACTCTTTCTAGATTTTGAAAATCTGCAATTGCAGATTTTAAATCCCCTTCTTTAATATGCCAATCAACCAACTGCTCCACTAACTTCTGATTTCCTTGAAATTTATACTTATCTAAATATTTTTCTATGACCTTAATCGCTCTTTTTTTTCTTCCAAAACCATATATTTCTCTTGCAAGCTCTAAAGCACAGTCTTTAGTTTCAGGTTTAATCTTTAAACATTTTTTAAATTCAAATATTGCTTCACCTTGAAGCCCTACCATCTGTATAAGCCTTCCCATATACAAATGCCCAAGGTGTTTTGCATCTAAAGACTTATGAATTAAAAAATCAAAACTATCCCAAGCCTCTTTTGTATCTTCAAGCTCTAAAGCAAGCAGGCCCTTATAAATCCAATAATTACTTTTTTTTGGATTCATCTTAACTAACCTTAAATATAGCTTATACGCCTCATCCTTTAACTCAATACGGTATAAGAACTGTGCAGCTTCCTTAAAAACCATCTCATTCATAGGAAATTCGTTAACCATCTGCATATATCTTTTGTATGGACTTTTAACTTTACCAAGCCCAGTTTCAACTCTTGCAAGCATAAGTTTAAACTCTAAACCCTCTTCTCCTGTTAAATGTTTAACCGCGTATGTAAGCTCTGCTTCTGCTTCCTCTATCTTATTTGAAAATATATATAGCTGAGTTGTTAAAAAAATCTGATCTCTTTGCTCCTGAGTTAACTTAATTAAGCTTATTTCTCTTTTAACGGAAAATGGCTTTGTTACACAGCCTGAAAGCAATACAATTAAAACTATTAAAACTATCCTCACCCATTCTCCTTTAGAATGGATCGGAATTTTAAGTAGAAAGGTTTACTAATAGATTACCAATAAAAGCCCCTATTGATCTAAAACTAGTGACACTAAAATGTTCTAAATTAAGACAAAGGTCTAGTGCTGTAATTATGGTTTTTAACCTGGCATTTTATTATTAAATTCAAACACCAAAAGGCTTTATAATATTTAATGTCTCTAACTAAAACACCTGTAAATTTCCATAAAATTTTGATTTAATAACTGCTCTTTAATAACTACCACAACATTAAAACTAATGATGTAATTAAAATATGAGAAAAATATTTTTACTCCTTTTACTAACATCTATTTTTACTGGGTTTTCTTCAAAAGTTATTAAAAATGAAAAAAAACAGCCCCTTACTTTTAAAGACTGTAAGGGGAGTTTTTCTAAAAACATCTTAAAAGAAAAAACCACTATGGATCAATTAATTACAGCATATCAATCTTTTCCCTGCTTTCCTTTAGAATCCCTAACTTACCTCTTTAAAGAGCACCCTTTAGAGCACTGGCTCTTATCTGAAATTGCAAAGCTTAGAATACTCTCCCCTTTAACCAATGAAGATGAATTAAAAATAATCTCTCAACTTTTACCATATATAAAAGAAAACTCAGAAATCGAAAAATACTTATTAAAAAGTATTAACATTAAAAATCAACTCTCTTTATCAGCTCAAAAAGAGCTTAGTAGTCTTTGGTCTAAGTTTCCTTCACATAATCCAAATAGGCTAAAAGCACCTAATTTCTCTGTTGTTAAAGATTTAAATCGCCGTGGACAAAACAACCGTGCTCTAGATTTATTAAAAATTCTAAACACAAAACACCCCTCTAATTTAAAATTTCAAAAAGCTATGGTCTCTACTCAAAAAAAAATTAACAGAAATGTTGATTATTTAATGTATTCACAAAAATATATAGATTCTATCTACAAACGATACCGTAAGAACAGATCAAGTTCTTACTATAAAGAACTCTACCTCACGGAGGCTTTAGAAAACATTCGCAGAATTTGGACTTATCAATCTACAAACCTTGCTTTAAATAAGCTTACTACCCTAATCAAATTTCATTGCAATCCGGTAAGAATGTGCTCTGAGCATTATTGGGTTAAAGGACGTATTTATGAAGACTTAAGTGAACTTAAAAAAGCTCATACTTGGCTTAAAAAAGCTGTGCAAACAACTCCTCTAACTGACCCTGAATATCAAAATAGAGTTTGGAATCTTGTTTGGTTAGAGAGTAAACTTCTAGGTTCTAAACAAGCACTCTCCCATGCCTCTTTTAATCTTACTAACATTAGTGAAAAAAAGATTCTACCAAAACTCTACTATTGGATGTATCGCTGGAGTGACAGCGAGCAAGAAAAAAATAAATACCTAGATCTAATCACTAAACATCACCCAATGAGTTTTTACCTTTGGAGTAAATTTGCCATAGGAAAGAGTGTTCAAATTAAAGCTGAAAACATATTTAAGTTTAAAAAATCTTTATCAACAATCCATGAGAAAAATTTACTTCACATTATGGAATCAAAAGAACTTTCACTGGCTCAAGCTTACATCAAGCACATTCAAAATACTAAAAAATTTAAAAAAACTTTAAGTTGGAAAAAACTAAAAGCTTTAAACGGCATGTATGCAGATTTATTTCTTGATTTAAAAGCTGGTAAAATCAACATTTCTAGAAATTTACAGTTTTTTTTCTCAAGAGGCTTTAGTAAAGAAATTCTTCTTGCAAGTTTAAAATTTTCTATTAAAAAAGAACTTATTTGGTCTATTATAAAACAAGAATCTAATTTTAATCCTTACGCAAGAAGTTGGGCCGATGCCTTTGGCTTAATGCAAATTCTTCCCAAAAGAGCTATAAACTTTTTAAATGACACAAGGAAAAACCCAAATACTGCCCCTATTCAAGCAATAAACCCTTTTAAACTATACAATCCTATTTTTAACATCTTTATAGGGGCTTGGCTTTTAAGAGAAAATTTAAGGAATTTTGATGAAAAGCTTCCTTTAGCCATTGCTGCTTATAATGCTTCAATAAATAAAGTAGAAGAGTGGGAGCGTCGTTTTTATAAAGGTGATTGGATGCTCTTTATAGAAGAAATAACCTATAGAGAAACCCGACAATACGTTAAATTAGTTTTAAGAAATAAAGAAATTTACACCGCTTTAGAAAAAAGCTCTGCTCTAAACTAATATTTTTTATCTAACAGTTACATTCTGCCTAAAAATTTAAAAAACTATTGTACTAAACCCACCACACATAATTAGCTTTTAGAAACACAAGATGGACTAATAAAATCTCCTACACCTTTTAACGAATGCTCCTTTACTGTCCTTAATCTTAAAGAAAGTGCATGAAGACCTTTATCAAACTCTTCTTTCATCAAATCATTAACAAGTCTTTGCCTTTGTATTTTAGACAAGGTATTAAATTCATTAGACACTAAATAAACTTTAAAGTGACTTTCTGTTCTTGATCCTGAGTGCTTATGACTTTCATTTTCTAAAAAAAATACAGTGGGTTTAAATTTATTTTTTATTTTTTGACTTATTTTTTTCTCCATCATTCTTAAAAAAATATAAACATTATTTAAATTAGTCAAACTATTTTACAACCACATAAACTAAAAAAATCAAATTCTCATATTAGACAAATAAAGATTTAAAGTTATTTAACACTAAATAGTACTTTCTCTAATCTGCTGATTTTAATTATGACGCTTAAACATAAACATGTTAGAAAATAGCTACGTTCTTAATTTAGCAATGCACTTAAATTCAACAGCAATTGGAGTTGGTAAAGCGCCAATTTCTACTGTAGTTCTACACGGACCATTTTTTATTGAAAAATACTCTGCATAAACTTGATTAAACTTTTTAAAATCTTTTTTCATATTTGTTAAAAAACACTGACAGTCCACTAAGTCTTTTAATTCCAAACCCGAAGATTCTAAAATTAATTTAATATTATTAATAACTGCATGAGTTTGTATTTTAATATCATAACTTAAAATTTCACCATCTAATGAAATCTCTACTCCTGGAATTTTTTTAGAATTCTTTACTCTAGGGCCAACACCGGATAAGAAAAGCAGGTCTCCTATTCTTTTTGCATGAGGATATGCACCTACAGGCTCTGGTGCTTTTTCGCTATTAATCGACATATTTTTTTCTTCCTTCCTATAAAAAATCTTCTTCAAAATACCAACGATCATGATCTGGATCCCATTCATCCCAGGTAGAAATCTTTTCCAAAGTTTTTAAATACTGTGGAGGAACAAGCCCCTCTACTATAAAAGCTTTTTGTCTTTTTAATGGATAAGGGTTTCTAAGCTGAAAACCTAAAACACCTAATATAGCTCTTGCCACATACCAAGTTGCTTGAGGATTCCAGCCATGAGCAATCTTAATAACCACACCTAATCCACCTGGATAGTCTGGATGAATGATACCTAAACCTAAAAGACCATCAGCACCTTCTTTAGCAATCACTTTACCTTTACAAGATTTAATCACCGTTGTGTCTAAACGATTAAAACCTCCAAGTAAATCAGGTTCTTTACAAAAAGCCTCCCAAATCCAATCCTTATCTTTATCGACGGTCAAAGCCGCATAACATTTTGCTAACTCATCCACTGTCATTGCACATGTTGGTAAACCATCTCCATCACGAGCTACTCTCCTAGGTTTATAAATAGCGCCATCTTGATTTAAATATTTTCCCATGACCTTTAAATATTCTTTAAAAAGTTCATGATTTGGTAGCATATAGCCTGCCCTATTTATACCCTTTAACCTTAAACCTTTTAAAAGAGCAGCATGATGACCTGAGGAGTTATTAAGCCATCTTCTTGGACGTCTAACTTGCCTTCCAAACTGAACAAGAGGTAAATCAAGGGGTGTGAGCATTAAACCCCACTCCCCTTTAGGAAGTAGTGATTGAGCACAGGATACATGTTCTGCTGTTCCATTGTGTGATGAAATAGATATAGTTTTTTGTTTCCAGCTTGTTGTATTAGCAAGTTCTTTTTGAAAAGCTTTTATGTAAAAAGGCTTCATCATAGATCTACCATAACAAAGAACATTCCCCCCAAAAGAATGAATTGTTTTATCCCCTGAAAACCAAGATATAGCACCGTGAATTGTGTTCTCACTAACGCCATTTCTTCTAAAATCAACTAAGGGCACCCACTCAACATCATGCCCTGATGAAAGCCCTTTAATTTTTTCTCCAAGTGGACTCTTTGGAAAAGTTTTTAAATTTTTTATATCATAATATTCAGTATCAGAGGACATTACGGTTTCCTTTATAAAATTCAGCATCCTCTTCATCAAACTCTAAACCACCTTCACTTATACCTGCTGGAGTAAAAGATACAATTGCAGCGCCCGTTCCATGAATAGGCTCGTATGCCATAACCTCACCTTTTAAAGTATTAGTCTCGCCCATCATTGTTGAAAGCCACCAATAAGGCTTAAAAGCCACTACTTTTTTAGTTACTCTAGCTTCTTTATGAAATTGCCTTGATAACTGTGAAGCGTCCTCAAGTCGACCTTGTGACAAAAATTTTAAAAATTCTAAATTCCACTCCTGATCTTTTTGTGAATGAATTCTTTCAGGCTTATTAAAATCCAAAGGTTCTTCTAAATAACGATTTGATAGTGATGAGACTAAAATCACCACAGCTTTTTTACCTTGTTTTTTTAGCGTATCTAAAGATGATTTTGCTAAAACTACGGTTTCAGCTCGATCAGAATATATATTTGATGAAACAATTACCGTTTTAAATTTGTTATCTGGATTTAATAATTTTGATGCTACCACTGACCCTGTATCTATTGGAAAACCCTCATAGTTTATAGCTCTTGTGTGGAGACCACGTTTTTCTGCAAAAGCCTTGTTCTCTAAAGCAAAACTTGTATCAATGGTCATTTCATAAGGAATAGAGCCTAGTTCATGCCACTCTTCATCAACTAAAATCCAATTAGGGTTTGGGTTAGCTTGAAACTGGTGCCCTAATATACTAAACCAATAGCTTGAATAAATTAAAATCACATCTGGGCTTAACTCTTTAATCTCATCCTTTACTTTTTTAAAAGCATCGTTTAATCTTTGCCACTCAGGTTTTTTCTCAGGACAAAGTAGCAAGTGAGGAAGTCCTGGCACCACATAAGATTTTAAAACTTCTGGGCGCTCAGGTATTTCTTTAAAATTTTCATCAATCATTTAAGACCTCCATTCAACAACAGCATTGCCTGTACCAATAACCGTTCCATAACCGTGAACTTGAGCTTTTATATTTTTCATACCCATAGCTTGAAGCATCCACGAAAGCCCACCAGCTTCAGTTTCAGCATTAGTCTGTTCAGTAAAATCTGGAATAGTATTAAAAATTTCTTTAACGTCTCCTTTTTTCATAAGATCAATCATTTTCATATCCCAAAGATACTGACCATGATGATCCACATGTTCTTTTGACATATCCTCTGGTGGATCTGCCTCTTTAACATAATGACGATGGGATAATGAGTGGCTTGCAATAAGAATAACTTTTTTATCAGATTCTTTAATAGCTTTAGCTGTGGCTTTTCCTAAAACAGCCATTTGCTCCTGCATGACATCCATACTATAGTACTTAGATGCTCCGTTAGAAGAAATTCCAACAATAGGCTTATCCCATAATGGATTCACCATATGACAACTAGTAATTGTACCATAGTCCACCCTAAAATCTGGGTTTTTCATCATCTTTGTCATCAACCCTGCTTTAAAAGCTTGACTACAAAGTTTGTTGGCCAACTCCACATCAACTTTTAAATTATAATGATATCTAAAAAGATGTGGAAAAATTGGATCTACAGAAAGGTTTTTAAAATGTTTTACTCCTAAAAAATGAGTTCCTATTTGTGTTCTCCAATGAGGAGAGTGAACAACAATGGTATCATACTCTAGTTCTGCTAAGCTTTTCCTTAAACGTTCATAAGCCCAACGTAGATTTTCCCAACCACATTCAGCCCGCGGAATATTCTGCTCTGGATTCTCTGCATACACTAAGTGTGGTGGATGTGGAGCTAGTAAACCTGCTACAATCTGTCCCATATTAAATCCTTTATTCTCATATTTTCTTACCCTTATTTTAAAATTTTCTCAATAAGGACTATATAAAAACCTCTAAATTCAAACTCATTCCTTAAAAATATTACACTATTGCTTAATTTTATTAAATTAACAAATTTTTTACTAGATTAGTCTACAGCATTAATAAAATAACCAGCATATGCACATAGCTACACTTAGCGTTTTCTAGCCGTTATTTCCTTGTAGGGAGTGGGAGCTACACGCATTGAGTTTTCTATAACTCTTTGGAATAAAAGACCTCTCGCCTTAGATGTTCTCCTGTTAAGCCTAAAAATAAACTCCTCAAAATAACTATCTAATATGTTTTGAGTCCAATCTTCCATGGAGCGTACCCATCAACCATCTTTTTAAAAGTGCTGTTACAGTATTTATTCTCGGAAACAATTCATCAGGATCTACACTCGCTGGTTTTCTTGGCAAATGCTTGTATCCTAAACTTCCAACATCATTATAACTTTTCCAGCCATCAGTATGGATGGTCGAACCAGGCTCTATATTTGCCAAAATAAATGTTTCTAGGTTTCCAGTAGAAGCATCAGGAACTCTTTGAATTCTGATTCTGCTAACTCGCTTTTTTCCTGAGCACTCAGCTGCAATCACCACAAGCTCTTTGCCTTCGGCTCCTCTACCGCGCTTTTTAGACCTAAAACCACCAATAAAAGCTTCATCAACTTCAACCTCTCCACGCAAAAGACTCTAGTCCCCATGGACCATAGCGTTTCGAATTTTATGTAGAAGTAGCCAGGCTGCTCCATAACTTCCTAGACCCAGAATTCTTTGAAGGCTTAGTGCGCTTACTCCAGTTTTTTTGTGCAGTGATCCACCAGATTGCATAGAACCATGTTTTAATCGGAAGTTTTGAGGGCTCAAAAATAGAACCAACTTTGACTGAATTTGCAAAAAGACAAGTTTTACATTTGCAAAGTCTAGTTGAAATTAACCAGTATGTGTTGTTGCCACAGGCCTGGCATTTAAAGTCTTTACCCCAACGCTGCTCCTTAAGAAAAGCCAAGCAAGCGTCATCATCTTTAAAAATTTGATCAAATTCTCGTAGGTTTTTAGGATACTTTAAGACTGATATGTCTAAAATACCCTGTTAGTGTAGTCAAGTGCATATGCTGGTAAAATAAAACAGTGTTGTTTTACATAAGAACAGCCTAAGCTAGGCTGCTGACTCTATAAAAAACGATAAATCATCCTATTCTTGAATAATTATAGCTATAATTTTTTATTACAATCGTAGGAACTTAAGATGTTTTAGTTATTATATTTGTCTAAATATTATTTGAATCTTGACCTTATCTATTAAACTTATACCATAAATCTCATGTATAACCTTCGCCCCTACCAACAAGAAGCCGTTCATAGCGCTATAAAGTACTTTAAAAAAAAGAAAGACCCTGCTGTTATTGTGCTTCCCACAGGGGCTGGCAAGAGTTTAATCATCGCTGAACTTGCAAGAATTGCTAAAGGTCGCGTTTTAGTGCTTGCTCATGTAAAAGAACTTGTTGAACAAAATCATTTAAAATATGAAGCCTATGGCATTAAGGCCGGTATTTATTCAGCAGGCCTTAATCAAAAAGACTCCCTACAAAAAGTTATTTTTGGAAGTATTCAATCTGTCGCAAATGCTGAGGATCTTTTTTTTAATGATTTTACCTTACTCGTAATTGATGAATGTCACAGAGTCAGCCTTGAACTAGATACTCAATATCAAAAAGTTATTACAAAACTAAAAACTAAAAATAAGAATCTTTATATACTTGGTCTAACTGCAACTCCATATAGATTTGAAATAGGCTGGATTTACAACTACAATCATTTAGGTATTGTTCATACTCAAAAAAAACGTTTCTTTAAACAATGCATCTATGAACTCTCTCTTGAATACATGATTAAAAACAAGTACCTTACAACTCCTGTAAGAGTAGATATTCCTGTCACTTGTTATAATTTTTCTGAGCTCATGGAATCTAAAACTTATACAACAGCTCAAGTTGAAGCAGCTCTTCAACAACAACGACACCTTACGCCACTAATTATTAAAAATATTATTGATATTACCACAGCCTACGACCGACAAGGAGTTCTAATCTTTAGTAGTACTGTAAAGCATGCTGAAGACATCATGGCAAGCCTTCCTAAAAAAGATGCTCGCCTTATCCTTGGTGAAACAGACAGTTTTAAAAGAAATCAAATCATTCAAGATTTTAAAAATAAAAAGTTTAAATATCTAGTCAATGTTTCAGTTCTTACAACAGGTTTTGATGCACCTCATATTGATGTTATTTCTATTTTAAGACCCACTGAATCTGTAAGTTTATATCAACAAATTATTGGGCGTGGTTTACGCCTAAACTCTAAAAAAAAAGACTGTTTTATTCTTGATTACACTGGTATGGGGTATGATATATACAGCCCGGAAATTGGTAATAAAAAAACAACTTCTGATTCTACCCCTGTTCAAGTGATTTGTCCTGACTGCGGATTCTGCAATAATTTTTGGGGACGAGTAGATTTAAACGGTAATGTTACTGAACACTTTGGTCAAAAATGCAAGGGCGCTACAGAAAATATTGATTCCTTTGATTTCACCCCTTGCGGGTATCGTTTTAGATTTAAAATCTGTAATCAATGTTCTTACCATAACGATATCAATGCCCGCCAATGTGCAAACTGTAAATGTATTCTTATTGATACCCGCGCTAAACTAAAGCAAGCACGTTTATCTAAAAATTCTCATATCCTCCAACCTGACTCCATTCAGATGCTTGAGTGCACTGATAAAAATAAAAACACTTACTTAAAAATAAAATACTATGATTATAATGCTGAGTATTTATCCGAAACTCATTTTATTAATGATCAAACAAGTATTAAAAAATTCAATATTAACTTTCTAAGATCTCATATGAAAAGACCTGAAATGAAATTAAACATTGATTCTATCAATCAAATCATTAAGGCTCAAAAATATTTTAGAATGCCTGTTTTTATAATTGCTCGAAAACAAAACAAATTTTGGAAAATAACAGAGAAAATTTTTATTGAAGAACTCTAACTTGCTTTAGAAAATATTTTAGAATCTAGCGAATAACGCCCTGGACCCACTCCTCCAAACAATACACATAATGCTAAATATATAAGAGGTAACTCATAGGATCCACCTTGAGAAGCAACAAAGGGATCACCCCAAATAAATGCATGCATAACCACTGCCACAGCCATTGTAAAGCCAAGGCCTAACATAGATAAAGGCACTACTAAACCTATAATAAGCGATAAGCCCCCACCAAACTCTGAAAAAGCTGCTAAGAATTGTAACACCCCTGGAACACCAGATTCTGCAGACATCCAATTAAATGGGTTTTGAATTTTACCCCACCCATGAAGTATGAATGCCACACCAACAAGCACTCTTAAAACTAGCAAATAAATAGATAAAGATTTTGAAATTTCAGGACGAGAAAAAAAACATTTTATATAATTCATATAATAACTCCTCTATATTACTACATCATAAAATTCTAAAAAATTTTCTACACTAATACTTATCCCATTTAACACAATCAAATACAAGATTAATTATTCTTGGTAACCCGAATTCGAACTTTTTAAATCTACTGTAACATTCTATTTTCATGGGTTTGAACACGGATTGATGGTTTAAAAGGACACAGAAAATATGCTGTTAGTGCTGACAAAACATTCATTACAAAGTTTTTTAGACTTTGATGTCAAGAGTGTTCAATGTGAAACTCTTCTTTTAAAATTCCAAAAACAGTCTCAACAATATATTTTTTCCTCAGCAATAGTTTGTCAAATAGTGGAACAAACCTATTCTTCATATTTGATTTTCCAGAATATGCACTTAACTACACTAACAGGGTATTTTAGACATATCAGCCTTAAAGTATCCTAAAAACCTACTCTCATCCGTACCCACTTAATGGGTTACCCAGGACGCGGATACGAGGCTGGTAGCAAAGGAAACTCATTTAATGAAACGGATAATTATATTACAAATAGCTTTTGTCAGCTTCCCCTCTACGTTTGCGAACACGTTCAGTGGTTTTCGTTGCGTCTTTCCAATATTTTTTTAAACTTTATCCCCTTAAGGCCTAAAGTTTTTTTCTAATCTGTCGACAAAGCTCTAGGAGATTAGAAAAAGCTTATGAAATTCATATTACAAAAAATATATACCCTTATCCCCTTAGTACTTGTCATTTTATTTTTTCAAAACTGTGGAAACAAAAACAACTTCAAACCTAATACAGATGAACATGCCTTTTATGATGGAATCTCAAAT
The DNA here is from genome assembly GCA_965205945.1 of Bdellovibrionales bacterium. Taxonomy (GTDB): domain Bacteria; phylum Bdellovibrionota; class Bdellovibrionia; order Bdellovibrionales; family UBA1609; genus JALZUR01. The sequence goes on along the minus strand of CBDBIB010000003.1, from coordinate 257,346 downwards.
ATAAACAACTCCAAAGACTAATTATTGGTGCTAAAGTTGTATTCTTAAACATACGACTCATAAAAGTTTTCACTTTTTAAAGCTTAAATTAAAAATCTGCTTTGGCTCTTTGTTAACCTTAGGTTTCTTACTCTTTAAACAACAAACCGATAAAAGCCCGAACTTTAGGTTATAAGCTACAAATCAATCTGAGTTTTTGTTGCTTGCTGTTCCTCAATAGTAGTCTCTCCACCAAAATCAAAAGATTCTATTGACTCAGAACCCTGCAAAGCTCTCCTTCTCTTAACCACAAGAAAACCCACGACTAAAAGTAAGAGCAAAGCCACTACAATGATCCCCATTTTTATTGTGTCATTACCTGCAAGACTTGTAGTTTTTGCTGGAAAAGCAGCCTCATTTCTTGCAATATCTCTTCCCTCTACTCCTGGCACAGCAGCGTCTGTCACAGCCCCTCTAGCAGCAGTATTTTTATCAAACCTATCATCATCCTTTAATGCAGCATCAGTAAGAGCAGGTTCATCAAGCTCCATATCCGGCTCATCAAACTCTATATTATCATCCGGCTCAATAGCAGCAGCAACATCCCCTACAGGCTCTTTCTTTAAGGGTAACTCTTTATTAAGACTAAGTTTTGCCTGATCTGCTGTTTTGGGTTTTAAAGGTTGTGCTTTTAATACCGGTTCTTTCGGTGTTAAAGTAGGTTTATTATTTTTAACCAGTATTGGAGCTTTTAAAGCTCCGGCTTCCCAATAACGAATCTGATACGGAACCTTTAAATTGCCTTTTGATTCAATTTGTTGATTTGTTGCCCAAACTTCCATCCAACTTCTACTGTGACCTAATAAAGATTTTGAAACTGCTCTAATGTTCTCACCCTTTTGAGCACTGTACACTTGAACTGGCGAACGAATATCTTCATAATATGTTAAAAGTCTTGATCTATCTTGTGATCGTGTAGGTGAATTATAATAAACCTTTTGACCTACTTTTAACCCGCCCTCTTTTAAGTGAGGATTCACTAATTTAAAATCTACAGCACTTCCTTGACCGTAAATACGATCAGCTATTTTTCTTAAAGAATCCCCTTCTCTTACAAAATAAATAGCATTTACTAAAACTCCACTTACTGAATAAGGAACCGTCTTCATTTTTTTAACAGGAACTAAACTTTTTAAAACCCCTACACTTAAAGGTTTTTCGTAATTCACGTCTATAGGAGCATCTTTATAGTCATTATCAACAGTAATATCTGTTACAAGCAGGTCAGGTTCAGCAGCCTCTATGTTTGCATTAAAAATATCGTCTTTACCAGAATCAGGCTCTAGCTTATCACTTTGAACTTCATCTTTATCAGTTATTGCAACTTCATCTTCTAAGCTAGAAGAAGTATCATCTAAATTCAAATCTGATGAGTCTAAATCATTTTCTACAACAGAAACCTCTTTTTCTTTAACATCATCTTTAAAAAACAAATCATCAAATGCAATGGCATCCTCTTCATCACTTTTGCTTACACTGCCTAAATCCAGTTCATCTTCAGTAAGATCAAGATCTTTTTCTACCCCTACTACTTCACCTTCTAACTCATCCTCTAAACCAGGAACAATATCAACCAATTGTTCTTCTTCTATAAGGGGATTTCCTTCATCTGAGAAAAATTCATCCTCACTAAACTCTCCAGTCTCTTCAATTTCTTGTATTTCAGAAATATCTAAATCATCCCCCTCGTGTTTGTTGCTCGAATTACAACCGACACCACCAAGAATAATTATAATAAACACTATGTAGAAAAATCCCTTTTTAAACATTTCTTGCTCCTAAGTTTAAAACCTCTTTAAAAAAAGACTTTAGAGGTTTGTTTTAACAGTAAAGCACACTTTATCTTAATTAAAAATATTTTTCATCCTTTATACTCCTAAAGGCTTGACCTTTATATTTCCTTAAAACTTGAACCTATAACAATTTTATGCTTTTTAAACCACCCTTGTGGAACCTCAAGAACATACTTTGCCGCTTTTGAGCTATAAACCCTAGCCACATTTTTTTGCGCTAGACTTTTAGCTGGGTTCATTTTTTTTATTTCAAATAATTTTTTATCTGATCCATAAAACCCAATACTTAAGGGTAAAAAAGTATTTTTCATCCAAAAATATCTGACTCGATCCTTTTTAAAAGAAAACAACATTCCTTGATATTTATCCCAATTATCAACAAACATTAAACCCTGCTTTCTTTTTTGTGCAGTATCTGCTATTGCAACCTTAATGCTTACACCTTGAATAATAATTTTTTTTGTTTCAAACTCAATTTTTTGATCTGCAGCAGTAAAAAATATAAAAAAACTACACAAAATCTTTAGCAAGACCATACCTTAAACCCCCTGTAGAAATTCTAATACTTTTAATATCAGCCCAATTCATTAGCGCCTCTAAAATCAATCCTCCAACAGGAATAATGTCTGCTCGCTTTGCTTCTAGGCCTGGAACTTTCCTACGTTGAAAAAGTGGCATTGCAACAAGTTCTTGATTAATACGCTTTATATCTTTTATTTTCATAACAGAATTGTTGATTACAGCAGGATCAAAACCTTTTAACTCAACAGCCTTTAAAGAAGTTGGAGTTCCAGAAACAGCAATCCAAGATTTCTCTAATGGTCTTTTTTTACCCCAAGAAACTTCTAAAACCTTAGAAATTTGATCCCTCATTTTCTCCAAATCTTTTTTTTTTAAACCTGCCCAATCTGAAATAAACATTTCTCCAAGCCTTACACTACCTAAAGGTAAGCTTTTAAAAAAAAACCCACCATCCTCTTTTAAATAAGCTATTTCAGTAGAACCACCACCAATATCTAAAAGTAAGGAGTTTTCCTTTGCCTTATCTAACACAGCTCCAGAAAAACTAAGCTGTGCTTCTTCTTCCCCCGAAATTAATTTTATTGGAATTCCATACTGTTCACCAAGATTTTTTAATTCTAAAAAATTAGAGGCCTCTCTTGCCGCAGATGTTGTAACCGCTTGAACTCGCTCCACAACAAATTTGTCCATAGTCTCTCTAAACCTACTAAAGGCTTGTGCTGCCCTTAAAAGACCCTGCCTTGTAAGCTTTCCTTCTTTTTGAACACCCTCCCCTATTCGAGTAATAATTGACCCATCACTTAACACCTTTAAACTTCCATCTGGCTGTTTTTCAGATATTAAACAAAGAAATGAATTACTTCCTAAATCTAGAGCTGCTGTTTTCAAATAGCTAACCTTTCTTTTAAAATTTTATTAATCAATTCAGGGTTTGCCTGTCCTTTAGATTCTTTCATAACTTGCCCAACAAAAAAACCATAAAGATTAACCTTACCACTTTGATACTGCTTAACCTGATTTAAATTTGATAAAAGTACCTTATCTACCATGGCCTTAATAACTACAGGATCTAAAATTTGAGCTAAACCCTTTTTTTCCACGATAATCTTAGGATCACCTCCATTTTTCCACATCTCTTGAAAAATTTGTTTAGCAATTTTTCCAGAGATTTCACCAGAATCAATCATCTTAATCATCAAACCTAAAGATGTGGCTTTAACTTTAATGTCTTTAAAATCAAGACTGTCCTCTTTTAAATTCTTTAACAGCTCGCCCATAATCCAGTTTGAAGCTAATTTTGGATTCTGACAAATTTGACTTACTTGTTCAAAGTAAACGGCCATAGTCTTATCTGTTGTTAAAACCAATGCATTGTACTCAGGAAGTTTGTAGTCTTTTTGAAACCTTAGTGCTTTCGCTCTTGGTAGTTCTGGCATAAAGTCTCGTATATTTTGAATAAATTCATCAGTTAATACTACTGGCAACAAATCAGGGTCTGGAAAATACCTGTAATCCATTGCATCTTCTTTTACTCGCATTAAAAAAGTTTTATTTTTAGTTGAGTCATATAAGCGTGTTTCTTGAATAATTTTTTTTCCAGATTCTAATAATGCAATTTGCCTAGAAATTTCATATTCAATTGCTTTTTCTACAAATCTAAAAGAATTCACATTTTTAATTTCTGTTCTTGTGCCAAGCTGTTTTTGTCCAGCAAGCCTTACACTTACATTACAATCACAACGCATTGAACCTTTTTCTAGATCTCCATCACAGGCATCAAGATACCTTACAATACCTCTAATTGTTCTTACATATTCAGCCGCCTCTGCTGCTGATCTTATATCTGGCTTTGTTACGATTTCTAAAAGAGGCACTCCTGCCCTATTATAATCGATCAAACTGTACCCGCCCCTATGAATAGATTTTCCAGCATCTTCTTCTAAGTGTGCTCGTTGAATCCTTACTTTTTTAAGCTCACCATTTAAAGCAAATTCAACAAAACCGTTTTCACAAATAGGCAGATCAAATTGTGAGATTTGATATCCTTTTGGTAAATCTGGATAAAAATAATGTTTTCTTGAAAAAACTGATTTTTTTTTAATATCACAACCAAGAGCTAAACCTATCTTTACACCAAGCTTTAAGGCATTCTCATTAATAGCTGGCAATGCCCCTGGCATTCCTAATGTCACTACTGAAATATTATTATTAGGTGCGCTCTTAAAAAAACTCCCCTCTCCTGCAAAAATTTTTGTTTGTGTTTGAAGCTGAGCATGTATCTCTAAACCTATAACCGCCTCCCATTTACTTAACACCCGGCACCTCGTTGTAAAATTTAAATTCATCTTCTAATGCTAAACCGACTTGAAAAAGTTCATTTTCTTTAAACTGATCTGCAATTAGTTGCACTCCACAAGGAAGTTGGTTTTTTGTTTTTTGTATAGGTACTGTTAAGCCAGGAAGGCCTGCAAGGTTAATAGGCACTGTAAAGTAATCATTTAAAAATTTCTTAAGTGGATCGTTAAAATTTTCTTTAAATTTAAACGCCGTTGAAGCTGCAACTGGTGTAAGAATACAATCTACTTTTTTAAATGCTTCTATATACTCTTGCCTAATCAGTCTCCTAATCTGACAAGCTTTTTTATAATAAGCATCATAGTAACCACTAGATAAGGAAAAATTCCCAAGCAGGATTCTTCCTTTCACTTCATCTCCAAAACCTTGCGTACGATTTTGTGCATAAAAATCTTTTAAAGAAAGACTCCCTTTTGCTCCAGCCTTTGATCTATGTCCATATCTAACACCATCATACCTTGAAAGGTTGCTTGCAGCCTCACTTGTTGCAATTAAATAGTACGCTGAAACTCCATATTGAGCCAAAGAAAGGGAGATTTCTACAATTTTGGCTCCTCTTTTTTTAAGAGCTTTTAAAGCTTGTTTATTTGTTTCTTCAACAAACGAATCAATTTCATATTCTAAATACTCTTTAACAACACCAATTTTTTTTCCAGTTAAATCGCTATTAAATTTTTTAGACTCTTTAATCCAGTCAGGCACTTTAATTGATGCTGTGGTGTTATCAAAGTGATCCTTTCCTGACAACACTTGTGCTGCTTTAAAGGAATCTTCAACTTTTAATGAAAAAAACCCTGTCTGATCTAAACTTGAAGCAAAAGCCACAACCCCATATCTACTTACTCTGCCATAAGTGGGTTTAAAACCCACTGTTCCACAAAAATGTGCAGGCTGTCTAACAGATCCACCCGTATCCGTGCCTAAAGAACAAAGTGCTGTCCTTGCTGCAACACTTACAGCTGATCCGCCTGATGATCCACCTGAAACATGCTCTTTATTCCATGGGTTTAACACTGGTCCAAAATATGAAGTCTCATTAGACGAGCCCATGGCAAATTCATCTTGATTCACCTTACCAAGAATTATAGCCCCAGAATTCTTTAATTTTCTAATAACTGTGGCATCATATGGAGGGATAAAATCTGCTAACATCTTTGAACCTGCTGTAGTTTTTAGATTTTTCGTGCAAAACATATCTTTAATAGAAAAAGGCACTCCGTCTAAAAGACTCAGCTTTTCACCTTTTTTAATTTTAACATCAATTTTTTCTGCCTCTAAAAAAGCCTTATCTAAATTTAAAGTTATATAACTGTTTAAATCTTTTGTTGCCTTAATTCTTTTAAAACAATCTTGAACAACTTGAACTGTTGTAATAGCGCCCTCTTTTAAGGCCTTATGATAATCCTTAATACAAGTAAATTTAAAATCCAACACTCTACACCACCTGTGGCACTTTAAGCTGACCCTCCATTGTTTCAACAAGAGCGTCAAGCATTGAATCTAGAGTCTCTTCCACAGCAATTTCATCAACACGCCATACATTCTGCATATCTACAGGTGTATACAAAGGCTCTACATCTTTTGTATCAACTTTTTCTAGCTCCTTAAAGTGCTTTAGTATTTTAGACATCTCTTTAAAAATTCTTTTTTCTTCCTCTTTAGTCAGAAGAAGGCTTGATAGTTTGGCTACTTTTTTTATTACTTCTTGATTAATCATACTCATGATTTAAGCACTGCTTGATAAGTCGTCAAGCTCTAATAAGATAAAAACCATAGGTATAAAAGATTTTTATTTGGTAAAAAATAACTGTCCGTATTCCATAAAATATGCTTGCTTTATAAGATTTTATCTAAAACTAAGTCTTAAATTTGCTTAGAATATAATAAATTTTGTAAAAATTAATTATAAAATCTTACACTCTCACGCAAATATTTCTTAAAGATCTGTTTTGGCACATTCTGATCTTTAAGCTCATTGTAGTTATAATCATAAACCTCATACCCTTGAGTTCTTTCATAAGAATAGATTTTATCTTCTGTAAGAATTCCATGCCTTGAGTATGTGCTCACTAACAAGGGAAATCTTTTTTTTAAAGAGTATAAGTTAAACCCAACAGACTGCTGAGGACTTAGCAAACAGTTAAAAACATTTTCTAAGAATGTATGGGATATATCATTATGTGTGGTCATGTGTTTAAAATCTTTTTTTAAACTCTTTGATTTTAAATCCGTTTTAAACTTTGATTTATGACCATTCCAATTAATAAACATAGGAACTCTAAGTTGAAACGTTGAGAAGTTACTATTGTGACCCCAGAAATTTTTTTTAAGATCATTAAACTCTTCCCCATGATCACTTGTAATTAAAATCACAGAAGGTCTTTTAGAGTCTTGAATAAGTGGGGAGCTTAAAATCTTTCCAATTATAGAATCTATATAATAAACAGAGTTTTTATACCTATTATGGTACTCTTTAGGGTCTGTATTAGGTCCTAAAGAAAAGTGGTTTATACGATCACCATAAGGTTTAAAAGGGGCATCATAATTATCAGGCACAGAGTAGTCATGAGCAGAATCAAAAATTATAAAAGAAAAGTAGGGTTTGTTGATGTTTCGTTTTTGTAAAAAAGAAAAGACTTCATCTTTCATATAAGCATCAATTTTCCAAGCCTTTTTTTCTTTTAAATTCATTCGTAAATTAGGGACTTCTTTAAAAATATTTCTTGAAAAACTGGTGCTATCTATAGGCCACCCTGTAGAAATTTGTAATTCATAGTTTTCTTTTAAAAGTTTTGAAATAAATATCGGTGCTACCCCAGATTCGGTAAAAGATTTTATGTGAAACCCTGGAATTCCATAAAAAACAGAAAAAAGACTTGGAGCCGTTGCACTTCCAACACTCCAATGATTTTTAAAAGCATGTGTACCATTTGTCTGAGCCCATTTATAAATATTTGGAGTGGTCTTTTTATTGTAATCTTTAAATCTCCAAGAATCTATAAAAATCCAAAGAATATTAGGCTTAACATTATTTTCTCCACATTTAAGCTCCTTAGGATAGTTTATAGAAGAGTCTTTGTAATTAAATTTTATTTCAAAGTTTCTAACGTGAGATGAATTGATCACTCCTAACTTAATAAGCGCCCTTCTTGCTGTAAGAGGTTGATATAAAGGAATATGTTTAGTCCATTTTTTAATAGGAATGTAGTTTATTACATCAACATATACATAAGCTATCTGGGATATTAAAAAGAAAAAAAGAAAGCCTGCATAAAATAAATGAAAATTCAAAGGCCTTAAACGTTTGTTAAGTTTTTTAATAAAAAATTTTAATAAAAAATAAGTGATAAGAACAAAAAATGAAAAAACAAAAATGATGGGAACAATCTGTGTATAAATAACTCTTTTTAATTCACCCGAAGCTTCTAAAAGAATATACTCAAGAAGACCGCGACTTAAATGATAACGATATAAAGCATACACCTTAATATCTAAAAAAAGTACCATAATTGAAAATACAATAAGCAAAGAAGGAGCTAAAAGGGTGTTAAAAATTTTATAAACAATTAAACAAAGTACTGACAACAAAAACCAAATAAGTCCAGTGTAGCTAATTAGAGTAAAGAAAAAATACAAACCTGAAATAAAATTTGTTACGTTAGGCATATATTTAAATGCTGTTAGAATAACCCCTAAAGAAATTAAAATAGAAACGATATTTATAATTAAAAATGTTGAAAAATTAGGGGTTTTATTATTCATGACGCTATATAGATAGTTAGATGCTTATTTAGTCAAGTGCCTTTGTTAAAGTTAAGAATACTTTTAAATATAAGTGTAGAAAATGTTTTTTTTTAAAGTATAAAATATTAGATTTTAAATATACGAACATACTCACCCTTTAAAATAGATTACTAAAAAAACCTCTTAAAGTCTTGAATATTTTTCAAAATATCTTAGATTTTTTACAACAAAACCTTTAAAAGCACTTTCTGTGTATGAGTTGATTAAACAAGCGCTTACCCAAATCCAAATGGTTAAAAAGGGTCTTCTTCATTATTCTAACCTAGCTGAATATGAACAGGTTGTCTATAATCACAAAAATCAAGCCCTTACTATTACTCAAATTCGATTAAACATGTACTTAACTATGGCGCTCTTTGAATCAACAAATTTAAGACGTATACTTAAATAAAACCCTTTCTCTAAAAAAAGCTTAGTCTAGGCAAACAACACAGAGTTAATGACTATTTAGAAGCTTCACTTAAAGTAAAAGTATTTTTAGATAACCTTGGCGAAAAAGTTGTGTATAATGACGCTCTTAAATCCTTTTACACTAGATTATACTCAAGACCTGTATTGTCAGCCTCTAAAACTAAAAACTTAAATGAAAAGTCCATAGAGTAAATACATAGATATATAAACAATCTTTCTAATATCCTTTAAGTTTAACCACTAAAGCTTTAAAATCGTAATCTAGTAAAAAGGGTTCTTTAAAATTTGAATATTATTTGATAGACTCCTTCCATGAAGCATCATCATGAACATTCACACTGTGAGCAAAACCACAATAAACATGGTTCAGCACTTTTTGGAGCAATTGTTATAAACATTTTACTTACTGTTATTCAAGTGTTAGGTGGAATATTATCAGGAAGTATTTCTTTAATCGCAGATGCTCTTCATAATTTTAGTGATGCTGGCGCATTAATTATTGCCTATTTAGCTCAAAGAATTTCAGGGCGCCCTGCGGATAAGGAAATGACCTTTGGTTACGGAAGGGCAGAAATTCTAGGTGCTTTAATAAACAGTGTCACCCTCGTTCTTGTTGGCCTATATCTTTTAATAGAGGCTAGTCAAAGGCTTTTAAACCCCAAGCCCATAGACGGTTGGATGGTCATCCTTGTTGCTTTTATTGCGTTAATCGTGGACCTGTTTACTGCTTGGCTTACATATATGGGCTCTAAAGATAACATCAATATACGAGCAGCATTTATTCACAATTTATGTGATGCCATGGCCTCTGTAGTCGTGATTATTTCTGGAACTTTGATTTTGTTATTTAAGGTTTATTGGGTTGATTTTGTAGCTACTATTATTATTGCAATTTATGTAGTATGGCACTCTTGGGGATTAATAAGATCTTGTATAAAAACCTTAATGCAAGCAGTCCCAGAAGATATTGACAGTGCTAAGGTGAAACAAGCGCTTTTAACTGTTTCTGGTGTGGTGGGTGTTCACCATCTTCATATTTGGGCTATTCATGAAAAAACAAGATCCTTAGAAGGTCATATTCAAGTTGAAACAGATAGTTTACTGGATATAGAAAAGATTAAAAAAACTTTAAGAACTATTTTAAATGATGAGTTTAAAATAAACCACTCAACATTAGAATTTGAAAATAAAAAAGTTGATTGCGCAGCTAAAAATCATTGAAGAAAGTTATAAATATTAGTATAGTTTCTGCCCACTTCATCAGAATCTAGGCCATAACCAATAACATATCTGTCATCAATGGTTTTACCGGTATAATCAGGTGAAATTGGCATTTCCCTTCTTGCAGGCTTATCTAAAAGACATGCTATCTCTACAGATTTTGGATACGATAATGACAAATAGTTTTTTAAAAACGACAGGCTTTTCCCCGCATCAATAATCTCTTCAACAATAATAACAGTCCTTGCATTTAAATCACTCTCAACATCTTTTTCAATAATAAAACCCTTGCCCTTAGATTTCACCTTAACAAAATCAATAGTTACTAATGAACTATTAAGATGTCTTGATAGGTCAGTTAAAAAAATAATAGAACCTTTTAAAGGGCAGATTAAATAAAGATATTCGTTAGGATGTTTGTTTTGAATATCCTGAGCTATAGTTCTTACAAGCTTTTGTATCTCATTGGCAGTTAAAAAAGGAACCATCCCCTGCTCATGTAGTTTCATAGCGTCATCCCTTCTGGTTGTCTAAGGTTAAATTTTGTTGTTTTTAAATTTTCATATATTTTTAAAAGCTTTAAGTTATCCGGTGCTATTTTTAAAGCTTTTTCACAAACAAAGAACGCAGAAAGAAGCTGTCGATCTAAGTAATATGATTCTACAAGACTAATATAAATTTGAATATTGATCTTATTAGAGGATGAATTTTTTTTAAGCCATGCTTTTAAAAGCTGGATTGAAGATTTAAAATTGTTTAAAGCACGTAGAATAAAAGTTTTTTTAAGAAGGCTTTCTTCGCTTTCCCCTACAAACTCTTCATGCATTATAATATTCTGAAGTGCTCTTTGTAAATCTTTGTTTTTCTTATAAAGCTCAGAAAGCTCTAAGTGCTTTAAAGCAATTTTTTGAGTTAAGCTATTTATAGAGTTCTTAGCACTTTGATTCTTAAGCCGATTCTGTGCTTCTTTAAAAACCAGACTCGCTTGCTCATATTTACCAAGATCATTAAGAACAACACTTAAACCTATTGAACTATCTGTAAAATCCGGATCAATTTTTAATGCTTGCTTAAAGCTATTAATAGAGGCCTTAAACTGACCGTGCTCGTAGTAAATTGTTCCAAGCATATGAAACACATCAGCAACATTGACTCTTTGAACAACTAGGCTGTTTAAAAGAGGAGAGACTTTATCATAAAAACCCTCTTCAAAATATCTTTTAGCGGAATTTAAAAGTGCAGTTTGTTTTTGAGTTAATTGCACAACTTAATTTACTTTTTGCAAAAGGTTTAAGTATTTTTTAACTGCAGGACCGTCGCCAAGCCCTTGAGCACATGCAAGGGCAGATTTAAGAGCCTTTTTATTTTCTTTAAAAGACGGAAACTGTTTAAATAAACTATGAAGTCTTTTTTGAGCACTAATATATTTTTTTTGTTTAAGATAAAAATCAGCAATATAAAGTTCTTTTTTCCCAAGATTTTTAAGAAGTTGTTTTTGATTCTTTAAAATCTCTGGTGTGAATTTACTATTAGGAAATCTAACTAAAAGATTTCTCCATGCCTTTAAAATCTTAACCGTCCCGGTAAGATCACGATCAATTGTTTTTGGAAGAAGTTTGTACATACTTAATCCAACACGGTAAAGAGCGTAATCGCTATTAACTTTTTTAGGATAAAGATCAAAGTAGTATTGATATTGATATTGAGCCTGAACATAGTTAGCCATATCAAAATAAACATCAGCAATTTTTAATTTTGATATTTTTGAAAATCTTGAATACGGAAACTCTTTTTCAATATCTTGAAATTCTAACAATGCCTCTTCGTAACGAGAAGATTTATATAACTGTTCTGCATGCTTAAATACAAGCTCGGCTTTTTTAAGCTTTCCAAAAGATATTAAGGGCATAAATAAAATGCATAAAAATAGTCTAAGCATCACTAAGCCAGTCTAGTCTTTGTTCCAAGAGGGGTCAATTTTATAGTCACGCACAATCATAAGATCCTTTAAATTTGCCCATCCAGAAGGGTGGTTTAAGGGCTTAAGGGAAACCCATTGAGGTAGAATTGAAACAACTTGAACACAACTTCCCTCTAAAAGAGATGATGTTTGAACAAAGTTTTGAGCACTAGGACCTGTAAATAAAAAAGTTGTAGGAGCTGTGGTGCAGGCCCATTTAGTGAGGTAAAAAGATTCTTTAGCTATATGGAGTAATGCTGATAGAAAAAAAAGAGCAGTAAAACCAAGAACTTTAAGGCTTTGTTGGGGGTTTTTCTTATAAAAAGAGGCCTCATTAAAATGAAGCCTTGCTAAAGAATAAAAGAGCAGTAAAGCAGCACCAATTAAGAGAATATAAGAAAACCATGAGGGAATCATGTCAAAGACATAGGTAAGAAAGGAGACCTCCTCCCTTCTTTGTGTACCCAGATTTTTAGCCAAAGACTTCTTAATTTTTAAGTGAAGCTTTTGAGATAAAGAATTTAAAGGATTAAAAAAAAGACTTTGCTCAATATAGCCTTTTGCAAAGCCCAACTCATTATTATTAAATTTTTTAAGCGCTGTATTGTATAATGAAACTGAGTCGACTATTTTTTGTGCAGAAATATTTTCTGTTTGCGTAGTAAAAACCACCGTAGGTAGTAAATAAAATAGAACAGTGATAAAAGTTTTAAGGGCCATATTTAAATAATAATACATAAAAGAACACTGGTATAAAAGTAATGGGAGAAAATGATGCCAATAAAAACACAAGTTAAAAGTCTAGTTAAAATGTATTTAAAGGATTGTGCTCATTTACAGAAAGTAAGAAACAGTGATCTTAAAAACTTAGAATCAAAAGCTGATGCTCTAAGCAAATACAGAGGGCGACCTCTTTTCTTTAATTATATTGGCTCAGGTAGAGGGCAAGGACCTTATGTTGAACTTAAAGATGGGAGTATTAAGATTGATTTAATTAATGGAATTGGAATCCATATTTTAGGTCACTCCCACCCTTATATTTTAGAATCAACAGTTCAAGCATCACTTTCTGATACGGTTATGCAAGGCCACCTACAACCGAATGAAGAATATATTAGGCTTTTAGAAAAACTTGTTGATCTTGGATCTCGTTTATCAAAATTAAGACATGCTTGGCTTTGCCCCTCAGGCTCCATGGCAAATGAGAATGGACTTAAAATATGTCGTCAGAAAAAAAATGGTTCAAGAATGGTTATTACCATGAAAGGTTGCTTTGCAGGCAGAACAACTATGATGGCAGAAATTACAGATAATGATAATTATAGACAAGGGCTTCCAAGGTATAACGAAATTTTACGCGTTCCATTTTACGATTCAAATGATCCTTTGTCCTCTAAAAAATCTCTTAAAATTTTTCAAACTCATGTTGAAAAACACAGAGGTGACATTTCATGTTTTATGTTTGAACCCATGCAAGGAGAAGGAGGCTATAAAGTGGCACCAAGAGAATTCTTTGTGCCAATACTTGATATTTGTAAAAAAGAAGGAATCCCAATATTTTTAGATGAGGTTCAAACTTTTTGTAGAACAGGCGAGTTTTTTGCTTTTGAAACCCTTGATTTAGCAGACTACGTGGATGTTGTATCAATTGCAAAAGCTTTACAAACAGGGGCCACTCTTTATACCGAAGAGTTTAACCCTAAACCAGGTTTAATTGCAGGAACTTTTTCAGGGTCAACAACTTCTTTAGCCGCAGGACGTAGGATTTTAGACACCTTAGATAAGGGCTATATGGGTTCTAGTGGAAAAATCCAGATTATTCATAAAAGCTTTACCAATATGTTAAAAGATTTGGGCAAGACTACATGTAAAAATCTTATAAATGATGTTGAAGGCATGGGCCTAATGGTGGCTTTCACTCCATTTAATGGCGAGAAAAATAAAATGCTCACATTTGTTAAAAAACTCTTTGATAATGGTGTTCTGTGCTTTGGTTGTGGAAGAGATCCATATAAAGCACGTTTTTTATTACCAGCAATACTTGAAAATAAACATATTAAAGAAATTAAAGAAATTATAGAAAAAACTTTTCTAGAGTTAAAGTAGGCTTTATGTTTAATAAAGTTAATATACTTAATGTCAGTCAAAAAATATTAAGCTCAGAGTCTAGTGAAAGATCAGGCACAGTTTTATTTGGAAAAACATTAGATTATGTTTTTCCTGAATTAAAATGGAAAAGTCTTCCTGTTCATGGTGAAACAACAACATACTATATTGAAACCAACCCTGCAAAAAAAGAAATTGATCTAGTTTGCTATGTTAATGCTGATACCGCAAGCCCTAGTCAATTGTCTCTTTGGTCAGAGACAAATTTTGATCCCTTATCTATTACTGTAAAAAGTGGACGTATGTATGGATTAGGTGCAGCTCATGAAAAAATATCATTGGTATCACAGGTATTGGCATTAAAATCGATTCTTAATGAAGATGATTTTAAAGATACAAATATTCTAATTGCCATTGGTCATGGCAGAGAGAATAAAATGCGTGGAGCAAAACGACTTCTTTCTGAAGTTTTAATAAATAGATTAATCAATAAGGTTTGTGTTGCTCATCCAACAGAAAACAAAGTCTTACATGGAAGTGCGGGAAGATTAAAAATAAAAGTCTTTTTCCCTTTCTCAGATAAAGAAAAAGAACTTAGAAAAAAACATGATTTAAAAGAAAACATATCTTCTCAAAGCAAGGTTTACAGCTATGTAGGCGGCGATGGTTTAGCCGATAACACAATATTTCAAATGATAGAATCTTGTAAACACCTACCAAAAGGAACTTTAATACTTGATCTAGATGGAGGTGTGGAGACTACAAAAGAGCCTGAAACAACTTATTTTGAAATTGACTCTCTACCTCCATTTAAAGATTCAATGACTTTAAAATTTGAAAGCTTTAGTGAAAAACTTATTAAGCTTGATCATAAGTTAAGGAAAAAATTTAAAAACTCAAGATTAAAACGAGCAATACACATTGGACAGTGTTTTGATTCAAAAAAAGGTGTAACTTTTTTTGGATTTAATCTAATCCCTGCACATACCAGCCCTAGAGCTTTAGACGCTTGGTTTAAAGAGTTTGAAAACATGGTTAAATCTGTGGGGGGAGAAGTTGTCATCGTAGATGCACAAGCACCTTACGTAAATAAAAAAAGAGCTCAAGGTGAAAACCTTTATTGTTTAAACGCTACTGAGGCAAGTTTGTTCTCCAAAGTTTGTGATGATGTTGTTATTTTAGGAGCAGGAGAAGAGGGCTTAGCAAAAAAACCAAATGAATCTATTCTAATAGATACGTTAATCGATTCTTGTCATTCATATAGAAAACTTTTTAAAGAAATTAGTAAAGGATACACATGAGTATATACTTAAGGCAATCTCGAATAAGTGACTTAAAAGATTTATATATATTAGCAAATCAATTTTCACTCTTAAATTTACCCGCTAATAAAACAAAACTTAAAAAAATTTTACGAATTAGTGAGAAATCTTTTAAATGCAAACTTCCCTTTAATGAAAGTAAGTTTCTCTTTGTAGCAGAAGATAGTAAAATTAATAAAGTAATTGCAGCTTCTAAAATAGTTTCTAAGCATGGAACTAAAAATAACCCTCATATTTTTTATAAGATTGAAGAAAAGGAAAAATCTAGCTCAAACTTAGGATTAAAGCTTACCCATCAAATATTAAATCTTAAAGAAAACTATGATGGTCCTACTGAATTAGGCGGTTTAATTGTTGATAAGAATTATAGGCAAAGACCTGAAAAAATTGGCAAAATAATAAGCCTTGTTCGTTTTATGTTTATTGCCGCACATAAAAAAAAATTCCAAGAAGAGTTACACTGTGAACTAGCCCCTCCTTTAACAGCTCATGGACAAAGCGAATTCTGGGAGGCTTTAGGAAAACGCTTTACAGGTTTATCCTATAAAAAAGCAGACCGTTTGAGTCATACAAATACAAAATTCATTAAAGACTTATTTCCAGAAGATAAAATCTATATAACTCTGTTAGAATCAAAGGCCAAAACCCTTATTGGCAAAGTTGGAAAAAGTACCAAGCCTGCAAAAGCTCTTATGCAAAAACTTGGCTTTACCTATAAGAATGAAATAGACCCCTTTGATGGCGGCCCACACCTTGGTGTACAAACAAAGCTTGCTAAACCCATCCAGGCTTTTAAGAGATTAAAACTTAAGGTCAAAAAAAATCTTGCACCGCAAAAAAAAATGTATTTAGTTGGCGGTGTATCGTCTAAAGAATTTAGAGCAATATTATGTTGTCCTAAAATTTCAAAAAATCAAGTTTCTATAAGTGAAGAACAAAACAGACCCTTAGAGTTTGTTTCTAACCAAGAAACGTTTATACTACCAGTAGAGTATTAAAGGGGAATTTATGTATTTAGGTGATTATATTAATGGATCATTTGATTCTTTTCAAGATGAAGATGAATCTTTTAAAGTAAAAAGCCCTGCAAATTATACAGATCTAATAGGCACTGTAGGTGTTAAGTATTTAAATGTAGATCGGGCCATAGAGTCAGCATCAAAAGCCTTTAAAACATGGTCAAAATTAGATTTAAATGAACGAATGACATATTTAAATAGATTGGCTGAAATTTTTAATTCTAAAGAAGAAGACTTTGCTAGAATTATTAGTAGAGAAACAGGTAAGCCTCTGTGGGAATCAAGAACGGAGGCAAAAGCTCTTTGTGGAAAAATTAATATAACAACTAATTACTCTATAAAACTTGTTAATGAGGAAAAAATTAAAAACGCTTTACCTGGAGTAGACGGTGTTATCCGCTATAAAGCTAAGGGGGTGATGGCTGTTATAGGACCATTTAATTTCCCTGCTCATTTGCCCAATGGACATATGGTTCCAGCATTATTAACAGGAAATACGGTTGTGTTTAAACCCTCGGATAAAACACCTTTTACAGGACAATTAATGGCTGACTGTTATAAAAAAGCAAATTTTCCAAAAGGTGTGTTTAATTTAGTTCAGGGAAAAGCTCAAATAGGAAAAAGATTGGTTTCTCATAAAAATGTAGACGGTGTCTTATTTACTGGTTCATATGATGTGGGCCTTCAAATTAAGCAGAATACGATTACACATTATTGGAAAACTTTAGCCTTAGAAATGGGTGGGAAAAACACATCTATAATTTGGGAGGATGCTCAGCTTGATAAAGCTGTATTTGAATCTTTAATGGGTAGTTTTTTATCTGCAGGACAAAGATGTTCGTGTACAAGTATTCTTTTTGTCCATAACAACATATACGATGATTTTTTAAATAAACTTTATCAAGCTGCTAAAAAAATTAAGATCGGTCACTGGGCAGAAGAAAACATATTTATGGGGCCGCTTATAAGTAAAGAATCTGTTGAAAAATATCTTACCTTTCAACAAATTGCCGTAAGAGAAGGAGCTGAATGTATAATGCGAGGAAAGCACTTAGAGATGAAAAGACCTGGAAACTATGTGAGTCCAAGTATTTATGCCATGAAAAGCTATAACCCAAATTCAATATACTTAACACAAGAAATCTTTGGACCTAATGTTGCGATTATTAAGGTCAGTGATTTAGACAGCACTCTAGACTGTATTAATTCTTCTCATTTTGGTTTAGTGTCTTCTATTTTCACAAAAAGCAAAGATTTATATAAGAAAACATATAAAACTTTAAATATTGGACTTCTTAACTGGAATAGAACAACAAATGGTGCAAGCTCAAGACTTCCTTTTGGAGGAACAAAAAAATCTGGAAATGACCGCCCATCAGCTCATCATGCCGTCTACTACTGTACAACTCCAATGGCTTCATTAGAAGATTACACTAATTACAGTAAGATCGTACCTCCTCCGGGAATAAGTTTATGAAAAAAATTGTAGTGCTTCTAACAATCTGTGTAGGTATATTATTAAGCGGAGCGACTGTACTATATCAAAATAGTTTATCTCACCCAATTTCTAAAAATATAAGGATTGTTGTTGATGATGGTGAAAGTTTTTATGCAGTAATTTATAAACTTATAAAAGAAGAGTCTAAAATTTCACCTCAAGTATTAAAAATTTATCTTAAATTAAATAAATTAGAAAGATCATTAAAAGTTGGAGAGTATTTTTTTAAAAAAGGAACAAGTTTAAAAAGAATACTTCAAGATTTTTCTACTGGTAAAGTTGTAAAATATAAGGTTTCTATCCCTGAAGGCTATAACATATTTGAAATAGCCGACCTTTTAAAAAAGAAAGAGATTATTTCTTCAAAAGAAAAATTTTTAAAGCTTTTAAGATCTCAAAAACAAGCTTCTAAAAATTTAGGATATAATGTTCAAAGCTTTGAAGGATATTTATTTCCAGCAACTTATGAATTTTCTAAAAACACAAAAGAGACCTTTATTCTTAAAACTTTAATTAAGACACATCAAAACAACTTTCAACTTTTAATGAAAAACTCATCTTTACCCATAGGCTTTAATCAACATCAATTAATTACACTTGCAAGTATTGTTGAAAAGGAGACAGGAGCTTCCCATGAAAGACCTTTAATTGCCTCTGTTTTCTTAAATAGATTCAAAAAAAGAATGCGCTTACAGAGTGATCCAACAACAATATATGGAGAATGGGTAAAAACAGGTAAAAGACTGTTTAACATTAAACAAAAACACTTATTAGAAAAAAATAAATACAATACGTACGCGTTTAAAGGCTTGCCTTTAGGGCCCATATCTAATCCAGGACTTAAAGCTATGAAAGCCGTTTGCGAACCTGCAAAAACAGATTACTTATACTTTGTAAGTAAAAATGATGGTACCCACTATTTTTCTAAAACTTATGCAGAGCATTCTGCAGCAGTAAGAAAATTTCAACTTTCTAAGCGTGCAAGGGCTGGAAAATCTTGGAGAGATTTAAATAAAAAAAACTAACTCCATATAAAAATTTTTTAGTATTTAAACGGTAAAATTAAAAGTGATTTTAAATATAAATTATTCATCTAAAAAAAACCTCTCTTCTTAGACTTAATTATAAATCCCATTTTTCTATTAAATTATCTAAATATGTTTCTTGAGGAGTTATTTTCTGAGTACCTACAAAGTTTAATTTCTTTCTTTCTATATCTGGAATTTTTTGAAAATCTCTCTTCCAATCCGTATCGCTTAAAGGCTCCCAAACTTCAGATACTGTATGAAGTGCTAATGATTTTTTTAACTTAGAAGCATACAAAGGCTCTCCACCTATTTGAATAAAAAACTGATAGGAAATATGTTTTCTATGTTGAATCCAAGCTGAAGCATGGAAAACTCCTTCTTGTTTTAAGTTCATTTCTATATAACGAATATCATTGCCAATAATAAGCTTTAAACACAAAACCTGTTTGTTTTTTAGTTTAACCCTTGTTAATTCAAATTGAGTTTGAACATTTGCACCTTGAGTAACTGTTGAATCATGAAATAATGGATTTGATTTCATAACATTAAATCCTCTGCTAAAGCCTCATAGGATTTTGCAGCCTTTGAACGAGGAGCATAACTAGCAACCGGAAGATGGTTATGATGAGCCTCTTCAACAACAATATTATCTGGAATATAGTCTTTAAAAACCTTAAGTCCATAACGATCTTCTACTTCTTGAATCACTGATTTAACAATACGTCTATTTTTAAATCTCGTTATTAAAATACCTTTAATATTAATTTGATGCCCTAATCCAGCTCTAATATTTCTAAGAGTATCTAAAATTAGCTCAATACCTTTTAATGAGAAGTACTCAGGACAAATAGGAATAAGAATATCATCTGATGCCATCAACGCATTGATTGTTAAAAGCCCCAGCGTTGGTGAACAATCTATAATAATTTTATCATACTGTGCTTTTACAGGAATCAAACTTCTTTTTAAAAATTTTTCTCTTCCAAATTGAGCCGCTAACTGAATGTCAATCCCACTTAGTAAAATCTCACCAGGTATAACATCACATTCAAAATTCTTTGAATACTGGATAATTTGTTTAACCCCTACTTTACCGCTCACTAAATCAAATGATGTATAATCAAACTCTCTATCACCAAAAACTGCTTTTGTTGCTGATGCCTGAGGGTCTAGATCTATTAACAATACTTTTTTATCATTTTTAGCCCAAGCATGTGCCACATTTACAGCCGTCGTTGTTTTTGCTACTCCGCCTTTTTGATTAATAATTGATATTACAGACAAAATATCCTCCACAGATTTGTTATAGTCTCTAAAGTTCTTAAAAAATCGTCAATGATTTATACAATGATTTAAATTAAAAACTCCCTTTAAAGTAACTCATTTTAAAACATTTATTTTAAAAATTAAACCTTAAGTCCAGTTTCACCGAGGTTAATAATGAAAGTATATTATTAAAAGGAGGAATATGATTAAGCTCATACCAAATGACATAGCAAAAAATCTTCACTGGTATATTCAAATTAAGACTCGTGAGAGTGGTCCATACAGCTATCTAGAGATTCTAAGCATGCTAGATAATAAAGATATTGAACAGGATCATTTTATCACCTACCGTGGCTTAGGAGCTTGGCATTCAGCTCTAGATTTTAAAAACTTTACTCTTGAAAATATTAAACACGCTCTTTCTAAAAACAATATTACCAAAAATGAGAACGATGATATCCCTTTTAGAAGATCTATACGAATCCCACTTTCTTCTGAAGTACTTACAATTCTTGGCGATTACACATTTAAAAGTGAGTGCATTGAACTAAGCACTGGAGGATGTCTAATTAAACTCCCTCGAGGAAAAGTTCGACCTGATTCAAAGATTAAAATACATTTTTATACAAATAATAGCATAAAACTTAATGCTTTTAATATTTCCGGAGAAGCTGTTCGAATACTCTCTGCAGAAAGGCTAAAAGAAGGCTCTTCCTATTACGATCTAATCGGAGTAAAGTTTAAGCTTGCAAATTCTTCTGAAAAAGAGACTTTAAAAAACAAAATTCGTGAAATTATTTTTACAACACAAGCAGATATTACAATTAATCGAGTTTTAAGAAGACAATCTGCACTTAGTGTTGCCTAATACTATTTTAATTTTAACCTAAGCTCCTTTATAACTAAAGGAGCTGCAAATAGTATTGCCAACATATTTAAATATGCCATTAAGCCAAATCCCAGATCAATAAAGTTAATAATATCAGTTATTGTTCCAATAGCTCCTAAAAATAACATTGTTGAAAACATAGCAATAAACACCTTATTATTTAACACTCTATTATTTTTAAATAAATAAACCCAGCACTTTTCATTATAGTTTGCCATTCCGATCATTGTTGAAAAACTAAAAAAGAAAATCGAAAGACCTAATATAAAAACTCCAAAACTTCCAAGGTTATTTTGAAATGCTCTGGCTGTAAGAAGAACCCCTTTAATATCTGCATTTAATGTTGTTAAATCAATAGACGTTAAAATCACTAAAGCTGTCATAGTACAAACAATAACAGTATCAATAAAAGGCCCAAGCATTGCAACCAACCCCTCGCTCAAAGGTTCTGATGTCTTTGCATTTCCATGAGCCATCGGTGCTGTACCTGTCCCAGCCTCATTAGAAAACGTCCCTCTTTTAATACCAACCTTAAAAACATGCACAATTGCATAACCCCCTACACCACCTCCAACTGCATTAAATGAAAATGCTTCTGTAAAAATCAGTATAAAAACTTCCAAAACTTTTCCAATATTCATTCCTATAATTGTTAAACACGCACCTACATAAAGAATACACATTACTGGAACCACTGCTGATGTAACTTGAGCTATTCTTTTTAACCCCCCTAATAAAATAATTGCCGTAGCTATTGCCATGACCATGCCTGTCACCCAAGTAGGAACCTGTGCTTCTAGATTCAAATAACCTGCAAGTTGATTTGTCTGAAACATTGCCTGAGTACCAATAAGTCCAACCACAGCAAAAAATATCCCTAAATATACTCCTAAAGAACCTTTAAATACTTTAGGAATATAATACATTGGACCACCTTGAATCTGACCTTTAACATCCACACCTCTAAACAACAGCGACAACGTACTTTCAAAAAACTTTGTGTTCATTCCAATAAAACCAGAAACCCACATCCAAAAAAGACTTCCCGGGCCCCCTTGAGAGATTGCAAGTGCCACACCTGCAATATTTCCTAACCCTATTGTTGAAGCTAGAGCATTAGATAAAGCCTTAAAATGCGACAATTGCCCTTTAGCATGTTTATCCTTCCCAAAATCTGAAAATCCGAATAAAAGCCTAATTGCTAAACCAAAATGAGCAAGTGCTTTTCCTTTAGATAAAACAAATAAATACACTCCACCTAAAAACAATAAGGCTACAAGAACTGGTCCCCAAACTAAATCAACCAAATAAGCTAAAACTGCGCTCATCTTTACTCCTAAGAGCCTTGCTTTAACCCTACCTGCTTGATATTACAATAAATATAAAAAAACTCCCTAACAATCTTATATATTTTTCACTAAAATTTTACTAAATAGATGGAAAGGAGATTTATTTATGCCTATATTAAACCCTAAAAAAAACCAACGATTGTCTAGATGATTTAATTGAGTTTAGACAAGGCCCAAATCTAGAAGCTGTCATGAAAGGTCAAACTGTTTCTCTAAGAACCATGAGCAATTTTTTAAGAAATTTTACTGATAATAACATTAAGAATATGGAAAAATTCTTAGCCCTTCAAACCCAAGTTTATAATAAGTTTTTAAAAAAGCTTTATCCTGATGAGTGGCGAAGAGAGAGGGATTCGAACCCTCGAGACGCTATTAACGCCTATACGCTTTCCAAGCGCACGCCTTCAGCCACTCAGCCACCTCTTCACTTTAGATTTTTCTAATATAATTAAAGATTTACAAAAGTCCATAGTTTTTTACAATTACTATTTTAAACCTTAATCTATAAGATTATTATTATTTAACTAAAAAAAGTAGTTTTTATAAAATTTGGTTTTAATTTAGATTAAAATAGTTTCTTGATATTTCCCTTAATTTTTTAAAACTTATCTATTAATAGAGAAATAAAATTTTAATTCCATAAAAACAAGATTACTATCTTATAACTTGAGTCAAATAACTCTTACCCACTCCAACGTCCTTAGTAAAAATCAGGCCCTCCTTTAAAGCAAAAAAAATTGTTACGCTTTTAATTGTTTCTTTAAATACTTTTGCTCTTTTGTTTTTTCATGTAAATCTGCTTATCTTTAATTAACAATTATAAAAATAACCTCCTAGACAAGATCTTTTTATCGGGCTTATTTTATTTCATTAATTTAAATGAATTTGATTTAAAAAATTAAACTATCCTTAAAACTAGTATCGATTTTTTATGTTTTTCCCGATATTTGTATAGGAGGAAATATGATAAAAATCGCCCTATTAATAGTATTACTAACAGGTTGTATCAGTAGACAACATAGTATGTTTAATAATGAGAAAATTAAAAATGGTATAAATACAATTGTTCTAGCATCAAATAAAACTGCTATGGAGTTTTATAAAGATTTAAAACAAAGGGCTCTTGAAAAAAATTTTTACTTTTTAAAAACCGATGAAGATACAAAATCATTCATAACTGATTTTTATGATATTACAAAAAAATCAAGTATTCAAATTAAAGTTTATGTTAAAGATGTTCCAGGAGGTTCAAATGCTATTATAAATGGACGTTTTATAGAACTTAAAAAATTAAAAAACCGCCCTTATTATAGGTCAAAACAAATAAAATTTAATGATTCTAGAAAAGCTTCCCGTCAAGCCTGGGAGACGATGTATGACTACGGTGTGGGTTTAAAAAAGTGGAAATATACTTTTTTAAAAAGAGAGTAACTAGTTTTAGGATGAAAATTTTGCAGAGATGCGGCTTCTTAAACTCGACTAATATCGATGCTAAACATCTTTTCTACAGTATGCCTAAACCCTGATCTTTTACAAAAAGGGACCTCTTAATGACAAAAAATGTCACAAAATATAAGAAGGTTTAAACATAAATCAAGTGCTAAAAGCGTTTATTGTACTTATATGCTCTGGCACTTTTCTTGAATAGCTATTTAATTAGAAATTATAAGGAGATTACTGTGATTACCATAAGAATAGCTTCTACAGTATTGGGCATGATAACATTAATGATTTCCTCTTTAAGTGTGGCTAAGTTTTCTCCAAAAATGATATGTAATAAACCCACATTACATAATGCTGCATGGCAGATGAATTCAAAAACACGTTCTACTTTCATATCAAATTTAACGGAACCAGAAAATGAACAATACACAAAAGAACAAAGAGTAGCTGTTGTTAACAGCGCAATTAAAAAATATCATTCTGGTGTAGACAACTATACTACTAAACAGATTGCAAAAGCTATTATATGGGCTTCTGATTGCACAGGAAATGATTTTAAATGGTTTGCAGGAATTATTGGAAATGAGTCACTATATTGTAAATCTCGTCTTGGAAAAGGTGGAGATTCAGGTTGTGGTCAATTTACAGGTGCCGCAATCGATTCAATAAAATTACAGTTAAAACTTAAGAGTAGACCTAAGGGAAAACTTGACACTGCAAGCTCTATAAGTACAAAAGCCATGGAGAATATGGTTAAATCTTGTTACGAAAGTTATGATGGAATAGTTGATGGCTCTGAAGGGCCTGGCAATGAAGAGTTATTTTATAATGTTATGAACCGCTCTCATAAAAATTTAAAGATAGTTTTTCAAAAAGCAACCGCAATGCATGTGGATATTTTAGCATCAGCTATTTTCCTAAAATTCAACGCTGCCATAGCAGGAGGTTATATAATACCCGGATCTAGACCAGGAGGTATAGCAAGATACAATGGCAGGGGCATTAGAAACTATTTAAGAAAAGTCATAAGGACAGTAAATAGGGATCTTTTTATACCCATGACTTATACTTGTGTAGAAGATTGGTATACACTAGAGATTGTAGCATTTGCATGTCAGATTGATGAAAATCCAGAAGCTTGTATGGCTGAATTCGAATCTAAACAATCTACTCAAACTAATAACTTATTAACGATCTAACCATGGATAAAAAATACTTTAACACACTCTTTTTTATAGCTTTTTTTTACTCATTAATAGGATGTAATGGATACCAAAGCCAAGTATTTACTAAAAATATTAACCGTTTAAAAAATATAGAGGAAAAAGCTGTTAAAAAAGACTCTACTCCAAGAAAAAACCCTTATCAAATTGGTCAAAACTGGGATCGTCAAATACTTATAGATAGAAGCAACACTGCTGGACAGATCTTTCAACTTTATAGACACGGCATGGGTGCGGTAGGCATTGGAACTTATATAGGTAAAATTGAAGGTAAACATTTAGTTATGACAGCCGCACATACCTATAATAAGTTATCTTCTTGTCAAGATGAGATAGGTTTTATTGCTAAACCTAAGGGTTTAAATCTATATTTTTATTGTTCTGGCTGGAGTTTTCAACTCAAAAAAAATGATATATTATTTTTTGAAATAAACTCCAATCATGACGATGCTTTTGATAAGCTGATCCCTGCTCAATTCTCAAATGAAAATTTAGTAACAGGTGCGGCTTTAAAAATGATTACAATAGAACGCTTGATGCCAAATTTTAATTTTAATTGGTTTATAGACAACAGTAAAGATTGTATGTTGTTAGCAGATACTAGCCGATATCTTAAAGATCTAGATAGCAGTGTGAGTAAGGAAACATCCAATAAAATACTTTCATGGTCTTTGCCAATTGGATGTGATGGTAAGCATGGGGACTCAGGAGCCCCTGTTTTTGATCAAAACTCAGGTTTAGTGGGTGTTTTATGGACGGGTAAATACCCTAAAACAAATGCTAGTAAAAGTTTGGTTTCATTAAGTACGGACAGTATGTGGAGTAATTTTAATTATATGGTGCCAATGTCTACAATTAGTCTAGAATTAAAGACTCTTGTTAATGAAGAACTTTACATAAGTTTAAAAACGAGACGTGTGCTTCAAGCGATTCAAAATAAAATCGATAATAAGTTAAGCTTATAAAATAAACTAATTTTTTTTACTTTCTTTTCTCATTAGTTAAAACTTAACTTAAGCAAAACCTATAAACTAGACTTACATCTAATCTACTCCTTATTCTCTTTATCTTTTTTAAAAGCCTGATGAATAAAATTTAAGTCTAATATTTTTTTCTAAAGACTCTTTAATATCTAAAAATACAGTGTCTTCTTTAAGCCCTTTATCTGATTAAAATAAGAACAGACCAAAGACGCACCGCCTCTATAAAGAGTTTTATCAATTTTAAAATTGTTGCCTATAAGGGTTTTAATATGTTCTCATATTAACAGTGAGTTAGGAGGCTTTAAATTGAAATCAAACTTTTTTGAAATTATTAATTCAATCAATACCAAGAAATTTTCAAAAGTTTTTAGAGGATTTGATCCTGTTGAGGTCAACGTATTTTTAAGAAAAGTAGTTAGAAGCCTTGAGCAAAATTTTGAAAACTATCAAGATATGACAAAAAACCTTAAGCAAGTTGAAGTTAAACTCCAAGAGTTTCAAGAAAGAGAAGATCTTTTACGAAAGACTTTAGCTAACGCAACAAAAATGTCGACGCGAATTCAAGATGATTCAAATAAAGAGGCAAAACTTATTACTAGTGATGCTCACCATAAGGCTGAAATGATCACAAGAGACGCTAAGGACTCTTTAAAACGTATCTATCAAGATATTTCTGAACTTCGCAGAGTTCGTTTACAATTTGAAAATAATTTAAAAGCTATTTTAAACTCTCATATTTCAATGCTTGAACAGGGGCAAAGAACAATTCCAGATCCTATTATTGATGATCAAAAACTTAAAAAGGATTTAAAAGATTTAAAACCTAAGGTTTCAAACCTTCAAGATGCACCAGACTTAGACCTTTAGTTCTGTTTGTTATGACAAAGAACTTTACCTAACCTATTATAAACATTAGTCATAATAGCGCTCTTAATGACTGTAAGATGGGTAACAATTTTTAACCCTAATTAACTCATTTAAAAAAATACTATTTAAACATATAAGTTTAACCCCAGAGCTCCCTTCCTTTACATCATCATATATTCTTATTTTAAAACATTTTTTGAAATAAAGATAAAAAAAGCTGTAAGACAAAGTCCTATAAGGATAGAAGATAGTAAAAAGGGAGTTTTAACAGTGTACTCTTGAAGAATATAAGTTCCTAATATGGGGCCTATGATTCTAGATAAGGCTGAAAACCCATGAGTAACACCAAAAATTTGACCTTGAGAATTTTTACTTGATTGAAGGCTTATAAAACCATTTAAAGCCGGGTTTAATAATGCGTAGCCTAAACTCATAAGTAAAATAGAGCTTCCAAATAAAAAAAGGCTTGAGAATAAAAACGCACCCTGTAAACCTAGGCAGAATAAAACACCTCCAATACAGATGATTTGAATTTCCGAAAGTCTTTTCTTTAAAGGCCTGATAATACCACCCTGGGTAACAGCCATGACTAAACCAACTACAGCAAAGCCCAGAGCGGCTTTTTGATAGCCCCAATTAAACTGCTCTTTTACAGCGTAGAACAAAACTATTTCAATAATAGCTAAGGCCATCGTTGCTGCGAAAAATAAAAGAATAGCATTTTTTAAAGTACTGCTCACATTTTTTAAAATTGAAAACGGATTTAGTTTTTTAAAATTTATTTTTAAAGTATTTTGCTTTTCTTTAAGAGTTTCTTTAAAAACAAAAAAACAAAAAATAAAATTTAATAGACACAAAATCCCAGCCAAAAAAGAAGAGAACTGATCACCAAATCCAAAACTTTTTCCAAATACAGAACCTTGTGCACCTAAAAACGGCCCTAATACAAAACCTAAACCAAAAGCTGCCCCAATAAGCCCCATAGTTTGAGTTCGATTTTTTTCATCGGATAAATCTGCAGCTGATGCCATTGCTGTTGAAATATTAGCACTGAAAAAACCTGCAAACATTCTAGTTAAAAATAAAGCCCAGTAACTTGTAGTAAAAGCAAATGCTATATGTGAAACTGAAGCACCTAAAATACTCAAAAGCAAAACAGGCCTTCTACCAAAACGATCACTTATCCCCCCCCAAAAAGGAGAGAATAAAAACTGCATAATCGAATAAATAGACATAAGAAGACCAACCATAGGAGCTGCCACCCCAGTGCTTTTTCCTAAAAAAGGAATGAGCGGGAGTATCATGCCAAAACCGATAAGATCAATAAGAACAACAAGAAACAAAACTAATAAAGAAGGTTTTCTAGAAGCAGTTGTTTTAATCATGAACTTCTTGTTACCCTTTAAATCTATGTTGAGAAATAACCTTTATAGTATTTTGCTGCTTAGCTCCATTTCAAGCTTATTTAATATAACACCAGCTTTTGCAGAAAGAGTGTACGGTCAAATGGAACCTCCACATTTTAAAATGGGCAGACTTGCTGTAAAATATGAAATGGACAGGTTTCAGGCTAAAGATAATTTTTTTAAAGGCGATGGAGACTTATTAGGCTCCTTTAAAGCTTATAATTTTTATTTAGGTGTAGAAAATAGCCTGTCTTTAAAACGGTCATTTTCTACAGGTTTTTTATTTGGATTGTCTAAAAGTACTTTTGGAAAAGAAGTTCGTAGAAACATAAATATTAAAGGTCTTCAGTTTGGAATAAATCAAGCTTTAACTAATTTAAAAAACTCAAACCCTCAAGCTTTTCATGTAATTAGTGATTTAAAGTTTTTTATCAATTTTTATGAAAACTCCTATGGCTCAGATGATGTTTCTCTTGGAGACGGAACAGGATGGCTTCAGGCTGGCATATGGACAAGGGTAAGCTCTTTTAAGGACTTTTACCTTTGGTTATATGGTGGAGTAAATTGGCCTTTTAAAGAACTTTCAAAAAACTTTGTTTTTATTCTACAGCCTGAATTTAAACTTTGGAATGCAAGACTTAGTGTTGGTTTAAAAGGACAAACACCAATAATCAAAGATAAAGCTGGAGATAATCCAACAAATAGATTAAGAATAACTGATGAGTACAATGGGGGCAGTCTTTATTATCAGCCAATTAATCCTAAATTTATTGCAGCAAATGTTTGGTTTGGTTTTAATCCAGCGCCTTTAACAACAATTAAGATGGGCTTTAGTGAGAACTTATTTGGTAGCTCTGCCCCTCGCGGACTTAGGGTTTTTATGACTTTAAAACTATTATTTTATGTAATACCTTCTGGCCATAGCTTTCCTTATATAAAAATAAATAGAAGAAAGAGTAAAATCCAAAACAATAACGGCCCAAAAAGGCTTAAAAATTATGCAAATCCTCATGAGCGCTGAGTACATTGCCTTTATGTAACTTAATGCACTATTGTTCCCTTTTAGTTATAATAGATAAATAGCACCTATTCACCCTAATGAAGGTTATATGTTGGAGAGTAAATACAATTCAAAAGATGTTGAAGAGAAAATAGCAAAGTTTTGGGCAAATCGTGGTGATTTTAAAGCTCAAGATGTTTCTACAAAACCTTCTTTTTCAATCATCCTTCCACCTCCTAATATTACAGGATTTTTACATCTAGGACATGCTCTTAATCATACTATTCAAGATGTTTTAGTGCGTTGGCATAGAATGCATGGTTATAACACATTATGGCTTCCAGGAACAGACCATGCAGGTATTTCAACACAGTCTGTTGTCGAAAAGGTGCTAAAAAAAGAAGGCCTTAATCGTTTAGATTTAGGTCGTGAAAAATTTGTTAAAGAAATTTGGAAATGGAAGAAAGAATACGAAGACAGAATCATTTCACAAATGAAGCAATTAGGAGACTCCTGTGACTGGGATAGACTGACCTTTACATTAGATGATAATGTTTCAAAGGCTGTTCGTAAAACTTTTGTAGATCTATATAAAAAAGGGTTTATTTATAAAGGAAGAAAGCTTGTTAACTGGAGCACTCAACTTCAAACTGCAATTTCTGATATTGAAGTTGAATATAAAGATGTAAAAGGCTCTATGTGGCACATAAAATATAAGGTTTTAGGAACAGATAAGTTTTTAATAGCGGCAACAACAAGACCAGAAACTCTACTAGGAGACACTGCAATCTGTGTTCACCCTAATGATAAAAGGTATCAAGCTTTAGTAGGAAAAACTGTAGCACTTCCTTTAACAAAAAAACAAATTCCAATTATTAAAGATGATTATGTAGATCCTAAGTTCGGAACTGGTGTTGTAAAAATCACTCCAGCCCATGATTTTAACGATTATAAAGTTGGGTTAAAGCATAATCTTAAACAAGTAAATCTTTTAAATCCTGATGGA
Source organism: Bdellovibrionales bacterium (assembly GCA_965205945.1). GTDB lineage: Bacteria > Bdellovibrionota > Bdellovibrionia > Bdellovibrionales > UBA1609 > JALZUR01. The sequence continues at coordinate 226,836 of CBDBIB010000003.1, read as the reverse complement.
ACGTTAAATGAAAACTGTGGTAAATATCAAGGACTTCATGTTCAAGAAGCTAGAAAGAGGATTGTTAAGGATTTAAAGATTAAAGACTTGTTAGAAAAAGTAACACCTCATAAGCAGTCTGTGGGTCATTGTGAAAAATCTGGCTGTGTTATACAGCCTTACTTATCTAATCAGTGGTTTATTAAAATGAATGAACTTGCAAAGCCAGCTATAAGAGCAGTTAAGGCGGGTACAACAAAGTTTTATCCAGAAAAGTGGACTAAAACATATTTTAACTGGATGAATAACATTCAAGATTGGTGTGTTTCAAGACAAATCTGGTGGGGCCACAGAATACCGGTATGGCAATGTCTAGATTGTAAGGAGTATACTGTTAAAGACACTAATCCAACAAAGTGTACTTCTTGTAAAAGTATGAACTTAATCCAAGAAACCGATGTCTTAGACACTTGGTTTAGTTCAGCACTGTGGCCTTTTAGTACATTAGGATGGCCTCAAAAAACTAAAGCATTAAAAACATTTTATCCAACTGATATTTTAATTACAGGACCTGATATTATCTTTTTCTGGGTAGCTAGAATGATCATGCAGGGTTTAGAGTACCAAAAAGATGTGCCATTTAAAACAGTGTATTTAAACGGTTTAATCCGAGACTCCCAAGGAAGAAAAATGTCAAAATCTTTAGGAAACTCAATTGATCCAATAAAACTTATTAAAGATTATGGCGCCGACTCTTTAAGGTTTACTTTAATATCTCAAATGGCCTCAGGAAAAGATATTAAGTTTTCCGAACAAAGACTTCAAGGATATAAAAACTTTATCAACAAAATCTGGAATGCAACGCGTTTTTATTTAAACTTAGTGGAAGAAAATAACTATAAATTTAATCAAGATAAATTTATAGCCTCAGATTTTAATACGTTTGATTTCTGGATTTTAGACGCCTTAAAAGTAACCACAAAAGATGTTAATGAAAAAATCAAAGCATTAAGGTTTTCAGAAGCTACACAAAGTCTTTATTTATTTGTTTGGAATGACTTTTGTGATTGGTATTTAGAATTTTCCAAAATAAGAGTTTATGGTGAAGATATTAAAAAAAAAGAAACTGCTCTTAGCGTCTTATCTTTTTGCTTAGACAATATAATCAAGCTCCTCCACCCCTTCATTCCTTTCGTAACTGAAGAAATTTATTCAAGCTTGCCAACAAACAACCACGAAAGTTTAGCACTAGTGAATTACCCAAATAAGCAAACCTTTAAAATGATTAGTACCTGTAAAGATTCAAATTTAAATACTGATGTGATTAGACAGTGTATCTCATCAGTTAGAAATATTAGGGGTGAGAATCAAATTAAAGTGAGCCAGCCTGTTGATGTCTTCTTAATTCCTAGAGATAAAAAATCAGAAAAAACACTACAAATTCACAAAGTCATCATTAAGAAACTTGCATTAATTAAAAACCTTAGCTTTGTTGAACCTGCATCTTTAAAAAATTGTGCGGTCACACCTCTTAAAATATCAGAGTGCACAGTTGAAGTTGTAGTTCCATTAAAAGGACTTGTTGATATAGCTGAAGAAATTAAAAGAATTAAAAAAAATATGTTAAAAATTAAAATAAACTTAACATTAATTTCAGAAAAACTTTTAAACAAAAGATATTTACAAAATGCTCCTAAACATCTTATTAAAGAAGACAAGAAACAAATTTTGATATTAGAAGAAAAAAAACAATTTTTAATAAAACATTTATCACGTCTAAGCCTAGATAATTAATAAGGAAACAATGAGTAATAAAAAAAAAACAAGGAATGTTACAGTAAAGGAGGAACGAAGTTTTTTAAAAAAAGCTTCTTTTAAAAAAAAAGATCGTAAAAAAAAATCCTTAACAAAAACCTTAAATGCTAAAAAATCCTTTAAACAAATTTTCTTAGGAAGAGTCAAAAGAAACCCTGATGGCTTTGGTTTCTTTGTTTACGAAGATAAGACCCTAGAAGATGTCTATATCCCAAAGGAAGAGATGTTTGGAGTATTTTCAAACGACCTTGTTGAAATCACTGTAAACAATAGTATTAATAAATTTGGTCGCAGAGGAAAAGTACTTAGAGTTGTTAAAAGAGCTTGTCAAAAATTTATTGGAAGACTTTACTTTAATAGTATAGAGAATAACTTTTTCTTAAAAGATAGCTCTTATAATTGGGGACAAGAACTCTTAGTCGAAAATCCAATTAAAGCCGCTGAAGGGGAGCTTGTATTAGTTAAAGTAACTAAATATCCAAATCCCTGTGAAAAACCAAATTCAAATAAAAAAAAGGATTTTAAAAACACTTTTACAGGAGAAATCATTAGCAGTATTGGCAGTGAATTTGATCCAAACACAGACAATATTAGAATTTTATATGAACACTCTGTGCCCATTGAGTTTTCTAAAAAAGCTTTAAAAAATGCCCGACACCACGGTGATTCAGTTAAAGAAAGTGATAAAATAAACCGTAAGGATTTGCGTAGTACACCCCTAATTACAATTGATGGTGTTACAGCAAAAGATTTTGACGATGCTATTTGTGTATCTAAAAATTCTAAAGGGTATAAGCTTTTAGTTGCCATTGCAGACGTAAGTCATTACGTTCTTAAAGGATCTTCTTTAGATATTGAAGCTTATGAAAAAGGAGCAAGTGTTTATTTGGCAAACTATGTTTGCCCAATGCTCCCAGAAGAGCTCAGTAATGGACTATGTTCTTTAAAACCTAACGTAGATAGATTATGTTTTTGCTGTGAAATAAACATCAATCTAGCAGGAGAGGTGTTAGATTATACTTTTTTTGAAGGAGTTATGAACTCTCATGCAAGAGTTACTTATGGTGAAGCCCAAGAAGTTTTAGAAGGAAATCAAAATAAACACTCATCAACAGTTTATAACATCATTAAAATAGCAGCAGAATTAGCTGAAATTTTAAACAAAAAACGAATGAAAGAAGGAAGTATTGATTTTAATGTCCCTTCTATAAAAGTTTTAATAAATGATATGGGAGCACCTACGGATCTAATTAAAGAAGAACGTATTTTCTCTCATAGATTGATTGAAGAATTAATGCTAATTACAAATATTTGTTCTGCAAAGTTTTTAGATCAGAAAAAAACACCTCAAATGTATAGAATTCATGAACCTCCAGAAAAAAAAGATTTATCAAAGCTTCATATAATCTTAGGCTCATTTTTAAATATATCCATTAACAAGATTAATACGAACTTTGATTTTCAAAAACTCTCAGAAAAAATAAAAGAAATTAAAGATTCTAATATTTCAGCTATTGCACAAAACTTTATTTTAAGATCAATGAAGCAAGCTCAATACTCTTTTAATAATTGTGGGCATTTTGGTTTAAATTTTACCCACTATACACACTTTACATCTCCAATTAGACGTTATCCAGATTTAGTAACCCATAGACAAATTAAAAGCCTACTAAATAAAAAATATACTGCATACTCTAAAGAAGATGTTACTTTAATGGGAGCCACTTTAAGTGCTGCTGAACAGCGTGCTGTTAAATGTGAACGCAAGGTCACATCAGTTAAAAAATGTAGATTTTTTGAATCTCACGTTGGCAAAGAGTTTGATGGTTATATCAACTCCTTAGTTAAGTTTGGAGCCTTTGTGACATTAAAAAAGTTCCCTTTAGATGGCTTAATTAAACTTGAAGAGCTTTTAAATGACTATCTTATTTATGATGAAGACACTTGGACCTTAAAGGGAAAACGAACAGGAAAAATATTTAGAGTTGGGGATAAGGTTAGAGTTAAAGTTTTAAATGTTGATATTTCAGATGGCAAGATTGATTTTTCATTAGTTAAGCATTTTAAAAGTACTGTTAGAAAACCCCTTTTTGACAAGCTTAAAACCCAAACTGTTGGAAAAAAAACGTTAAAACGAATATTTAAAAATAAAAAAGAAGACACTAGAGAAAATAATGCTAAAAATCGCAAATCTAAAAAAAATAAAACAACCTTAAGCAAGGCGACCTTAATGTTTTCACCCTCCTCTTCAGCCAGAAGTCTTTCCTTTGGAAAAAAAGGTAAAAAGAAAAAGTAATAAAGTTCATCTTCGTACTCTTAGAACAAGAACTTAAACACTGAGACAAAAAAACTTTTTAAAAAAATCCTCACATCTTAGAATGCAAAAAAATAAGCTTTTTAAATAATTTTATAGAAAAATTAATTGTTCTTTATATGGTGGTGCTCTTAATGAATAGAGTACTCACTAAAATTATTAGTAGCATTAAGCCCTTCTAATTCAATGAGAGCATTTTTAACAGCTATAGGTGTTTCTTCATAACTGCAAAAAGAAAGAAACCTTTTAAGGTCGGATAATGCTCCTGAAAAATCACCAAGTCTTTTACGCAAAAGACCTCTTCTTGCATACCATTTAATTTCCTTAGGATCAAAAAAGATCATATAAGTTTGAGCCTTTTGTAAGGATTGATAGTTCTGGTTTTCAATGTATTTAGAGCAAAGCTCTTCAAAATAGTGCTTCACTAAATCTATAAAACTAAGTTGTAAAGCTCTTCCAGAATTAAAAAGATCAAATTTTTTTGAATCAGGCAAAGCATTTTTTTCGTTAGAATTAATTTGTGTAATATCGTTATCAGGTGTTGAGAAAAAATACAGCTCTGATGATGAAATTATTTTCGGAAAAGTCTTTTTCGTGTCAAACCAAATAAGATACATAAGTAAACTTCCTAAAAGTTCGGAACAAATAGGTTTTTTATTAGACAGTGTAAATATAAAGTGATTGTTATTTGAAAGAAATATAGCTTTTGAAGCAACTTCTATTAAGTCTAAAAGTTCAACTCCTGATGAAAAACCTTTCTCATTACAAAAAGAAATAATTCTTTTAAACTCTTGTTCCCATAAAGGAGGTATTCTAAGCTCATCGGGCACAAAAGATTCTTTAAACAAGAGTATTGGATCTTTAGCAAGCTCATTAATGTTTCTAATCTTTGCCTCCCACCCTTTAGATATAAAAATATTTTCTTTAGTTATATTGATACAATATGTTTGTTGACTCTACAATTAAGAGTATACTGATTATTCAAAGTAATTTAGAGGTAAATATGGAATTTGATCCTAAAATAGAGGCTTTAGAACAAAAGTTAAGAAAAGTTAAGGAACAGCTCTTAGAACGAGAACAAGATTTAAGCACATATAAAATTGAAGTTAAACGTTTAAATATGAAGGTGTCAAAAATTTTACTAGGCTTAAGCGATGATTTAAACTTGGTTCAAAGTATTTTTAAGTATCTTGTTCCCACGCAATTTCCTCACATCTCAGGCTTTCACTTTAGTACGAAATTTTTATCAGGAATACATTTTAATGGAGATTATTTAGATATTTTTGAACAAAAAGAAAGGTTTAAATTTAATCTAATTCTGTCTTCTTCTACAGGGCCGTCTTTAACAGCTTTATTAATAGCCTTTTTATTAAAACATGGGAGAAGTTTAGATGGTGGCACAACCCCATCGCCGGTATATTTTATCAATAAAGTTTTAGAGGAAATTAAAACAAAAAAAGAAAGCACTAAAGACATACAAATTGCCTGTATGCTTATTGATAAAAAAACCTATGAACTTACGTATAAAATACATGGAGCCGTTTCTTGTTTTTTTCAAGATGGAGAAACAGGAAAGACTGTGGACTTTAAAGAATTTGATGATAAAAAAATCATTAAATTAAAACCCTATGATAGAATTGTTATCGCCTCCCCAGGGCTAATAACAATGTCCAACTCTAAAGGGGCTGCTTTTACGTCCATGCCAATTTTAAAAGCTTTATCAAAAATACCCTTAAAACAATCAGTTCATGACTTAAGAAATGATATTTTTTATAAATTAGACCAGCATTTAGATAGCCGTAAGCCTATGCAAGATGTTTCCCTTATTGTAGTCTCAGTAGGAAATAATATCATAAAATTAGTTTAAAGGAGAGTTTTAGTGTGCCTATAAAAGTATATGAAGGTGCTTTAGATAAGGGTTTAGAAGGAGTTGTAGCTTGTACAACATCTATCTCATCAATTATTGATGCGGTTTTATGTTATAGAGGGCATACAATAGAGTCGCTGGCTGAAAACGCTAGTTTTGAAGAAGTTATATGGCTTTTGTGGAATGATAAGCGACCAACAGCACCTGAAATAACTTTTTTTTTAAATGAACTTTCTAATAATGCTCAATTAAGTGAACAAACTATTTCTTTTTTAAATACTTTACCCGTAAAAGATGTTCACCCAATGGCATGGTTAAGATCAGCAGTTTCGGCTTTAAGCCTTTGGGACCCTGAATCCCAGGATCTTTCTGAGAAAAACCAAAGAAGAGTAGGCATTAAATTAATGTCTAAAATGTCTACATTAGTTTCATTTTTTCATAGAAAAAGAGAGGGCAAAGAGTTTATTCAACCTATTAAGGGAAAAACAATAGCTTGGAATTTTCTTTATATGATGGAAGGCAAAAAGCCCTCTACAAAAACAGTTAAGATTATGGATACATGTTTAATTTTACATGCAGATCATGAACTTAACTGCTCTACTTTTTCTACTAGAGTTACAGCATCTTCTTTAAGTGATATATACTCTGCAATAACATCAGGTATTGGTTCTTTAAAAGGCCCTCTCCATGGTGGTGCTAATGAGCAAGTGATGCATATGCTTTTTGAAATCAACGAAGTTAAAGAAGCCGCCCTATGGGTTAAAAAAGCTCTTAAAAAGAAAATTAAAATAATGGGTTTTGGCCATAGAGTTTATAAAAATGGTGACCCAAGAGCTCCTATCTTAAAAAATATGAGTGAAAACCTTTCTCAGAATACACAAAACTCTAAGTGGTATAAGATTTCTGATATTATTGAAAAAACAGTGATTTCTCAAAAAGGACTTTTACCAAACGTAGATTTTTACTCTGCTACAGTTTATTATTCTATGGGTTTTCCTATGGATTTGTTTACTCCAATTTTTGTAGTTTCAAGAACTTCTGGCTGGCTTGCACATACTTTTGAACAATATGCCAACAATAGAATTTACCGCCCAAGAGGAAAATGGACTGGAAAAGGAAATCAAACTTGGTCTTAGATTTACCACTCCACTGTTAAGTGGTATTTAAAATTCTTTTTTTTTAAAGAAAGCAATTTTAACACATTGCTAAAAATTCAGAAGTGGCTTTTTGAATGCCTTTAAATACTTCGTGCGCTTTTGCTTTACACATATATGCTGGAGTTGAAATAATTTTAGACTCTCTATCAGTAACAAAATCAATTACATTGCATTTAATATGATCTATATTCATCTTCTCAATTTCAGAAATGGTGTCTAAATCATCTCCAATGGTAATAGTAGGGCGAATTTGGCTGCACAATATTTTTGCCACAATAATAGGCGCAACACAAATCGCTAAAATTGGCTTTGAATTGGAAAAAAAGTTTAAAACTACATCTTTAAGGTTTTTATTTACTAAACACCTATGCCCATCCTGCATCCAAGTTGAAAGATTTTTTGCAACACCATAGCCACCTGGAAGTGAAAGACCGTCGTATTCTAAAGGGTTTAACTCTTCTAAATCACGAATATTGCCTCGTGTGATGCGCGCAGATTCCTCCATAACATTTCTTGGTGAAGGCTTAAGAAGATCTCCATCTAAGTGAGGAGCAGGATAAAAACTTTGATTAGGTGCATAGATATCATAAAGAATATTATTTTTACTCAATTCTATAAAGAAAGATACGGATTCAGTAATTTCTGAACCATCTAAATATCCACAACCAGATAAAATAACAGCAATCTTTTTCATATAATAAACCCTCACTATTGTATGTTTTAAAAGAAAATAACGCGCACAAGAGTGATTTGTCTAATAAAAGTGTTACTATTTTATTAATTGTGAATGATGAAAAATTAAAACAACAAACTAAATATGTAACCACTAAATTAAAACATCTATATCCAGATGCCTACTGCCAATTGGTGTACTCAAGCCCCATAGAGCTACTAGTAGCAACAGTATTAAGTGCTCAATGTATGGACGTTACAGTAAATAAAGTAACCAAGAATTTTTTTAAAAAATATAAATTTCCTGAAGAAGTTGCAAAACTTAGTAGCCAAGATATCCAAGAAGAAATAAAATCAATTGGATTATATAAAAGTAAGGCTAAGAATATAAAAGGTCTTTGTCAAAAATTGGTGAATGAGTATTCAAGTAAAGTACCAGATAAACTTAATAGCCTTATAAAGCTTCCTGGTGTTGGTCGAAAAACAGCAAATGTTGTGTTGGGTGAAATTTTTAATAAACCTGAAGGAATTGTTGTAGATACTCATGTTAAAAGGCTTTCAAAAAGACTTGGACTTACTAAAAGTGAAAACCCTGTCATTATTGAACGAGAACTTATGGCAATACTCCATAAAAAGTACTGGGTAAAGTTTGCACACTGGATGATATTTCATGGGCGAAAAGTCTGTAGAGCAGTGAATCCCCATTGCATAAACTGTAGCTTTAAGAAAAAATGTTATTATTATAATTCATTAAACTAGAGGTGTGGGTGAAATTAATTAAAGATCAAGTAGAAAGCTTACGGTATATAAATCATTTATGGCCTATACTGATTTTAAGGCTTTACGTAAGTTATTTCTTTTTTTCCAGATATGCAGAGAAATTAAATGAGGGGTTTTTAAATAAACCAAAAATATCAGCACTTATTGATGAATTTTTATACTCTTTAGATCCTCCTGTGTGGGTGCAAACTTTCTTTATTGATTATATGCAAGAAAACTGGGCGTTTTCAGCAAGTGTTATTGTAAAAATTGAATGGCTTCTTGGATTTATTTTTTTAATAGGATTTTTAAATCGTCCAGGAGCAATTATTGCTATACTTTATTTATATATCATTTCGTTTATATCAGGACCTGTTGAGCAGGTTCAAATATTCCCACTCATGATAATTCTCTCATCTCTTTTAGTCTTTGGATCAGGGCGGGTTGGAGGTTTAGACTACTTTTTTTATAAACGACAAAGAGGACTAATTTGGTAGCTCTTTTATTCTAAGTTCTTTTTGAAAAAGGACAGCCTTTTTTCAAAGATTGAACTTTCTTATTCTTTTGTTTTGCATACCAATACATAATTTTTTTAGCCAAATTAGTCGGAGAAACTTCCTTAAACATTGTTGTAAGCTCAGCAGTGTGTAGAATTTTTCGTGGGATTTTTAAATTTTCGTCAGCAAGTTTACAAACACTTTTAGCTAGTGGAAGGCTTTTAAGTGTTCGTGGTCGTATTAAAAATAATAAATTGTTTAGCATAATTAGCGACGTGGTTCGAACCTTAGAACTTAAAGCCTTATTAAAGACATCTTCCTTTCCCTGAGAAATAAGCTCATCAACTGTAGCATGAAAAACACCCATTGATTCAAGATCCCTAATAAGTTCAGAGCTAAGCTTTGAAATTAGATTATCCCCATCAGGTCTAGAAAGAAGCATTCGTAAAGATTTTTTTAAAGGAGAAACAGCTCTTAACCCATCTTGAGGGTACCTAAAGCGCCGACTTTCACTAAGGGCGTTATTCACTAAGGGTTTTAGATCAGGGTAATCCTTAAAAATAAGCGTTGTATAATTATAACTTACGGCTAAAGTCGAGGTTGAGTATAAAAATAAAAGAAAAACTATTAAAAACTGTCTAATTATCTTATTCATAAGAATGATTTTCCTAAATATGGCACCGATGAGTCAAGTAAGTAGACAGAAAAAAAAAAAAAAGAGAAACTCCATACTTATTATTTGAAATAAGCTTTAATCATACACAGAGGAGACAATCATAATGGAAAAATTTATTTTAAAAACAATACTAACTTTATCTATTTTAGGACTATTTGGATGTTCAAAAATCATTGAAGACACAATTCAAAAAAATCCTGACATTTTAACTGAAATGATGAAAAAAAACCCAACTAAGTTTATGGAGGCCTTAAAAGAAGTCTCAAGAGCTGCTCAAGAACAAAGACGCTCTAATGAAGAAAAAAATGCACAAACAGAAATGGAAAACCAATTTACCAATCCAGTAAAACCTGAAATTGATGAAAAAAGAGCTCTAAGTGGCCCTGCAAAAGCTCCAATTACTATTGTTGAATATTCTGATTTTCAATGTGGATACTGCGGAAGAGGCTTTAACACTCTTAAAAAACTCATGGAAAAAGAGTATAAAAATAAAATTAGATTTATGTACAAACATTTACTTGTAACGGGTGCTCCAATGTCACTTCCTGCTGCAGAAGTTTTTGAGGCCATTGCTATGATAGATAAACACAAAGCATATACTTTTCACGATAAAGTTTTTGAGGATCAAGGAGCTTTAAGAAATGGTGGCCCTGACTATCTTAAAAAAATAGTTAAGGATATAATGGGTAAAGATGCTGCAAAAGTTTTTGCAAATACTAAAAATGACGAAGTTCAAGCAAGGCTTGCGGCTGATAGAAAAGAAGCTGAAAAATATAAAATTACTGGAACACCAGCATTTGTTGTAAATGGTGTTTTCTTAAAAGGAGCATATCCTGTTGAAAAATTTAAAGAAATTATAGATAGACATTTAAGCGCTAAAAAATAAGTAACATCATAAACTAATTTTAATAGGGTTCGTCCAGTTAAGGCGGACTTTTTTATTTGTCATTTCAGCTGGAAACGCAGAGATAATAACATTTTCTTTCTTAGCGAGTTTTAAAGTGCTCGTATAAACTGGGTCAATCTTTAAGGCTGGGGTAAAGGTTTTAATATTTTCTCTTTGTACTACAAAAAGAATTTGCGTAGTATGTCCAGATTTTTGTAAAAAAATCAATTCATTTAAATGCTTAGTCCCTCTAAAAGTAACACTATCAGGAAAACTTGCAATACTTCCTTCTGCCATACTTATGTTCTTAACTTCTATAAAGTGCAATCTTAGATTTTTATCAGATAAATAATCTGGATACCGTAATTTCTTAGGTTCTTTTATTTTATCTCCAGTCCATGTCCACAATACAAAATCAATTCTAGTTTCACCTGTAACTTTTACTTCAGCTTGCACATGAGCAAACTTCTTATTTAAACCTTTAAGTAAAGCTTCGTGTGTAATAGTATTTGGAGTTCTTGTATTTACACCTGCAAGCCCTGTAGGAGTTTCTACAAACTCTAAAGTATATTTTAGTTTTCTTTTTGGATCATTTGATGTTGAAAAATAACAGGGAACGTTAGTAAGAGGTATTGTTTTCATACTTCCAGTATTAGGAAGATGAGCTGTTATTATCTCATCTTTAAATTTAATATCTACAAAGAACCGTTTATAACGTTTAAGTAAAATACCTTTTTTAAGGGGAGCTTTAAAATCCATACATCCTTATTAAATGAAAAAAATAATTAATCTAGTCTTAGTGAGTTGGTATTCTAAGACCTTTTGAAAACACCAATACTTTTCTAATCCTAGAAAATACCCTATCAATCGACAGCCTAAGTATTTAAGTTTTCTAAAAGCTAATAGTAAAAAACCGCAGTTTTTTACTAAATCTATAAACCTAAAATGTTGCTTTTAAAAATAGCACTAGATAAAAACGCTATAACATGTTAGGTTAAGTAAATAACTGGGGGCGCATTTGGTTTCGACGTGGATGCTGCAACTTAAGGAGCACGCCGGGGAGCATGAGGTCCTCGATAAAAACATGCAAAACCGTAATCGGCAACGATCTACAACTAGCTGCCTAATATAAGGTAGCCGACAAGCTTTCCTGCGGCTGCGAGGTCAGTATTTGTCGCCACTTTAGCGGCCTCGACTAAACATTTTTACTTGCAATGTTTAGTTTAAATAAAGCAAGAAAGGGTTGCGTTGAGAGTGTCTGTATTCGCCTCGCCTCCGTCATAAATTACAGACTAAGCGTGTAGCGCCTTAATGTGAATCATTTACGGACGGGGGTTCAATTCCCCCCGCCTCCACCATAATACTCCCCCCAATTTGATTGGCTTCACATAACTATTAGTAATCATTCAAGAGCTGTTCATTAGATACGTTCGAGTTCACTTTGCAAACGTCACAAGAAACCACACTACGTCACTGCAATTAACTAGGGCTAGCAAACTCTTAGCAAAATAAATTTTGGTGAAAAAATTTTTCGTTGAAATCAGATCAAAAACTACATGTGTAGTTTGCTCTTAGTTTTTAATAGAGAGCATTTTTATCTACCTGTGTAGACGGGTGGTTTTTTATACACCACTTGGGTCAAAGAGCACTTTTTAACATTGAAAGGAAAATAAAATGAGTAAAAGAAGTGCTGAAAGACGAATAACAATGAAAACTAAAACTCTAGCTTACTTGCGTGAGAAGGCTGGACTGTCTATGCGTGATGCAGGAAAATACATAAACCGCACAGGGTATAGCATTAATCATATTGAGCACGGCAGAATCCCCCGATTTTTGCTCTCTCGCGCTTCTAAAAGGTGCTTTATTCTTCCTATCCATTAAATGAAGTGAATTATGATCAATGAATCTTTAAAGATTTTCTAAATCTAGTTCAGGGGGACAATTAGCAACTGAGCAAAAATCACGTTCTTTCAACTCTCGAAAAGTTTGTAAAAACGAACGTAATGAATCTTTGGAGTAAATATACGCAAGCTCAACAGACAAATAGTCGGGATTCATACCATTTTGTATATACCTATAAATTGAAGAATAGGAGTCTCGTGAAACATCTCTGCATAGCATCCCCAAGCTGTCCACCCTTGTGTATCCACTGTGGTGGATAAGTAAGTTCAAGCAATACTTGGTCCATCCTGTGGCTTTTCCTCCAGCAACAAAAGCAAGAGAATCTACTCTATTCAAATTCGCTGATATCGCATAGTTGATAACTTCAACTGTATATCGTGTGGAATTTCTACACACCCAATCAATCTGTTTTGGATGGGAAAGTCCTAATGCAATCATTTTTCTACTGCAATCATACTTATAATTTGCAAACACTGATACGCTCGAAAAAATGCCGATTGCAAAAATAAAAAGTTTCATTACATTTACCTCAGAAATTAATTTGATTATTCAGAGCTTTATGGCACGAAATATCATTTATTTCAAGCTGGTCTGTAAAAATTTCTTCTTAAAACCCAATCCTTTTATCAGTCCTGATGGCATTGATTTTATTGGCTTTTAGGAGGCTAAAAATACTCCAAAAGTCATAAAACTCCCTTTATGTAGCAGATTGCTTCTGAGGAGCAATCTAGGTGTTTCTAGCCATTGCTGAGGCTCAAAACGAAATTATTGGTATCGTAAGGTTTTGCGTAGAAAACTCAACCCCTTTGTTAAGGAGTATGCTTGTTATCCCTCAATACCGTAAAAAAGGAATAGGAAAGCTTCTTTTGAATGTATTTGAAGGGCATTTAGACGAAAATAAGATAGCCGGTGTTTGCTGTATTCCTTGGAAAAAGTTAGAGGGATTTTATTCTAAAATTGGATTTTACAGATGCCCGCCCAGTAATGCTCCACTGTTTATACAAAAAAGACTTTTAGCTTATCAAGAGCAAGAAAATGACGAAATCATATTTATGACGCGTGATTAAGCCCAGTGTTATTGGGACTTCTCCAGCTTTATTGATGAAATCATTCTTTCTAAGAGAGTCTAGGGTTCAAAAATAGAGGTAAAATACCCGTAATTGAGCGCTAAACCTTCTTTTAATTCACAATAAGGGGGAGCGTATGAATAAAAAAAGAGTAGCCTGCTACGCAAGGGTGAGTACCGTAGACCAAGCAACGGGCATGGAATCTCAAGTCAGAGTTCTCAAGCAATACTGCGAGCAAAATAATATTTCTGACGTAGAATTTTTTACTGATGAAGGAATTAGCGGCACAAAGTCCAACAGACCAGCATTAGGTCGATTGATGGCTGCCGTCGATAACGATGAAATCTCATCAGTTGTTGTTTATTCCTTTTCACGTTTTGCTCGAAGTACAACCCACTTGCTTAATGCACTTCAAATTTTCAAAAAGAAAGAAGTACATTTTGTTAGTCTAACTGAAAAAATTGATACAAATTCCGCCGTTGGAGTGGCAATTTTTTCAATTTTGGCCAGTATTTCTCAACTAGAAAGAGACCTTATAGCAGATCGGGTGAAAATTGGATTAGCGAACGCTCGTGCGAAGGGAAAATTAATTGGCAGAAAAAAAGAAAGAGATTCAGAATTAATCCGCAAATTATTACGGGCAGGATTAACGTATAGGGCAATCAGTACGATAGCCAAATGCTCTCATGGGAGTGTGTATGCGGAAAAAAAATCAATGTTAAAAGAGGAAGAGGAACTTAAAAAGAAGCAAGAAGAGAAAAAGGCTGAAGAAAAATCTATGCACGACTCAGACACTGTCTTCCTTGAATTAAGAGGAACCGAAAAGAACGAGCAGGTTGAAAATGAAAACTAAAAGACGGAAAATTTTTGGATAGTTGGGACCTGAAGGGAAATTTAATTATTTAAAATTCAGTTTAACTTTTGAAATCCACTTTATTTAAACAATATCAGGGGCTTAAAAAGGAAAACATATGAAAAACAATAACCTCAATAAAACTTATAATGAAAACTTTAAACTCAACGCTGTGAAAAAATTACTCGCTGACAAAAAAGGACTCACTTACACCGCTAGTAAACTTAACATTGCCTCTTCAACCCTCTATGGATGGAAGAAAAAATATGCTAATTTAAATTCTATGACCCACAGCAACAGCAATAAAAAACTCTCTCTTGAAGACAAACTTAACTTTATTAAAAAAACTCAATCTTTAAATGAAAACGAACTTGGAAAATTTCTTAGAGAAAATGGACTTAACTCTTCAGACCTTATTAATTTTGAAAAAGAATTACTTGGACAAAATCCTGTTGGAAGACCTTCACTTGATCCTGAAATTAAAACTTTAAGGAAAGATAAAATAAACTTAGAAAGATCTTTAAATCGAGCTGAAAAAGCTCTAGCTGAACAGTCTGCTAGAATCATCTTGTTAAAAAAAAGCCACGAGATCTGGGGGGTCAAAGAGGACGAAGATTAAGTCCTGATGACAAAGAAGTTTGTCTTGAATTAATTAACACCTCTTCTAAAAATGGCTGTAGACTTAAACTTGCCTGCAGCGATTTAGAAATTGATATTAAAACTTTCAACCGCTGGAAACTTTCTTTAACTGATAAAAGAAAAGGACCCTTATCGCCTCCAAAAAATAAATTAAGTGATAAAGAAAAAGATGAGATCATTAACACCTGTACTTTAAAAAAGTATGTTGATGACTCTCCTCATGTGATAGTTTCAAAACTTGCAGATGATGGAGTTTATTTAGCAAGTGAATCAAGTTTTTATAAAGTTTTAAAAGAGAATAAACTTTTAGTTCATAGAGGAAGAACAAAACCAAAAACTAAACAAAAGCCAAAAGGAATGACTGCAACGGAAGTGAATCAAGTTTATTCTTGGGATATTACTTATTTAAAAACTTTGGTGCGGGGTCGGTTTTATTATTTATATATGTTTATGGATGTGTTTAGTAGAAAGATTGTAGGTTATAAAGTACACGTTAGAGAAAGTATGGATTTATCATCAGAGTTAATTAAAGAGATTTGTGAGAGAGAAAAAATAAAAAGAGATGAGCTAGTATTACATTCAGATAATGGCGGCTCAATGAAGGGAGCAACGATGCTAGCAACACTTGATTGGTTGGGAGTTTCAAGTTCATTTAGTAGGCCGAGTGTAAGTAATGACAATGCCTATTCAGAAAGTTTATTTAAGACGTTAAAGTATGTGCCGGATTATCCAGAGTTTTTTAAAAGCATAGGTGATGCAAGAGACTGGGTTGATAATTTTGTTAATTGGTACAATGAAGAGCATCGTCACAGTGGAATAAAGTTTGTGACGCCATCAGAGCGCCATTTAGGAAAAGATAAAGAGATATTAGAAAAGCGTAAGGAAGTTTATGAAGCAGCAAGAAGGTTAAAGCCAGAGCGCTGGAGTGGCAGAGGAATTAGGAATTGGGAGCGAGAGAATGTGGTGTATTTAAATTGTTTGCCAAGTGAAAAAGTAGTTGTTATGAAGAATGTGGTTTAACTGAATTAAATTTCCCTTCAGGTCCCAACTATCCAAAAATTTTCCGAAAACTTGAAGGCTATATTACTGGAGATCATAAATATATGGATATTATCGTAAAGAAAATTAATGAAAAAATCAGCCTTTAACTAGATGGTCTACTTGAGAAACGTTTGATATAAACTCATCAATCTTTGAAAATGCTAAGGCACAAGGGCCATCACACCTTGCTTCATTCGGATTAAAGTGAGCTTCAACAAAAATACCAGCAAGACCTAAAGCCACCCCAGATCTTGCAAAAGGAATGGAGAACTCACTTCTTCCACCTGCAGCATCACCCTGACCTCCAGGAATTTGTAAGGAATGTGTTACATCAAAAGTTACTAAAAGATTATCTTTTTTCATTTCAAGTATTCCTAACATATCAACAATTAAATTGTTATAACCAAAAGAGCTTCCTCTTTCACAAAAAAGAACCTTAGAGTTTCCCTCTTCTTCACATTTTTTCTTAATATTCTTCATTTCCCAAGGTGATAAAAACTGAGCTTTTTTAATATGAAGTATTTTCCCAGTCTTAGCTCCCGCAGACACAAGATCAGTTTGTCGAGATAAAAATGCTGGAACTTGTAAAATATCAACAACTTCACTCAAAGGAGCGGCTTGTTCAGGTTCATGATAATCCGTAATTATAGGAACATTAAAAAAATCTTTAATCTCTTTAAAAATTTTAAGTCCTTCTTCTAAGCCAGGACCTCTAAATGAGTGAACAGAAGAACGATTTGCTTTATCAAAAGAGGCTTTAAAAATATAGGGAAGTTTATTTTTTTCACATGATTTTTTAAAAATTTCACAAGCTTTAAACGCAAGATCTTTACTTTCTAAAACATTTATTCCACCAATAACAACACAAGGCTTATGATATGAGAATGTAATATTAAATCCATCAATTTCAATAGTTTCCACTGTAAGCCATCCTTTTAAAAAGTACTCTAGTCTACCC
This sequence comes from Bdellovibrionales bacterium, assembly GCA_965205945.1. Classification (GTDB taxonomy): domain Bacteria; phylum Bdellovibrionota; class Bdellovibrionia; order Bdellovibrionales; family UBA1609; genus JALZUR01. The sequence goes on along the minus strand of CBDBIB010000003.1, from coordinate 209,754 downwards.
ATTTAATAAGCGCAAATCCACCACCCAAATTAAAAAAATTTGTAAGTTGCCCCTGATAAACGCGAGCTATAATCTTTTGCACACCGTTTTCAGAAAAAAATGCTCTAATATCAAACTTCCACTGATTATTTTTAATTTTGCCCGGGGGATGAAACTCTTGTGCAAGATACTCGTTATTAAAAACATCAAATTTCTTACGACTAACAGATTTTCCTGAATACACTCCTTTACTACCAAATGAAGAAAAAGGCTTAAAAAAAAGCTTCTTTCGTCTTACCCAAAGATCTTCTTTATTTTCATCAGTAATATTTAAAGTTTGAAGAGTCGCTTTTTTTAGCAAATTAAATTTCTTACTAATTAAAAGATTGTTTTGTTCAGAGTTAAATTTTTTATTAGCTAAATTTTCATATGAAAATGGTGATGTAGAAAGATGAATTTTTTTAGTTTCCCATAAAAATCTAAGAACTGGATTCTCTTCCAAATAAAAATCAGTATCCCTATTATATATATAGAGAGGATCGTGTTTTATATAAACTTTTGATGTTTTAATAATCTCAGCGTTGGTACCATTTCGTTTAAAAAAATCCTGAAACATTAAAAATTCAGCAAACATTTTCTCTGTTTCAGGAAATTTATCTACAATAAAAACATGTTTAAAGGAATCATTTTTAAAAATAGTCTTAAATGATTTTAAGATGTCGTCTTCAAATACCTTTACTTCTTCTTGATCGTCTAATAGTAAATTTGAGAGTAAAAACCCTGAGGCATTAGTATTAGCTTCAATAATTTTTAAAGTATTTGAGGAATAATGAAAGTCTAAACTATTTAAGACAGAATCATCCCAAGGTTTTGATGCTGTTTCTTTTTTATATGCCATAAAATATTCTGTAACCTGATGAATTTCTTTTTCAAGTTTCTTAGGAAGATTTACTATAAATGGACATAGCGCATTCTTTATAGTTAAAAGAATGGCCTCATTTAAAGAGGGATAAAGGTTTAAAATATCATTTCGTCCAGTTTGCAAAACAAAGTTCACCAGTTTTAAGGGCATCTAAAGTTCTTAAAATCTCAGAGATACTTCTTCCTGTACTAAGATTATGACAAAGACTATACTGAACTCGTCCTTCCGGATCAATAAGAAAAGTTCCTCTTAAAGAAACCCCTAAGTTTTCATCTAAAACGCCATAATCTCTTGAGATTCTTTTTGTAATATCAGAAACCATTGTAAAATCAACACTTACTAACTCAGTTTTTAACCAAGCTTCGTGTGAGTAGATGCTATCAACGCTAATAGTTAACAACTCACAATTTCTATTTTTAAACTCCATAATAGAAGCTTGAAGTGCTTTTATTTCTGTTAAACATATAAATGTAAAGTCTAAAGGATAGAAAAAAAGCAGTATCCACTTCCCACGAAGTGCCTCTAAACTTATAGTCGAGTGCTTTTTGTCTAGCGTAAAGGCAGGAGAATCAAATAAAGGTGCCATGTGGCTGATTAAATTCATAAAACTTTCCTTTTCATCCTTAGTTTGTTAACTATCTTTAATATGAAACTAATTTCCTGGAATGTAAACGGAATAAGAGCATGTTTTAAGCATGGTCTAAGAGAATTCTTGCTAACACAAAAACCTGATATTTTTTGTGTTCAAGAAACCAAGGCTCATCCTGAACAATTAGGTCCTGAAAAATTTGAAGATCTTTTTAAGCATAGATTCTGGTCATCATCTAAGATTAAAAAAGGTTATTCCGGAACATGTACATTTTTAAACGTAGATGATCCCTTGGCTATTGAATACGGAATCGGTATTAAAGAATTTGATGAAGAGGGGCGTTTTGTAGTGACCCAACATCCAGAGTTTACACTTTATAATGTTTACTTTCCAAATGGCGCAATGAATAAAGTCAGGCATGATTTTAAACAAAGTTTTTTAAAAAAATTTACAAATCATTTAAAAAAACAAATCAAATTAGGGGAAGAGATTATTTTAGTTGGAGATTATAATATCGCTCGTTTAGAGTTTGACGTTCATGATCCCGTACGACTAAAGGAAACAAGTGGTTTTTTACCAGAAGAAAAAAAATGGTTTAATGAAAGCTTTTTACCCACTGGGTTTGTGGATTTATTTAGATACTTTTATCCTGAGAAAAAAAACAAGTACACCTGGTGGTCTTACCGACAACGGGCAAGAAACAACAATCGTGGCTGGAGAATTGATTACGTTTGCGTAACAAAAGGATTGATTCCCTATGTTAAGCAAATTAAACATTTAGATGAACAAGAAGGCTCCGATCATTGCCCACTAATGGTTGAGTTTGATTTTAAAGATGAATAAAATAAATTAGTATTTTTAAAAGCATATATATATAAAACTAAAATAAGATATAAACAAAATAACCGCCCAAATTTTAATAAAACATCTATTCGAAAAAAACATTAAAGGTACTAGGCTAAGTAAAGTTACTCCAAATAAAATAGGAGCACTAAAGTAGGCCATACTTTTTGATATTTGAAATGGAAAAAATACTGAGGCTACTCCAAGAGCTAGAAAGGCATTTAAAGCGTTTGAGCCTACAATATTTGCAAAAGCTAAAGAAATTTCTTTTCTAAGTCCAGCAACAATGGTTGTGACTAGTTCTGGAAGCCCTGTGCCTGCAGCAAGAATGATAGCTCCAGCAAAGCCTTTTGAAAGACCAAAGATAGACACAAGCTCTAGGCTTGCTTTTATTGTTATGTTAGAGCCAAGGTAAAGAGCTGCACCACCAATAAAAACCCAGAACAAACTAAGTATTAAATTAGTGTTTTTAGGAGCATTAAAAAAATCATTGCTACTTTTTTTATCTTTTTGCTTAACCATAAAATATAAGAAAACGGGAAGAGGTATAAGAAATAAAAAACCTTCGAATCTTGAAAAAAAAAGGTCACTGGCAAAAAACAAAATTAATACGCTTGGAAGAATAAGAAAAATAATATTTTGCCAAGATTTTTCAGAAGGAGAAAGTTTAAATGGAAAAATCAAGCATGTTCCCATGACAAGGCTTGAATTAAAAATATTTGAGCCAATTACGTTTCCTGCAGCAAGAACTCCTTCTCCAGCAGAAGCACTACACAAACTTGTAAAAAACTCAGGTGCTGAAGTTCCAAAACCTATAAGAACTGCACCAATTAACACCTTTGAGAGATTAAATTTTTCAGCAATTTCAACAGCACCTTTAATAAGGCGGTCAGCTCCAACAATCATAAACGTAAAGCCTAAAAATAAAAAAATACATGATATAAGTGAAGAATTCATAAGTTTAAAATTAGTTAAAAAAAACCTCAAATACCAGCCCAATTAAGCATCAGTAATAAAAAACCAGCTTTATAAATATTTTTTATAATAATTAAAAAAAAATTTTGAACATATTACATGGATTTTGGTTGCTTTTTAACAACAATCCATGGGAAATTATTACAGTCCCAAAGTGGCACCATGAATGGACCACCAAAGACACTACAAACCTTAAGTGAGGGAAGGGATTTAAGAAAAATAAGGCTAACCACTTAGGAGGAAATTAAAATGAGTGGAGTAAACAAAAGATTTGTAAAAGAGTGTCGAAATTTACTTTTAGACGCAAAGCAAAATATTCTTAATAGAGTGCGAAGTACAAAAGAAAACCTCAATATAGCGGTTGAAAAAGGTGGAGACGAAGGAGATCAAACAGTTCGAGCTCTTGCTGAATCAGAAATGCTTGGAATGCATGATCGTTTAAGAAAGCAGCTTCTTGAAGTGGAGTATGCTCTTATGAGAATCGAAGTTGGATCATTTGGTCTTTGTGAAGAAACTGAAGAGCCCATAGAAACGGAAAGACTTAGAGCAATTCCATGGACACGGCTTAGTATAGAAGGTGCTGAAATCAGAGAAAGCCTTAAAAAAAGATTTGCTGGAAGATAGCAAATCAAGGGTACTTTTAAAACAGCGTAAATCAAAACAATTGGTGGGGCATTAACTAAGCTGGTTGAACCAACTTTTTTATCAAAAATTTTTAATGGAGAAAACAGGGTTTATTATCAGATGGCTGAAAAAATCCTGATGAAGTTAAAACTGAGCAAAGATGAGAAAAAAAGTATTCTCATAAAATATCTAGAATTACAGAAAAAAAATATTGAAATTAAAGAACGTATTAAAAGAATTCTCGGAGAGGAAAAAAATAAAACGGTGAAATACTTGGGAGGAACAGAGTTTCTTCCTATTTCTTCGTGGGAATACACTTACGTCTTTTATATTATAGACTTAGTACCTCAAGATATAAAAATGGACGTAGAGAGAACCATTGAATTTATAGGTGATGAGTCTCGACTCGGAGTAAAGAGAGTAAGTGAGATTTTAAAGACTCTTGAAGATTTCGAACTTATTGAAATTAATGAAGCTATCAACAAACTTTATAATCGCTTTTTATTTAGGGGAAGAGAGTATGAATTAGCTATGGATGATATTCGCACTTCTTTTATTAATTCGTCTTTATTTTTATCAGGGACAGGAGCGTCTTCATTACGACCTGCAAAAAAGAAAGGAACGCGTTTGGAAAAATCGAATCCTCTGGCAACACAAATGAATTTGTTGAATTGGGATTTTTTTTTAGTGGGCAAGAATACGGCGTTTGTAATTGAGAAATTGATTGAGAATTTGTATGATGATATTCAAAAAGTTTGTCAAGAGGATCAATTAGGTGACGAACCTACTGTGTATTGTATGAGTTCTCAATTTTTCGATATGAAGACAAGAATTGATAGATAAAAGGAAAAGCCTTACTGAGGTTGAAATATTAAGTGAATAGTTAGTTGCTCACTTTTGCAATGGTTTTAAAACCACGTTTGTTCATAATCTTTATGTGATGATGATTATAAAGGAAGAAAACACAAATTTGTGATTTTATGCTAAGTCATAGCAAAATTACAATTTGCCTGGGCATTTTGTCACTTTTGGAAGCTTTCTCTGATGAGATGAACACTATTGGCTATAGTTTGCTTCTCAAGCTCATGGATGTTTTTATCATTAACTAGAGCTAGTAAGTCCAAAATACAAGTCATGGGAATTTTGTCCGTAAGCTTAATTAATTCTACCAAAAACTAAAACACGTCAATATCCTCGTAGGACTCTACATTTTCCATCAGACCTTCTAAAAGGTATTCAACACGAGCATAAGAAGTCTTATGTAATTCTCCTAGCTCCTTTTCAATATATGCCTTACCTACTCTCAGGTCTTGTGTATTGCGGTCACTGCGGTGATGTCCTTTGTGGAAAATCTGCCCATGGTAATGGAGGAAAGATTGGTTATTATGAACATGGATGGGCGGTTAGAAAAGAATCAGGGCTTACGAAAAAAGTTTTTGATTGCGGGAATTACAAGAGAATAGGAGCTAAAAAACTTGAGCCACTCGTCATTGAAAAAATCAAAGAGCTACTTAACGGTGATAAACTAGCACAAAGCCTCTTAGAAAAGGTAAGAAGTGTTCAGAATAAGAACCCTCACCAAAGGGAGCTAGACAGACTTACAGAGAAAATAGCAGGGTTAGATAGACAACAAGAAGCACTTACAGAAAGACTCTCAGAATTGCCTAAAGAGCTTTCAGCAGCTTCTATCTACAAACACATGGAAAAGGTCGAAGAGGAAAAAAGAAAGGTGGAGGAGCTTGCTCAAGAACTTAACCAGAAAGGGGCAAAAGTAAAACAAGAGATTACGGAGCTAGAAGACTTTCAGAAGTTTTTAAAAGGAGTCAGTCAATTTATTGAAAATGCAGATGAGAAGCAGAGAACAAGAGCTATCAGAGCCTTAGTTCACAGAGTGGATGTTTTTAAGGACACAGTAAAAATACATTTTTATATTGGAAAAGATCACATAAAAAAAGGGCCTACCCATCTGGGTGGCCCTGCCATTTTTTTGTCTAATCTCTCGTCTAAAAAACCCTTTACCAAAAACTCTTCGAAAAATGGTTCGAACAGCTTGACAATTGGTGGGCCGTGACGGGATCGAACCGCCGACATCTACCTTGTAAGGGTAGCGCTCTACCAGCTGAGCTAACGGCCCACAATAAAAACTTGTATTCTAAACTATTTATATCTTTTTACCATGGGAGAAACAAACAATTAAAAAAAATCTCTCTTCTCCTTACTCAGGCAGTCCCTACCTTTTAAAAAGATTTTTAAAAACAATTTTCTTTTATAGCGAAAAATTTTTCCAAAACACCGTCTATTTTAAACTCAATTTTTAATAAAGTTCCACCAGATTTACACTTTAAATTAAACTCACTTGCATAAGAACTTGAGAACACAAAAACACCCAACTCAATTGGAAAGCTTCTCTCTGCAGTAAACAGATATAGCTTATATTGATTAAGACTGCTACTATAATACATCAGCCCCTCTTTTATTATATCTTTAAAATAATGGTTTATAACCTTAACCCTTAAAATAGGTTTTCTATTAAAAACATGGCCAGAATTTTTTACATGAATATCAATTATCTTTCCTTGCCAAACTCCTTCAAATAAAGAGATCCTTTCTGTATTTAAAGGAAATGGCGCAAAATCAATATTTTTAAAATCATGTTCTATAATTGAATATGTCAATGTTGAAAATAGTAGTACTAACGGTAGTATAAAATATTTCATAATATTTCCCCTAAGAAGGCATTTGTACAATTGTTGCCGGATTTAACTGATATCCACATTTTGTTCTTAAAATATAATAAGGTTTCTTTGGATTAGGTTCTAAAAGCTTTCTAAGTCTTCTAATAGTTACATAAATTTTATTATCATGTTGCGAAGGGTCGTAGTCCTGATTCCATAACATTTCAGCCAAATCCGATTTTGTAAGAATATCACCCTTCCTTTTAACAAGCTCTACTAAAAGCTCTAAAAGAATAAATTTGTTATTTAATTCAAGCTTACCTTTAGAGGCTTCTTCAATAATATTTTCTTTTAGATCAATTTTAATATCAGGATGAAGAGTCTTTTTTGCTTCAAACTCTTTGCGAGAATCCGTTAAAATAGACTTAGTTCTTACATGTTCAAACGGATTGATTAAGCCCTCGGCTAGATCAAAATAGTTTTCAGCCATATCAAGCTTGTTCATTTTAAGATGTGTTCTCCCAAATTGAACAAAAATGTAGGCATTCATAAACTGTACAGATTTAGATTTTTTTGCAACATTAAATGCCCTCCATAAACTTTTTACCGCATCATCATATTTTCCAAGTTCTGAGAATATCTGAGCCTCACATATTCCTATTGAGGCCTCAACCTCAGGAACACTCACGCTTTCAAAAAACAATCTAAGGTTCTCAATAATTGAAAATACTTTTTTATAATCTTTTTGCTGTTGAAACCAAATAGCTTTCCCACAAAGAGCATAACACATATCCTCTTTATTACTTTCTGAAAGAGCCACGTTAAACGCTTGATTAAAGAATGTTAGAGCACTTTCACTTTTTTTCTCTAAATATGCACATATACCTAGTGTGTAATATAATCTTGAAGACATCTCAATATCTTCTTCAATAACAAATTGTTGAAGATCATTTTTAATGCTTTCTACTTCTTTCATCATACCCATTTCAAGACGAATTCTTAATAACATATATAAAATGTTAAAATATCTTCTTGCTTTTTTATTGGCTAAAGCCCTCTCTTTAGCCTCTAATAAATATGCAATAGAATTTGAAAACTCTCCTTTTTCAAAATACAATGTTCCTAAATCTAATAAACTGTCAAACGTATGTGTCTCTGTGATCACCCGTCCCCCATATGTATAATAGAAGCTTTCTACTTTTCACCTTCTGTCAGATTTTAAAACTACGGTCAAGCAAAAATAATTTTGCTCCTAACTTACAAGCTCTTTTTTAAAAAAATACAATCTAAAGCTTTATTCCACTTAGTATTTGATTTAAACATACTTTTAATGGGCTATTTGTCTTGAATGCCCTGAGTACTGGGCCTTTATACCCGTCCCTGGTTCAGCTCTATTCCTAAAAATCTCCTTAGCATCTTTAACCTCAAGTGCATTTACAAGAACTTGATCAACATGATCTACTAAAATAACTATTATATCTCCAAGTACTTCTTTTGGAATATCTTCTAAATCAGTCTCATTTCCTTTTGGAATAATTATTTTTTTAATTCCACCTCGATACGCTGCAATAATTTTTGATTTTAATCCACCAATTGGAAGCACTCGTCCACGAAGAGTCACCTCTCCAGTCATAGCAACTGTTCTTGTCACTGGAATTTTCATCATTGCTGAAACAATACTTGTAGTAATTGCTATTCCTGCAGATGGACCATCCTTAGGAATAGATCCTTCAGGAACATGAATATGAACATCATGACTTGCATAATACTCTTTATCAAAACCAAATAACAGACCACGAGAGCGCACATAAGAAAGAGCGGCTACACATGATTCTTTCATCACATCCCCAAGCTGGCCTGTAATTGTAAACTTTCCTCGCCCAGGAATAAGAGAGGCTTCAACGACTAATAAATCTCCACCAACTTGCGTCCACGCCATCCCATTAGTTAAACCAATTTCATGAATTTTCTCGATTTTCCCATGCCTTATTTTTGAAGGACCTAACAAAGCTACAACTTTTTTAGTCCCAATTTTATAAGATTTTTTACTTTGAGTTTTCTTCTTAAGACTTAACTCTGCTTCAACAATCTTTCTAGCAGTTTTTCTACAAACCTTTGCAATTGTTCTTTCTAAAGTTCTTACACCTGCTTCACGTGTATACTCTTCAATAATTGACATTAATGCTGCATCCGTAAATTCAATACCATGATCAATTAAGCCATGAGATTTAATTTGTTTTGGAACTAAATAAGCTTTTGCAATCTCTAACTTTTCTCTTGGAATATAACCCTCTAACTGAATAATCTCCATCCTATCTAATAACGCGTTAGGAACAGAATGAAGGGAGTTTGCAGTAGTAAAAAATAATACTTTTGATAAGTCATAATCGACTTCTAAAAAATGATCTGCAAAAGTACTATTCTGATTAGGGTCTAATACCTCAAGCATGGCTGCTGACGGGTCCCCTCTAAAGTCGTTACTCATTTTATCAATTTCATCTAATAAAATTAAAGGATTGTTTGTTTTACCTTTTCTTAACGTTTGAATAATTCTTCCTGGAAGAGCTCCAACATAAGTTCTTCTATGTCCTCTAATTTCAGCCTCATCTCTTACACCACCTAAAGAAATCCGATTAAACTCTCTGTTTAAGGCCCTTGCAACGGATCTTCCTAAAGAAGTCTTACCCACTCCTGGAGGTCCTACTAAACAAATAATTGGCCCCGTGTTATCTTTTGCTAAAGTTTGAACCGCTAAGTGTTCAATAATTCTTTCTTTTACTTTGTCTAACCCCCAGTGGTCTTCATCTAAAATTTTTTGAGCTTTTATAAGGTCTAAAGTTTCATTATTATAAAAACCCCAAGGAAGCGCAATCAACCAATCAATATAGTTTCTAATCACAGCGGCTTCTGCACTCATAGGAGACATTATACGAAGTTTTTTAAGCTCTTTTTCTAACTTTTTTCTAGCCTCCTCACTCATCTTTTTTAAAGCCGCCTGCTTTACTAATTCATCAAGCTCAGTTTGAAAATCATCCTTATCACCAAGTTCTTTTTGAATAGCCTGCATTTGTTCGTTTAAATAGTATTCTTTTTGTGATTGCTCCATTTGTTTCTTAACTCTAGAACGAATTCTTTTTTCAACTTCAAGAATCTCAATCTCGCCAGTCATTATATTTAAAAGTTCTTCAAGCCTTGAACCTGGATCAATCACCTCTAAAAGTTTTTGCTTGTCTTCAATCTTTAAATTCAATTGAGCAACAACAATATCCGCAAGCTCAGATGCGTCTTCTATTGAAGAAACTCGCATTAAAATTTCAGGAGGAATCCTTTTATTTAATTTTACATAGTTTTCAAAAGTTGTTTTAACAGATCTTACAAGCGCTTGAGTCTCTAATGGAGCAATTTCAATTTCTTCTAAAACAATAGCCTTTACAATGTAGAATTTTTCTTGCTCAGAATATTCATCTATTCTAACACGCCCTTTTCCCTCAACAAGAACCTTTACTGTTCCATCAGGTAATCTTAAAAGCTGAATAATAGCTCCTAACGTTCCTATGCTATAAATATCCTTAGGTTCAGGACTATTTGTTTTAGCATCTCTTTGAGCAATCAAAATGATATCAGTTTGATTAGTCATGGCTTCTTCTAAAGCTCTAATACTTCTGTCTCTTCCAACAAATAAAGGCATCATCATATGTGGAAAAATTATTAAATCTCTTAACGGTAATAATGGAAGCGTTACCTGCTTTAATAGTGTTTTATTATTTTTTGACATATACCTTTCCCCTTATTAGATCACTCAGTAATCTTAAAAAGAGGAGGTTTTTACAGTGATTTTATTTTATGCACTTTCTACGGAATCAACATTATCCGAATCTTTTACGTATTTCTTTCTTAAACCTTTACTAGTTTCCAGATTTGAAGATCTATACGCTAACTTTGGAGCCTCCCCTTTTGTAATAACTCCTTCATCTATTATAACAGCTTTTATGTTCGAGTTGGAAGGAGTTTCGTACATAATATCTAACATGGCTGATTCTATAACACCTCTTAGACCTCTAGCCCCTGTATTACGCATAATCGCCTCTTTAGCAATGGCTCTAAGTGCATCATCTGTAAAAGTTAAGTCAATATCCTCATATTCAAACAATTTCTTATACTGCTTAGAAAGAGCGTTTTTAGGTTCAGTTAGAATACTGATTAAAGTTTTTTCATCTAGCGGGTCTAAAGTCGCAATAACTGGAAGTCTTCCAATAAATTCTGGGATTAACCCATATTGAGCCAAATCTCTTGGTTCAAGTTTTTTAAGAGATAAATCCCCTGCCTCCCACTTTTCTTCAGCTGTTTTAATTTCTGCAGCAATACCTAAAGACTTGCTTGTTTGTCTATTTTCAATAATTTTATCCAAACCAACAAATGCTCCGCCAACAATAAATAAGATATTTGTTGTATCTACCTGAATAAACTCCTCTTGAGGGTGTTTTCTACCACCTTTAGGAGGAAGACTTGCAATAGTGCCCTCTAAAATTTTAAGTAAAGCTTGTTGAACACCCTCGCCACTAACATCTCTAGTAATAGACGGGTTTTCAGATTTTCTAGTTATTTTATCAATTTCATCAATATAAATTATACCTTTTTGAGCTCTCTCTACATTATAGTCGGCTGAGCTTAAAAGATTTAAAATAATATTCTCAACATCTTCACCAACATAACCGGCTTCTGTTAAAGAAGTTGCATCCGCCATTGCAAAAGGAACATTTAAAACCTTTGCAATTGTTTGAGCCAAAAGTGTTTTACCCGAACCTGTAGGCCCAACAAGTAAAATATTACTCTTTGAAATTTCAACATCGCCCACATCTATAGTTGAATTGATTCGCTTATAATGATTGTGAACCGCAACAGATAAAGCTTTTTTTGCTTGTACTTGATCAATTATATATTCATTAAGCCTATCCATAATTTCTTGAGGTTTAGGAACCTTAAGTTGCTCAGTCCCCTTAATTGTTTTTGCCTGTTCTTCTGTAATGATATCCATGCACAATCCAATACACTCATCGCAAATATAAACCCCGGGGCCTGCAATTAATTTTTTAACCTCTTTTTGAGTCTTACCACAAAAACTACAGTTTAATGATCCTATTTTTTCATTTTTACTCATTTACTACTTCCTCTAAAAAATTGTGAATTCAAAAACTCATTATAATTTATATTGGTTGTTTTTTATCAATTTTCTTACGAGTTTTAACCACATGATCCACAAGCCCAAAAATTTTAGCTTGCTCAGCACTCATAAAATTATCCCTATCCATATTTTTTTCCAGTTCTTCATATGACTTACCCGTATGCTCTACATAAATTTTTGTTAATTTTTTCTTAATATAAAGCATCTCTTTAGCATGAATAGCAATATCGCTAGCCTGACCAGAAATACCATTACCTCCAATTAAAGGCTGATGCACCATAACTCTTGAATGTGGAAGAATACACCTTTTTCCAGCAGTCCCTGCCGCTAAAAGTAATGATCCCATACTAGCGGCTTGACCCATACAATATGTTCTAACATCACACCTTACAAATTGCATAATATCATAAATCGCAAGCCCTGCAGTTACACTCCCTCCAGGAGAATTAATATAAATATGAATATCTTTTTCCGGATTCTCCATCTCTAGAAAAAACATTTGTGCTATTATACTGTTTGCCGAATCATCTGATACAGGACTACCTAACATTATAATTCTATCTTTTAACAAGCGTGAGTAGATGTCATAACTTCTTTCTCCCTTAGGAGTTTGTTCAATTACCATTGGAATCAGAGCCATACACACCACCTTTACTATAGGTTTTATTAAATTCTATAAAAACCTGCCTATTTACATTTAAATTTGCCGTCAAATAACTATCGACAAAAAAATTAGAAAATTTGACTTTATAATAGTTGTTTTTTTCTAAACAAGTATGTTACTCGATATTAAAAAGGCATAGTCAGTCCTTTTTTTCTCATATTGAAACAGTTTATTTAAAATAATAATATAAAAGGGAGCTTATAATGAGTATTATGTATAAAAATGTAGATTTTAAAGGTGGTGAAAAAATATGCATGGCCCTTTTGTCTGATGGTAAAAAAAAATCTACTCTTGAAAAAAAACTAGGAAAATGTCCCAAATTAGAACAAAATGAATCTCTTTTGCTTATTTCTCAGTCTAAACTTAAAAATACTCATGTTGTTTTAATGAATATAAAAATACATGATCAGAATGTTGAATCACTACGAAATCTTGGCGGAAAGTTCATAAAAAAAGCTAAAAAATCTAAGGCCTTAAACTTTGCTGTTTCTTTTGCTGACTTTAAAAATCTTTTTAAAAACAACGCCTCTAAGTTTTTAACAGGTTTTATTCAAGGTGCTCTTTTAGCAGATTACTCCATGGAAGAAGGAAAAAGTAATCCTAAAAAATCTAAGAAAATTTCTTTTGAAATTTATCATAAAAGTGCATCAACAAAAGAGATTCAGGCTCTTAAAACCTCTTTAAAAGAAGCTACTCTAACAGTTAATGCTGTTCATTTTGCAAGAATGCTTGGTGACCTTCCAGGAAATATGATGACTCCAACCATCTTAGCAAACAAGGCTAATGCTTTAAAAAAATCTGGCCTTAAGGTTACTATTTGGGATAAGAGAAAAATTAAAAAAGAAAGTATGGGTTGTCTCTTAGGTGTAAACGCAGGAAGTGCTGAAGAGCCACGTTTTATCATCATGGAACACAAACATGCAAAAGCACCAAAAAATCAGCCAACTGTACTAGTTGGAAAGGGGCTTACTTTTGATGCCGGTGGAATTTCCATTAAACCCTCATCTAAAATGGATGAAATGCGCTATGATATGTGTGGCGGAGCAGCTGTTATTGGTACAATGAAGTTAATCTGTGAAATGAATTTACCTGTTCATGTAATCGGCCTTGTTCCTTCTACAGAAAATCTTTTAGGCGCTGCAGCATGTAAGCCTGGAGATATCTTAACTGCAATGAATAAAAAAACAGTTGAAGTTTTAAATACCGATGCTGAAGGAAGACTCATCCTTGCAGATGCCCTTTCTTATGCAAATACACTAAAACCAAAACAAATCTTAAACACAGCAACTCTGACTGGTTCAATGGTTGTAGCTTTAGGAAATATTCATACAGGTTTTTTCACACGAAATAATGAGCTAGCAAACAATATCTATACTGCTGCCGATGCTTCAGGTGAGAGTTTATGGAGAATGCCTCTTAATGATCATCATACTAATGACATGAGGGGACATTTTGCTGATCTTTCCAATATATCTTTAAACAAAGGCGCTGGGTCTGCCACTGCTGCAGCTTTCTTAGAACACTTCTGTGATAAAAACATTCCCTTTCTACATTTAGATATTGCAGGAACCGCATGGGGTAGTGGAAATAGAATTGCATATAATGATCCAAAAGGTGCAACAGGTGTTTTAGTTAGAACATTTTATGAGTTTATTAAAGCTTTTGCTTAAAGTTCGGACAGAAAAAAGATATTTTTGACTCCTCATGAGGCCAAGAAACTCTTTCCCAAGCTCCATTACGATATGTAACTTCTAAATTAGATAGAAAAAAAGCTAATCCATCTAGGGGCATCAATAAATTTGTTGCTTGAATAAAATACCCACTTAACAAAGTACTGCCTGCTCTTAGTTGCTCTGGTTCCATACTACAAAGAGATTTATCAAAAACAACCAATTCATCTCGAGCACAGTCTCCACTAAATAATAGCATAACAGGCTCCCCACTTACACTAACCCCCTCAACTCTTAGTAAAGCTGTGTATTTATAAATATTCTCTACAGCACTGCATAAAGATACATTCTGAGCACCAGTAACTAAAGAAGCAACATTCTTTTCATTTTTTAAACCTGCAATAAAAAAAGCTTTTTGTAACTGAGTTTGAGGACTTGCAGGATTTCGGCTATCAATTTTTGAAAAAAAGAAACCATATAATGGTATATTAAATTTAGTTTCTAAATAAAAAGCTCCTCCTAATAAAAAAATCAATATAAAAAAATATCTAAGTCGTTTCATAAAAAAATTATCTCATAAAGTCTCTAACACTACTAAAAATACTCTAAAAAACTAGTATTAAGCAAAGCTTAATACTAGGCGTATCCTTAATAAGGCTGGATCATTATTTGTAACCTTATTTTTCAAATTTTTAGCGGTGTATTCTTTAAAAGAAAAGAAGCTGTCCATTAGCCTAAGAAAGATTTTTAATCTCAAGCTTAAAAGCCTTAATTAGGATTAGTTTAAATTGATTTAAAAACAACTACTTATGCTCGAACCATTTAATTTTTTCACCCAATAACTAGTAATTGTATTTAAAGTAATTCAGCCAGCATTTGCGCTGCTAACTTAGTAAGTAGTGTTGGTTATTTTAAAGTCCGTAATAGCATGAAAATAATAGGCTTAACTTAAGTGATAATAGCAACACCTTGACTTTAGGGGTAACTTTTAAGGACACACCTTAGTATTAATGGGAAAAAAACCTTTATTTTTATAACTATTTAACCTTGCTCAATCTCCATACTCAAAGCTAAAGCACCAAGCCTTGCAACGGTGCCATAAACATTTTCAAGCATTTTGCTTTCTTTTTGAAATTCGTAATCAGAAAAACACATTCTTTGAAACACAGCACCTGGAGTATTTAAACTGTCTCTCCCCCCTTTTCTCCCATGGGTTCTTAAAAACCCACCAGCCAGTCCACAACCAAGTAAATAAATCACTGCTTCTGCTGACTCCTCATTTATTTTTAGTGTTGTCGGTATACCTTCTTGAATAATCACTGAATTAAAGCGTCCACCACCTTTTGTGGCTTTCATTTTTTTTCTAGCTTTATAATTCCAATTTAAAATATCTTTAGGAGATTTCACTTCAATAACACCTATACCATAAGTTCCAAAAGAATTTTTTATAAAAAAGTACGGTTCTTCTTTAACATTATGCTCTCTATATTTTTTATTAAGTTTATCCTTAAAGCCTACAATCTCATCTGAAAGCTTTACTAAAGACTCTTTGTTTTCTATATCAAATTTATCATAGTTATAAGTTTCAACTCTTAAATGAAAGGAATTTAGCCCTATAATTTTTGAAAAATCCTCTACCAATTCATTATAAATTTTAAAAAAAGTATGCTTTCTTCTTTTATGCCAACCCATTTTAAGCGGAGGAACTTGCGGTATTTTTACATCTTTAATCCAAGAATCAAATGCTGTAGAAAAATCATTGTTGCTTACAAGAAAATCTATTTTAACCCCATCTACGAAAAGGACTCCTCCTTCTTTAATCTCCACTTTATTTATCTTAATTTGCATCCCCGATGCAGATTCAATAGTTTTAATTTTTAAGTTTAAACTAGGCAGCACCACAAAAGGAGTAATTCCTTCTCTTTTAAAAAGAGTGATTAAAGCTCCCACATTATCCCAATAATATAGATTGCTTGTATGTTCTTCACAAAAAATAGCTACATTCTTAAAATTTAATTTTTTAAATTCTGTACATTTTTTTAATAAATCACCCATTGTACTACGATCATCTTGACAAATATTATTAAACCCTGCGGGAAATAAATTTGCATCTACCGGTGCTAATTTATTATTAGATTCACGAATATCAAAGCTACAATAAAAAGGGAAGTCTTTAGACTCTATTTTTCTTAAAAACCACTCTTGAATTTTAATTTCTTTATTTAAAAAGATATTATGTAATTTTTTTTTTAAATCCATTAAATTCTCCTATAAATAAACTAGCACCTATTACTGAGAATGGAAATATTAGTAATATTAAACCTGGAATAAAACTAAATAAAAGCAAGGCTCCTACATGTCCATTAATGAGCATAAAATTTTTTTTTATAAATAGTATTCGATCTTTAAGGTTTAAACCGTAGAGCTCTAAACCATAATCAAAACTGTCATAGGCTAAGACTATTAAGGTAAAATAAACTGATACAAAACCTAAACCTGGAACAAATGAACCTATAAAGAAAAAAAATCCAGCAAAAATTAGAACTCCAGATTTTATTAAACTCATTTTAAACATTCTTAAATTAAAACCTAATGCTTCTTTAATGGATTGACACCTAATAATGCCTTTTCTTAATAACACTTTTTCAGCTAATAAAGAACAAATTGGAATATAAATAACCTGTAAAAGAATATAAAAAGTTAGAAAAGTTAAAAAAACTATAAAAATTTTAAGTATAAATTTGCCTATCCATAAAAATATAGCTCCTCCCCAAAAATCAAAAATCTCCTTATCAAGAAAAATCCCAGCACTTTCGGATAAATAAATTCTAAATAAAGGCTTAAACCCAAAAAATAAACCTATAGCCGCTACTAAAACAGGTATAAGTGCCAACACTAATAAATTTTTATTTAAAAGAGCATGCCTAAATCCTAAAACCAGTATCATCATACCTCTTATAAAAGTTTGTGGTTTTTTTAAAAGTATAGCTTGTCTAGATTTTAACATAGTCTCCGGCTTCCCTTAAATCTTTATAATTTAAAAGTTCAAAAGAAAATTTTTCAATCATATGAAAGTTAAGCTCCTTATTTTCCTCTTTTACTTGCTTCATTTTCATTTTAACAAAATTTTCATATTTAATTTTCTTATCATATTTATTCACAAAACACTTATCAATGCTTAACCCCTGTTTCTTAAGATCTTGAAGAGAAACCCGCAGACCAGAAAGTGAAAGCTCGTTATAACCGCATACGTATATTATTTCTGTCTTTGTATTTAAGATTTCCTTAGAAAACCTAAGTACTTCTAAAAGTCGAGGTCTTAGTTTTTCAATAGCAATAAAAAATTGAACAAGTTCATTAACAAAACTTTCTCCTGTTAAACTTGACAGTGTCATTAAAGCTTTTTTCTTTACTTTAAAGAAAAATTTCTGAAAAAAATTTAAATTTTCTTTAGAAATAAAAAACTGAGCCAAGGAAAAAGAGAAAAATAACTCCAGCTCACTTGCTCCATTTAAAAACAAACCTACATTTTGTAAAGGCGGAGTATCTATTATTACTAAATCTATTTCATCTTGATTATTTTTATAAAGTTCATATAACGATGTAAATTCCTGAGAAACTATAAGTCCTGTAATAAGATTTTGAAAAATCTTATTGTCATAAATTTTTTTAATTTCTTTTTCATTGTCTTGATAAACTTCAGATATAAAAGCTCTCATTAAATCTTCACGGTTATTTACTGACACCACTAGATTATCAATTTTCTTTTCACTTTCATTAAAAGTCATGTTAAAATAATCTTTTATTCTTTTTGATGGATCTATGGTTACAAGCTTTATCGTTTTATCTGAAAATTTTTTTGCCATTTTAATTGCGTACACTGTTGAAAGCGTTGTTTTACCAATTCCTCCTGTTCCTAAAAAAATTTTAGTTTTTTTCTCTAACTCCATAAAAAATGTTGCCAATATGGTGAAATCGCTTTTGCGCTCTTAATCCAATCACCTGTACGAATTCTAGGAAATTCTTTTGAAAAATTATTAAGATCCACAATTTTTTTATCTCCTAAAATCTTCTTAATTTTACTCTTAGTCTCTAGTCTTTCTTTATATGAAAACTTTGAACCGTCCCCAACTAAACCAATAAAAACATTCTTACTTTTCTTAAGGCAGTTTAAAATATCCACACTTTGCTTCTTTATAGCACCTACACCCACAATTCCCTGAAGACCTTGAGGTGCTTGTAATAAAGATACAAAATGTCCTGATGCTGGAGCGTCAAAAATAATATCATCAAAACCTGTAGTAAAATTTATATTCCGGTAGTCTGAGGTAAGTTTTCCTAAAACAGAAATTTCTTTTAAGCCTGGAGCAATATTGATTAGCTTTCCCATTAATGGTATCTTCATAAAAAGCTCTAAAGCTCTTTGAGATTTTAAAACTTTTACTCCATATTCTTTCAAACAATCTATACCCGTCCAAGTAGACAAAAATAAATCTTTTTTAAGCTCTTTAGGTTTAAAACCAACTTCTAACTGAAAATACCCTGAGTATTGAGCAAGTTGTGAAAATTCTATGAGCAAAACTCTTCTTCTAAGCCCTACCCTATGAAAAGCAAAGCTTGTTGATAGATGCGTTTTTCCAACACCACCCTTACCTGAAAAAAAATAAAGCCCCATAAGCTTTAAACTACCTTAATCTAAAGGAAAAGAAAAACATAAGAATTTTTTATGCTCTAATTGGTTGCATGAAAGTAAATTTTTTCCTATACCCCTTATATAGATAAAGGAATAGATCGATATGAAATCACAAATTATTCAAAATACTGGATTAAAACGCGTCATCAAAGTTGAGCTTGATAAAATTGAAGTTACAGCAGCTCTAGAAAAAGAGTTTAAAAAGATTCAAAAAACAGCCCAACTTAAAGGCTTTAGAAAAGGCAAAGTCCCCATGAACCAAGTTAAAGCTTTTTATAGTGCTAAAGTTTCTGAAAATGTTTTAGAAGATCTTGTTAAAAAAAACTACCTTAATGCATTAAACAAACACAAATTAACTCCTATGGCTGCGCCTAAAATTGATGTTGCCCCAAATCTTAATGAAAAAAATGGTCATGGTTTCTCTTTTACTGCAGAATTTGAAGTAAAACCTGAAATCAGACTAAAAGACCTTACTAAAATCTCTGTTGTAAAAGAAAAAATTAACGTAACTGATACACAAATAAACGAGGTTTTACAAAAAGCTGTAGAATCAAAAGCTAAAGTCATACCCATTGAATTAAATAGGCCTGCACAAATAAACGATTGGGTAAAAATTGATTTTCAAGGAACTCTTTCCACTACAAACACTCCTGTTAAAAATGGCTCTTCAAAAAACTTCTTACTACAGCTTGGCAGTAAAAGTTTAATTAACGGCTTTGAGGATGGGATTGTTGGTATGAGTAAGGGAGAAGAAAAAGTTCTTTCTCTTAAATTCCCTAAAAACTACCCTCAAAATGAGTATGCAGGAGCTTGTGTTGATTTTAAAGTTACCTTAAACTCTATAAATACTAAAAAACTTCCTGAAATAAACGATGCCCTTGCTAAAGAAATTTCCAACCTAGATTCTTTAAAAGACTTTAAAAAACAAATCATTAATGATCTAACAAAAAAACAAGAACAATCCATCAAACAAAAGCTTGCTAATGATCTTTTATCTGCTCTTGAAAGAATGCATGAAATCAAAGTCCCTACTAGTATAGTCAATGAACAAATTAAAAGCTTAAAAAAAGCAACTACACAAAACCTCACGCAACAAGGTATGAGTGAAACCAATATAAATGAATATCACAAAAAATGGGAGAGCTCCTATGAAGACAATGCTTTAAAGAGTATTAAAATTTCTTTTCTAATTGAGGCTCTTGCAAAAAAAGAAGGTTTATTCCCTAAAGAAAAAGATATTACAGCTTATTTCTCTAATCTTTCAAAAAAAACTGGAATTGATTTTGAGAAAATTCAATCTTATTATAAATCACCTGAAAAAACACAAGAACTTGAATTTAAAATAATGGAAGAAAACGTTATTACTTTTTTAAAAAGCAAGGCAACAATTAAATAGTTTTCTTTTATAAAATAAGCACAATTTACATGCCTTAATAATAACATTACTACACTTAAAAAGATTAAACCTTTAATGCCCCCTTAACTGCATTCTATCCTATGATAGAATATTTTTAACCTCATCTATATTTAAGCGAGTTGCTAGGTGTTTATATTTATTAATATGATATTTTTCTAAAATTTTATCTAAATCAGACCATTGATATTTTTCTTCTCTAAATAATAACGAAACCTTTTTAGAGTACTCTGGTATCACTGGACTTAAATAAATTGCTATATCTCTAAAAATATTTAAAATCCCTGTAAGACAAGTTTGAGCCCCTTTAGCATCATCTTTAATAATATTCCATGGCTGTTTTTCATCAAAATATCTATTAGCTTTATCAGCAATAAATCTAATCTCTTCCATGGCACGTGCAAAATCTCTATTTTGATAATGATTTGAAATAATATCTGCTCTAGATTTTGAAAAATCAACTACTCTTCTTGCCTCATCATCTAATTCACCCATGACCCCATGAAACTTTTTTCCAAGCATTTGAGCTCCTCTTGAACCAAGATTAGTAATTTTCCCTATGAGATCAGAATTAACTCTTTGAACAAAATTTTCTGGATTTAAATCTATATCGCCTAAGCCTGAATTAAGTTTACAAGCAAAATAATATCTTAAATATAAAGGATCTATACTATTAAGATACTTTCTTGCTTTTATAAAAGTACCTTTTGATTTACTCATCTTTTCACCCTTTACTTTTAAAAAACCATGGACAAATATTCCTGATGGCAACGTATATTCTGTAGAACTTAATATAGATGGCCAAAACAATGAATGAAAATAAATAATATCTTTTCCAATAAAATGATAAATTTTAGAATCTGGATTTTTCCAATAATCATCTAAATTCTTACCATTTTTATCACACCACTCTTTTGTTCCGGCTATATAACCCACCGGTGCATCCATCCATACGTAAAAATACCTATTTTCATAACCTGGAATCTGAAAACCAAAATATGGATCATCTCTAGAAATATCCCAATCCCTAAGCTCCCCCTTAAGCCATTCTTTTAACTTATTAAAGACTTCTTTTGAAGTGTGCCTAGGGGCCCATTCTTTTAAAAAGCCCTGAAAATTAGAAAGTTTTATAAATACATGCTCACTCTCTTTTAAAATAGGTATGTTACGGCATATTGAACATTTAGGCTCTATAACTTCATTTGTTCCATACGTCGCCCCACATTCATCACAAGAGTCTCCATACTGATCTTTTGATTTACAAGAAGGACAAGTTCCTCTAACAAAACGATCTGGTAAAAACATTTTATCATGCTCACAAAAAAGCTGTTGTATTTTTTTGGTTGTAATGTGCCCTTTATCTTTTAATGACAGATAAATCTGAGAAACTAACTTCTTATTCTCAGGACTATTTGTAGATGAGTAATGATCAAACTCTATGCCAAAATCATTAAAATCTTTTAAATGCTCCTTTAAACAATTTTTAATTAACTCTTCTGGTGTGATTTTTTGATCTCTTGCACTAATCATGATTGGAGTTCCATGAGTGTCATCACCACAAATATAAATACAATTCTCACCTTTTAATTTTTGATATCTGACCCAAAAATCTGTTTGCAAATATTCAACCATGTGGCCTAAGTGTAGTGAGTTATTAGCATATGGAAGCCCTGAAGTGACTATAATCGGAGCCTTTAAAGGCATCTAGTATTCTCCTTAGTGCTAATCATTTAAATAATAATAATTCTTCTTTAAGCCTTGAGCAAGTTGAATATTTACTTAATTCACTGAACTTAATGAAAAGAGCTCTTCATCTTGAATACCAGAAGCTTCATCCAAACTACTTTCAAATTTAGAGAACGAACCCCTTTCTAAACCAAAATATTGAATCAACTCAATCACCCATTTTGGTACTGAAGTCAGTGTTTTTATTTCTAAAACAACACTGTTTGCCGGCATTCCCTTTAAAAAAATATCATAATCATAATTCTGAGTATCATAATGCCCTGGAATAACATTAAAGACTTTTGATTTACAAAATTTAAGATCTCTATCAAATGTGATTCTCACGTACTCATCAAGAACCGAAAAATATGCGAGTCTTTTATACTGTGTAAATATTTTTGGCCGAGCATGAAGCTCTTCAGATTTTCGAATAAAATATTTTAAATTCTTCTTATCTTCTAAGGACAAACCCAATGCCCCATCTGGATGCTTAAACACTTCATATAAATCTTTTTCTTTCACACATGCTCTAATTTTATTAATTAGCATTCCAGCTTTCTTTTTCACTTCAAAAAAATATGGTGGAGATTCTCCATCTGCATAACTTCTAATTCTAAGTGTAAATCTTTTACTCATATTTGAACGCTTGTGGTCTAAAAGTAAAAAATTAGGAGAATCAAGATAAAGCGTATTTACAGTATAATAGCCATCGCACACATTTAAAGAATGGTTATCTTTTTGACAACAAATTTCAATATAATCTCCAATTTGTGAAACCATACTTTTAGGAAGAATATATTTAAGCTCGTATCTAGAAATTTTATTCCTATCTAGGCCACCACTATCCATAAAATCACTCCAAACCAATAAATTTGTTTTTATCAATATTCATATCAAGAAGCATAACCTTATTGTATAAAACAGCTGCCTCAGCTTTTAACTCCATAAGTTTATAAGATGCTTTTATTGCATCTAAGTAAATTTTAATTTTTTCTTCAACACTTATAGATGTTGAAGAAGTTATTTTTTTAATTTTCAACTTTGAAACAAAATTAGATTCAACTCGTTGATACATTTCTTTCTTAAATATAAACTCTTCATAGGCCTTATTTAATTCCCATTCTCTTTGGACCTGTTCTCTTTTAATCCTATACTGATCAACAATCATTTTATTTCTAGATTCAATCTTTTCACCCACAAATCCTAAAGGAAGAGTAAGCCCAAGTCTTGCAACTGAATCATTCTTACTAGAATTTTTATAACTTCCCTTAACTCCTAGCTCTAAAAATTTTATTAAAGTATTATCAGCTTTATAAATATCCTTAATCCACAAAAGTTTTTTAAAACCCCTTTCTTTCAAACTTTTTAGAATCGCTTTCTTATCTATGTCTTTAGTTAAAACATTTTTTAAACTATCTTTAACTTCTAAATTCGTTAGATTTTCAGACCAAAATAAGACTTCATTAACATCAATATCTATAGAAATTCTTATTGCGGCAGGATTAGATTTTAAATATTCTTTATATGCATCATACGCATTTATTAAATCCGCTCTCCATTCTTTTGATACTTGAATTTTATTCCATGAGTGGATCTGTGAAATTCTTTTTTCTGCTTTAATATATAAAAATTGTGATCTCTCTTCATTTTCATTTAAAGTTAATATTTTATTCTTAGCACTAACCTTTAAAGATCCAAGCTTAAACCTAAGGGTATTATTATACTCTTCGTTCTCAAAATTATACTGAGTTCTTAGTTCAATATTTTTAATTAAATTATTCATAACAGTTCCCTTTGAAATCGAAAAACCTTCTTGTGAAATTAATATTAAAAAAAGAACCCTATTTACTAAACTCAATTAATATCCTTTCACCTGTTATAAAAGCTGCTTCATTTATTATTTTTACAAAAATTTCTCGTCCATAAATCCTGTCATACCCAGTCTTTTGAAATCTTGCTGGAAGCTCTCTAACTTCAGCTCCTATTTGAAAAACTTTTCCTTTTCCACCTCTAGATCCATCTGCTCTAAAAATATTAACCTCTTGACCAATACTTACTTTCACCGCAGCAGGATCATCCTCAAGCACATATGATTTAATAATTGTAGCATTTTTTCCTGTTACGAATGTAACAGGATTAAAACTTGGGACAATTTCATCTAAGGCAAAATTAAGATTCCCAAGATAACCATCAAAAGGCGCCTTTACCTCTAATTTTTCAATCTGTTTTTCAATAATATTTTTAATGTTAATCGATGAAAATATTTCTAATTCGAGCAAAGTTTTTTCTTTTTTATACCTAAGCTCTTTAACAAACTTATCTAAATCTTTTATATTATTATAGAGTCTATATTTAGAAAATTTTTCATAAAGCTTCATATTAACCGCTGCTAAATCATATAAGAGTTTTGAGCTAGATAATTTTAATATTGTTTCCCCTTTTTTAACCTCTTGACCTGAAGTAGCTAATATTTCATCTATAACAACAGCTTCTTTAAACTGTACTCTATATTGATAGGCCTGCGTAACACCCATAAATCTGTATCCAGATTGTTTGGCTAAAAAATAATATAATAAAAGCACAGTACAAAAACACCAAGACAAAGTAAGAAAAACATTATATTTTGTAAACGAAATTAAAAACACCTCTTCCCTATTAGCTTGTTGTCTATTTTTAACCCAATTCATTACATTTCTACCTCTTGATCTCTGACTAATACAGAAATCCCATCTAATCCTGAAATTGCTTTAAGCTCATTTACAAGATCATCCTGAGCAAAACCTTTTTTAAGCCTAATATGATACACATAATTAAGAATTTCACCTTGTGAGGTTTGTTTCATAGAAACCAAAGAATACCTCTTACAAATTTTCTCCATACTAGAATTCACTAAACTCTTGTTTTCTGAATAACTTTGAATAGAAAATTTTAACACTCCATCAAACCTTGCTGTCTGAGAAAACGGAACTTTTGATAAAACTAAAATAGCACCAATGAAAGCGATCGATCCTATAACAGAAACCTCTATTGCTCCAACACCACAAGAAATCCCTAAAGCTAAGCTTGCAAAAAGAAAAAACATATCTCTAGGATCTCTAATATTTGATCTAAATCTTAAAATAGAGAATGCCCCCATCATACCAATACCACGAGCAAGACTTCCATCAATTGCCATCATTGCAATAGCTGTAACAATTGGACTCAACACTAATGAGTGCACAAAGTTTTTGGAAAATGACAAGCCTTGAAAAGTTCCAACATATAAGATTGCTATTGAAGATCCCACTACAAAAGCTAACAAAAATCTCATTATTAAATCAACTGGAGTTCCTGTAAGTAAATATGCTGCCTCATCTATCATAAATAATGACTTCCCCCATCTTCAAATATCTTATTATTCAACCATATGCTGATCACTATGCAAAGCCATAATTACAAGTTTTATATTCTAAACTTAAAGACATTTAAAATCTTCTACACTAAATTTTTTCCTTCTAAAAAAACAATAACATTTAAACCCACCTGTTTAAAAAATGTTTTTTAGCTTACCATTAGTTATCTTTATTATAAAATTGCCTTATTCTTATAAAGGGTTTAAAAAGAGCCTTACTTTTAAACCGCTCATTTTTAGCTCTTCTAAGCCACAAAAAACTCTAAAATTCTTACTTTTATTGATTTTTTATTATAAAAAAATTAATTATTTAACAGTTTTCATGCAAAAGATTTATAAAAATAGATTTTCACTAAAAATACTATTTTATTACATATAAAAAGATTTTAAGCTTAACAACGACACCTTAAAATCAATTTTTTAATCTCACCTTAACGTTTACTGTGCAAAAATTCTACTAAAGCTTATTAATTTCTTTTATAGCCCATTGAAGACCTTTATCCTCTTTAAAGTTCTTAACAGGATAGATATCCTCTTTTTTATTCGGATAAATATAATCCGGTTCTACACCTTTTTTATCAATCATTTTACCTAAAGTTGTAAAATACCTTGCTATTGTAAGCTTAATTCCCCCCTGATCTCTAGGAAGTGAAATCACCGTTTGTACAGACCCTTTACCATAGGTTTTTTTCCCAAAAAGCTTAGCTCTTTTTAAATCCTTTAACGAACTTGCTACAATTTCACTAGCACTAGCACTAGCATCATCAATTAACACATACAAAGGAACCGTTGGATAAAGCGTATTGTCTTTTCTTGCTAAGTTTACTTCATCATTTGGACTTCGTGATTTAGTAATTACAATAACACCTTCTTCTACAAAAAGATCCACCACCTCAATGGCTTCACCTAAAAGTCCTCCCGGATTATTTCTAAGATCAATTAACAATCTGTCAAATTTTTCTTGCTTTAAAAGAGCCTGCATTTCTTTTTTTGTATTAGTTGAAAAACTAGTGATTCTAACAACCAATAACCCTTTTTTATTAAATACCTTTCTAACCGGATTAATCTTAATCTTTTGTTTTCTAACAATCACTTCTAAGGGTTCATCTTTTCCAGAACGTATTATTGTCAATTTAACTTTCTTATTATTTTTCTTAGGAAACAACCCTGAAGCCTCTATAAAATCTAGAGCATTTAGTTTCATACCATTTATTTTTATAATTTGATCTTTTGGTAAGATTCCTGCATTCCATGCAGGAGAATCTTCAACAACACTAATTACCACTAAATTTCTTTTTTTAAATGCTAGCTCAAAGCCTATTCCACTAAAACCTCCATCAGTTTCATTTTTAAATTTCTTAAACCTTTGCTTATTTAAATAACCTGAATATGAATCAAGTTTTCCTAAAATACCTCTAATAGATGATATCACAAGCTCTTCAATATTTAATTTTTCAACATAATGCTCTTCTACTAAATTAAAAACCTGAGTATAAATACGAAGCTTATCATATCTTCCTCCTGAGTGCCCCAAAGAAACACCAAAGACTAAATAACTCACTCCAGCACCTAATATAAAAACAAAAAGGTATTTCATAATCTCTCTTTATTAAATTAACAATTCTTTAAGCTCTTTAATTATATCTTCATGTACTTTTAAAACAATGGCATCATTAAAATTACCTCCCACCTCTTGAAGAGTAACTTTCTTTTTAAAAACAAGCTGTCCACCCTTAAAAACCTGTGCCACTAAAACCTTTTCAGCAGGAACCCAGCTTTCAGTCTGTATATGATAACGCTCCTCATTATGAAGAATTTCAGAATTTCTCCCTTTTAAACCCATAACCCTCCCTTTGTCTCATATTAATACGCCAAACTCATTAATGACAACCCTACATTTAACCGAGGTTATTATATGGTTAAGTTCTTTATTCTCAATGGTGCTTTAACAACTCTAAGTGTACTTTCTTTAATGGGCTGTGGTTCTAAGAAATACTCTGATGTTGCTAATAATATCATAAATAGAACATGGACACCAGGGAAGCAAAGCCCTTTAGAAAAAACTTACTGCAATAATACTATCGTTCATAACTCAAGCTACCTTATCTCTGGACAAGCCACATATGAATATAGACCTATTGGAACCGATCCTTCTAATGAAGGACTTTTAGATATTGCAGAAGATACCCGTCCAATTAGACATGCTCAATATGACGTAATGGATGTAAGTGGTAAGATCTTACAATGTGGTGAAACTGATGGTAATGGTAACTTTTCTTTTAAAGTTCCACAAAGCCGCAAAGCCTTATCTTTAAATATTTATGCTCGCTCTAATAATTCGCATAATAAAGCAAGTGTCTTTATTGCACCAGAAACTAATGAGCTCCATAAAATTCAATATTTTTTTACTTCCAATAACAACCAATCCAATATTAATCTTGTAGCTGAGGGTGACAAAAGCCTTATTGGTGGAGCTTTTAATATTTTAGATCAAATTCACAATTCTTTTGATACCTTAAAAGCAAGTCTTACTGGACAGGGAACTGATCCTTTAGATATTCCAAAAGTTGATATTTATTGGGAAAAAGGCTTTAACCCTAGCATTTATATTGGGAGTTCCTCAAGGTTATCTTTTCTATCAAGACCTCAAATGAAGATTTTTATACTTGGTGGCTCAAACGGAGATGTCGATTTTACAGATACAGATCACTTTGACAATTCTATTATTCTTCATGAATATTTCCATTTTTTAGAATCTGCCATTTCCGTTAATCATAGCCCTGGAGGTCCACATAACGGAAATCAAATTCTAGACCCTAGATCTGCATGGTCAGAAGGAGCAGCACAATTTTACCAAGCTTTTATAACAAATATTCCTACAGTGCTTGATACTCGAGGAAACTCTGATGGCTCTACAGGTTTTCGTCTTAAACTTTCTGTTGAAAATGAAGGTTCTGACTCCCCTATTCATAAAGGAGAGGGTGAATTTCGAGAGTTTGCTGTTGCAAGATTACTCTGGGATATGCATGACACTGAATTTAATGAAGCTGCTTCAGAAGAAGATTTTGACAATGTTAGTGGTTACTTTCCAGAATTTTGGCAGGCCTTTAGCAGCACAGGATCACAAATAGGTTTTAATAATAGTAAGGCTCACTTAGCCTCTTTAGGTTTACTTTTAGAAAGTATTGATTCTCTAACCCCCATTAGAGATGATAGCAACTGGAATAGGCTTCTTACCCATAGTTTTATGACCCAACCCATTAGCACGCCTGTAGGCACTTTTCGCGCCCAGTATGGACAAGGTCTACGCCGAGGAAATACTACTGCAAGTTTTAGTTTCAAAAAGCCTTATACTTCTCAAGTATACCCTTACTTACCAGATAATCACCCTCTTCTCTCAATTGATTACTACACTCTAACTGTTGCTGCATTAAATGTTGAAACTATTTCTATCACCTCTACAACCACAGGTCACATGCCGGGAAAAGAAGGTCATGTTAAATTCCATGTTTTTAAAAATACTTATCAGGATTTAACAGAATCTATTTTTGGCCCTATAAGCGAAGATACCACTTTAGATTTAAATGGTGGCCCTAATGGAACAACTTATATGATTGCTGTTGTAATCTCAACTCTTCCAGAAGAAGATCCCTCTTTAAATACACTTTCTATAAATTATGAATTTCCAGGTTTTGAAAAGGAGAATTTTTAAATGAAGTATGAATTTTTATTCTTAAGTATCTTTTTTCTCACCTCTTGCTCTATAAAAAAAGAATCTTTAAAAACTCATTACACTATGAAACTTCAAAAAGCTATTTTTATTTCTTTTAAAGACATTAATAAAATTGATTTTAAAATCGATCCCCTTAAGCATACCAATGTTCGTATTAAAGTTCTTGCTGTTAATCATAAAAAAGAAAAAACTAAACTTTTTTTAAAAGACATAAATAATTCAGGATCTTTAAGCTTTTTAGCACCAGAAAACCCTGAACTCTACACTTATCTTGTAGCTATCATTAAGGGCATTGACGAAAATGGACACACTATCTCTAATGTTGGAACCTATAAAATTGGTGAACAAGATCAAATTAACAAAGCTAAAAAATATATTTTAAACAATTAAAATATTGCTATTGAGTATGGCTTAGACATGACAACTTTGTTTAAAAATGTATCTCTTCCTTTTATAGAAACCACCACAGATTTAAACCCTTTTAAAGCCTCTGTAATAATAAAACCGCCACCAATAAGACCACTTTGTGTGGCGTTGCCATATTTATCAAAATAAAAAATTTGTGATTCTAACGACAACGCAGTCGTTGTTTCTTTAACAACCTTAAAATTATTTTGCTCAATAAATCCAATCACAAAGCCCATTGCTCTGTTTGCATTAGATCGCCTATTATTTAAGAATTTATTTAGCCATTCATTTTTAACAACTTTAAATCTTTTCTTTCTAGTTTTAGCAGATGTTAAATATATATGATCAGCATGCTGTTCTGATTTTTCTATGCTCAATGATAATAGTTCTGGATTTGTAAATGTTTTTACTTGAATCTCATTATTAGATTTTAAAGTAAAATCTTTATCTATACCAATTTCATATAGCATAAAATTTTCCTCATTTTTATTTCTAGGAAAACTTTCACCCGAAGCTATTAACACAGGATTGGGTTTAATATTAAGCTGTCCCTGTGAAATTCGTCCCTCTCTTACAAGATACCATTTTTGAGCTACCACCTTAGAACCTCTAATGGCTTGCACCAAGTAAGCCCCCTTAGGAATATTTGTAAAGATAAATCCACCATTTTTAGTTGTCTTTACTAAGCTTGGATTAGCCGATCCATTAGGATTAAAGTAAATTGGCTTTTGATATTCATTCTTAAAAAGTATTATCTTAATATTTTCCTGTGCAAGGCCTTTTTGTGTAACACTTCCAACAATTGCTGAGTGAATTTTTATATCTTCTCCAAAAGGATCTAGTGTTTTAGCAAAGTTTTTAAAAATCCCTTTTTTAATAAGCCTTGGGTATAACGGTCTTCCAGCAACACCAAAATTTAAATCCGACCAATAATTTTTAGATTTTGTTTCTACTATAAAAGAAGACCCTTTTTCAAAAATCTCTTTGTTAAAATAACCTTCTTCGCCTACTTTTAAACTACCTAAAACTCCCTCTACTTTTTTTTCAGATATCCGTACAGCTTGTTCTTTTCCCTCTACAGATTCAGATAAGCTTAAAACCCTACCTGTTAAAAAGGTTTTTTGAAGGAAAAATTTGAATATTTAAGTTTTCTAGATCTTGTTCTACATCATTTAAAATATGCTCACCATAGGCAAGCACATCCCCTTTTTCTGACCTTAACTCCACAGATAAAATTCCCTTAACTGCGCCAATTTCCATTTTAAATACATTTTGCTCAGCATCAACAACACCACTTTCATAAATTCTACCATCTAAATTTCTATTTATATAATAATAAAAATCATCACCAAAAAAATTCCCCTCACCTTCTAAAAAAATACTTCCAGTTATTATATTCGCTGTATAATCTGCCAAGACAGCTTTACTTAAAATAACCTGTTCATCTTTTAAAACCTTAACTTTATCAGGAAAAAGCTTTACCGTATTACTCATTGAGTTTGCTAAGCTATAAGCCTTTACCTGGGAAGGTATTATTCTAGATTTTTTCCCGACAAAAATATTTTTAGTTGCTAAACCATTTAAAGCTAGCTCTATATTTTTATTAACAATTTTATTAGCAATAAATTTATTCGTAAAATGAGCAACTTCTATAAGTTCACCTCTTAAATCTACTTTTTCTAAGTTAAAAGGTTTTTGATTTAATGAAAGCTTTATTCCTTTTAAATCCATTTTTTTTTCTTTTTTTGGCGCTTGATGATCTAAAAGTTCTTTAATTATAAAGGCATCTTCTATTGCAGAAAATGCCGGTGAAGTTCTATCTGCAGCTATTTTATCTGTTGATAAAAATAATCTTCGAACATTTGTGCCTTGACGTGGAGAAATAACTACCAGAAAAAATATTGAAATCACAAAAAATAGATATCCATTCATGTGGATATTCTAGCTTAATACACCCTAAAGTCGTCAATAACATTACTATTTTTCTTAGACTTCTGGAGATAAGCCTTAAGCCTAGCCAAAAATATTTTAGCTATCACATCATCGTAGCCAACAACTATAAAATCTTTTTGAATAGAATTTGGATTTGCTGCTGCTTCTATTCTAACTGTAACTTCAACAGTATAAGGTCTAGCTACTCCACGAATATCAATAATAGCTCGACCTCTTTCTCGTTCAACAGATGCATTCTTTAAACTTTCTTCCATCTCGTATAAATGGATAGCTTTCAAAGACCCTACCATTAACAGATACTGTTTTAAAGCCTATGGGAAAGGCTGCCTTAATTCCTTTTTGAATAGAAATAACTGAGTAGTCAAGATCTATTAACCTACTCGTCATTGTACTTATACACGAATTAAAGCCTAACATTAAAAGCAGCGTTGTTATTTTAAATACCTGGATAATCATATTTTTAACATCGCCCCATCCTTAATAAACTGCTTAAGGCCTAAGTCTGTTAATGGATGCCTAACCAATTGAGCAATTGTTTTAAATGGCAATGTTACTATGTCTGCAGCAGTTAAAGCGGCCTCTAAAACATGCATGGGGTGTCTAATACTTGCTGCAAGAATTTTTGTTTCATACCCATAATTATCAAAAATCTGCCTGATTTCACTGACCACCCCTAACCCTGATACTCCAATATCATCAAGTCTTCCTATAAATGGAGAAACCATTGTTGCTCCAGCTTTAGCGGCTAACAAAGCTTGCACAGGCTGAAAGCACAAAGTTATATTTGTTTGAATTCCTTTTTCAGCAAAATGCCTTGTTGCCTTAAGCCCTTCTAAAGTTAAAGGAAGTTTAATAACAACATTTTTTGCAATTTTTGAAAGCTCCTCCCCCTCTTTAATCATTCCCTTTAAATCTGTTGCTAAAACCTCTGCTGAAACCGGCCCTTTAATAAGGTCACAGATTTCAGCAATTAAAGTTTTAAAGTCTTTTCCAGATTGAGCAACTAAACTTGGATTTGTAGTCACACCATCAACCCAGCCATAAGTTGCCGCTTCTTTAATCTCTCTAATGTTGCTTGTATCAATAAAAAATTTCATACCCTTCCTTTATATTAAATTAAAACCCTAAAAAATCTTTAAAGGTATAAACCCCCGTTTTTTGTCTAACAAGCCATTCTAACGCATTTAAAGCACCCTGTGCAAAAACTTCCCTATTTAAAGCCTTGTGAGTTAACGTTACCCACTCCTGGTCTGTAACAATATGAATACTATGAATCCCAAAAATCAAACCTGCTCTTACCGTATTTATTTCAACATCTTGTCTACTAAAAGACTTTTGAATCTTACTCTTTATTTTAATAGCAGTCCCACTTGGTGAATCTAACTTGTTTAAATGATGATAATCCTCAACCCAGATCTGAGCATTTGGACTTATATTTTTAAAACTCTCAATGCTTTTAATAAGCCCTGCAACACCAAGACTGTAGTTACCAGAATGCATAAATAAAAAATTTGCTCTTTTCTTATACTCCTTTAAATCAAAACCTGTAGTTCCGCTAACTAGTGGTTTCTCATATTTTGAGCACCATTTAAAAACTTTTTTAAATGAATCTGGTAGGGAAAAATCTATGACAGCATCAATTAAATCTGGCGACCAGTCGTTTAAACTGAGCAATGTTTTTTCATCAGATTTTTTGCTCGCAAACCCTAAAACGTAATCAAATCTATCACTCTCTTTTATAATCTGTTCTTTAACAGCCATTCCCATACGACCACTTGAACCGCAAACCCCTACTCTTAACATTACAAAACCCCTAAAGCTTTAAGTTCAACTTGGACTTTAAATGCAGTTTCATTAGTAATCCGTAAAAGCGGCAGCCTAAGACCATCATGAGCAATTACACCTAACTCTTTTAACGCAAATTTCACTGGTGTTGGGTTCGGTTCTATGAATAAAAGATTACACAAATTTGCATATTTAGAAAAATCATCCTTTCCCATCATACATTTCTTAAACTCTTTTGGAATTACATGAGATAAAACTGATATAACACCCTGTCCACCTTCTTTAATAAACTCACAAGTTGAACCATCGTCTCCAGACATAAAAATAAAATCTTTTAAAATTTTTCCTGAAGCCTTTAAATCTCTTAGCTTTGAAATTTTTCCCGTAGCATCCTTAATACCAATAATATTTGAAACTTTTGAAAGCTCTTGAATAGTTTGAATCTCTAATTCTACAACCGACCTTGCAGGAATATCATATAAAACTATATCTTTTGTTGTAGCTTTTGCAACAACCTTAAAATGCTCAATCATTCCTTCTTGGCTTGGCTTATTATAATACGGCACTACAATTAAATAGCCTGACGGATCTAGGTGCTTAAAGGCTTTTATCTTATCCACAGTCTCTTTAGTAGAGTTTGTCCCGACTCCTAAAATAATTTGAAATCCTTTTGGACTGTTTTCTTTAACAACCTTAAAAATTGATTCCACTTCTTTTTCAGATAAATTAGGGCTTTCAGCTGTTGTTCCAGAAACAACAAATCCATCAACACCATCTTTAACTTGTTTTCTAACAAGTTTTTTTAATGATGTAAAATCAACTTGATTATCATCATTAAATGGTGTGATTAGTGCTGTAATCATTCCACCAGTTACCGCCATTACTTTTTTTCTTTCTTTTTAATAGGTTCTTGTTTTACATCTTTAATTTTTATTAAAGTCTTTTTAACTTCTGAAGGCTTAATAAACACCTTATCTTTTCTTGGCATAGGAGCTCCTTTAACACCACAACCAAAAAAATAAACTACTACGATACATATTAATATATATTTCATGTTCTTATAAAAACATCCTAAACACCCTTCTGGTCAAGAGTTTCTATTTTATACACCTGTATCTGAGAATGGTTCTATAAGAACCTTTCTTGGCTTGCCACCTTGAGTCGAGCCCACAACGCCTTGAGACTCCATATCCTCAATTAAACGTGCTGCGCGCGGATAACCTAGCCTAAAACGTCTCTGTAATAATGATGCGCTTACTGTTTTTTGAGTCGATACAAAGTTTAAAATCTCATCGTACCTATCATCTAACCGCTCTTCTATATCCAAGCCTTCTCCATACCCTAAGCCCTCAGACTCTTCATCTTCCAACTCAACCAAATATTCCGGCTCTCCTTGTTCTTTCCAATGATCAACTATATTAGAAACATCATTCTCTGGAACCCAAGAACCATGGGCTCTAAGAGGCTTTAACATGCCTGGGACTAAAAATAACATATCCCCTCTTGCAAGGAGTCTTTCTCCACCAGATTCATCTAAAATAATTCTTGAATCTGTTTTACTTGCAACTTTAAAACTTATCCTACCCGGAATATTTGTTTTTATTAAGCCTGTTACAACATCTTTTCTTGGTGATTGCATGGCAAGAATCAAGTGTATTCCACATGCTCTAGCCATTTGAGCAAGTCTAACAACAGCGGTTTCAACATTATTCTTATCCACAGCCATCACATCACCAAACTCTTCAACAATTATAACTATATAAGGAAGTTTTTTAAAATAATATGTTTTTGTTTTCTGCCTTTTTTCTTCAAATTTTTTATTTTCTTCCTCACACTCTTGATATTCTTCATCTTCTAGATCTACAACAATTCCATTAAAATCTTCTAAATTTCTTGCTCCAAATTGTGCCATGGACCTATATCTTTTATCCATTTCCCTAATTGCCCAACGAAGAGAAGAAATTGCTTTTTTAGGGTCTTTTATTATAGGCAAGATTAGATGTGGTAAACCTTCAAAAGCGGCTAAATCAACTTGTTTTGGATCCACCATCATTAGTCTTAACTCTTTAGGAGAATAACGCATTAATAAACTTGTGATCGTTGAAACAACAAAAACAGATTTTCCCGAACCTGTAGAACCTGCAACCAATAAATGAGGCATTTTTCTTAAATCTACAACCATGGGGTGACCATCAGCTCTCTTTCCTAAAGCCATAGGGATTTTAAAGCTTTCGTCCCAAAAATCTTGTGAACTTAAGATTTCTTTTAAATAAACTATTCCTCTTGTTGCATTTGATGATTCAATTCCAACAACATCTCTTCCTGGAATAGGTGCAATAATACGAACAGATTCACTTGCTAAAGCTAATGATAAATCATCTGCAAGCTCTGTAATTTTAGAAATTTTAACGTTCACATTTGGTTTGAATTCAAAAAGCGTAACTGTAGGGCCTGTGTGTATACCTGTTATTTTTCCCTTTACATTAAACTGCTCTAATTTAGCTACTAATAATTTTGCTTTTTCTTGAATCTCTTCATCTTTTATCTGTGATGATTCATCCTTAGGAACTTTTGCTAACAACTCTAAATCAGGAAGTTCCCAATGATCTTCCTTTAAATTAGATTGCACCTTTAGTATATTTACATCTGTTTTATGAGAAAGACGTTTAATCTTAGGTATTTTAAACGATGAAGGGCCATCACTTTCTTTCATTGATTCTAAAAAATTTTCTTCTATAGTTGATTCATCTTTGAAAGCTTTTTCTAAATAATCATTTTCACTTTCGCTACTGAATTCTTTCTTTTTAAATTTAAACTTAAAAAAATCTGAACATAAAATTTCTACTAAGGTTTTTTCAATAAAAACCAAGGCTGTTAGAAAAATAGTAATCCCAATAAAAATAAAAATTCCACCTCTACTAACAAAAGGATACATTGCTTGAAACGTCCCTTTTCCCAACATTCCACCAGAAAAAATCAAATTGTTATAAAGATAAAAATCTTTATAAAAACCAAACGCTAGGCAAAAGCTAAACAAACCCACAAAATAAAAAATAATCTTTTCAGAACTTGGCTTAATCTCCTTAATTCTTGACCAAAACATCCAGAAAAAAAATAAAACAACACCCCATGCTCCTAAGCCTAAAAATTGATATAAAATATCTGATAAAAACGACCCTAAAAAACCACAAATATTATTTGTTGGTTCTGACCAATTATATGATTTTGAATGAAAAGATAAATCACTAGGACTATAGGAAAATAACGATAGCGCTGTAAGCCCGCTAGCAGCTAAATAGCTTATAGATAAAAGTTCTGTTTTAATTTTAGCTTTATATGTATTTTCTTTCACAGTTTTAATTGTAACTATTCTAGCTTTTTTTGTTAACAAAACTATCTTTTTTCTAGCCCTTAAAAAAGGTATTTCATAATATTTAAGTAACCTAGGGGCTTTTCTTTCCTACTTACACCTAAGTAAATAGTGGCTCCACCTGTCTTATGGGAGTTTATTTATGGCATTTTATGATATTTATAAGATTTTTCTTCACTTAAATAGGCCTATCTACTATTTTAAGCCAAATGATTAAAATAAATGAGATTTTTTACTCTATTCAAGGAGAATCAAGCCTTACAGGTCTGCCAACAATATTCATTCGTACCTCAGGATGTCATCTTAGATGTAGTTATTGTGACACAACTTATGCTTATCATGATGGAATTCGTATGGGTGATGAAGAAATTTTAAAAAAAATCTCCCAATATCCATGTAAAAGAGTTTGTCTTACTGGAGGCGAACCCTTGTTGCAAAAAAACATCATATCATTAATAAAAAAACTCCTTGCTAAAGACTATAATTGCTCTATTGAAACCTCTGGAGATCTGGATTGCGCTTTAATTCCTTCTAAGGTCCTTAAAATCATAGATATTAAAACTCCTGATTCTGGTGAATCTAATGCTTTTTGCATAAAAAATTTACATTTTTTAGGTGATAACAATACAGAATTCAAGTTCGTAATCTGTTCTGAAGCAGATTTTAATTGGTCAATTAACTTTGCCGCAAAACATCACATGTTCCAAAATACCAAAATACTATTTAGTCCTTGTTATGGACAAATTTCAACAAAATGGCTTGCTGAAAAGATTTTAATGTCTGGGCAAAAAATAAGGTTGCAAATTCAGCTCCATAAAGTAATTTGGGCCACAACAACAAAAGGGACATGAGGAGAAACCGTGCAAACAACAAACGAAACATTTACTACTGGTCAACAACAACAAACTCAACAATCAAATACTGGTGATATGCTTGTTGCAAACTTAACTCAGATAAGTCTTGAAGAGTTAGTAAGAAGCAAATTAAAAATCCTTTTTCGTCAGCAAAAAGAAACTAGGGTTGAGCTTAACGGCTTATACGGTTTAGTAATGGAACAGGTTGAAAAGCCACTTATTGAACTCTCTTTAAAAGCATACAATGGTAACCAAGTAAGAACTGCGCAAATGCTTGGCATCAATAGAAACACTCTTAAAAAGAAAATTGATAACTACAACATTAAGCCTCGTCGTCTTAGACTTAACTAAAAATATTTTAAATACTCTTCTAAGAAATTAATGGAAAAAATACCTCCTCATAGCTTAGAAGCAGAACAAGCAGTTTTAGGTGGACTCATGCTCTCACCTGAAGCTTGGGATGAAATCGCTGACCAAATAGTGGACAGCGATTTTTATAAACCTGCTCATAAAAAAATATTTTCAACACTCAGAGAACTTACAAAAAAAGGTCAATCAACAGATCTAATTGTGGTGTCAAACCAATTAAAAACTACAAATGAAATAAACTCCATTGGAGGAATTCAGTACCTTACTGAAATCATTGATAGCACACCCTCGATTACACATATAAAAGAATATGCAAATATTATTAAAGAAAAATCTCTTGTTCGAATGATGATTAAGTCTGCAATGGAAATTGTAGAAACTGGTTATACTGGAGATTTTAAGGATGTTGAAACTTTTTTTGAAAAAGCTGAGTCTAATGTTTTCACTCTTTCAAATTTAAAAACACCTGATAGTAATTTAATGGCCTCTTCTGATCTAGTAAAACTAAGTCTAGAGCGACTTGAAAAACTCTATGCAAACCCAGGCACCATAACAGGCATACCAACAGGGTTTGTTGATTTAGATGAAATGCTTTCAGGCCTACAGCCCGGAGAGATGTCAATTCTAGCAGCTCGTCCCTCCATGGGTAAAACTGCATTATCTTTAAATATTGCATGTCATGCAGCTTTTGTTGAAAAAAAATCTATTGCATATTTCTCTATAGAAATGCCTAAAGAAATTTTAATGATGAGAATTTTAGGTATTGAGTCTAAAGTAAGTTTATCTAATATCCGAACAGGCAGGCTAAATGAAAAAACTTGGCCTGCAATTATTAATACTGCTGCAAAAATTGCAGACTCTAATTTATATATTGATGACACAACTGGAATTAGCCCTTTTGAAATTAGATCTAAAGCTCGAAAACTTAAAGCAAAAGGCGGACTAGATTTAATCATGATTGATTACCTTCAGTTAATGGGCATGAAACAAAGGTTTGATTCTCGTGAACGTGAAGTGGCTGAAATCTCAAAAGGTCTAAAAGCCTTAGCAAAAGAATTAAATGTCCCTGTACTTGCTCTAGCACAGCTTAACCGTGGTGTTGAAGGCAGGTCTGATAGACGACCCATGCTTTCTGACTTACGTGAGTCTGGATCAATTGAGCAAGATGCTGATGTCATTATGATGATCTATCGTGAAGACTACTATGAAAAAGAAAACCCCACAGGGACTGCAGAAATTATTGTAGGAAAACAACGAAACGGTCCAATAGGAACCGTAAAACTTAGATGGGATCCACACACAGGTAGGTTCTTAAACAATTCAACCTCAAGTCTTGGCCCAGAACCTCCGATAGAAGCTTATGAAGATGAAAATCTAGATAAACCTCCAAGAAATTGGGCTCCATTTCTAGAGCCTGTAAAATAAATTACAGACTCTTTGCAGGCTCCCTCTTGTATGTGGTAATTCATATGAGAGTTTTACTTTAATTAGGGGAGCTTTTACAGGCTCGGTTAATACAAATAAACCGCACCTGACTCAGAGACTAAATCATTACTTTGATCACCACCAATACCTGTTTCATTACTGCCTTCATAAAATGCCCCCACAGCCAAAGTGTTGCCGTCAGCACTTAAGCTCATACTGATGTAAGCGATCTAAAACCCTGACTTTTACCCACAAATAGGTCTAGGTTTTATAATTTTAAAATCAAAATAATATTAAACTCCAAATTGATTTTAAGAATTGGAGTTTTTGTGAATATTAAAAATGAATTTAAAAATGCTCAACTTGGTGATAAACGACTTAACCACAGACTTGAATACCTTGCTGAGGCTTTGAGTAAAAATAATGGTGAGTCTATCTCTTTTTCATGCCAAGATTGGAAATCTTCTAAGGCGGCTTATAGATTCTTTGATAATGACAACTTTCAGGCTGAAGAAATTCTCAAACCTCACATAAAACAAACGCTCAACAGAATGAATGCTCTAGATGAAAATGATATGTCTTTAATTTTACATGACTTAAGTGAAATAACTTTCTCAAAAAATAAAGTCTTTTAAGGCAACGCAGGATACTTAGGGTCCTACATAGATCATCGAAATGGTAAAGAGTACGATACACCAGGTTTAATGATACATTCATCTCTTGCTCTATTAAGTAAAACGGGAGTTCCTTTAGGTTTAGTGAATCAAAAAATGTGGTCTCGTGATTCTAAAAACAGAAGAAAAATAAGAAAAGCTGGAAAGAACTTTACCAGAGTCCCTGTTCAAGAAAAAGAAAGTTTTAGTTGGATTGAGGGGGGTGAACTTAGTTGTTGCTGAATTTCAAGCTGAAAAGCAAGTGCACATTTGTGACCGAGGTGCGGGGATATGTATGAGTTATTTTTTAATTGTATCAGTTTTGGTACAAACTTTTTAATTCGTGGAGTTTATGATAGGTGTACATCAAGGAAGAAAATAAAGATTTATGATAATATCCCGAAAACAGCTCCTGTAGGCAGTTACAATCTCAATCTGCCTAAGACTCATAAAAGAGAGGCAAGAACTGCGAAAGTAAAGATTCGCTTCTATAAAGTTACAGTCCTGCCTTCTCCACATAGGAGTAAAGATTATCCCCCCGTTGAGGTCTATGTTGTATCTGCAAAAGAAGATGGCCCTAAGCGAGAGGATCAAGTTGATTAGAAACTCTTAACAAATATCCCAATAACAAATTTTGAAGAGGCTATAGAGAAAGTGAACTGGTATAAACTTCGTTGGAATATAAAAGTGTATTTTAAGGCGTTAAAATCAGGTTTTAGTGTAGAGAAAAGTCGTTTAAGGAGTTTAGAGAGGATCAAAAAGTATGTAGCGTTTAGGAGTGTTTTAGCTTGGCGAATATTTTGGATTTCAAGGATTTCTAGAGTTGATTGCGAAGTAAATGCAGATCACTGTTTTACAAAAGAGGAACAAGTTTTGTTATCAAAATTAGAAGAGCAGTCAGGCAGGTTATTAGGAGCAAATGATAGCTTGGCAAAATTTGTAAAATCGTTTGCAAGACTAGGAGGTTATTTAGCAAGGAACTCTGGCCCACCTCCAGGCCAACAAGTTCTGTGGAGGGCGATGATAAAATTTAATGATATTAAAACAGGTAATAACTTATGATTTGTGGGTAAAAGTCAGCAGTTTAGGGCGCTTACATTTATTTTAGAATGGGTAGGGAGTGTTTTTTTAAATCTTTAATCTTAGGTTAAGCTCTCATGTGCAACAACACTGAAATTTTACCTTCTTTATTATTCGATAAAATTTAACTTAAAAAAGTTAAACTAGAAGATTTTTTAAATTTATTTTTTTAATTATTAATCTTAGATATTTTCTATTTTACAAATCTTTACTAAAAAATTCATTTACTTTAGACAATGCTTTCTTAGATTTTTCAAAATTAATAAGACTCTGTCTAAGTTGTTTTTCTACTAAATCTAAAGCTTCCACAGCCTTAT
Organism: Bdellovibrionales bacterium; assembly: GCA_965205945.1. GTDB lineage: Bacteria > Bdellovibrionota > Bdellovibrionia > Bdellovibrionales > UBA1609 > JALZUR01. The sequence continues at coordinate 168,461 of CBDBIB010000003.1, read as the reverse complement.
TCACTTCCATTAAACCCATGTTCATTGATCTAAGTATAGCTGAAGAATTTTGAGCAGTATTTGCCTGCCCCTCCATCCATTTAAAATAAAAAAGCTGCCAGTAAAAATTTGAAGGTGAAACAGCCCATACTCTTTTATCAATCATAAGCTGCCTAAGTTCATCTGACCTATACACCTCAAATAAAGCTTCATCAGATGGGAAAAACACCAATCCAAAACTTGCTGACTCAATATTAGAAGTTTCAATAGCTGAAGGATTCTCCTTAATTCCTAAAATTCTTTTTCCTAAATATTTTGAAGAAACATCTTCAACTGCTTTTTTAAAATATATCTTTGGATTTTTAGAAAATTTGGAATCTACAGGTACCCACTCTCCACCCGCTTCAATTAAAAATTCAAGCCGTGCTTGATTGTTAAAAGTTATATCTTTTAAAAGTTTTCCTGGAGGAAGTTGTTCCACTAAAAGATCAAACGTTAATTCCCCAACTTTTCCAGCATTTTTCTTTAATGTCCCAAAATAATCTAGAAGATGAGTCATTCCTTCATCAATAGGTTTTAAACGTGTATCCTGCTCTTTAAAAGATTTAAAAATATTTTCTTTTAAAATTTCAACATTTCTTGTAGCTTCTTTTATCTCTCCAAGTTCTTTAGAAAAAAGCATTAAAGAAGAACCCACAGGCTGTGTATTGTCTAAGAGTTTAAGAAGTCTTTGGTCTTGATTATTAAGTTTTTTAAATAAAAATGTGATCAATAAAAAAAATGCGCTTACAAAAACAAGCGCAACACTAATAATTATAATTTTAAATGTAGTCATTTAAACCCTTAACTACTTTTTAAGATTAGCTTCAACAAAATCCCAATTTACTAGATTCCAAAAACTCTCAATATATTTGGGGCGAGCATTCCTATAGTCAATATAATAAGCATGCTCCCACACATCGCAAGTAAAAAGAGGGGTAACATTTTTTGTTAAGGGAGTTTGAGCATCTTTAAAAGTCATAACCTCAAACCCTCCAGCCTCACTTTTAACAAGCCAAGCCCAACCAGAACCAAATTGACCTGCAGCGGCAGTAGAAAACTTCTCTTTAAACTCGTTAAAACTTCCAAAAGCATCAGTAATAGTTTGAGCAAGCTCACCTGTAGGCTCACCTCCACCATTTGGAGAAAGTGAATTCCAGTAAAAAGTATGATTCCAAACCTGAGCTGCATTGTTAAAAAGCCCTCCTGAAGATTTTTTAATCACTTCTTCTAAAGTCATTTCAGCATAGCCAGTTCCCTGAACAGCGGCATTAAGCTTAGCAACATAACCAGCATGATGTTTGCCGTAATGATACTCTAAAGTTTCTGCTGAAATATGCGGCGCTAAAGCGTCTTTTGAATATGGTAATTCTGGTAATTGAAAAGCCATTGAAACCTCCTGATAATAAATTTATAACCTTATTTAAAAAAGAAACTAACAGATGAAACCCAATTAAGAAAGGCTATAATGTATGAAGTTAGCAAAAACTACTTGGATTAAAATCAAAAAATATTTAAAAACTAAGCAAACCCTAATTATTCCCGTAGACTCCACTAAACAAAACGGCCCTATAGCATTAACTAATACAGATTTTATAGCTGTTTTTATGATTGCTAAAAAAATAGGGAATACTATAAGTGCTTTATTTGCTCCTCCACTACATTATAAGATAGCAAATTACCTCACTACAACTATCACTAAGAAATTTAAAAAGTTTGATCATGTCTAGTTGCTCATTTATTCCTTACTCTTTTAATCAAAACTTAAAAGATGATCTTACTTTACAATCTCTTATTAAAAAAAATGAGGATCACAACTTTTCTATTTTTGGCTACCCTGATGATGAAGGGATTTTAAATAATGGAGGAAAAGTTGGGGCTGCCCTTGGACCCGACTCTATCAGAGCTTCTTTATACAAAATGACTCCATCAAAAAAAATAAATAAAATATCAATTAAAGATTTTGGAAACCTTTCTTTTAAAAGCTCAAGCCTTAAACAACGGCATATTTATGCTTTAAGAAAGGTTGAAAAAGAGCTCTTAAACAATAAAACCTGTATCTCTTTTGGAGGAGGTCATGACTATGCCTATGCTGACGGCTCAGCTTTTTTAAAAAACTCTAACTCTCCTAAGCCGTTGATTGTTAACTTTGATGCACATTTTGATTTAAGAAATTTAGACAGGGGCATTTCAAGTGGAACACCTTTTTTTAGACTTCTTAAAGAGTTTGGCAGCTCCTTTGATCTTTATGAGGTCGGTATTCAAAAACAGTGTAACTCTAAAAATCTATTTGATTTCGCCGATTCTAAAGAAAACATAAAAACTCTACACTATAATGATCTTTACCCTGATCACTCTTTTAATTTTTCATATTTTAAAAACTCTCTCCCAAAAGAAAAAAAAGATTGTTATATCTCTGTTGATATCGACGGTTTTTCATCTGCTTTTGCACCTGGTTGCAGTCAATCTTGGCCCACAGGTTTTGATATAAATAGTTTTTTTAAAATGTTTAATTACTTAATTATTAACTTTAACGTTAAACTTCTTGGAATTTATGAAGTTTCCCCACCTCTTGACCATACTGAGCTCACCTCTCGCCTAGCTGCACTCATCACTTATAGATTCTTAGAGTTAAAAGCATGAAAAGTCTAGGCAGTGATAACCACGCAGGAGTTCATCCACAAATCATGAATGCTATTGTCCGTGTAAATAAAGGTCATGAAGCCGCTTATGGAGCAGACTCTTTGAGTAAAGAGCTTGACTCCACTATTAAAAAAATTTTTGGTGATGAGTGGAACTGGTTTCATTGTTTTAATGGCACTGCAGCTAATGTTTTATCCTTAAAGACCTTAGTACAAAGTCACAATTCAATCTTATGCTCTCAAATTTCTCATCTAAATCTTGACGAATGTGGTTCTCCAGAATTTCAAATTGGTGCAAAGCTTATCCTTACAAAGCACAATGATGGAAAAATCTGTCTTCTAGATGCTGCTAAAAAGATAATCCGTTTAGGAGATCAACACTATAGCCAAATAAAGGCCCTTTCCATCACTCAGCCCACAGAACTTGGTACCTGTTATTCAAAAAAAGAATTAGAAAATATTAAGTTATTTTGTAAAAAAAATAATTTATTTCTTCATATTGATGGTGCAAGATTTTCAAACGCATCTTTTTCATTAAACATACCCTTTAAAAAAATCATGAAAGATGTTGATGCTGTTAGTTTTGGGGGAACAAAAAATGGTCTTTTGGGTTCAGAACTTGTTTTGATCAAAAAAAATCTTTGTCAAAATTTTAAATTCATTCGAAAACAATCTATGCAGCTTCCCTCTAAAACCAGATTTTTAGCAGCTCAATTTATTGAATTCTTTAAAGATAACCTATATTTAAAAATCGCAGAAAAATCTTGTTCTATGGCAAAGTATCTTAAAGAACAGATTCAACTTAAAACAAATCTAAAACCCAACTATCCTGTTGAATCAAACTCTGTTTTTATAAACTTAAAAAAAAATTATATAAAAGAGCTTAGAAAGATCATGTTCTTTTATGTCTGGGATGAACACACCTTTGAGGTACGCCTTATGACAAACTTTAACACCACTAAAAAAGAAATCGATACTTTTGTAAAGAAACTAACAGATCTAACAAATAAGGACTCTTCATGAAAAATACAAAACCTATAGAATACAGCAATTACTTAGGACTAAAATCACTTCTTAACTCTCAACACCTTGAAAGTACAAAATTTCAAGACAAACCAGCACATGAAGAAATGCTGTTTATAATCACTCATCAAACCTATGAACTTTGGTTTAAACAAATTCTCTGGGAAGTTGATTCTTTTTTAACAATCTTTAAAAAAGACCTTATTAGTGATCAAAATCTTTCTAAGGCCGTTCATAGAATGAGAAGAGTAAATGAAATCTTTAAAGTTCTTATTTCACAAATAACTATTCTTGAAACCATGACTCCAATGGAATTTTTAGAGTTTAGAAACTACCTCTACCCTGCATCAGGATTTCAATCTGCTCAATTCAGACTTTTAGAAAACAAACTTGGGCTTAGTAAATCTCAAAGAAAAATTCATGGAGGCTGCCCTTATCATGCGTTTTTAAACGAAGAAGAAAAACCTGCTGTTATAGCCTCTGAAACAAACTCTTGCGTTTTAAAAAGCGTTGGTGCATGGCTTGAAAGAACACCTTACTTAAAAACTAAAGGATATAACTTTTGGTTTGAATACCAATCTAGCGTAGAAAAAATGTTTCTTCAAGAAGAAAGGTTGATTAAAAATAACTCTACTCTTTTAGAAAATGAAAAGCAAAAAAGTTTTAAAAGTATTCAAGAGACAAAAGAATCTTTTAGACAATTCATGGATAAAGATAAGTTTTCAAAAAATACTGACTGGTCTTTATCTTTTGAAGCTCTTCAAGCTGCTTTATTTATCCAGCTTTATCGACATGAACTAAAACTTCAATCTGCTAACAGACTTATTGAGCAACTTATAGATTTAGATGAAAACATGACCCAGTGGCGAAACCGTCATGCACAAATGGCACTTCGAATGCTTGGCCATAAAGTTGGCACAGGTGGCTCTTCAGGGGAAGAGTATCTAAGATCGGCTGCAAGAAATCATAAAATTTTTAATGACTTTTTTAAACTCACTACATATTTTATTGACGAAAGTAAACTTTTAAAACCCCCTGAATTAAAATAATTTACCTATACCTCTTACCCTTCCTTAAAGCTAAAAATAAGAATATTTTTTGGTTATAATCTTAGGCTATTTCACTACGATTATTTCTTTTTAAGTAAAATTAAATGACTATACGGATAAAATAAAAAAAAGCTAACTGGAGAAATATCAATGACCTCAAACCTCTCTAAATCGTAATCAAAGATATTTCTTAACAATGTAAATCCAAATAGGAGTTTTATTGGAAAATCCATTAATCTATCAAACACCCCACTTAAACCCTTTCCTCTAGAGTGCATAATTATTATAATGTGCCCTCCCGGTTTACAATACAACTCTAGATCATTAATATGTTTTTGAGGATTTGAAACAACTGTGATCACAGAAAATGAAACTACCATTGAGGCATAGTTTTCTATACTGCCTTTAGGAAAATTTTTGATATTATAAATTTTAATATTCCTGTTCTTTATTTTCATCGCACGCCGTCTAGATACTTGCACCATTTTATCTGAAATATCTAATCCTATGATATTAGTGTTCTTAGGATAGTGCTCTAACGAGTACCCTGTTCCGACACCAACTTCTACGATGTTTTCAGGAGAAAATTTATCAATTGTTTTCATAGATTTCTTTATTGCACCAATAAAAAAAGGCTTAAACATCCATTCATACAGCCATGTAAATTTCTCATAAAGCTTATGATTTAATTCTAGATTTAATCTTTTCATTTTAATTATATGGTAGCAACACGGCTCTTACAGGTGAAGCGTCTGCATTCTTAATTTTTAAAGGAAGAGCTATAAGTTGATATTTTCCTTGCTCTACACAAGCTAAATCAAGACCTTCTAAAATAGCCATATTCTTATCGGCTATAAATTGATGACAATCTAAATCCTTAGAATCAGCAGAATCAATTGAAGGCGTATCTATCCCAACAAGTTTAACCCCGTTCTTAGCTAAAAACTTTAAAAGTATTTTTGATAAAGTTACAAAATCAGAACTCCAAACATTATGATTATATGTATTCGTTTTAATTAAAATTCTTGTAGTTTCTATAAGAAAATTATTAAAATCTTCTACTATAACGACTCCCCCATGTCTTACAGCACGACTTAAATCTATTACCTGACAAGATCCCATATAATAATCTAAAGACCTTTGCCCTATTCCTTCCCCATCTTTTTGATAATGACACGGTCCATCTGCATGAGCCCCAATATGAAGAGTCGTCTCCATTGATGACAAAGTCATATGATCACCCTTTTGCATATCATAAGCCACATCTCTTTTAAATTTCTTATCCCCCGGAAAAACACTCAACTCACTACTGATCTCAGGAGAAATATCTATATACTTAACACTTTCTAAATCCACAAAACCTCTTTATCGACTATAACCCTTTACAAATTTATACATTTTATCAACGCACCCTAAAACCTTAGTCCTCTTCCATGTTTTAATACACCTAACGACCTATTCTAATAAAAATATATCTTCCTTAACTTAAAGGTAGGGTTTTCTATAAAATATTTTTCTCTCATAATTTTAAAAAAATCACAAATAAATTTCTTCCATAGCTAAAGGGTTAAAATTACAGAGATATTTTTTACTATTATCATATAAATAAACTTTTCTTTTTTCTAATCTTAAAATTTTTTGCTTTTCCTTAAAATATTTCATAGTAAATGTCAGACAAATATCTAAACCTAAACACTCTTTAAGCTCTTTTATTGACTTTACAACTCACTCCATGCTCAAAGTCTTTAAAAAAAATTTGATATTATAAGGCACATAAAAACAATTTCATCAATAATTACAATGTAGTAGTTAAAATTATGAATAATTTTAAAAGAGCAGGACTTATAAAAACACTAAAAGTAATTTTAGAAGAACTAACAAGTTTAAAATTAAACTTTTAATGGATTTTAAAAAACTTAGATGTCCTAAAGAATCTAAATACTAAGAAAAAGACCGTTTAAGAATACAGGTCACCAATAGACATTCTTAATTTTTTAATTATACTAGAAAAACTTACTAAAAAGGGTGTTTAAAATGTCTAAATTACAAGCTCCTCGAGGCTGCCACGACTTACTACCTAAAGACTGCGCTCTTTTAGAGGCTATTTTAATAAAAGCTCAAAAATGGGCCCATATATACGGGTTTAAAACCTATAAAACACCCATTTTTGAAAGTAGTGAGGTTTTCACTAAAACTTTAGGCGACACCTCAGACATCATCACAAAAGAAATGTATTCTTTTTATGATCGAAATAATAACCTATTCATACTACGCCCTGAAGCCACAGCCCCCCTTGTAAGGCTTTTTATTTCAGAAAAACTACAAAGATCAGCTCCCTTAAAAATGTTCACCTACGGCCCTATGTTTAGATATGAACGCCCTCAAAAAGGAAGACATCGCCAATTTCACCAAATTGGTATCGAATACATTGGCGGGGCTAAAGATCTTTTTACCCATTTTGAAGTGATTAGTATGGGCTGGAATTTTGTAAATTCGCTTAAAATTCAATCCCCTTTAAAAATCAAAGTAAATAACATTGGTTCACATGAAGAACGAAAGGTTTTTAAAGAAAAACTTGTTAAATATCTAATGCCTTTAAAAAACAAACTCTCTAAAGATTCTCAAAAAAGAATTCTTCAAAACCCTTTAAGAATTCTAGACTATAACTGTGAGCAAGATAAAAATATTTTAGCAAATGCTCCAAAAATCACAGATTATATTAGTGAAAAATCCAGAAAAGAACTTTCTGATTTGATAAACCTTTGTAGTTTAGAAAATATTACTATTAAACATGACCCCTTTTTAGTTCGTGGCCTTGATTACTATAATGATCTTGTTTTTGAAATCACTTGTAAAAGTGAGCTCGGAGCACAAAATACTATTCTTGCAGGAGGTAGATACGATAACCTTGTGGCTTCAATGGGTGGCGGCAATCACCTTGCTATTGGATGGGGAGCCGGCCTTGAAAGACTTATGCTGTTATCAAAAATGAAGCTTAAAGTAAGCTCACCTACAGGCTTAGTTCTTCAAGACTCTAATCAAATACTTTTAAGCCAAATATCAAATGAACTTCGCTTAAAAAATGTTCCAACTTTTATTCCTACAACGGGTAATTTTTCTAAAAAACTTTTAAAATGCCAAAAAGCAGGGTGTACAAAAGTTATTATTATCGGAACTAAAGAAATAACCTCAGGAAATTGGACTGTCAAAGATTTTAACACTGGTTCTCAACAACTCCTCTCTAAAGAAGATTTTTTTAAAACTTTTAATTAACAATTAAAGATCTCTTCTAAGAGATTTTATAATTTTTATGAAACCCTAAACGATTTCTTAAGCTTTCTTTCTATTACAACCCTAGAGCAAACATTATGATAAGAGTAATTTGCTACAAAATTTTTAGCTCTTTGCATTTTTTCAAGATGACTCCCCTTACTTAAATCACAACTAAAATCTGGATCCACTCCTTTAAGAGTATCTGACATACTAACCATTTTAAAACCCGAAGGATAAATAAAATTTTTGTCATGTGAGGTTTTACCCTGAATATCTGCATATATTAAAAAAAAGGTGTCTTTAGAAATAATTTTCATCTCAATCTGAGTTAAAAATAAATCAAGGTTATTCCTTTTAAAATTTCTAAGAATAAGCCCTTTATCTCCTGAAAGCCTGTCAAAATTTTCACTAAAATGTATTTTTTTAATCTCTTGATTTTGATCAAGATAAAAGAATTCACTATGAGAAATAGCATAAGAAGGCGATGAATCTATAACAATAACCTTATTAAAAGCTGAAATAAACTCCTGCATTTCTGCAAAAGGAAACAACATTTCACTTGGAAAAAGAATAAACGCTTTGCTTAATTTAACTTTATTTTTATAAATAGAATTCTCTGCAGAAATAATTGACCATTCTTTAAAGCTTCCACTCCCTAATGTTTGTTCTCTTATTAAATCTTCAATCTCACCTCTTCTAGAAGAATCAATCAAGAAAAATACACTTTTACTATCTGCCATATTTAAAATATCCAACTCAATCCTAGAAGCTGTACTTTTTTCATCTTCAAAACTACCAAAAAGAAAGTGCTCAATTTTTTTAAAGTTAGATTTTTCATTCCTACTCTTCTTAAAAAGTTTAAAATAAAATCCAAAGGTAAATAACCTCATCACACAAAGTACTAGTATTAAAACTTCTGTATTCTGAAAACTTGAAAACTGCACCACAAGCATTGGAATTAAAAACAGTGATATATCTACGAACAGTTCCTTTAATAAAACTCTAAATTCCTGGTTTTTAATTAGAATTTCCTTTGAAAATTCTTCAAGTAAGTTTAAATCTGCATAAGCCTTATATTTACTTATACAGCTAGAAAGCTTTTCTATTCTTAAAAGCTCATTCTTACTTTTAAACCTTCTGGGTAAAAACACATGTGACTTTCTTAAATATTCTGAAAAATTATTTACTAAAAGGTCCCTTAGAATCAAACCATTAATATTTTGCGGTTTTTTTTCAATCAAATTCTTAATTACTGCTTTTATTAAGTATCTACAAGATTTAAGATATGACCAATGAAGAGTTAGAACCCCTAAAAATCCTAAAACCCCAATTAATAAAGAAATATTTAAAATTGGTACTTTCTTAAAAAGTAAGAATATTTCTGCAACAAAAAGTAAGGATATAATTATTGATGGAATCAATATTATATTTTTCTTATTCTCAGCTTGTTTTACCAAGTTTACCATGTAAAAATTACTCCGAATCGATGCTTTTTAAAAGATTTACTCTTACTAGCTTTTATCGGAGCCCTTAAATAAGACCTTTAACTCAAAGATTTTTAAATCTTCTTATATGCCATAAAGAAACCTAAGTCTTTCTTTATCAATATCTGATAAACCCTTGTTAATAGGGGCTATTTTATCTTTTATGATTGATTCTAGTGATTTTAAACCCTGCTTTGCAAAAGCTTTATCATCATACATCATAACTGAGTTAAAATTAATATTAAAAACAAAACCTTCATATTGATGAACCAATATATCTGGCAAAATTGCAAAATTATATTGAAATTTTTCATCGATATTCTCCCACAAAACCTTAAGATAACGGTTTCTCTCTTCTCGTTGTTGCTCATGAACAAAGCCTAAGGCATGCATCAATTCATGTATAACATCCTGAGTGCTACATGAAGACTTTAAGTATATCGGTTGAAACCCACCAACTCGCCCTAAATAAGATGAACAAGGAACACCTTCTCTAAACTTAAAAACAATAGCATCTTTATCAAATTCAATATTAATAGGAACAAACTCCATAACTGTCTCTTTGTTAAAATATTTTATTGCCTCTAAAGCTTTAATCTTTAAATCTTCTGGAAAATCCCTATTAAATCCAAAAGGAATTTCTGAACTCCTCCATAGTTTAGATGCCAGAGGTTTATCTTTTAACAAAGAGTTTTTCAGCTTACCTTTTAATTCAGGCCATTCTTTAATTTCCCCTAATACTATATCCCCTCCAACTAAAGCCAGACCGTCTTGAACTTTAAAATATACATAATCAGATTTTTTAGAAAAAAATAAACTCATATTAGCACTTTTTTTAACTTTTTTTAAAATAGCACTTCCCTTAAGATCTTCTTTATCAATCAATTTTACTTTTGTAGTTTTTAAATTTTTTAAGAGCATAGGGCCGTCTTCCTTTAAAGCAGCACTCATAATTTCCCCAGCCTCTTTTTTTATTTGCGTTGGTGATTTAGTGGAGCCAGAATTAAAAACTCTAAGAACAGCAAACAAAATTAGTATGGTAATTGTTGCGGCAATAAGCTTAGATTTATTCATTTATTAGATTTTCCTTTGATTTTTCTTTTTTTTAGAATAATGCGTTATATACGTTTTATAGTTTCATATCCACTATTTAATGAGAAAATAGCTAAAGTTTATGTGCCTTGGTGGCGAAATAGGTAGACGCACAGGACTTAAAATCCTGCGGTAGCAATACCATGCCGGTTCAAGTCCGGCCCGAGGCACCATTTTTGTGGTTAAGGTATTATAATTACTAGAAATAAACTTTATACACTATACTTAGCCGCCAACTGCCTGTTTAATTCACACAAAAAAACAAGTCACCACAAGCTGGCCACTTTCCTTTGTTCTAGCAAAAAAATACCTCTTTATAACAGGACAAGCGCATATGGTTTAAACCACCTATAGTTGATGTAAACTTTTATTTTAATTATATTATTTTAAGTAGGGAGTATTTTTGAAATTATTCATCTTTGAAAAAAAACACTCATTTAAAAATAAAAATATTAAAGATATCTTAATTCCAAAAAACGACGAAATATTTCTAGTAACTTGCTTTAAAGATATGATTCAACTATCTAACAAGATCAAATTCAAAAACATTATATTAGATAGCTATATTTTAGAAACTAAAGAATTTAAAAAATTATCAGTATTTTGGAAATTATATTACCTTAATAGATTTAATTATATCCTGTCTGAGGAAAAAAAGATTAAAGGTTGTATCTACCCTCAAATACTTTCCATGAATAATATAAAAGAACAAACCTACTTTAACAAAGACACACCTTTTCTAAGAATTAAAGAGAATCTACTTATACTAGATCGTGAAGATAAAAACTTTGTTATAAATAATTCAGCACTCTTTGCAAGATACAATAGTATTTTATTTAAAAAATATACTAAACTCTTTTTCTTACCCCAAACATCCTTAAAAAAAAAATTATCTAAGAACAAACTTCATAGAGTTTTTTTTATACTTCCATATAAAAATTTTTTTAAAAAAGTTTTACTTAATAAAATTCAAAGTATTGGCATGAATTTTTATATCTTTGAGCGAGGGGCTTTACCTAGCAGCTTTATTCTTGATAACAAGGGCTTTAATTTTGATAGTCCTTACTATAACAAAGAGTACTGGGACTTAGAGTATTCTAATAAAGAAAAATCCTTAGCTTTGGAAAAAATGGAGCAAATAAAACAAGGACTTTCTTTAGAAAAACAAGCCGGAGAAAAAAAAACAAACAAAATTATTAAAGAAATAATTAAGAAAGCCAACGGGAGAAAAATTGTCTTTGTCCCCCTTCAAAGGCCATGGGATTCTGTTATTTTATACTTTAATCCCATGGGGTATAAATCTTTTATTAAAGAGATTCTTGATTTTTCAAATAAATTTAATACAGATTATTTTGTAGTTATAAAAAAACACCCTTTAGAAAAAAAATGGCCTTTTAAAGGTAAAAATATTAATATGAATAATATTTATTTAATAAATAATAATGCTCATATAAATCAAATTTTAAACATATCCCATGTAGTGGCATTAATTAATTCTGGTGTTGGTGTTTTAGCCTTAATTTTTAAGAAGAGAGTTCTTTTTTATGGAAAAGTTTTTTATTCTATTAAAGGTTGTAATGCTCAATTTTTAAATGCTTTAGATTTAAAAAAGAAAATAGAAAGTAAAGAAGAGTGGGCCTCATCTTACTCCTTTAAATTTATTTGCTTTTTATATAATAGATACTATTCTCTAACTAAAAAAGAACACATTTCTTTTTCTCAAAATTGGGTTTTAAACTATAAAAAACTTAGATTATTAGACCATGATTTAAATAAGAACCAAAAATGAATTCAAAAGTACGTTTAGCCCTTTAAAAGCTACTAAAACTTAATCAATAAAATATTTAAAATTATTAATAACCCTTAAGATTTACAACTTTATGTAAGATTTTTAAACTTTTCTTTAATCTAGCGTCTGCCTAATAATAAAAAACATTACCTTTAGTTTTAACACAGCTAAACTTTAAAGTGCTCCTGTAACCTGACACGAAGTTTTTATTTCATCAAAGAATAAAACTTTTTTTCTAGATTTTAAAGTTTTATAAAAGGTAAAAATTAAAATATTTAATAGACTTTTATACTATTTCTCTTCCTTTTAAAGAGGTCCATTTATCAACTAAAGTAGCACACGCATCTTCTATAATGTCTAAAACCATTGCAAAACCCTTTTCTCCTTTATAATACGGATCTGGAACGCCTAAACTCACTTTATCTTGCTCATGAAATTTACAATAATCTGTAATTAATTTTATTTTAGTTTTATACAATGGTGAAGAGCACATCTGGTTAAGATCAAATTGATTTTTTTGATCCATTGCTAAAATCACATCAAATTTTTCAAAATCTTTTTCAACTATAACCCTTGAGGCTCCTTCAAGCTTATAGCCCCTAAGACTAGCATGATATGTAGAGCGCCCATCTGGCGGATCGCCCTCATGCCACCCTGATGTTCCTGCAGAATCTATAAAAAACTCCCCTTTACCTTTAAGCATATGTTTTAAAACGCCTTGAGCAGTTGGGCTTCTACATATATTTCCTAAACATACACATAGTATCTTCATAAAGAAAGTATAAACTCTTGCTTTCAAGATTCAAGTCTGATTAATTGCACATAATATGGGACTTGTTACTCTAAAAAAAGCTATACAACTTTTAAAATCTGGAACCCCTGTGGCCCTGCCTACAGAAACTGTTTATGGATTAGCTGCCCCTATTAATCAACCCGATGCTCTTAAAAAGATTTTTAAAATAAAAAAAAGACCTTTAAGCGATCCTCTCATTGTACATGCTTGTGACCTTAGAATGGCCCTTAAGCTTCTTAAAAATCCAAGTCCTGTTTTTAAAAAACTAGCTCATACTTTTTGGCCAGGTCCTTTAACTCTTGTTTGTAAAAAAAATAACTACTTTGTTTCTGATCTTATAACATCAGGTTTAGAATCAGTAGCTGTCCGCATTCCTCAATCAGATTTATTTCAAAAAGTCATTAAAGAAGTGGGGTCTTGCCTAGCGGCACCAAGCGCAAACATATTTAAAAAAACAAGTCCTACCAGCGCTCAACATGTCTTAAAAACACTTCCACAAGTTGATGTTTTAGATGGTGGCCGCTGTGATATTGGAATAGAGTCAGCAATCTTAGACGTGGATACACTAACCATCTTAAGACCTGGACAGATTACCAACACTGATATTGAGAAAGCTTTAGGTTTAAAAATTTCTTATAAAGAACAAAGTCATATGCCAGGATCTGAATCAAACCACTACCAACCTGACACTCCTGTTTATGTTTTTTCTTCTCAAAAATCTCTTAACAAATTTAGTAAAGAAAATGATTCAATTCAACTTTTTTTAAATAAATCTGCAAAAAAATCCTCACATAATTTTTATGATGATCTTAGACAATGTGATGGTAAAGCAAAATATATTATCATTTACTTTAACCCTAATTGGGTAGACAAGAGTTGGATTGGTTTAAAAAATAGAATCCAAAAAGCATCTTCAAAATGGACAAGGTTATGAATACCAAACTTACAACCTATAAAATTAAAAATAGCCCAAACAACCCTTCCATTATCATGCTTCATGGTTATGGTGCAAATGCAAAAGATCTTATAGGACTCTGTAAAGTCCCTAAAATTTCAAAACTTAATTTAAACTGGTATTTTATTGAAGCCCCTCTTAGCCCCCCAGAGCTTGCTATATTTGGAGGAAAAGCTTGGTTTAACCCCACTCTTTTAAGCTTTAACCCTAATATGAATGCTGAAACGTTAGAAAAATTTTACTCAATAGATAGCAAAGATTATAGGAAAAGCCTTCAAGCTATTAAAGACACCATTTGGAGCCTTAATCTAAAAAATTCTATTTATGTTGGAGGATTCAGCCAGGGAGCCATGATGGCTTCAAATATTTTTATGTCTAATGTAGATAATTATACAGGGCTCATCGCTCTGTCAGGTGCTCCTCTTGGCAATAACCATTGGGAACACTCAAATAGCCCTAAAAAAGTATTTATAAGTCACGGTAAGCAAGACCCTGTACTTCCTTTTAAGTGCGGCAAAGATTTATCTGAAAAACTCACTCAAAAAGGCCTTATTATAGATGAAAACTGGTTTCAGGGTAAACATGAAATCCCTATAGACATATTAAATAAACTTGGAGATTTTTTAAGCTAATATTTTTTAAAGGCATGTTTTAAGATGCCCGCAAAAATCAGTACCCCTGTGACCAAGTGAATCCACCCAACCCAATAACTAACATCCTGACTTACTAAGGAAAGCATCATTTGCCCTGTTAATACAAGCACAATCATGGCAAGGAGTATGAAAAAACCTGATAGTCTTTTTCTTCGTTTTTTATTCCTTATCCCTTTTAAAATATGACCTTGCCACAAGACTCCAAATGAAACTATCAGCAATGGTGAAAATATATAATGGAGCATTTTAAAATCACTCATAAGCCAATGCTCTTGCTGACCAAATTCATCTGCAACTTGAAAAAAACTTTTAAGTACCAACATTCCCATTCCTGTTAAAAAACAAAGGCAAAGCCCCAAATACAAAAAAAATTTTTCATTCTTAGTCATTTTATTTTATCTAATTCTATAGCAAGTTTTGAAATTCTTAAAAGAGAAGATCTTGTCAGTGTTGCTCCAGTCAAACCATCTATATTTAAAAAATCTGATTTTCCTATGAATTTATTAATAAAACCCTTTGGGGGGCTATATTTTTTAGGTTCTGCAAACTGAACTATTTTAATACTGTCAATTTTAGAGTTTTTTACGCTAATAAAAACTTTTTGATAATGAGTTCTAACTAAATCTGATAATAAAAAAACCTTTAATTTCACTCCTTTGCATAAAACATTATACATTTTAAATACGCCTGGCACCGAACGAAAGTTATTTCTTTTAATAATGTCTTTTTTTTGTTTTTTAGATAAATACAGTATATTTTTATTTATTGCACAAGTTTGAAAAGTATTAAAAAAAGCATGTTTTCTGATTTTATCATCAGCTATTACATTTGTTGTTAATAATATTAAACTTATTAAAAGTTCCATCCCGCTCCAAAGTTCCAAGTATTATAACCTTTTTTAGCTTTGTTTTTACCAACTGTATAGTCTGCCTTAAAAACCAAACCTGTTAAAGGTTTGTAATTTAAGCCAATTGTAATATTTTCTTGATCTTTTAAAAGATCTTTAACAAACCCTTGACTCAAACTTTTTTGCGTATCTAAAGATTCATACCTTATAAAAGGAATCAACTCATCTTCTCTAAACCCTTTAAACACATTATATCCTAACTCCACAAAGTAGCCTGACATTTTCTTAGCCACAGAATTTAATCTTATATTGTTTAACTTAGCGTTTAAATCATCAACATTAGTTAAAAAAAGTTCTGTATATAAGACCCTCATTTGAAAGCCTTTATGTTTTAAATTAGCATGTAAATCCCAAATTGTTTGATCCACATTTAAATCTATATCACTCACATCACCATGATATACAGAAAACCCTATAAACCCGTAATTATCTAATAAATAATCCGTTTGTTGTACAAAAGACAGCCCACTTGAATCAGTTTGGCTTGCTTTTTGACGACCTTCTCTTACACCATCACTTGAAAAACCATTAGAAACAAGTGAATTAAATACCGCAAACTGATATCTTAAATTTTTATATTGTCCCGTTAAAGAAACACCATTCTCTCTCCACGTACTTGGAATAATTTTTTTTTCAACAGTTGGTCTTTGTGTAGCTAGGAACGTTGTTGGCTCATGATAAAGGTTTGTAATTCCGATTGGGACTAATAAAACACCAATATTAAATTGAATTTTTTTTGAGTGTTGATAAGAAAGATATGCCTGTTCTAGATAAATTTCTTTTGCATGCTCAATCTCAATTTCACTAAAAAGCTTCCATTTAGATGAAAAATCATAGCCTATATATAAAATAAATCTTTGAGCATCCCATATAGGATTTTTTTTAGAATTTACACTTCCATCTTCAAGCTTACTTTCTGCATCTGTATAAATAAATTCTCCATACCCGCCCTGTGTAGTTTTATTTCCTCTAATTCTATTCTGAATACTAAGTTCTTTTTCATCTTCTTTATTTTCAAATTTTAAATTTTGAAATTCCTCAGCCATAACATCTAATTGTTTTTTAAGATTTTTTATTGTTAATGCTAAGACTTGATTTGCAAATAATAAAACCAGTATTAATATCAGGTTTTTCATTTTATTTACCTCCTACAAATTTAAATTTATTAAGCCGCATATTAAATAAAAACAAGCTTGATTTAATATAAAACTCTTTTTTCTTCTTTCATTTGTATTTAAAGTGAGGATGGTTTTTTTTAAGGTTCATCTAAAAATCATTTACTATGAATTTAGTTTTCATAAAGTTTTCAATAAGAATTAAGTGATTTTTAAAAAAAATCACTTAATCAATATAAACCCTACTTAAACAACATTACCAAATTTTTATAATGCTCCCCTCTTTCACGGTAATCATCAAAAATATCAAAGCTAGATGCACCTGGTGATAATAGTACAGTATCTTCTATTCTACTTTTTGAATATGCTAAATAAACAGCTTCATCAAATGTACCTATTAAGAAAGTTTCAGAATAATCTCCAACATCCCTATTAATACGTTCTTTAGCTTCACCAACTAAAATTAACGTTTTAACTTTTTTTCTAATTTCATCTCTTAAAGGCATATAGTTTAAGGCTGTGTCTTTACCACCCATAATTAAGATTACATTTTCATCAAAAGATTTTAAAGCTCTAATAACAGCATGAACATTTGTTGCTTTAGAGTCATTGTAAAATGAAACCCCACCTACACGACGAACATATTCAATTCTATGTTGTAGTCCTGTATAAGTATCAATAACCTTTTGAATAGCCTTATGTGTTCCATTTTGTTCACGTACAGCTAAAATTGCTGCCATAATATTTTCAATTGAGTGTTGCCCCTTCATTTTAATTTTAGCTACAGAAAACACTTCAATGTCTGGACCTGTTCTTACTTTGATTTCATCATGAATATTAATAGCGCCACCTATATTCATAATCTGTGGCTCTAATGAGAGCTTTCTTGAAAAATAAAATATTCTGCCACGTTGAACAGCTGGATCTCTTGCAAGCTCAACAACAGCATTGTCATCAGCATTTAAAATGCTTGTTGTAGTCTGATTTGTGTTAAGGAATATCTTTCTTTTTGCATAAACATACTCCTCCATTGTTTTATGGCGATCTAAATGGTTTTCAGCTAAATTCATAAAAACAATATTTTGTGGATTAAAGTTTACAACATGCTCAAGCATAAAACTTGAAACTTCTAAAACTACAATATCAGCTTCTTCCTCTTTCATAAGAAGTTCACTAACAGGCTTTCCGTAATTCCCTCCTACCCAAACTTTCTTACCTGATTCTTTTAACATCTCAACAATTAAAGAAATAGTTGTAGTTTTTCCATTTGTTCCTGTTAAAGCAATAATTGGTTTTGTAATAAACTGAGTCATAAATTCAAATTCACCCGTAACATGAACTCCATTTTGTCTAGCATATTCAAAAATTTTTAATTGTGATGAAATCCCTGGGCTTAACATGATAATATCTTGCTCTAAAAACAACTTTGGTGAATGTCCACCAAGATCATACTCTACATTTATATCAACCATAATCTCTAAATAATTTGCAAGCTCAGCCTTTGATTTATGGTCACTAACAACAACCTTTGCTCCCTTAGAAACTAAAAACTTAGATGCTGCAACCCCAGTCATACCTAAGCCTACAATAAGTATCTTTTTATCTTTTAAATCTTGTACTCTTTCAATAATCATTTCCTAATACCTCAAGTCTCTACCTTAATTTTAATGTTGCTATGCTTAAAATTGCTAATAAAATGGATATAATCCAAAATCTTACTATAATCTTTGATTCTTCATGCCCTTTTAGCTCAAAGTGATGATGAATTGGAGTCATTTTAAAGATTTTTTTTCCTGTAAGTTTAAATGAAGCTACTTGCGTAATAACAGACAACGCCTCTACTACAAAAACTCCACCTAATAAAATCATTAAAATTTCATTTTTTGTTAAAACTGCCATGGCACCTAAAAAGCCTCCAAGACTTAAACTTCCTACATCCCCCATGAATACTTGAGCTGGGTATGAGTTAAACCATAAAAAAGCCATTCCAGAGGCAACTACTGCCGCACACACAGGAACAAGCTCACTAGCTCCTGGAACCGCTGGAATCATTAAGTACTCTGCTATTGTCACATGCCCTGCTGCATATGAAAAAATCATAAAAGCACATGCTGAAACCATTACTGGAACGATTGCCAGACCATCAAGACCATCTGTTAAATTCACAGCATTAGCTGTACCTACAACGACAAAACATGCAAATGGAATATAAAACCATCCTAAATTTAAACTTAAATTTTTAAAAAATGGAAAATACAAAATTCCATCTACAGCTCCTGTAGAAAATAAGTATAAAACCGCAAAACCTACTACTGTAAATTCAATTAAAAGCCTTAATTTTCCAGGAAGACCTCTAGGATTCTTTCTAACTACTTTTAAATGATCATCAAAAAAACCAACTAAGCCAAAGAAAAGTGTGATCACTAGTGCAACTTGAACTAAAGGATTAATAAGGTCCATCCAAAAAATAGCGGGAGTAAAAACACCTGCTAAGATTAATTTTCCACCCATTGTCGGTGTTCCATTCTTTTTTAAATGCGATTGTGGCCCATCTTCTCTAATGGTTTGACCAGTTTGATTTTTAATCAGTCCTCTAATAAAAGCAGGGCCCCAAAACCAACAAATTAAAAAAGAGGAAAAAAACGTTACAAACGTTCGAAAAGAAACATATCTAAAAACATTAAACCCTGGAAAATCAGATAAACATTCAACTAAAAATTTATAAAGCACTAAATTCTCCCAAATATAAGATAATAAGCCAGAAACTGTTTAACAAAGCCTAAAGCCCAAGAATATTAAAAAAACGTTCAAGCTTCATACCTCTAGAGCCTTTAACAATAATTGTCTGCCTAGGGTCTAACATAGTTTGTATAGCAATTGCAAGGGAATCAGAGTAAGTACTTGATATTATTAAGTTATTATTAAAATTAGAATTCTTAAGTCCCTCCTCAAACTGCTTAAACGATGCTCCTATAAATGAAATTGAACTTGGTTTTAACTCCCCCACTCTCTTTCCAAGCTCTTTATGCATTTGATGTGTAGCTTTTCCAAGCTCTAACATCTCACCAAGAATAAAGTGCACACTCGTTCCTGATTTTATAATATCTATAGCACCATCAAATAAAGCCTCCATACTTTGAGGGTTTGAGTTGTACCCATCAAATAAAACCTTACCACCATAAGAATTTTTTAAAACTTGAGACCTTCCCCATGGAGTCTTTATATTTGGTATCTTTTGAATAAGTTTTTTTACTTTAATACCTAAAGCCACACCAATAGCTAATGCTGTCATTAAATTATAAACATTATGTTTTCCAAAGATATTACATTTAAACTCAACCTCTTCATCAAAGATTTTTCCTGACAAATTCAACTCATCAATATCTTTTTGATGCGCTTTTAAGTAAATATCTGCATTTGAATCTAGAGTTGAAAAACTAATTCTTTCTCCATTAAAATTTTCAAACATTTTTTTAGTCCATTTAGTATCTAAATTAAAAATTCCTTTTTTCATTCTATTAGATTTATAAATATCACTTTTTTCTAAAGCCACCTTATCCACGGTCCCAAAACCTTTTAAATGAGACGGCCCCACTGTTGTTACAACACCTATATGAGGCTTTATTAAGTCTGTGAGTTCTAAAATCTCGCCTTTTGCACTTGTCCCAATTTCTGCAATTAAAATATGATCCCCCTCTTTTAACAAAGATTGTGCAATAGGAACACCAAGCTTGTTGTTAAAACTTTTTGGAGAATAGCAAATTTTAAAAAAGCTTTCTAGTATCTGTACTGTAAAGAATTTAGATGTAGTTTTCCCATTTGACCCTGTTATCCCAATAACCAAAGGTGCTACTTCATCCTGCCAAGCTTTTGAAAGTTTTTGAAAACTTTTAAGGCTATCTTTAACAACAACAACCTTTTCCTTTATACTTTTATCTGAGGTTAGTGCAGCTACAGCACCTTTACTAAAAGCCTCTCTTACAAATTTATTTCCATCAAAATTCTTACCTTTTAGCGCAACAAACAAAGCCCCTTTTTTAAGACTTCTTGTGTCAGTTGAAATCTGACTAAACTCTTTAATAACTAAATTAAAACTAATTCCAAAAAAATTTTCAAAAAATTTTACTTTCACTAAGCTCTCTTTACTTTTAATTGTTTTTAATAAACTTTAAAACTTCTTCAACATCTGAAAAATGTCTTTTTACACCTTTTATCTCCTGAGTTCTCTCATGTCCTTTGCCTGCAATAAGTATATAACAAGGCTCTTTTATTCCAAGCTTTAAAGCTTTTTGAATAGCAAGCTCTCTTTTAAGTTCGACAAATACCTTGCCATTTATACCTTTTAAAATATCCTTGACAATTACTTTTGGATCCTCTTCTCTAGGGTTATCACTTGTAATGATTGATACATCTGCTAAACATTTTGAAACATTACCCATAAGTGAGCGCTTAGCCCTATCTCTATCCCCGCCACAACCGAATACAGAAATTATTTTTTTATCTTTTAAAAAAAGTTTTAATGTTTTAAGAGCTTCCCTAAGAGAGTCTGGTGTGTGACAGTAATCTATAAATACTGATGAATCTTTACTAATATCTAATCGCTGCATTCTACCTGGAATCTGAACAAAATCCTTAAAAACCCTTTCATCAGGAAAAAAATCTTTACCAAAGTGCTCACAAAGCATTGCTAAAGCCATGGAAAAGTTTGAAATATTATAATCCCCTAAAAGAGGAATCTCTCCCTCCAACGCATTGCCTTCTTTTAAGAATATAAACCTTGTTCCATGCGCGCTTCTTTTTAAAATTTTAAAATTGTACTTTTCTCCTAGTTTTATAAATTCTTTTGGCCAAATTTTAAGTTTTTTAACCTCTTTAGAGAGTATAAAAAAACCATTTTTCTTTAAAGCTTGTGTCGTTATTTTTACTTTTGCCTCTAAATACCTTTTCATTGTTTTGTGATAATCTAGATGATCTTGTGAGAAACTTAAAAAAGAAGCTCCATCTAAAAACTGAGTGCTTAATCTTTTTTGATCTAATGCATGAGAGGAAACTTCACAGATAACAGCCCTCATTCCTTTTTTAAAATTTTCATTATTAAATCTATAAAAATCTTCGGCTACAGGAGATGTTAAACCTGTTTTTAAAACATTATCTTTAAACCTATTATGGATAGTTCCGTATAAACCAGTAGGAACACCATAAAGCTTAAGAAAGCTATGAAACATAAATGCCGTTGTTGTTTTCCCATTTGTACCCGTAATTCCATAAACCTTTAATTTTTCAATAGACTCTTTATAAAAAACTTTTAAAGATGAGAAATATAATTCTTCAATATTGTCTACAAAAACTCCTTTATCTTTATACTCTTGGCAGCTGTGGATAAACGCTAAGCTTTTTTTTGACTTTTTAAAGTACTCAATAAATTTAGTATTTGCCCTAGGAAGCAGGAAAAACACACTTCCTTTTTTAATTTTGCGCGTATCTGCAGTAAGATCTAAGACCTCTTGATTAAAACTAGGGTCTAAAAAAGAAAAAAGCTCACACATTTTCATAGTGAGCTAAGTTTACATCACTTAAGAAGAGAGGTCCTGTCTTCGTGCGCACTGCGCTACAAAAAAAACCTCTCCATAAAAGATCAGGGTTTAGGCGTGCTGTAAAAAAGATGTCTAGTATCGATATTAACCGAGTTTAAGAAGCCGCAATTATATTTTCAAATCTAAACATCAAGATTAATTTAAAGCTCCTTAATACTTTTGTTTATGAAAAGACATAAAAAAAGATACAATATTGTCTTTGTACCTTTTTTATTCCATTAAAACTAACAATTAATCTAAATCACTTAATAATAACCAAAAAACGATTATTTATTTTTCATTCGTTAGCTCCAACTTCAAATTCGTCGCTAATTCCAGCTTTAAATAATAAGTCTACAATTTCAGTGTGACCTTTGGATGCAGCAGTTATAAGAGCTGTTCTTCCATACTCACTTTTTACAAGGCCTTTACATTCTTCTAAAGTCATATCTTCTGCAAAAATATCTGCACTCAATCCTTTTAACCATCTAATAAAATCATCGATTCTTGTATCTTGTGCTCCAAAAGCACTTACACTCACTCCTAAAAACATTAATGTTAAAATAATTGTTTTTCTCATTGTTTTACTCTCCTTTTTATTGGTTTACTTAGCTACTTCTTAATAAACTCTTAGTATTATATTTTCCAAATAAAAATTATACACTTTCGTTTTTTGGATAAGGATCAGAATCTAAGGTTAAAAACCTTTACACAATTAGCTTGATGATCTGAAAAGAACTTACCAGGCATTATGTTATTCTCTTCCGTACTTATTACAAGGCCTTTACATTCTTCTAAAGTCATATCTTCTGCAAAAATATCTGCACTCAATCCTTTTAACCATCTAATAAAATCATCGATTCTTGTATCTTGTGCTCCAAAAGCACTTACACTCAATCCTAAAAACATTAATGTTAAAATGATTGTTTTTCTCATTGTTTTACTCTCCTTTTTATTGGTTTACTTAGCTACTTCTTAATAAACTCTTAGTATTATATTTTCCAAATAAAAATTATACACTCTAACTACATAACAAAATTTGCACCACCTCTTTATCTGTATGGCTTTAGCTAGTAGTTCTTGAATGAATTGCAAATTGATCAAACTCACCATACTCATGAAGCTTATTATAAAGAGTTTTAATCGTTACACCTAAAGCATTTGCTGCTTGAGTTTTATTGCCACCAAAATGATTTAAAGCTTTTAAAATATAACTTTTTTCCAGCTCATGAAGAGTTATAGATGAATTATAATCATTATTAAAAACTTTTTCTCCTGGAACCCTTACAAAATCAGGAAGATCTAAGACCTGAATAGTTTCGTCTTTAGATAATATTTGCAGCCTTTCACAAATATTTTGAAGTTCTCTAATATTACCCGGCCAATCATATTTTAATAACTTATCTAAAGCTTCAGGTGAAATCTTAAGACCTCTGTTTAAATATCTATGCATTCCAGTAGTTAAAAAATAATCAACTAAGGCCCCAATATCTTCTTTTCTCTTTCTTAACGACGGAACATCTACAGCAATCGTATTGATTCTATAATACAAATCTTCCCTAAAAACCCCTTCTTCAACTTCTTTTTTAAGATCTTTATTTGTTGCAGAAATTAATCTAATATCTACTTTAATAGCTTCCTTACCACCAACTCTATAAATCTCGCCTTCTTGTAAAAATCTTAAAAGCTTAGCTTGAATACCAGGTGAAAGCTCACCAATTTCATCTAGAAATAAAGTTCCACCATCAGCGACTTCAACTAAACCAATCTTTTGAGCATAAGCACCTGTAAAAGCACCTTTTTCATGCCCAAATAACTCTGACTCTAAAAGAGCTTCTCTTAAAGCTCCACAGTTAATAGTAACTAACGGTTTATGAGCTCTGTTTGATTTTTCATGAATTTCTTGAGCAATTAGCTCTTTACCTGTTCCACTTTCACCCAAAATTAAGATTGCTGCGTTAGAAGGAGCAACTTGATTAACCATACCCATTAACTTAATCATAGCGTCAGACTGATACACAATTTCTTTGCTTGAAAATACCTGCTGTGATTGACCCAGAGGGATTCTAAGAAAATGTTTACTCTTTTCAGTAAGTTTTTTTGTTTCTGTGGTATTTTTTTTTGATGGCATAATAGGCTCCTTTAGTATTTTATCTAAATCTAATCACTTGCAAAAAAAAAGGGGGGATCAGCGAGCACTATGCTCACAAATCCCCCCTTTATTTATCCGACTTTTTCTTCCTATTAAAAATAGTCTTAAGACTTTTATACAGTATGCTTAGTTAATAAGCAAGTAAATTTTCTAATTTTCAAAAAAAATATTACAATAACCTTAGTGACAATTTTTGACATAACCCCTCTTCATTTATCTAAGTATTTAAAATATAAAGGCAATCTATCCTTTTACTCTGCAAATAGCCTTCGAGGAGTAAAAGCAGATCTTAATAAACTTTTTAAAATCCATGAATTCCCTTCAATACACCTATGTAAAAATGGAAACCTTAAAATCACTAAATTAAACACATCAAAAGTATCTATTGATCTCTTAATTTCTAATCTCCCACAAAATATTAAAACCCTTTCAAAAGCATCAAAAGAACGGAGGCTTACGACTTTAAGAGGATTTCTTAAATGGATGTTTGAATCCGGTGAATGTAGAAAAGACTTTACCTACAAACTTCCTCACATAGGTAAAGGCAATCGTTCACTTCCTAAATACCTTAGCTATGAAGAAACAGAGACTTACTTTAATAGTCTTATTAAAGACTTTAATAACAACAATAATAAGTATAAAAATGAACTTCTTGTTAGTCTTTTAATGTATACTGCAGGCCTACGTGTGACAGAAGCCTCCAACATTAAAATAGGGGATATCAATTTTAAAAAATCACAAATCAAAAGCCTTCAAAAAGGTGGAAAAACCTCCCTTATCGCCATACCAAATACTATAAGTAAGCAAATTAAATCAATTCTACCTTTAAATTTTAAATTTATATATGGCAACACCCCTTTAAATACACGATCAGTCTATGACTGGGTGGTAAAACGAAGCCTTTTATCTGTTGGTAAAAAAATTAGTCCTCATGGTTTAAGGCATAGCTTTGCAACTCATCTACTAAGGTCTGGAAGCGATCTAAGAATTCTTCAAGAGCTTTTAGGACATAAAAATATATCCACAACTGAAAAATACACTCACCTTGAACTTTCAGATCTAAGTGAGGCTCTTGACAAACACCACCCCTTAAACCAATAATTTTTTAAATACTTTAAGATCTAAATTCATCCAAAAACTTGAGTCTTTTATTTTTAAACATGTAGTTAAACCAGCATTGTAACCAGCATTAATATCCCGATCACCATCACCAATCATAATAGAATTTTTTAAATCAAGATTAAAGTCCCGCTGAGCTTCTAGTAGTAGCTCATGGCCAGGCTTACGTCTTGGATGTTTGTGACTATATGGGCTTATATAATACTTATAAACCCTTAGCCCTTTTAAAGAGAAATCATCTATTATTTTCCAATGAATTTTTTCTAATTCTTTATAAGTGATAAGCTTTCTAGATAAGCCTGATTGATTTGTAACAATAAAAATTTTATAGCCAAAATCCTGAATTTCTTTTAACTTTTCAAAAATATTTGGAAGATAATTTATATCCTCCACTTTACTCATATAAGGAATATTTGTAATTATCGTATCGTCACGATCTAAAAATAAAGCCCTATTTTTAGAATTAAGATTTACTTTGGCCACTTAATACTTTCCTTACTATTAGAGTACGTTTTTAAAAAATATTTAGCAAATTTAACTTCTCTATTACTCTGAATCTCTGATACATTTAAAAGTTTCTTATGACAACTAAGTGGAGTTTTTATAAAATCTAAAAATTTAACATGTAAAGGCAAAACCCCTTCAATGTATAAATACCTAATAACAAAATGAGTAAAAAATCTTTTCTGATCCTTTACTGTTGGCAAAACCTTTAACGCTCCTCCAAAATGATTAAATAGCTCTTTGTGCCCAGTTCTTGAAGGTAAAACAACCTTAATCATTGAAAATAAGGTTTCCATAAAAACATAACTTAAACGAATTTTAATAAAATCATTTAAAAGACTTGCTTCTTTAAGAGTAATCAAACTTCCATTATCATATTGTTTTCTACCTAACCTTAAAGTTTGAAAATCAATTAAATGTGGGGGTTGTAAGACACCCCCTGAAAATCGTTTTTTACTGTTCTTAGCTCCTTTTACAAAAAAATGAAGCACCCCCTGTTCTTTAGACAACGCATATAAGATTAAATCAGATTCAGAATAAGGTAGTGTTTTAAGAACAAAGGCCTCACCCTTAAGATTTTCCATGAGTACTAAAGTATACCTTTAAAAGATTAAGATCATGCTGTTTAATGACAATTTAACCTTAAAATAACTTTGTAAGTAAATCAAAATCACCTAATCTATACAGATTTTCTTATTTAACTCTAAGTTTATTGATTTTAAAAAAAACTTTAATTTTATCCTAAACTCCTTTATAACGGCAATACGCCATAAGAAAACTCTATTACTTTATATATTTTTTAATCTCAATATTTTTCAAAAATAGCAGCAACTCCCATTCCACCACCTGTACAAATTGAAATAAGACCTCTACCTTTTCCTGCTTGATTAAGAATTTTTGAAAGATTTGCACTAATTCTTACCCCTGTTCCACCAAAAGGATGCCCTAAAGCAAGGCTGCCGCCTTTAATATTAAGCTTATTTCTTGGAATACTTCCTAATGCCCTATCTAATCCTAATCTAGTTTTACAATACTCCTCATTTTCCCAAGCTTTAAATGTAGATAAAACTTGAGCTGCAAAAGCTTCATGTATTTCAAAAAAATCAAAATCATCAAATACTAGATTATTTCTTTTTAAAAGCTCTGCCACTGCTATTGTAGGGGCCATTAACAAACCCTCTCCTTTAACAAAATCAACTGCTGCTGCTTGTGCATCTACAAAATAAGCTAAAATTGGTAAATCTTTTTCTTTTGCATATTCCTCATCAGCCAACAATAAACATGACGCACCATCGGTTAAAGCTGTACTGTTCCCCGCAGTTAAAGTTCCTAGTTCACTTTTATCAAAAACAGGCTTTAGTTTAGAAAGTTTCTCCACCGTAGTATCAAGTCTAAGAATACTATCTTTTTTTACTCCATTAAATTCACAAACAAGATCATCATAAAAACCCTCTTCATATGCTTCAGCTGCTTTTTGATGACTTTTAAATGAAAATCGATCTTGATCATCTCTAGTAATCTGCCATTGCTGAGCCATGAGTTCACAATGCTCTCCCATAGATTTTCTAGTTCGCACCTCAACCACTCTTGGAAAAAGTGGCTTTAAATCCTGAATATTAAAATTAAGTACAGATTTAATTTTTTCCATTATTGTTTTACTTTGATTAAACCTTATTATTTTACTAGAAAAGTTTCTTTTAAACTCAATAGGTGCATCACTATTAGTGTCAAACCCCCCTGCAATTCCAACCCTTACTTGCCCTAGTTTTATCTTATTTGCTATAGCAATAATTGTTTCAAGACTTGTCCCACAAGCCCTTCGAATACCGTAGGCTGGTGTTAGTGGTGAGAGCCCAGAGCTTAATACACATTCTCTACAGATATTCCAATCAGATCCATGCACCATCACTACACCAAGAGCAACATCATCAATTTTTCCGCCCTCAAGACTCATTTTTTGAACAAGATTTTTTAATGCTGCTGTCATCAACTCTTGACCTGTATTATTTTTATAGTAAGTAAATGATCTTGTAAAAGGAATTCTTGAACTTGCAATTAAAACTACTTTTTTTAACACACTCATCTCCAAAAAAACTAAATTTACTGTTGATGATAAGGTTATAGATATCTTTCTTTCCTGCCAAGATTTTTATATACTTAAAAGGTATGCTTTACTCAAACCATACTTTTATTTAACGAAAAACTCTCACTTATGAGTCAGATAATCAGGAAGTGTTTTAGGAGGTTCAGGGGCAAATTCTTATGCATTAGATGATTTTACAGTAACTTGTTCTGGTACTGATAGTTTAAGTAAAGGCTGGAATAATAGTTCGCAAAATTTTTACGATATTCCAGGGTTACAAAATTATATATCAACCTTTGGAATTGATCATGGTGAAAGTAATAAAGATTTAACTAATTAGTATTGACTGTCCACAGAGTACAATAATGAGGGTGCGTGGGGCCAGAAGTTCTCAGATGATGGCTATCAGTATTACTTTTATAAGCCCACTGATCAGCTCGTTCGGTGTGTGCGGCGGTTTTGAGGCTTAAAAGGGCTCATCATGAGCCCTTTAGTTCTTTTATCTTAAGAAGGCTTAACCCTAGTACATTATTAAGCATTTATACAATTTAATTTACAGGCTCTATTTACTGCCTAAAAAAAATCTCATGCGTAACCCCTGGGTTTTATAAGGCAATTTTAAAAATTACCTTTTTATTTCAATAACTTACATTTTTCTATTCTTAAATTAAAGGCTAGTTTTTTTTAGGATAAAACGTCAATAAATTCTACTTTAAATTAAAGTTCTCTGATTTAAAATAAAACCTAAAACACCAGCTCAAAGTTTATAATGTAACAAATAAGGCTCTTTTAGCTCTGCGTCAGATTCTAAGAAAAAAAATACCTAAAACATCCCTTTTTCTAAAAATATAGACTACTAATAAGTTTTTTATTTAAGGGGATTTGCTATGTGGTTTAAATCTAAAGCTTTGCCTAAGAGCAATAATCATACGAATGTTATAAAATTTGGAATGAATGTTTTTAAAAATAGTCAAAATTATTCTTCTAAAAAATCAATTTTAAATAAAGAGTGGTGGTATTTAAAGGTTATGGATTGGTCTATGAAAAGCACTGATTTTAAAACTCGTATGTTTAGATTTGTAGATGTGTTTCCATATTTAAATTCTGGTGATGATATTTTAAACCATGTTAGAGAATATTTTGAAGATAAGAATGGAAAAATGCCTTCTATTTTTCAAGCTAGCACGAGCATTGGTCAATTAGCTCCAAATCTTGTTGCAAAATCTGTGGATAAAAACATAAAAGACATGGCTCGGCTCTTTATCACTGGAGAAACACCTAAAGAAGCTATTCAAAAATTAAATAAAAATAGAAAAAAGAACTGGACCTTTACAGTCGATCTTTTAGGTGAGGCTACGCTCTCAGAACCAGAGGCTAAGGAATATAAAGAAAGATACCTAGATTTAATTAAAAAGCTTCATACTGAATCTAAAAACTGGGAATACAATTCTTTACTTGATGAAAATCATCTTGGAAAAATTCCACTCGTAAATGTTTCTGTAAAGCTTTCCTCCCTTTACTCTCAAATTAAAATTGCAGCCTGGGAAGAAACCAAAGCCACTTTAGTAGAGTGCTTAAAACCTATTTTTAGAACCGCACAAAAACTTGGTGTTTTTATAAATATAGATATGGAGCATTATGAATATAAAAACCTTACACTTGAAGTTTTTAAAGAACTCATAATGCTTGATGAATTTAAACAATACCCTCACTGGGGTATTGTTATTCAAACTTATCTTCGAGACAGTTATGAGGATTGTTTAATGCTCATAGATTTTTCTAAAAAAAGGGCGACTCCTTTTACAATAAGACTTGTTAAGGGCGCTTACTGGGATTTTGAAATCATACATGCTAAGCAAAATCATTGGCCTCTGCCTGTTTATACAAATAAAGAAAACTCTGACTATAATTTTGAAAAATGTGCTAAAAAACTTCTTTTAAACTATAAATATATTTTTACTGCTTTAGGCTCTCATAATATCCGATCTCTTTCTGAGACCCTTACCTTTGCAAAAAAAAATAATATTCCAGAAAAATCTTTTGAAATTCAAATGCTTTATGGAATGGCTGATAACTTTAAAAGTTCCTTTGCTAAAATGTATTATAGAGTACGAGAATATGCTACTATTGGTGACCTAGTTCCTGGAATGGCTTATTTAGTAAGACGTTTACTTGAGAATTCTTCAAATCAATCTTTTTTACAAAATAAGATAAAAAAAGACATTGATCATAATAAAATTTTAGCTACACCTCAGTTTCATGCAGATGAAAGCTTGTTTTTTAAAGAAAAGAAAAACTCTTTTACAAACGCCCCCTTGCTTGACTTTACTCAAAGTAAGAACAGAGATAAATTCTATAAAGCCTTAGAAAAATGGAAGCTTGAGTTTAATCAAGGACCATTAAAAGTTAATGCTTTTATTAATGGCACAATCGGATCTGGTACAAGCACAATCCATCGTATAAATCCAAACAACCACAAACAAACGCTTTACACTATTTTTGAAGCCACTAATACTGAAACTGATGAGGCTTTAACCGCAGCCTTTAACTATCAAAAAACCTGGTCAAATACTTTGGTTTCTAGTCGCTCTACCTTAATCAATAAGGTAGCTGATCTTCTTGAGGAGAATAGATTTAAACTTGCTTCTCTTCAAAGCATTGAAGTTGGAAAACCATGGAATCAAGCTGATGCAGATATCACTGAGGCCATTGACTTTTGCAGATACTACGCAAACGATATGAAAAAACTTAACCTTCCATTTCGTGTTGGCTCTACTCCCGGAGAAGAAAACTTATACCACTATAAAGCTCGCGGTGTGGTCTCTGTCATTGCTCCTTGGAACTTTCCTTTAGCGATTCTTTGTGGAATGACTGTTTCTGCTCTTGTTACAGGAAACACTGTCTTAATAAAGCCTGCTGAACAAAGTAGTTTAACGGCATTAAAACTTTATGAAATAATCATAAACTCTGGCATTCCAAAGGAAGCCTGTCATTTCCTACCTGGTTTAGGTGAACGTGTTGGAGCTAGAATTGTTGAAAGCCCTAAAGTTTCTGTCATTAGTTTCACCGGCTCTAAAGCTGTAGGGCTTCAGATAATCAATAAAGCCTCACAAACCTTAGATGAACAGCATCATGTTAAAAAATGTGTTGTTGAAATGGGGGGGAAAAATGCCTTAATTATAGATTCTGATGCTGATTTAGATCAGGCTATACAAGCTGTTCTTGATTCTGCTTTTGCCTTTTCTGGACAAAAATGCTCAGCTTTAAGTAGAGTTGTTGTTTTAGAGGGAATATATGAAAAATTCACCCTTAGATTAAAAAATGCTGTTCAAAGTCTTTACACTGGAGATAGCACCAATCCAAAATTTTATCTAGGGCCTGTTGTAGATCAAAGGTCTTATAATAAAATTCTTAGTTTTATTAAAACTAATAAAGAAAAATATGAGTTTATAAAAGCTCAAGATTGTTCTAACACTGGTTGTTTCATTGAACCACACGTATTCTTCGATGTTGCCCCCGACAGTGAACTTGCTCAAGAAGAAATCTTTGGGCCTGTTTTAGCTGTTATAAAAGCTCATAATTTTAATCGTGCAATTAAAATTGTAAACAGTACTAAGTACGCATTAACTTCAGGTGTTTTCTCCAGATTACCATCACACATTAAACAAGCTTGCAAAGAAATTGAATGTGGAAATTTATACATAAATAGAAGTATCACTGGTGCAATAGTTAATCGACACCCTTTTGGAGGCTATAAACTTTCCGGATTAGGTAGTAAAACAGGAGGGCCTGATTACCTTAAAAACTTCTTAGAGCCTCGTGTTATAACTGAAAACCTTGTTAGACAAGGTTTTTCCCCAGACCTCTTAGACCAATCTTAACTCATTAAATCAAAATTTAAGTTACTTTATTTCTATAAACCACTTATTACTATTTTAAGAAGCCCTTGATCTTGAGAAAATTTTAGGCTTAATTCTCCTAAAATAGTATTATTTTGAATAAGAGAGTAAGATAAGTGTTTTGAGGCTACAAATCTATTTTCTACAGAATCTACTAGGCTTACTCCTTTACCTAAGTATATATTTTTAAACTTTTGAGCTAAATCTTTTTTCTGCGCCTCTGTAATAAACCGTAAAGCCCTTTCTCCTTGCTTTAAATGCAAAGACATCATATTTTTTTCAACTTTAAAAAATCTATAATTGCCTTTTAAAAAACCAAATAAAAACTGCTCTTCTTTTGTTGGTTTTACACCATGCTTAACACGCCTTTTATTTAAACCCTTAAATAAATCTGCTATAATTATTCTTTCAATTTTAAAATTAGATTTATTTTCTTCTTTTGATGCTATTTCCCTAGAATTTTTGAAAGTTTCAATTCCAAAATTAAAAATCATAAAAAATATCAAGCATGAAATAATCAAAAAAGCTCCTAGAATTGGAAATAAAATCTTTCTTTTTTTAAAAAAATTAAGCAGCTTCACAATTATAATATATCGTGCACATTACTAAATTGGTTCATTTCTAAGTTAATTTACGGACTAAGGTAGAGTTTTATTTATTCAGGAACTATAGATTTATCAGGAATCTTTAAAACTGCAAAATTTATCTCTTCTCCACCAGCTTTAGTAATTGTATACATAACTTTCTTTAAGGAAAGAATATCTGTCCTCTTATCCGCTTGAATGGTAACTTTTCTAACAATATAGGCTTTTGTAGAACCTGGAGCTTTAGCATTTTTCACAGCATCTTGAATTTTAGCAGCCACAGAACCTTTTTTTTCTTTGTTATCTTTAATAATTTGCTTTTCTATAGCTTTTTTAAGTTTTGGAAGAATCCAATTTTGTGAAGCCTTAACTTCAGCGAATGTTTCAAATTTTTTACCATTTAACTCTATACCCCCAGGATCTATTACAACAACATTTGCAGGTTCAAGCTCATCCACTGAACTTGCTTGTGGAAGATCCACATTTTCTTTCATAGGAATAACTTCACCTGTGGACTGATAATTCATGAGTAAAAATACAACTAAAACTGTAAACATATCCACCATCGCTGTAAGAGAAAGAACGGCAACCGCTGATCTAGCTGCAACTTTTAATCTTCCACATTTGTCTCTTTTTCCTGGTACATAAATAGCCATAATTAAATTCCCTGTTTGCTACTGCCTGTAGTTATATCAATGTTAGGAAAACCTTCCCCTATTGCAGTATCCATACCTAAAACCATCGTTTCATAATTAAGCTTATCATCAATAGACAAAAAGATATTTTCTTTTTCAGGGTATCTTTTTTTAATTTTTAAAAGCTCTTTTTTTAAAGCTACTTCATTGTACTTACCATTTTTTAATGGAATAGAAATGGTTGTTTTACCAATTAATAAAATATAACCATTTCTTTGAATATCAAGCCTTAATGTAATATGAGCACTCTTTGGTTGTTTAATTTGTTCATCATTTGTTTTTTTACCGTATATAGAAGTTCCTAATTGAATCATTGAAATTTGATTCCAAACCGCTGTAATAAGTAAAAATACAATTAAAACACTCATTAAATCAATGACAGGAACAATATTTAATTCAACATTTGCTGATTTTTTACCTTTACCATCATCAATTTGAGCCATTTTAGTTCTTCCTTAAATCAAATTTATTAAGTTCTTTGAATTTTATCTCTATTAGAAGTTACTAAATTCATTATATCCATACTAATTTCAAGCATATCATTCATAGTTCTTGAAATTTTAATTTGAAAAAATCCATAAGTAATAATTGCTAAAATTGCTACAAACAAACCAAATGCCGTACAATTTAAAGCTTCAGAAATACCTTCTGCAAGAATCTGCGCTTTTACAGCCTGATCTACTGTTGCCACACCACCAAATGATTTAATCATACCAATGATTGTTCCAAGCAACCCTACTAAAACTGCGACATTACCAAAAATAGCTAGAAAGCTCACCCAACCTTCTAATTTCGGTGTTTCTCTTAAAACTGAAGCATCCATGGCAACTTGAACTTCTTCATCAGGTCTTCTATTTAAAACTTGAATGAGCCCTGCTTGGACTGTATTTGTTAATGGAGCAGGTGTTTTATCGCAAAAAGTAATTGCTTGTCTAACATCTCCTCTTAAAAGCATGCCTCTAATATTAGAAGACACGCTTGCCTTATCAACAGCAAGCTTTGAAAGAACCATAAATCTTTCAATAATTAAAAATAGTGTCAGTAAAAAAATAACACCTATTAAAAGCATTACAAATCCACCTTGGCAAAAATGTACTGCTATCCATGAGTTATAACTTTCTGTGCAATTCTCAAACATACTGTCCTCCAACAATTATTTATTCTAACTACTTTGATCTACTAAATACAAACGGGTAATCCACTTCTGCGATTTCATTTGGCCCTGGGTCTGGAAATGTCAAAATCCTTAGTCTGCTAATTATGCATTGTTCAACTTCCACATCATTTAACGTTGAACTCTTAACTTTAGGTTGAGTCATTTTTCCCCCATTAACAATTCTCCAACTAAGTAAAACCTTACCGTTTAAATTCTGGTTCTGAGTTAAGGCCCTATCATAACAACCTTTAAGAGAATTTTTATTTTTTTGAATCAATCTCCTAATAGCATCTTTATCAATGGTACTAGAAAACTCTTCACTAAGCCCATCCAAACCTATAATTGTAGATGTTCCTTTGCCTCCAAGCTCACCGACACCATAAGTATTTTCTCCACCACCTCTACTTGACGTTTTTAAATCACCAATACCTATAAGCTTTAAACCTTCTCCACCACGACCAGCCTGAAGCTTTGTTCCAATGTCCTCACCCTTTCGATCTGAAAGCTGTCCTTGATAACCTGTTTTAGAGTCAGCAACACCTATTGTAGTTCCTACTCCTGAGGTTGCTTTATTTAAAGCTTTGTTTTTACCCCCTCCACTCAAAACTGAAAGAAGCCCTGTTTTTGTAAGATCTTTCTTAGCTGTTTTCATATTTGAGGCTTTTTTGCCTGTTTTAATAGAGCCTCCAGGTTTTGACGACCCTACTTTATTCGTAGTTTTAACTTTACTTGGAGCAGCAGATTTAGGAGCACCTTTTTTAGGTGATTTAACTTTTGGTTTTGGTCTGCTTGCTTTTACTTTGGCAAGTTTTTCAGAAACTTTTGTGATTTTAGGCTTTATAACCTTTGGGACTGATATTTTAGGAATATCTACTTTAGGAGGGGGATTAAACGTAATTATTGCTTTTTTAAGTCTGTCTTGTAACAAATCCTCAGTGTCATCTAGTGTGCTCGGCACATAAAAAAGCATATACAGTGCAATAACCAAAACTGATGCAAAGGACATAAAAATTCCCACAGCTTCAGATGTCGTAAAATCAAAAACTGAAGTCTTTATAGTAGCAGGAGTGTCTTTAACAAATCTTATATACCCAAGAACTTTGCCATTTAGTAAATTAAGTTTCACCATTTGACCTTGATCAAGCTTAAGCTCCTTCCCGCCAAGACTTGAATTCATTAAAGCACTGCCCGTTGTTAAAGCTTTAAGATTTTCACGCTTATTATCATAATAAAGTTCACCCTCCATAGAACTGGCTACATGAACAATGCATTCATCAGAAAAAGAAACCAGCTTATACTTCATATTTTTATTAGAAATGGGAATATGTATATCTGTATTTTTAGAATTAGACATAAATATCTGACGCTTATTAGAAAAATGATACGTTTTTAAAATTCTTTCTTTCCAACAAATGACCACTTCTAATATAGGTCCTCTTGAATAAGGATCTATAATTTCATCTACATTATCATAGTTACTTACTGGAGCTATATAACCCCCAGATATTGGCTCTAATTTTTGAGCACCTATTGCATCTTCAATATTTCTACTTTGAATTTTTACACCAGCTTTCTCACCTTTTATATCTAAAGACTCATCTAGTATTATGTTTGGACTAGTTCTTTCATCTTCTAAATAAGGCACCTCTGAGTTTGTATCCTCTGGCAGTGAGGGCAGATCCTCTTCTAAGTAAGGCTCCTCTAGATCTGTATCCTTTGGCAGCAAAGGCAGATCCTCTTTTAAAAAATCAACCTCCTTAACTTTATTTTCTACAACCTTTCTTTCAGACTCTTGAATCTTACTATGTTCTTTTTCAAAATCATCTAGAGAAGAAAGCTTTGGAATGCCCACATAAAATTTAATAAAATATGGTCCAATTTCAATAGGTTCCCCTTCTTTAACAAGAGCCTCTAAAACCTTCTTACCTTTAATAAAAAGACCACTCTCAGAGCCTAGATCTGAAATATAATAACCCTCATCTCTTTTTTCTATGACTGCATGAAGAGGCGAAATAAGTTCATCATTTAAAGATAAGCCTGCATCACTTTGACGACCAATTACTATTTGTGGCGATAGGAACTGTTTTACTGCAATTAATCTTTTTTCTCTATATACCCTAATAACTACAAGGCCTTTCATTTAGACCCTCTTAAGACATCATGCTTAGTTTCATTAATTTCAGGCAAAAAATTATCTCTAAGCTTTAACAACTTGCCATAATTAACATTTTTACTCTTTAAAATAAACAAGAGATCTGGAGATGAAATATCACCTTGAATAAGCTCATCTTCAAAATCAAGCTTAGTTGTTTTTTTTTGTGGCTTTGCTTCTAACTGTCCATAAGAAACACCACAAAACAATATTATCACTAAGGGAATAAGCACTTTCCACTTTATCAATTTACAAATTCTCCATTAATAATATTCTATCAAGGTCTACCTGTGTCTTAGCAAGCTTTTTATATTGACTAAAGTATAGCTGGGCTTTATTTTTTTGAATAACTTTTTCAACAATTGCTAGATTTCCAATTGCTTTTATATAATCAGGTTTATTTAAAAGTGCTGCTTTAAGTTCTATGACAGCTTTATTAACTCTATTTTTAGCAATTAAACCTAATGCGTAATTATTTAATACAAAGCGCTTCATATTTTCAGGCATGGCAGCATCTAAAAGTTTATTTTTTAAAAGCTTATAAACTTCTTCATATCCACCATACTGCACATAAAGTGATGATAAGTTCACTCTTGCCACTAAGTTATTTGAATTTTCTTTAATGGCTTGATTAAACTCTTTAATTGCTGCACGCCTTTTATTTTCAAGCATTCTATTTAAACCCTTCATTACAAAATAGTCTGCTGTTTTCTTAAATTCTTTTGAAGCTTTATTCATGAAAAAATCTGAAACTCCAGAAAAACCTTTTATATGATAGTAATGAGCAAGCATATATAAAACCTTCGTATCTTCAGGGTTTTTTGACAAGAGCGTGCTTATTTCATCTAAAAATATATTCTCAGGTTTCTTCATAAACTCTATAAGATCAGGATATTTTAAAGCTGTGTCTCCATCATACTGCATAAGCTTAGTCGCTGATAAGAATGGCACCTTATAATGAGCATAGTCTTTATCAATTTTTGAAAGTTCAAAAAATATAGTTAAATAGTCATTATTATATACATTTAAAGCTCTGCCTTTTTCCAAAGCTTTCTTATAAACCGTTATTGCGTTCTTCTTAAATGGCTCAACAGTTTTTTGCAACAATTTTTGATACTCCTTAATTTCTTTACTTGTTAAACCCTTAGGAAGAGGAGTATTTAAAAGAGCAAAAGCTAAATGCTGGTGTACCTGGCCCATTCTATTTAAAGCTGAAACAATCGTATAACCATCATCAAAGTTAATCACATTAGTCATTTTCTTCTCAATCTCACCTACTAAAACTAATTTTTGATTAACAACCTGTTGTTGTTTCTTAGGGTCTAAAGGGATTTTAATATTTAAATATTTATAAAATAGCTTATCACTTAACCTATAGGCTGAATAGGCCACATCTGATACTGCTGCCTTTGCACCTTTATTCTTAAATTTTTTATATACTAAGGTGGACGCCTTAAACCAATAGTGCGCTTTATTATAATCCTTTATATTCTGGTAATAATCTCCTATTCTTCTAGCTGATTTAATAAGAAGAAAGGGCTCCCCTTTTGCTGTATTAAAAAACTTTATATAGTGATTTTTTGCAAGCTTGTAATTTCCAATTCTCTCATATACTTTAGCTAAGCGAAACTCATATTTATACACATTCTTTTTTTGATCATATTTTTTAAGGTTTAAAAATATTTTTTTTAACCCCACCGGGTCATTAAAAGCTTCTCTTATAATGGATGCATTTGTAAGGTATTTAATCTTATCTTGAGTTAAAATATCACTATATTCTGACATAGTTTCATATAAACGAGCCGCTTTTATAAGGTAGCCAAGTTTTTCATACAAAAAAGTTGAGAATTTTTGTGCATTCTTATATAAGCTTTTATTCTTTAAAGAATCAGACACCATAGCATAAGAAGCGAGTGCGTTTTTTAACTCCCCTGCTTTTTCATAGTAAATACCAGAATTATAAAAAGCTTGATCCTGAAAAACAGAGTTCGGGTACGTCTTAGTAAACTCAACAAAGGCCTTAGCTATTTGAATAGGTTGAGCTGTAGCGACCATACCTTCAATTTTCTTAAAAGCTGATCTTTCTAACACTGTTTTCACCTTTGATGTTTGCACACCGCCTACTTTGTTTCCAATTTTAATCAGTTCAGACCCTACTTTTACTAAACCATCATAATCTTTCTTAAGCTTATAAGAGTCTATTATTAAATCTGAAGCATAGCGCGAATATTTACTATTTGGATATTCCTTAATAATTTCTTTAAAAATCACCTCTGATTTATCAAAGTAGTTATGAGAATAATAAATACTTGCAATTCTATATTTAATATCAACTCTTTGCTCTTTATTCTTAATATCTGCAAGATACGCTTTACCAGCTTGAATAAATAATTCCTCATTCTTATTAAGAGTGTGTTCTTCTATAGATTTTCCAACCTTAGCTCTAACTTCTTCATCCTGAGGAATTATTTTTTCTAATGATAAAATTGAGTTTAACTTAGCTTTTTTAGTATACTTTGAGGGCTTAACTTTTTGATATGCTTGATACGCATCTTTATACGCTTTTAGTTCATACAAAAGCTCTCCATAATAAAACTGCATTTCCGGATTATATAAAGTGTCTGTAAAAGACTTTAAGTATAACTCATACCCTTTCTCTACTCTAAGCATTGCAGCTCTACTCTTTAAGCGCCTTGAATCATTATGAATTTTTAAAATATGACTTCTTAAAGAAATCTCTATTTTTTTTAAAGAATTTTGAACTTTTTCTTTATCCTTTAAAGTTTGAGCCCATTTTGATTTTGGCCCAAACCCTTTAATCCACTTATAAAGCTCTTTTTCATATAAATCAGCACGACCTGTGGATGCCTGCATATTTACCAATGAATATTGATAATCAAAACTTTTATCATTTTGTGGGTTTATTTTAATAAGTTTACTAAATAAATATTTAGCCTCTTCCTTATCCCCTTTATCAACATAATAGTATGCAAGTTTTTCTATTGCTTTTGAAGCTTCATCTTTTCTCATTATATTTGTAAAATACACTATGGCATTTTTAGGATCTCCAGCTTCAACATAAAACATTGGAAGATCTTTTTTAGCTTCCTTTGCCAAAGCTATACTTCGTTGATTTCTTAAGCCTGTATCTTTAGAAAGTCTAATAACTTTTAATAAGTTCTTTAATGCCCTTTGATTGTTACCCATTTTTCTTTCCACCCAAGAAAGCTTATACAGAGCCAATACTCCTAAAGAATTTCTCGTGTTTGCAACCACTAAAGAATAGTATTTTTTTGCTAAAATTCTTTTATTTTTATCAAAATAATAATCCCCTAACGATAAATTAGCCTCATCAATATAATCACTTTTAGGAAACCTATTAGAAAGTATTTGATAGTATTTAGCAGCCTCTTTAGATCTATCAAGGCCTACACTATTATATCCTAAAAAAAACAAAGCCTGATCTAAATCCAAAGCTTTTGGATATTTCTTTATGTAGTCTTTATATAAATTTACTGCTCTTTTGTTATACACTTGTGATTGTGATTGATCTAAAAAAGGTTTTTTACTAATTGAGCCTGCAAAATACATCTTTAATTCTTTATCGTATTTTTCCTGCTCCCTTCTTTCTAAGAGAGCTGCTTTTTCAGAGTAAGCTTTTGCTAAACGCATCCAGATGCTTTGCTTAGCATTAGCACTTTCTAATCTTTTTGATAAAAGATGCAGTTGTTTAATTTCTTTACTAAGCTTTACTTCAAAATTTCTTTCTGCAGTTCCTTTAGCAAAAACAGCTGGGAATTGATTAGACGGCTCAATAGCAAGTTTGATACGGCCTTTTTTTTGAATCTTTTTTTGTTTATATATAGGAATCTTGCCTTGTTTTTTTTCAATGTTTTTAATTACATCTTTAACTGTTTGAGCCAAGCCTATAGTAATGGGAAAAATACCTATTAAAAAAAATAAAATTAATTTTCTATTCACAACGACTTGCCCCTAAATAATGATAATTTCCAATTTCATCCAGCCAATACTCACCTTGAAAAGGCCAATATTCATAACCATCTTTTGTAAATGAAAATCTACTAACTTTTAGATCTTTTTTATCCTTAAAAAAACCATCCCGCCTTTCAAGCCTTTTTCTTGCTTGCTCTTTTTCTGATGAAATAAGTTCAAATTTAATCAACTCTTTTTGATCTTCAAATCCAACAAGCTCATCTTTAATCTTAATTATTTCTTTTCTTAATACTCTAC
This sequence comes from Bdellovibrionales bacterium, assembly GCA_965205945.1. Taxonomy (GTDB): domain Bacteria; phylum Bdellovibrionota; class Bdellovibrionia; order Bdellovibrionales; family UBA1609; genus JALZUR01. The sequence continues at coordinate 127,500 of CBDBIB010000003.1, read as the reverse complement.
CTAATCTTTTTAAACTAGATCTTTTTCTTATAAGTAATGAATTTTTAACAGCTGCTTTAATTTTAAATCTACTCCAACCCTGAATTAAATCCACTCGAGCTATTTCATCTTGAATATTATAATAATATTCACTTTTTGATTTAACTTTTGAATTTCTATTTAAATGCCTTAAAACTACATAAGGTATCTTATACGATGCTTTGTTAATTTCACCCCCAGAACTTAAATCTTTAAGTAAAACCATGAATTCACGAATATCTGCTTTAGGCGTTATATTTTTTTTTAAATAATTCGACAACTCTACATACATTTTGCTATATGTAGTCTCATAATAATTAATAACTTTATTAACCTCATCTATTTTACAAATATAAAGATAAACTATAGCTCTTAATAACGTAGCCTCTGGATAAAAATAACTTTCATAATACTCTGAATGTAGCGATTGAAAATTACTTAAAGCACTTCTAAATTTACCAGCTCTAAGCATAGCCCATGTAGATTCAAACATCATATCATGAAAATACTTACTGTCCCTTGGAATCAGTCTATAAGCTTGTAGTGAATCATCCCATCTTTGCAAATGGTAAAAAACTCTTGCTCTCCCCATCAGGGCTGCAACCCTCTCATCATCAGCAATACCCGCTTCGGCTCTTGAGTTAGCAGCTTGTGTGAATGCACTATAAGACTCTTTTAATTGCCCATCTTCTGAATAAGCAAGACCTATTAAATATCTTGACTTAGAATATAAATAATGACCTTTAGGAACTTTCAAAAAAGCTTTGATTGCTTTTTTAAATCTATTTACACCAAGATATGCCTCTCCAAATCTAAAATACAAAATTGGTTTTTGTTCTTTTGGAAAATTTTTTAAATTAACCTTTGAAAGAGCATAATTAAGACCGATGCTATCTCCAACTTGAAACGCTAATTTGGATAATTTTTCTAAAGATTTTGAAAGAACTAAATTCTGTCCCTGTCCATATCTAACAGCCCTAATAAGCTGAAATACTGCAGACTGCTTAAGCCCTAATCCCTCAAAACTTCTTGCCATTTCATATGCAATCGCAGCTTGCTCTTTTCTATACCTAGAATTTCTTGATAAAGAATATAAAATTTTTGAAGCATTAATATAATTCTTTATATCATTTAAACCTCTTGCCCTATTAAGCTTTTGTGAACCAAAGCTTACAGAAGAACTAAAAAAAATCAAAATTAGTGATAAAAAATATACTTTCACTATCATTGCCTCTCCTTACTAAATGGAAAATACATACTCATGCCTGCAGATAAGTAAAATAAATTTGCATTCACCTTTTCTCCTTGAACAGATCCCTTTAAATCACTCTTAGCATTTGCAAAAAAATTATTTAACCCAAGACCCCACCTAAAGGTTATGTCCTTTAAAAGTGGATACACCTGTCCAATCTCACCATGAACCGTAAGTACTGATTGAGAGTCGTCTGTACCGGTCATGCCCAATCCTAATGCAAAGTAAACCTCAAAAGGATTGATTGTTTTTTCACGCAAGGACATTTTCCCATAAATTGGTGACCACCTTAAATTTAAACCGTAATAAGACTCTGGTGTTATTATATTCTGTGTAAGAATAGCCTGATCTCTTCTTAAACCTTCTGTAAGAGATTTTTCTAAACTTGATAAAAACATTCCTTGAATTTCAATACCCCATCTTTCGCTAAAATGATATGTTCCTGAAAAATTAACTCCTAAAAGATTAAAATATTGAGAGTTTAAGGCTATATTGGCCGCTCCAAAAAGTTCAAATCTTTTAGTTTTTTTCAAAAATTTTCTTTGAATTACAGCAATATCTTTTAAGTTTTCTAGCGTCGTTAAATCATCAATATTTTGAATTAATTGCTTAGAATCAACACTTACTTTTTGACCATATTGATCTTGCTCATTATATTGAGCAAAAATATTTAAACAAAATAATTTAAATACTAATAAAAAAAATAATATCTTATTTTTAAACACTTCTAACCCCTAAAACTCTGATCTTATCCAAAGCTTTGTTCTTAATGCGTACTCTAAGCTTTATTAAGTTTTACAAAAGAAAGCTTACCCCCATGTAAATATTTGTATCAAACTGTATTGTTTTATTAAAATCTTTAACATCTGGAGCTGGCTCATTAGGCTTAACTGTTCCAGCACTTGTAATATTGGGACCATTAAATACTGAGAATAAAATATCAAAACGAAAGGCCACACTTGAATTAAAATAAAGCCTTTGACTTAATCCTAAGTTTACAGCCGGAACTGTTAAACCCTTCATAGAGTAAAATCCTCCACCAATTAATCCAGATAGTGTTAAATTCATTATATTTTCATGTGTTAAAGAAATTTTTCCATAATATGAAGTATACTGATAATGTATTGCAAGCATAGATTCTTTATGTGGTGCTTTTAAAGCATCAAATTTTTGCCCTGATTTATCTCCTGAATCTGAAATTACATTTCCCTCTTGCAAACTTTTACCACTCTTAGATAGGCCACTGCTAAACATTAAACCCATTATATGAATTCCTTGAGTATTGTTAAAATGATATGATAACGACAGCCCAAAGCTTAAAGGGTCATAAATAGGTTCTGAGGCCACCATCCCTCCCATAAAGTTTATTTCAAATTTTCCTTTATGATTAACTTTCCTATTTTTAACAGCTGATGTTGTTTCAAATTTTGGTAGAATAGACTCTGTTGCAAGCTCCTCTTCAGGAAAAGTTATTTTAACTTGAGAAAAAGCATGGCTTATAAACATTAAGTTTACTAAAATGAAAATATATTTTCTAAATATTGTCACAGTTCACCATCCTTATTTGAAATAATCATCTCACAAACTTCTCGAACAGCACCAAATCCACCTGGGTTCTTAGTAATATAACTTGCTTTATCTTTAATGCCTTTAAGAGCGTGAGGAACCGTGACACCAAACCCCACCCTCTTTATAACTGGAAGGTCCATAAGATCATCTCCTATATACACTATCTCATTTAACAAAAAGCCTGTTTTTTCAACAATCTTGTCTAAATAATCAACTTTATTCTTCACCCCTTCATAAAAGAAATCTATTTTTAAAAATTCAAACCTTTCTCTAATATCTTTAGTTTTAGCTGCAGTAATAACTCCAACCTGAACTCCACGCTCTTGAAGTCTTTTTAAGCCTATACCATCGTACACAGAAAACTGCCTTGTCCAATTTCCATGAACATCTAAGAAAATGCGTGTATCTGTCATAACTCCATCTACATCACTTAAAAAAAGCTTTATATTTTTTAAATTCAACTTAATCTTCATAATTGCTCATTAGTTTTTCAAAAAAAACGTAAAGTGTACACCTATTCAAGGCCAAAGTGGCCTAAAGGTGAGCCAAAAAGAACATTAAAACAAATATTTATGCAATTTTAGCATCTAAAAGATCTTGAATGTGTAAAATTCCAATAGGACTAAAATCTATATCCTCTCCTTTTCGTACTACAAAAAGTGAACTGATTGAAAAATGTTCCATTAAATATAAGGCTTTTTGAGCTAATTCATTTTCATCAATAACTTTAGGGTTACTACTCATAAGATCTAATGCTTTTAGATTACTTGAATCTTCTTTTTTTTCAAAAAATTTTCCAAGCCATCTTCTTACATCACCATCTGTAATGGAGCCCACTAATACACCCTTATCATCAATAACCCCACAAATTCCTCGAACCTCTCTGTTTGTCATAATATCTACAACATTTTTTACAGATTCATTCTCTTTAACCATTGGCAAATAAAGCTGTTTAAAGACCACATCCTTTACTCTTGTTAAAAGTTTTTTTCCAAGAGCTCCACCAGGATGTAGCTGTGCAAAATCTTCTTTTCTAAAACCTTTTTCATACAATAAAACCATTGCAAGTGCATCGCACATTACAAGTGTTACCGTAGAGCTTGCTGTAGGAGAAAGGTTTAAAGGACAAGCTTCTTTTTCAACAGATATATCAATAACAACATCTGAATTTTTAGATAATTTGCTAGATAGGTTTCCTGTTATTCCTATGAGTTTAATCCCGTTTCTTTTTGTATATTCAATAATCGAATCAAGCTCACTACTACCTCCTCCGTAACTAATTGCAACAATAACATCTCCTGCAGAAACCACCCCTAAATCTCCATGAGAACTTTCAGCCGGATGCAAAAACAATGATGACGTTCCTGTGGAATTTAATGTTGCAGAAAACTTTTGACCTATGATTCCAGATTTTCCCATTCCTGTAACCACCACTTTACCTTTTGATTCTAAAAGAATATCTATTGCAAGACTAAATTTTTCATCCACTCTATTTTTTAAAACCTTTAAGGAAGAAATCTCAATGTCTAAAACGTTTGTTGCTATATCTATTCTATTTTTTTTCATAATCTTATCTTTCAAGGCTTAAAGAGTTTTTAATAAAATCTAAAAATAATGGGTGAGGGTTATTAGGCTGTGATTTAAACTCTGGATGAAACTGAACTCCTACAAACCACTTATGCATTGGTATTTCAAAAATTTCAACTAAATCTAGACAGCTATTGATTCCTGAAAAAAAACCACCATTTTTAAGAAATACAGTTTTAAATTCATTATTAAATTCATACCTATGCCTATGTCTTTCTTGGATTTTTAAATTTTTATACGCTTTATATGCCTTAGTCCCCTTTACTAAATTACAAGGATAGGCTCCAAGTCTCATCGTTCCACCCTTTTTAAGTACACTTTTTTGATTTTCCATAATATGAATAACCATAGGTTTTTTTAAGGTTTTTGATTCAAACTCTTGGCTTGTCGCTTCAGGAAAGTTACAGACATTTCTAGCAAATTCAATTGCTGATAGCTGCATTCCCAAACATATTCCAAAAAAAGGAATATTATTTTCACGAGCATATTGAATAGCTTTAATCTTTCCTTCAATACCTCTATCTCCAAAACCACCTGGAACTAAAATTCCTGAAACTTTTTTAAGAATTTTAAAAGCTTTTATACTATTTTTTTCAAATTTTTCAGAATCTACGTATTCAATTTCAACTTTAGTTTTCATCTGAGCACCTGCATGAATAAGTGCTTCATGTAATGATTTATAGCTTTCTTTAAGATCCACATATTTACCAACTAAGGCAATTTTTATTTTAGTTTGTGGGTTATGAATAATTCCTGTAAAAACTTCCCATTTCTTAAGATCTGGTTCATGTCCTATTAACCCTAGTCTTTTAAAAATTCTTTCATCAAGCCCTTGTCTGTGAAGCTTTAATGGAACATCATAAATACTTACTGAATCTTCAGCTCCAATGACCAAATTCGGATGCACTGAGCAAAATAGTCCAATTTTTGATTTAACTTCTTCTGGAAGTTTTTGCTCACTTCTACAAATCAAAATATCAGGTTGTATTCCAACTTCTCTTAAGGCTTTAACTGAGTGCTGGGTTGGTTTACTTTTTAACTCTCCTATTGTTTTAATATATGGAATAAATGTAATATGTATAAAAATTGTATTCTCAAACCCAAGGTCAGTTCTCATTTGACGAATAGCCTCAATAAAAGGAAGCCCTTCAATGTCACCTACTGTCCCCCCAATTTCTACTATAAGAACATCACACTCATTAGTTAATGATAAAATTCTTTTTTTAATTTCATCTGTAATATGTGGAATCACCTGTACAGTTCCACCAAGATAGTCACCGCGTCTCTCTCTTGCTATAACAGTCTCATAAACTTGACCTGCAGTGATGCTATGTCCACGAGTTAGTATACTTGATGTAAACCTTTCATAGTGCCCTAAATCTAAATCTGTTTCCGCACCATCCTCTGTTACATAGACTTCACCATGCTGTAAGGGCGACATTGTTCCCGGATCTATATTAATATATGGATCACATTTCATAATCCCTACATTTACACCTCGCTCTTCTAAAAGCGCTCCTATGCTTGCTGCTGTTAGACCTTTTCCAATAGAAGAAATCACACCACCTGTTATAAATATAATTTTTTTATCTTTCATCTTATTTTATCTTCTATTTTATTTTTCTTATTTAAATTTAAAATTTCATTTACTTTTTTTAAATCTTTCATGGTGTCTACACTTTGATAGGTATTTCTAGTTAAAATCATTTTTACTTTCTCACCCATTTGCAGTGCTCTTAATTGCTCAAGCTTTTCAAAAGTTTCATGATGCCCCATAGGTTCAGCACAAAAACTTTTTAAAAAGTTTTTTTCATAGGCATAAACCCCTATATGTTTACCTACAAATTTAGAGTCTATAGTATTTAAAGCATTTTTTTTTGAAAAAGGGATTCCAAATCTACTAAAATAAATTGCTTCATTTTGGTTGTTTAAAATAACTTTAACTTTATTTTCATCCTTTATATCTTGTGGTTTTATTTCTTCGTATAAAGAAATCATTTTTAACCCCATCTCAAGTGAGTTTTTAAGGTTTAAAAGGTCCTGCTTATAAATAAACGGCTCATCCCCTTGAACGTTAAAGACTGTATCAAAATCCTCATGAACTTTGCTAATGGCTTCATTGATTCTATCTGTGCCACTTTGATGCTTAACCGATGTCATAATGGCTTTTACTGAATGACCTTTAAAAAGATTAAACACCTCTTTAGAGTCTGTAGCCACATAGATATGTTTAAAAACACCTGTTCTTTCTACTTCTTCAGCTACATAAACAATTAATGGCTTATGGTTAATAAGCTGGAGTGGCTTTTTAGCAAGCCTTTTTGATTCTAATCGTGCTGGAATTACCGCCATGTGCTTCATGGGTCTTCTAAATAACACTAATAAATCTTAAAGAGAAGCTGAAACCTTTAAAAAACCATCAATATGGCTCCAAAGTTCCTTTAAACCCTTTTTTTTTACACTAGAGGTTTTAAAAAATCCTCCTTGAAATCCTATTTGCTTAGCTGCTCTTAAGGCCAGCGCCTCCTCTTTCTGATTAAGTTTATCCACTTTTGTAGCAACCATGGCGTATGGAACCCCATTATACTTAAGCCACTTTAAAAGATCAAAATCGTTATTTAAAAATCCCCTTTTTAAATCAAATAAGACATAGCACAAAGCTAGATTTTCACGCTTAACTAAATAAAGCTCAATGGCTCTTTGCCATTTTCTTTGGTCTTTTTCAGATTTTTTAGCAAAACCATAGCCTGGTAGATCTACAAAATAAAGTCCATTTTTAACTCCAAAAAAATTTAAAAGACTTGTATGTCCGGGTTTAGAGCTTGTTTTACATAAATCTTTACCTAAAAGAGCGTTTACTAAAGTGGATTTTCCAGAGTTTGAAGCTCCTAAAAAAGCAAGCTCCACCCCTTTATGTACAGGATAAGTCTCTGGCCCTAAGGCACTTTTTATAAAATAAGGGTACTTATTCATAAAAAAAATTCACTCCATTAATCTATATTTGATCCGAAACCCGGATGCCTTTATTACTACCTTATAGGCTAAACAAATTCTAAGGAGCAACCAGTTTTTGCACACTACTAGTTCTAACAAATATTTAAACAAAAGGGAGCCCCATGAATACTAAAATCCTTGAAACAAAGAAAAAACCTGCTGAAAGATATTTCATAGAATTTGAAGAAAAAATCATTGAATTAGATGATTTTTTTTCTGTTGGGCGACACCCTTCTAATAACCTTGTTTTTTTTAATGACTCATTTGCATCTCAAAAACACTGTAGAATTGAAAAAAAAGAAACCCAATACATTCTTAAAGATCTAAAAAGTAAAAATGGCACCTTCTTAAATGGGGAGCAAGTCCTACAGGCCCCTTTAAAAGCTTATGATCAAATTCAGGTTGGAAATTCTATATTCAAGTACCGTGAGAGTTTAGATCTAGACTCTAAAATTCCTAAAGAATTCTACCAATCTAAAAATAAAAAATGGAAAGCTGATTTAGAAAAACTTCCTGTCTACGCAGCCTCTGAAGTGCCAGTACTTATTCTAGGACCTTCTGGAACGGGTAAAGAGTTTGTAGCAAGATCCCTACATTTTAACTCACCACGCGCCTATGGTGAACTTGTTAGCATTAACTGCTCAGCTTTTAACGAACAGTTAATTGAAAGTGAACTCTTCGGGCACATTGAAGGAGCCTTTACAGGAGCTACAAAAAGTCGTAAAGGCGCTTTCCAACAAGCTCAAGGTGGAACTCTTTTACTTGATGAAATTGGAGATCTCCCCCTAGCTCTCCAACCAAAACTTTTAAGAGCTCTAGAAAATAAGGAAATTCGCCCAGTTGGAAGTGATAAAGCTCTTAAAATTGATGTTCGAATCATAGCCTCTACTCACAAAAACCTATTTAAAAAAGTTCAAGACAGTTCTTTTAGAGAAGATCTTTTTTATAGACTTCATACTTTAACATTAAACCCTCCTGGATTATCGGAAAGAATGGAAGACTTTGAGGATTTACTATTCTTCTTTGCTAGACAATATAGAGTAAGATTCTCACCCGAAGCTATCTCAAAGTTAAAAGAACACCCTTGGCTTGGAAATATTAGAGAACTTAAAAACTTAGTCCAAAGGGCATCTGTAATTTATAGTCAAAAAGGTGTTCAAAGTGATAGTGTAGAAGGCCTTTTAGGTAAATTTTATCAAAACAAGGCTAAAATACCAAAATCTAAATCTGTTGTTAAAGAATTTGAAAAACAAATGATTTTACAAACTCTTTCTAAAAATTCTGGAAATCAAAGAAAAACAGCAAAAGACCTAGGAATTGCAAAAAGCACCCTCCATGATAAAATCAAAAAATATCTACAGACTGTTTAACTCATGTGAACTTGCCTAAGGAAATAGAACACTTTTTTCTATGCAAGGTTCTGTTTAATTATATACCCTTTAGGGCTTTGATAATCAAACAAAGAATGTCTTTTTTTCTTGTTATACCAAACTTAAATATATTTAAACACCAACGATCTTAATTCTCTTTCTCCAGTATAGTTTTTTCTATATAAAAATTCTTTTTTTAAACTTAAAAACCAACTCTCAACATATGCGTTATCATAGCAATTCACTTTCCTACTCATACTTGGCTTCATCTTTTTGTTTTTTAAAAACCTTCTGTAAGCATCACTAGCGTATTTAACCCCACGATCTGAATGAAAAACCACTTCAGCACTTAGGCCAATAAATACAATCTAACTCTTTACTTTAGCTAGATTACACTAAATAAATATGTATAATTTAATGTGCATCATTCCAAGTGTGCCCTGAACCTATTCTTATAGTAAGTGGAACATTAAGCTTATAAACCCCTTCCATAGCACTTTTAATTAATATTTTCTCAGACTCTAAATCTTCCTCTTTAACCTCTAAAACAAGTTCATCATGCACTTGAAGTAAAAGTGGTGATTTTACTTTTTCAACCACTTTAATCATAGCAAGTTTAATTAAATCTGAAGCCATACCTTGAATGGGAGCATTAATTGCAGCTCGCTCACCAAATTTTTGAAGCATTTTATTAGACGATTTTAACTCATCAAGCTCTCTTTTCCTTCCTAATAACGTTACTGTAAAAAAATCCTGCTTTGCCGCCTCTATAGTTTCTTGAATATAACCCTTTACACCTGGAAATTTTAAAAAATAACTTTGAATAATCTCTTTGCCTTCTTTTCTAGAAATACCTAAAACCTCAGCCAGACCATATGCTCCTTGGCCATAGGCAATTCCAAAGTTTACAGCCTTAGCCATGCGCCTTTGCTCAGTCGTGACTTCATCTAAGGCCACACCAAATACTTCAGCAGCAGTTCTTGCATGCACATCCTGATTATTTAAAAAAGCTTCCATAAGGCCTTTATCTCTTGTTATATGAGCTAAAATTCTAAGCTCAATTTGAGAATAATCCGCTGATACTAAAACATAACCAGGCTTTGCAATAAAGGCTTTTCTTATCCTCCTCCCCTCTTCTGTACGAATAGGAATATTTTGAAGATTAGGATTCACACTAGAAAGCCTTCCTGTTGTTGTTAACGCCTGTTTATAAGTTGTATGAACTCTATTGGTTTTAGCGTTCATTAGTTTTGGGATAGCATCTACATAAGTAGAATTAAGTTTACTTAATTCTCTAAACTCAATAATTTTTTCACAAATTGGATGTTTAGTCTTTAACTTTTCTAAAACATCCGTATTTGTTGAAAACCCTGTTTTAGTTTTCTTAAGAGGGGTTAGCCCTAAATCTTGAAAAAGAACTTTTGCAAGTTGTTTAGGGCTTGCAAGATTAAATGGATTTTTAACCATTGTATTAACTTCTTCTGTAATTTTAAAGATTCTTGCCTTAAGTTCTTTGCTATGAGATACGAGCATTTTTTCATCTAACAAAACTCCTTCAAACTCCATATCCAACAAGATCTTCATTAAAGGAAGATCTATTTCCTTATAAAGCTTAAACGTTTCCTTACTCAAACTTTTAGAAAGTTGCTTATATAGCTTAATCTGTGCTTTGTGTAACGCTTTAGTGGTTAATAAATCTGAGAGCTCTTCTTTACAAAAATAAAGGTATGCCTTTTTAAAATCCCAGTTATTTGAAACTAAAGAGTAGCACATAAGTTTAATATCATCTGTGACATTTAAATCTGATACTCCAAGTTTTCTAAAAAAACTTTTAAGTCCAAAGCCTAAAAATTTTAAATTCAAATCTTTAACTACTTTCCCAATAGCTAACAAATCCTCTACTTTGTAAGGAAGAACATAATACTTATCCTTAGATGAAACTAAAACTTCACCTCTATTAGATTCCATATAAAAAACTTCTTCATTTCTTTGAAAAAAACTTTTTAAATCTTTAACTTTTTTAATTTCTATAATTTGAACCTCTTCTTTAGATTCTTTGCTTTTAATAACATTAGATCTTTCAAAAATTTTTAAAAACGATTCAAATTCAAGCTCTTTAAAAAGAATTTTTAAATCAGTTTGATTGATTTCTTTTAACATTGCATCATCAGTTTTTTTTAAAAGTTTTAAATTTGTAACAATACTTACTAACTTTTTAGATAAATAAACCTCATCCTTACTTTCTAAAAGTTTTTTATAAGTAGCCCCTTTTATTTTATCTAAGTTTTTATAAATTCCATTAAGATCTTTAAAATCCTTTAAAAGCCCTTTGGCCCCCTTTGGCCCAAGCCCTTTAGCACCTGGAATATTGTCACTACTATCCCCAACAATAGCTAAATAATCCATAAACTGCTCTGGTGTAACACCCCATCTTTCTTGAACAGCATTAATATCAAGTGTTTTCCCCTTCATAGGATCAAACATAACAACATTCTCATTAATCAATTGTGCAAAATCTTTATCCCCACTTACTATTACAACTTTAAAACCGTTCTTAACCCCCCAATGCGCTAAAGAACCTATGACATCATCAGCTTCATACCCAAGCTTATCCATTTGTGGAATACCTAAAATACCTATAAGCTTTTGAATATATGGCATTTGAAGAACTAAATCTTCAGGCATATCTAATCTATTTGCTTTATAACGTGGATCAAGTTCTTTTCTAAAAGAAGGCTCTTTCCTATCTTGACAATAAACCATATGAGTTGGTTGAAAATCCTTTAACAATTTTATTGTCATGGATAAAAACCCATAAAGAGCATTGGTAGGAAATCCTTTTGAATTTTTAAGTTCACGGATTGCAAAAAAAGCTCTAAAAAACATAGAACTTACATCAACAAGATAGAGTTTGTTTTTCATAAATAAAACTATACGCTTTAAGCCTTAAACTATTAAAGACTTTTAAGAAATTGACGCGCAACAATTCTTACTCTGTCTGCCTATAGGCATTTTAACTTACTAAGGCAAGCTTAAATACTCAAATACCTTGTACTCAGACATTGCTTTTTACAAAGAACCCTCAGATTGACTTGAAAAAATAAAAACTAGGTCACCCTCTTTTACAAAATCAAACCTCTCTTTGATTTGTTTTTCTATAAAATGAGGATCATTTACTTTTTCAAGTTTCTTTTTAAAATCCTTAGAAAGAACCTGAATAGCTTTAATCTCTTGAGCAATTTTTATTTGATATGCTTTCATTTTAAAATAATCAAAAAAGCTTCCCCTAACAAATAATGCAAGGAATAAAACCAAAGCACATACTATTACAGTGTACTTTGTATTTGATAAAATCATTAAAACAAGCTTCATATCAAAAATTATTTCAAAAAACTTTTCTAAAAACAAGCTGTTAAATTATTTTATACCTACGTAAGGGTTTTATTAAAGATAATGTTAAAGGCTTTTAATAATTCATCTAAGATTTAAACGTAAAATCTGAATTTAAGAATCGATAAATTATTAAAATATTATTTACAAAGTGAGCTGCTCTTTAGTAAAAAGCCAATCAAGCTCGATATTAAGTTCTTTTTTAAGAGTTGTTTTAATTTCTTCCTTAGATCCTCGCATAATTACACATAGTGCATGAGTGATAACAGCTCCACAAGAGCGCAAAGCCTTTATGGACTCTTTTAACTGACCACCAGTGGTAACGACGTCTTCGATTACTAAAAGATTTTTATTTTTAATATCAAGACCCTCTGCAAACTGACAAGTGCCATAGTTTTTAGATTTTTTTCTTACAAAACAAACAGGCTTTCCTGATAGAAGAGAAAGTGCTGTAGCTAAAGGAATACCACCGGTTTCTAAACCCGCTAGGGCAACATGTTCTGGCTTTATATATGAAATAAACTCTTTAGCTATTTCAGATAATATAAAAGGATTGGCCTCAAAACGATACTTATCAAAATATTCTGTTGAGCGCCGCCCTGACCTTAATAAAAAATCTCCCGTAATGTGGGAAACATCATAAACTTTTTTTGCAAGATTTTTATTATACCCCATAAGAACCTCTTTATTTTAACCATCTGCAGCAGGTTTTTGAAGGTGCGCCATAGCATTTTTTCTATTTTTCCATAGATCACGAGCGTGCTTACGTAAATCTTCAACTGAGTCAAACTCATCTACAATTTCAACGCCTAAAAGAGTTTCTACAACATCTTCTAAGGTAACGATCCCTTCAGATTCACCATATTCATTAACTACTATAAAAATATGCTCCTTTCTTTTTATAAACTGATCAAGGCAAGCAGCAACTGTGATGGTGTCAGGAACTGAATGAATAGGTTTTGCCAATTTCTCGACCTCTAAATTGTCTAAGTCTTGAGAATAGGCTTCCATAAGTTTGTATCTAAGTACAAATCCAATTATATTATCTAAATTACCTTTAAATATTGGAATTCTAGAAAATTCGATTTTTTTATGCTGTGTAAAAATCTGTCCAACAGAGTCCTCTCCATTTAATGAAAAGATTACGGACCTTGGTGTCATAATATCGGTAACTTTAAGCTTATTTAGTGTAAGTAGGTTTTGAATTACAAGGCTCTCATTTTTTTGAATAACACCATCATCTACTCCAAGCTCCGCGGTAACAATCATCTCCTCCCTTGTCATGGAAGTGTCATCGCTAGAGTTTAAAATATTACTAAGAAATTCAGAGAATAAAACAAAAGGATAAGTAAAATAAATTAGATATTTAATAATAATAGCACAAAATGGGGCAAGTCTTTTTGAATGCACAGCCCCTAAGGTTTTAGGAATAATTTCTGAAAACACTAAAATTGTGAAGGTTAAGGCTCCTGAAGCAGTGGCAAACCATTCATTTCCCCAAATACTTAAAACCTGTGCACCAACGCCGGCAGCTCCAACTGTATTTGCTGTGGTGTTTAGAGCTAAAATAGCGGCAAGTGGACGGTCAATATTATCTTTTAAATCAGATAAGAGAGCCCCTCTTTTATGATTTTCTTTTTCTAAAACTGCAATATAGGTAGGGGATAAAGAAAGAATCACAGACTCTAAAAGTGAGCATAAAAAGGAAACAACAATTGATAAGACTAAATAAATTATAAGAAGACTCATGATTTTACCACGCAAAAAAAATCTTGATTTAAAGAATTAGATAAAAAATTTAATATTTCTTCTGTTGCCTGAAAGGCAAGCATGGGGACGTTGTCCATATAGGTATCAAATACTCCTGTTAGAGAAACAATTTACTACATATTCTAAGGGTTTGTAAATAAAAAGAGACAAAGATAAAAGCTTAAATACAGCTTTATTCTTAAATATAGCTTTTAAATTAAGAAATAACCCTAAACTGGCTCAAAGATCTTGAAAAATACGGCTTCCAGTGGTTTTTTTCTGCCCCTGGTATTTTCCATTATATGGTTTTAATGCCGCCTTATCCATAGAACATAAGACTAACTGGCAAATTCTTCTTCCAGCCTCAAGTTTAATAGGTAAAGAATTTGCATTATAAAGCTCTAAAGTGATTTCACCTTTAAAGCCAGGGTCAACCCATCCAGCATTCTGAATGAATAAGCCTATTCTTCCAATAGAACTACGACCCTCAACAAAAGCTGTCATGTTGTCAGGAAGTTCAATGTACTCCATTGTTGTTGCTAATAAAAATGAATGAGGAGGAATGATCATTGTAGCCCCCTTAAGCTCACGATATTTAATTTCTTGAGAAAACAAAATACATCCTGATGACATATATTGATCTTCAATGCTCAGGTAATGTGTTCCTAAACGTAAATCAATAGACGCTGGTTGAAGGGACTCTTTACATAACGGACTTACTTTTAAAGTCCCCTCTGCTAATAAATCTGTGATAGTACCGTCAGATAAAATCATATTGTTATTTACTCTCTTTAGCTTTTTTGGCTGCATAGATTTTTGCAAGCTCATCTTGAACATTATGCGGGCATTTAGCATATCTTGCAAACTCCATAGTAAACTCACCTTTGCCTTGTGTTGCTGATCGAAGCTCTGTTGAATAACCAAACATTTCAGATAGTGGAACTTCAGCTTCTACCGTAGAAAAGCCTTCGTCTGCATTAGAGCCTTGGATGATCCCACGTCTTTGGTTGATTTGCCCCATAACATTTCCCTGAAACTCTTCGGGAGCAGAAACTTCAACTTTCATTAAAGGCTCTAAAGCTGAGGGTTGGGCTTTTGCATAAGCTTCTTTAAAAGCACCCATTGCGCAAATCTTAAAGGCCATCTCAGATGAATCCACATCATGATAAGCCCCATCAACTAAATCAATACTAACACCTATAACCTGTGCACCGATAAGTGTGCCTTTTTTCATTTGGTCCTGAAAACCCTTATCACAAGCACCTATATACTCTTTAGGAATACGCCCACCAGTTATTTTACTATTAAACTCATAAAGACTCTCAGAGTTCGGATCTAAAGGCTTAATTAAACCAATAACCTTTGCATATTGACCAGATCCACCAGTTTGTTTTTTATGAGTGTAATCGTAGTCTGCAGCAATGGCGATAGTTTCTCTATAAGCAACTTGTGGCTGTCCAGTCTCAACTTCAATTTTAAACTCACGCCTCATACGCTCCACATAAACTTCTAAATGAAGCTCACCCATTCCAGAAATAATTGTTTGTCCTGACTCTTCATCTCTATGCACCCTAAAAGTTGGATCTTCTTTTCGAAATTTATTTAATGCTTTTGTAAAATTAGATGCGCCACCTTTATCTTTTGGCGCTATAGCTAAAGAAATTACGGCATTAGGAACAAACATAGAAGTCATCGTGATATTTGCACGCCCATCAGTAAAAGTATCACCAGAAGCACAGTCCACACCAAACAATGCAACAATATCGCCAGCCTTTGCTTCATTAATATCTTGCATTTCATTTGAATTCATTCGAACGATTCTAGGAACTTTAACTTTTTTCTGGCCAACCATATTATAAATAAACTCACCTTTTTTAAGAGTACCTTGATAAATTCTCATATAAGTAAGCTGTCCGTACTGACCCTCTTCAAGTTTAAAGGCTAGAGCAACTAGCGGCGCATCAGGATCATTAGTAAGAACAATTTCATTTTCATTATCACTTTGATTTAAACCTGTGTTTGTAATTTCAAGAGGGTTTGGAAGATAGTCTTTAACAGCATCAAGAAGTTTTTGAACGCCTTTATTCTTATAAGCAGATCCACAAAAAACAGGTGTTAATTTAAGAGATAAAACCCCTTTTTTAATAGCTGTTTTTAATTCAGTCTGAGTAGGTTCTTCTTCCATTAAAAATTTTTCACCAACAGCATCGTCAAAATCAGCAGCAACTGAGATAAGCGTTTTTCGATACTCTTGAGCATGATTAACTAAATCAGCAGGAATTTTTTCTTCTATAAGATTTTCACCATTGTCACCTTTAAAGTAGTAAGCCTTCATTTCCACTAAATCTATAACACCTTCATGCTTATCCTCTACTCCTATTGGAATTTGAGCCATAACAGCATTATGGTGAAGTTTTTCTCTTAAGGCCTCCATAACTTTAAAAGGATTAGCTCCTGAGCGATCAAGCTTATTAACAAAAGCAATTCTAGGCACATTATAACGTTTCATCTGCCTATCAACTGTGATGGACTGTGACTGAACGCCTGCAACACCACATAGTACTAAAATAGCGCCATCAAGTACACGAAGCGATCTTTCAACTTCAACAGTAAAGTCTACATGGCCTGGAGTATCAATAATATTAATCTCAATATCTTTCCAATCAACATTTGTTGCAGCTGATTGAATTGTAATCCCACGTTCTTTTTCAAGCTCCATAGAATCCATTTTTGCGCCCACACCATCTTTACCACGAACATCATGGATAGCATGAATTTTACCACCATAAAAAAGAATTCTTTCTGTAAGGGTCGTCTTACCAGAGTCAATGTGAGCTGAGATACCGATATTACGGACTGTATTTAAGTCCCAAACTTTTGCCATGAGATTCTCCTTAAAAAATATAGTAGCCCCCAATTATATTGATACTACTAAATAGTCAAAAATATCTAGCAGGAATTTAAAAATAATGGAAGCATGGAATATATGAAAACAATCCCTAAGCCCCCAACACCAGAAGAATTACAAACCCTTAAAAATCATTTTGGATATGATTTTTTCAAAGATCATCAGTTTGAAGCAATCTCTGCATTGAAATTAGGCGAGAATATCTTTTTAAGAAAGCCTACTGGAGGTGGAAAAAGCTTGATTTATCAATATTTGGCATTAAATCGCTCTGTTTTAGTACTCTCTCCACTAATAGCTTTAATGGATGATCAGGTAGCTAATGCTAAAAGTTTTGGAATTAAAGCCTCCTGTATGCACTCTCAACAAGACAATAAAAAACGTAAGGCCTCACTAGAATCTTGGTTAAGTGGTTATTGTAATTTATTTTTTGTTACTCCCGAGCGTTTTGGAAAAAAAAATTTCTGTAATGCTTTAAGCAATAAAAAACCAGATTTTTTTGTTTTAGATGAAGCACATTGTGCTTCTCAATGGGGTCATGATTTTCGACCAGATTATTCTAAAATTGGTGAGATTAGAAGTTTTTTAGGAAATCCTCCAACACTAGCCTGTACAGCAACAGCGACTTTAAAAACAGAAGAGGATGTAATTAAAATACTAGGCTTAGACTTAGAAAATACATCTAAATACTATGGTTCAATCCTTAGAGAGAATCTTTTTTGCCATGTTCAACTGTGTTTTGATTTTGAAGAAAAAAGAAAAAATATTATAAAACTCATTAAAATAGAAAAAGGCCCATGGTTAATCTATTTTTCACTTATTAAAAACTTAGAACGATTTGGTAAATTTTTAGAAGAAACTGGACTTTATTACGTAAAATATCATTCAAAACTTTCAAACCACGTAAGAAGTAAAAATCAAGAAAAATTTATTAAAGGTGACTGTGATTTAATGCTGGCAACACCAGCATTTGGTTTAGGGGTGGATAAACCTAATATTAGATCAGTTATACATTTTGAACTACCAGGCTCTATAGAAGCATATGTGCAAGAATTTGGAAGAGCAGGAAGGGACGGTGAAAATTCTAACTGTTATTTATTTTATTCCCAAGAAGATATTCAAATACAAATGGATTTTATTAAATGGGGACACCCTGATTCAGATACCATTAGATGGATTCATCATAAAATCTGTGAAACAAAAAAAATGGGCTACCCTATAAACAGGCTTGATGAACTTAAAAAGAAAATGAATTTTTATAACTCATATGACTTTAGGATGGAGTCAGCTATCAATATTCTTATAAGGTGGGAGTGTTTAACTTTAGAAAAAGGAATCTTACGCAAGGGAGCCGCTTTAGTTAAAAATGTTCCAGATGTTGCCAAGGGTTTAAGTAAAGAACTTATTAAGAATCAACAAATAAAACTATACAAACTTATCCAGCTCATACGTTTAAAAGATGAGAGTTTTAAAAGCTTTTTAAAAGAATATTTTGGAGAATTAGAGGTTTGAGTGTTGCAAAAGATGATTTAGTAGCAGTGACAAAAAATATTCTAGTAGAAGACCTTATTCTAGCATATAAAAATCTTATTTTCCCATGGCCTATAGATGGACAAGAGGCTATCCCTTGGTTTTCACCTCAAAGTAGAGGAGTTTTAGAATTTAAAAACCTACACATACCAAATTCCTTAAAAAAACTACTTAGAAAAAAAAAATTTAAAGTCAGTTTCTGTCAAAATTTTGAAGATGTAATTAAACTTTGTGGAGAAACACCAAGAAAAGAGCAACTAGGTACATGGATTAATGAGGAAATAAAAAAAGCATATACAAAGCTTTTTAAAATGAAAAAAGCATACTCGGTTGAAGTCTGGAAACAGACAAACACATTTGAAAAAAAACTAGTTGGTGGGGTATATGGTGTGATCTCAGATAAGTATATTTCAGGTGAGAGTATGTTTTTTTTAGAGTCAGGAGCTTCAAAGGTGGCATTGATTTCCCTAGTTAAAAGGCTTGAAATTATGGGAGTGTCCTTTATTGATACACAGATGTTGTCTCCTTTGCTAGAAGATCTTGGAGGAGCTAAGATTTCAAAAAATAAGTTTATGAAACTAACGAAAAAGAGTATAATGTTAGATAAAAAATTCTTTGATAGATTTTCTCAGGAGTGTGAATAATGATGGCTAAAAAAATACAAGAGGCTAAAGTAGTTAAAAATGGAACTGTAATATTAGTATCATACTCTATTATAAATGGCGATGGACGTATAATAGAAGCAAGAACGTCAGACAATCCAGCCGAATTGCTAGTAGGTCATGGACAAATTTTAAAAGCTTTAGAGAACAGTATATTAGGTGAAACCCAAGGTTTTAAAGGGGATTTTTCTTTTTCAGCGGAAGAAGCCCATGGAAAATATAAAAAAGAACTTGTTGTTGAAATGAAACGAGGTTTATTTCCAAGAGAAATAGAAATTGTAAAAGGAATGAAGTTTGAAAGTCATGGTCCTCAAGGTGAAACTGTAGCGCTCCATGTTTTAGAATTTGATGATCAGGTTGTTATAGTTGACGGAAATCACCCACTTGCTGGAGAAGATCTTACTTTTAATATTAGTATTTTAAAAATCCGAGATGCTACAAAAGAAGAAATTGCTAGAGGTAAGGTTTTAACAGATATGCAGGTTCAAAATAAAACTGTGCACTAAATGAGCAGCAAAAATATTATTCTTCTTTCTGGCGTAAACACTTCTGATAATATAAAAGCATTAAGGTATATAAAAGAAAAATACCCAAAGTTTAAAAAAATCTGTTATATTCCGGCAGAGCCTTGGGGTTTAAAAGATGAAATTAAACAAATGCTAAAAGATTTTAAAAACTATGTTTGTGCAACACAATTTAAAGTAGCAGCATTAGAGAATGAAAGCCTAAATCAAATTAAACAAAAAATCAAAACCTCAGATATAGTTTTTTTAGGTGGAGGAAACACTTTTTATTTTTTTGATAATATTAAGAAAAAAAGACTTTTCTCTACTTTTAAGAAGCATTTAAATAATGGAAAAATAATTATAGGTTTAAGTGCTGGGGGGATAGTATTAAGCCCAAGTTTAATGATGGCGTGTTTTCCTTCAAAAGATGCTGATGAGTGCAATCTTGAAAGGAAGGACTTTAAAGGACTAAACCTTTTACCCTTTGAGATTTGCCCTCATTATAAAAGCTCTAAAAATATGATTAAAGACTTACTTGCTTATAGTTCACTGCACAGTTCTCCTTTATATGGAATTAAAGACGGGGACTTTATTGCCATAGGCGATGAGGGTGTTTATTTTTCTAGTAAGGTAGACCTTTTCTTTCACGGTGAAAAAGTTCAATTTATATAAAAACGAAAGTTTTTTTAATTGAGTGTTTATAAGTAAGTGCTTTAGCAAACTGAAGCAAATCAGAATAAGAAAAAAAATAAATTAATAACCAGGGCTACAACGTGTAAAATTAGGTTTTTCAGCACGAGTCCAAGAAGTTAAAGTTCGGCTTGAAAAACTGCCGCAATCGAGAACGTTAGAAACATTCCATGAACTGATGTCTTGATCAAAAGAAGCTGCATTATTAAACATACTCCCCATATCAGTAACCTTAGAAGTGTCCCAGTCAGAGGTGTCAGGGTTAGCTAAATCTGCATCATAAAACATCAAGCTCATATTAGTAACCTTAGAAGTGTCCCAGTTAGAGGTGTCAGGGTTAGCTAAATCTGCATTATAAAACATAGAGTTCATATAAATAACCTTAGAAGTGTCCCAGTTAGAGGTGTCAGGGTTAGCTAAATCTGCATTATAAAACATAGAGTTCATATAAATAACCTTAGAAGTGTCCCAGTCAGAGGTGTCAGGGTTAGCTAAATCTGCATTATAAAACATAGAGCTCATACTAGTAACCTTAGAAGTGTCCCAGTCAGAGGTGTCAGGGTTAGCTAAAGCTGCATAAGAAAACATCCCGTTCATATTAGTAACCTTAGAAGTGTCCCAGTCAGAGGTGTCAGGGTTAGCTAAAGCTGCACTTAAAAACATAGAGCTCATATCAGTAACCTTAGAAGTGTCCCAGTTAGAGGTGTCAGGGTTAGCTAAATCTGCATCAGAAAACATCCAGTTCATATCAGTAACCTTAGAAGTGTCCCAGTTAGAGGTGTCAGGGTTAGCTAAAGCTGCACTTAAAAACATAGAGCTCATATCAGTAACCTTAGAAGTGTCCCAGTCAGAGGTGTCAGGGTTAGCTAAATCTGCATTATTAAACATAGACCTCATATCAGTAACCTTAGAAGTGTCCCAGTCAGAGGTGTCAGGGTTAGCTAAAGCTGCATTATTAAACATAGAGCTCATACTAGTAACCTTAGAAGTGTCCCAGTCAGAGGTGTCAGGGTTAGCTAAATCTGCATTATAAAACATAGAGCTCATACTAGTAACCTTAGAAGTGTCCCAGTCAGAGGTGTCAGGGTTAGCTAAATCTGCACCATAAAACATCCCGTTCATATTAGTAACCTTAGAAGTGTCCCAGTCAGAGGTGTCAGGGTTAGCTAAATCTGCACTAAAAAACATCCAGCTCATACTAGTAACCTTAGAAGTGTCCCAGTTAGAGGTGTCAGGGTTAGCTAAAGCTGCATCATAAAACATCAAGCTCATATTAGTAACATGTCTAGTTGAGCCACCATTAACAAGAGTTAAGTTATCTGCTTTATAAAACATATGACTAAAACTTTCCCACCCTGTGTCTCCTAATTCTGTAACCTCAATTATTTGCTCGCTATCACGAAAGTTAAGATATGGGCAGCGCCCAGTGATTTTAACTATATAAGTCCCTGAAGATGAATAAGTATGATTTTTATCTAAATCACTTGATGAAGTAACAACTCCCGAGGTTCCATCCCCCCAATGAACCATAAAGTTATATGTATAAGAAGAATTTAACCTAAGATTTAAATTTAAATCACTACCATAAATACTAAATTTAGCTGTAAAAGGGGTTCCTAAATTTTGTATTTCAGTGCTTAAACTAACTACATCAGACAGGTTTCCGGCTGCATCTTGTGCAACACCAGAGGCGATTGTAATTTGAATATTTCCGGTTTCATCACTGCAGTCTGAAATCCTAATACTTGGATTAATAGTTGTTCCATTTGTTACTAAAACTGTGCAACCTGTAGTAGCTCCAGTAAGGCTGACATTGCTCTTTTCTAGGTTTATACTACTAAAGTCTTGGCTTACAGTTATGGGAAAGTCTATAGAATTTGAACTGCTTATTATATGGCTTCCAATACTGACAATAGGGGGTTTAGTATCTTTTATTAGATTTAAAACACCTGAAGTTTTAGAATTTCCAGCAATGTTTGTGATACTAGCAGTTAGTGAAAGTGGACCATCACTTAGGCTTGAAAAATCAATATCACCACTAAAGCTTTTATTAGAACAAGTAATAAAGCTTGTACCATGTGAAAATGTGATAAGCTCACCATCTTCAGAACATGTTCCTAAAACCCTAAAACCCCCCTCATTAATAGAATTAATGTAAGATCCACTTAAAGAGTTTGTAATAGAAATTGTTGGATCATTGTTACTTAAAAAAGTTTTCCACACTACCCCATCGCAAAACTCCAGTTTTTTTCCTAAAGAATTATACCTTAAAGTACCCTCAGTTAAACTGTCACAAGGGGTTGTAACTGTTCCAACTTTTTTTAAAAATGTAACAGTAGATGTACTAATAGATCCTGGAGTAGAAATGCTTCCAGAGACAGAAACATCACCATTATTGTTAATAGTGATTCCTTCATCATCGCCGTCTCCACTTAAATAATTTTGGTTAAGATTTATATTTAATCGAGCCCTGCCATCTCCCATATTATCAGCACTGCTTGGTAAGTTTATAAGCCGACTTCCATCAACAGCAGGCAGTCTTAAAGAGCTATCAAGCTTAATAAGCTGATTGCTCCCTGTGCCAACATCTAATCTAGCTGTGCTAATGGTTCCTGAAGTGATCTTTTCTCCATTTAAATCTGGTATATCAGATTTTAATAAACTTAAACCCTCAACCACTCTTCCTTTAACATCAACTCTAACTTTTGGGTACGTCCCTTGGGTTACACCCGTTGGTATAAGACTAGGGTTCGGGTAGGTTCCTGTAAGATCCCCTTGAGCCTGGCTTCCTAAAAGACTTGTGTCTGTCACACATGACCATAAATAAATAGGACCTTCACTCATTTGAAGTTTTTCATTGCTTTCACAATTAGGCACCCCACCAGCATCCATTGCGTTGCCTCGACTTGTGCCTAAAGAAGCTTTTAAATAACCGTTTAAAAAGTTTGAATGTGTTATTTTTTTAAGACCACTTTGAGAAACATCATACATTAAAACACTGTCTAAAGAATCAGCCGTAGTTTTTTCTGTAGTTTTGTTAATGTCTACACTTAAACTTCTATTAGTTGATAAATCTCCGCCTCCACTTAATCCACTGTTTAAAGCCGTTCTAATAGTTCTAGTTATTGGAGCTTTTCTAGATTCAAGTTCATTAAGTGCACCTTCTACATCTGTAGCCTGAATGTTTCCAAATGGAGTGTAGGTCACCGTGTTTGCCGCCAGACTTGCTAAACTCCAACCTTCAGACACATCCTTACAATTTGCTCCTCTTTCATCACAAATTTGTGTTATTCTTGCTGTTCCAGCAACGTCTAATAAAGCCTCAGGACTAGCCTTACCAACTCCAACCCTTCCATTAGCATCAATAATAATTCCCTCATTATCACCGTCTCCACTTAAATAATTTTGGTTAAGATTTATATTTAATCGAGCTATACCATCTCCCATATTATCAGCACTGCTTGGTAAGTTTATAAGCCGACTTCCATCAACAGCAGGCAGTCTTAAAGAGCTATCAAGCTTAATAAGCTGATTACTCCCTGTGCCAACATCTAATCTAGCTGTGCTAATGGTTCCTGAAGTGATCTTTTCTCCATTTAAATCTGGTATATCAGATTTTAATAAACTTAAACCCTCAACCACTCTTCCTTTAACATCAACTCTAACTTTTGGGTACGTCCCTGGGGTTACACCCGTTGGTATAAGACTAGGGTTCGGGTAGGTTCCTGTAAGATCCCCTTGAGCCTGGCTTCCTAAAAGACTTGTGTTTTGATCAACTTCACATGACCAGGAATAAATAGGGCCGTTACTCATTTGAAGTTTTTCATTGCTTTCACAACTAGGCACCCCACCAGCATCCATTGCGTTGCCTCGACTTTTTCCTAAAGAAGCTTTTAAATAACCGTTTAAAAAGTTTGAATGTGTTATTTTTTTAAGACTACTTTGAGAAACATCATACATTAAAACACTGTCTAAAGAATCAGCCGTAGTTTTTTCTGTAGTTTTGTTAATGTCTACACTTAAACTTCTATTAGTTGATAAATCTCCACCTCCACTTAATCCACTGTTTAAAGCCGTTGTAATAGTTCTAGTTATTGGAGCTTTTCTAGATTCAAGTTCATTAAGTGCACCTTCTACATCTGTAGCCTGAATGTTTCCAAATGGAGTGTAGGTCACTGTGTTTGCCGCCAGACTTGCTAAACTCCAACCTTCAGACACATCCTTACAATTTGCTCCTCTTTCATCACAAATTTGTGTTATTCTTGCTGTTCCAGCAACGTCTAATAAAGCCTCAGGACTAGCCTTACCAACCCCAACCCTTCCACTAGCATCAATAATAATTCCCTCATTATCACCGTCTCCACTTAAATAATTTTGGTTAAGACTTATATTTAATCGAGCTATACCATCTCCCATATTATCAGCACTGCTTGGTAAGTTTATAAGCCGACTTCCATCAACAGCAGGCAGTCTTAAAGAGCTATCAAGCTTAATAAGCTGATTGCTCCCTGTGCCAACATCTAATCTAGCTGTGCTAATGGTTCCTGAAGTGATTTTTTCTCCATTTAAATCTGGTATATCATTTTCTGATAAACTTAAACTCTCAACCACTCTTCCTTTAACATCAACTCTAACTTTTGAGTACGTCCCTGGGGTTACACCCGTTGGTATAAGACTAGGGTTTGGGTAGGTTCCTGTAAGATCCCCTTGAGCCTGGCTTCCTAAAAGACTTGTGTTTTGATCAACTTCACATGACCAGGAATAAATAGGGCCATTACTCATTTGAAGTTTTTCATTGCTTTCACAACTAGGCACCCCACCAGCATCCATTGCGTTGCCTCGACTTTTTCCTAAAGAAGCTTTTAAATAACCGTTTAAAAAGTTTGAATGTGTTATTTTTTTAAGACTACTTTGAGAAACATCATATATTAAAACACTGTCTAAAGAATCAGCCGTAGTTTTTTCTGTAGTTTTGTTAATGTCTACACTTAAACTTCTATTAGTCGATAAATCTCCACCTCCACTTAATCCACTGTTTAAAGCCGTTCTAATAGTTCTAGTTATTGGAGCTTTTCTAGATTCAAGTTCATTAAGTGCACCTTCTACATCTGTAGCCTGAATGTTTCCAAATGGAGTGTAGGTCACCGTGTTTGCCGCCAGACTTGCTAAACTCCAACCTTCAGACACATCCTTACAATTTGCTCCTCTTTCATCACAAATTTGTGTTATTCTTGCTGTTCCAGCAACGTCTAATAAAGCCTCAGGACTAGCCTTACCAACTCCAACCCTTCCACTAGCATCAATAATAATTCCCTCATTATCACCGTCTCCACTTAAATAATTTTGGTTAAGATTTATATTTAATCGAGCTACGCTATCTCCCATATTATCAGCACTACTTGGTAAGTTTATAAGCCGACTTCCATCAACAGCAGGCAGTCTTAAAGAGCTATCAAGCTTAATAAGCTGATTGCTCCCTGTGCCAACATCTAATCTAGCTGTGCTAATGGTTCCTGAAGTGATCTTTTCTCCATTTAAATCTGGTATATCAGATTTTAATAAACTTAAACCCTCAACCACTCTTCCTTTAACATCAACTCTAACTTTTGGGTACGCCCCTTGGGTTACACCCGTTGGTGTAAGACTAGGGTTTGGGTAGGTTCCTGTAAGATCCCCTTGAGCCTGGCTTCCTAAAAGACTTGTGTCTGTGTCTGTATCAATATCAGCCACGCAAGAATAGCTTATTATAGCACCAGGGTTTCGTTGAATCTTTTCCCCACTAGTACACACAGGAAGAGTGTCCACTTGCATGAGCTGTCCTAAACCACTTCCTATATCTGCTTCTAAACCCCTTGGCGTAATTTTTAAACCACTTCCTACTTTTACTTTTAATTTATTTATATTAAACTCTAAACCCCCAGAAGAATCTAAATCTAAATCTATGTTTCCACTGTTGTTGTATAAACCCCTACCAAGGTTGATGCTTATTGTTGGGTTGCTACCACCTGAAGAGGTTAAAGGAGCATTGACTAAAACACTTGATGCACTACTTAAGGTGCTTAAAACTTCTAAGCTAACACCATTCCAATACTTAAGCGCTCCAGAGTCACTATTGTACCAAGTAGCCCCAGCATTGCTCATGTTCATAGATCCTAAAAGACTAACTTCTTCTAAATTCGTATAAGAACCTAAGGTCATGGTACTTCCTGGGTTTTGCATAATATGACTTGTGTTTAGAATCTGATTATTATTAAGATTAAGGTCACCTAATAAAACCCCTCCTGTAAGAGGAAGTTTTGTATTGTCAGTTCCTGTGGGAACCACTGAGCTTGGTAGAATTCCACTTGTGATTTTATTTGCATGAATACCACTTGCAAGATGACTGTTTAAAACACCCCCTGGTGCAATTAAAATTGTACCACTGTTTGTAATGGTTCCACCACTTAAGCCACTTCCTGCTGTAATACTGGTTACAGTTCCACTACCTTTACCAACAACAGTGGCTGCTGATCCATTGTAGTACATGATTTGATTATTTGTAGAGTTATACCAAATATCTCCTGCCTGAGAATTAGGTGGTGGATGAGAGCTTGAAAAACTCGGTAAAGAGCTAGCTCCACTGATGCTTAATGGGGAGTATTGATTAGAGCTGCCATTAATTAAAGCCATAAGCTCTCTTTGATTGGCATCATTATCAAACACGGTCTCTAAATTGCTTTGAGTAACACCACGACTTACTTGAATAAAATCATTAACAGCTTTTCCACCAAGTTTGCCGGCATACTGAGCATAGGGCACACTGTGAATTATATGATCATTTGTTAAAGTAAGAGGGCCGCTGCCATGATCAAAAGTTACTCTAAGCCTTCTTGTATCGTTTAAGGTTGGAGTGTATGAAGACCCAAAGGCACAACTAAGACTTTTATTGTTTAAAAAAGAATTGTCTAAAGCTTTAGATAAATTTGTTAAGCCTCCATTTCCTGTGTTTATTCCAGACCCAACGTTTAAGTTAAAAACTCCCTTTGATCCTATCATATTAAGATTAAAACTTTCTTCGTAAAGAAGACAATGATCCATGGAGGATAAAACTTGAACAAGAAAGCTGACATTATTTTCTTCTAAAGCGTCTCCATTGGGTTTTACAATTTGGCCTTGAAAAACAAAAGAACTTGGGGTGGCTAGAGAATGGGGAGTTAATAGTAAAATTGTGAAGAAAGTTAGAGCTTTCACACTTATTTCTATGAAATTTTTTAATAAGTCATATACTCTATACATATTGTATATTTCGGATGAAAAGCTTAACAATTAGAGGGAATTAAATAGTTTTTTAGCTCTAATTCTACATTTTTATTTTCATTTAAAATCTGTGCTTTTGTATGAGATGCCGATAAGGAGGATTATGTTACTATTTCTGCTTAAAACCACATTATTTTTGAGTTTGACCTGCTGATTTTAACTATGGTGCTTAAGTGTAAATTTCTTTATAACATAAAAATGTTGCAAAATTAGTTACGTTTCAATTAACAAGATTTTCTTATTTAAATAATAAGGACTGCTATACAAATAAATACTTTAAAAAAAACTTAATATTTAATATTCGCTTTTTAAATATTAGATTTAAATATCTTTATATAATACATATGCTGTTATCTTAATAAGCTTTTAAACTTAGATGCTGGTTAAAATAACAGCATATGTATAATATAAAGATTATTTAATATCTAAAGCGATATTAAAAAAGAATATTTTAAATATTAAATATTTTTATAGAGTAATTATTCTAAAGCAGTCCTTATCTTGTTAATAATAAACGTAATTATTATTGAAACATAATAATTTTATAAAGAAATTTACAGTCTAAGCACTTTTATAATTAAAATCAGCTTTTCAAACTTAAATATAATGTGGTTAAAAGCAGACGTAGTAACATAATCCTCCTTATCGGCATGTTTTGTAAAAGTACACCATCCATATTAATAACTTTAAAAGTATTCCAACCAGAGATGTTAGGGGGTTGTTAAAGCTGCATTACTCAATGCATATGGCTCATATTAGTAACATGTGTAGTTAAGTCGCCATTAACAAGAGTTAAGTTCTTTTAGAAGCTGTTTCTTATATAACCCGAGTTGGGACTTTTTAAATCTGGTTTAACACTCTATTTTCATGGGTTTAAGCACGTATTGCTGGTTTAAAAGGACGCAGACAATATGCAGTTAATGCTGATAAAAGATTCACTATAAAGTTTTTTAAGACTTTGATGTTAAGAGTGTTCAATGTGAAACTCTTCCTTTAAAATTCCTAAAACAGTCTTAACAATATATCTTTTTCTCAGTAAAAGTTTATCAAAAAGTGGTACAAACTTATTTTTCATATTTGATTTTAAATTAGTAATTAACTTAAACACCTTTAGCCATAAGTTTTTTTTAAAGAGGTTCTTTTAAGATATACCCCTTATCTCCAAAAAGCTTTCCAAACAAACCATCTGTAAGATTCTCTAAAGGTTTTGTATCATGGACGTTTCCTGGGGTCATAGTGAAGTTTAGGAGCTCTTCTTTATGAGAAATAATGATATGAACTTTAAAACTAAAGAGAACCAGCCCATTGTTAATTTTTTACGTTTTCAAAGCCCCTTAAAGGTTTTATGGCGACTGATTCTTTTGTTGTTACAAACACTCACGGGGCTTGAGTCTAGAATAGATATTCCTGTAATTTGATTCCATGAGTGAGTTTAGGAAAATAAAGAGTTAAGGTGCTCAATATTTTTTAAGTTCTACAAACCTATTATAGGACAAGAGTTTTGGGAAATAAGGTTTTAGAAATTTTAAAACATAGCCTATATAAAAAGCTTTAAAATTTCTAAAACCAGAAAACTGGAATAACAAACAAATTGTGATAACTTTAGATTCAGATAACGCAGGGGGAAAACTCCCTCTTCCTTTTGCCGGGTGTGAGTTTGCGCTGCTCGTAATTTAGTCCTAAAATAAAATCGTCAACAAGAGTAAAAATCTCTATAATTTGGTTCTCTTTAATCATTCCCAGCTCCTTTTTTCAGATCAGATTAAAAAAAAACTACATCTTACAAAAGGCTTAAGGTGATCTTTTATTTATACTTAGATTCTTGGAAAAGTCCGAACTCGGGTTTAGTAAATACTTTCAGCATCTTCCACTTTATAGGCTAGAAGATCTGTATAAACTTTATGGGATCACATTAAAAAGAGGAGTGATAGCAAGTTGGCTGATAAATATTTCTAGAAAACTGATGCCTCTTTATAATGTTTTAGAAGAGCGAATGTTTGATGAAGATTATATAGGAATTGATGAAACTAGGGTTGAAGTTTTAGGAGAAAAAAAGAGAAGTCCTGGGGTGAGAGGCTTTTAGGGGGTTATACTGGAGTTTTATAAGCAGATGAGCATTCTTATTGTAACCAGATTGAAAAAGATTTAGCTCTAAGGTTTGGGTGTATGATGGATGCCAGAAGAAGGTTTAAGAAGGCCTGGGATTTAAGTAAGAATAAATCAGAGCTAGCGGCAGAGAGTTTATTGTTTTTTAAGCGTCTTTATTAGTGACGATAAAGCTAAAGAAGAAGGGTCCTTATGAAACTTTAGTTAAGATTTAAAGTTTTTTAGCAAATGTTTTATTAAAAACTTTAAGCCTTCCTTATTTTACATATCCTAAAGTATTAGGCCTTTTCTTCTTTAATTTTTCTTCCAACAGAGATTGTAATTTCAGCTTCAAGGTCTTTGCCAAATACCACTTTAGCTTTGTGTTGGCCTAAAACTTTAATCACATCTTCTAATACAATATCTTTTTTATCTACTAAAAAACCTATTTCTTCAAGTTTTCTACAAATATCAAGAGCTCCTATAGATCCAAACAATTGTTCATCAGAGCTTGCTTCAACGTAAAACAGAACTGTTTGACCTTGAATTTTTAAAAGTGTCTCTTTTCTTCCTTCAATAGCTTTTGCTTGTTGAACTTGTGCTACTGATTGAAGGTGTTTAAATTCTTTAATTCGTTTTTCTGTAGCTTCACAAGCAAGTTTTCTTGGGAAAAGAAAATTCCTAGCATAACCAGCCTTAACAAGAACCATTTCACCAATTTTCCCCAAATTTTTAACATCTTGATTTAATATAACTTTCATTTCAAATACCTCTTTTAAAGTCTCTCATAACTATTGCCCCCACTTTCACGACCTTTATTTGATCCTCTTTGTGTACGTGCGGCTCTTTTTTTCTGCATTCTAAGTTCAGCCTCTTGCACTCTCTCAGTAGATTCTTTTAAGATTTGCTTAAAATTCTCAGCATGTTTTTCAATAGATTGAGCTCCATTAAGCCCTGAGTGCATGTATCTTAAAACTTTCTCATTGTTTTTCATAGTTCTTTCAAGTTCAACAATAACATCAGGTCCTGCAGTAAAATAACTATGAAAGTACGTTCCCATCTGATGTTTTTTAATATGATTTGCAAGAGGACGTTTTCCCCAAATTTCTACAGAGTAAACCGATCCTCCAAAGCTTTGTATAATTTCTTTATTTTTTTTAAATAAAGCCTTTTGTTCTTCTTCTAAAGCCGTAGGATTCATAATAATAATACTTTCATATAAACACATAGCTTGAGATTTCTTAAACTTTAATGCCATTTCAGGTCTCCTTTTGGTCATTGGCCAGAACTCATATCCCAGCAAGAAGTCAATTAAGAACAAAAAGACTTAACACGCTGTATGTTAGAGAACAAGAAAAACCTTTTCTGTGCCCATTATCTTTCTTGACCCTTTACTTTATCAGTGGTTTAACCACCGCTTCTGGTAATTTCCCAGGAATTTTAAAACTTAATTCCGGTCTTAACTGACCCTATGGAAGGATACAAAATGGCTGCAAAAAAAAGAGCTACGCCACGTTTTAAGACTCAACGCAGATTAGGTTCCGAACTACCTGGCTTAAGCAAAGCCGGTGCTTTAGAAAGAAAACCTTATCCACCAGGTGAGCACGGGGCAAAAAGAAGAAAATACTCAAACTATGGGCTTCAATTAGAAGAAAAACAAAAAGTTATGAAAAACTACTGCCTACGTGAAAAACAACTTAGACGTTTTATTAGAGACTCTAAAAGTGGCACTTCTTCAAATTGGGTAAACAAACTAGCTGGACGCTTAGAGCTTCGTTTAGATAATGTTGTTTTTAGGCTTGGATTTGCTCCAAGTATTCCTGCTGCCAAACAACTAATCTCACATGGACATATCGTTTTAAATGGCAAAAAACATGATATCTCATCAGCTGTTTTAAATGTTGGAGATGAAATTTCAATTAGAGCTAAATCTTTACAACATCAAGCTTACTTGCATGCTAAAGACAGTCCAAGAATGGAAGTTCCCGCATATCTTATAAAAGAAACTAAGGAAAATACTGAAATTGGAAAAGTTATTAGTGTACCAGGAGTTGAAGCAATTCCATTCCCTTTTCAATCAGGTTTATTCACAGAGTACTACTCACTAAGAAAAGTATAATAACACCCATATTTCTTAAATAAAGGATCTAGATGCTTTGTTTTTTTTAAACAAAGCATTTAATCATTACTTCCATCATCACCAATAGCTTCAACAGGACAGCCTTCCATTGCTTCTTCGCACATTTCAATTTCTTCTTCATCTGTAGGCTGTTTTATTAAAAAAGAGTGGCCATCTTCTTCATCCATTCCAAAATTATTCGGCGCTGTTGTTACGCAGGCATCACAAGCAATACATGAACGGTCAACATAGAATTTACCTTCCACATTTTCATCATATTTATCAGTTTTATCCGCCATAACTTTTGTATTCATAACATAGAATATGCTACACGTAAAGTATGAGCTTTATAGAAGAGGTCAATCGACGTAAAACATTTGCAATTATTTCTCATCCAGACGCTGGTAAAACCACTATAACAGAAAAAATTCTCTATGCTAGTGGCGTGATTCGCTCAACTGGTGAAGTTAAAGGTAAAAAAGGATCAAAAGCTGTGACTTCTGATTGGATGGCTATGGAGCGAGAAAGAGGGGTTTCTATAACATCTTCAGTAATGAGTTTTGATCATATGGGCTTAAGGATTAATCTTTTAGATACTCCAGGGCACAAAGATTTCTCTGAAGACACATACAGAACTTTAATTGCAGCAGACTCTGCTGTTATGCTTATAGATGCAGCAAAGGGAGTAGAAACTCAAACAAGAAAACTTTATGAAGTATGTAAACTTAAAAAAATGCCTATTTTTACTTTTGCTAATAAAATGGATAGAGAAGGTAAAGATCCTTTAGATCTTATTGATGATGTTGAAAAGACTTTAGAAATGAAGTGCTTCCCTATTACCTGGCCCATAGGTATTGGAAATAGATTTAAAGGCTTATATCATCGAGAAAAAAAGAAAGTGTACTTTTTTACTCGTGGTAGAATTGAACCTGAAATTGTAAATGTTAGTGATTTTAATGATCCTTTAATTAAAGAACGTATAAACGACAGTGAAGTTTATAATACATATATAGAGTCCATTGAACTTTTAGACGGAACTTTAGGATTGTTTGATCCAAAAGAGTTTTTAAGGGGTGAAGTGAGTCCCATGATTTTTGGCTCTGCAAAAAACAATTGGGGTGTTGATCTTTTTTTAAATCTTTTTTGTAAATATGCACCATCACCTCGCCCACGTAAAACTTCAATTGGAGAGTTAGATTCTAAAGAAAAAGACTTCTCAGGTTTTGTCTTTAAAATTCAAGCTAATATGGATAAAAATCATAGAGATCGTGTGGCTTTTATAAGAATTTGTAGTGGTGTTTTTAAAAGAGGAATGAAAGTAACTCATCAACGGCTAAAAAGAGATCTAAGACTTTCTTATGCAAATCAATTTATTGCTGGAGATCGAGAGACCATTGATCAAGCATTTTCTGGAGACATTATAGGAGTTAGCGATACTGGAAACTTTCAAATAGGCGATACAATTACATTGAAAAAAAAGATAGAGTTTGAGCCTATTCCTCGCTTTGCTCCTGAACTCTTTGGCCGAGTGAGTATAAAAGATCCTTTAAAACGTAAGAAAATGAATGAAGCTTTACAGCATTTAGTAGAAGAAGGTCTGATTCAATTCTTTTTCGATCCTAATATCGGAAAGCAAGACTCTATTCTTGGTGTTATTGGAGAGCTTCAGTTTGAAGTTCTTTTACGTAGGCTTAAAGACGAGTATAATATAAATTCTAGACTTGAAAGACTTGATTTTAAAATAGCTAGGTGGGTCTTTGATAAAGAAACTGAAAAACCTTTCTATGACTGCCCTAAGGGTATAGACAGGGTCTTTTTAGATAATTATGAGCTTCCCGTTATACTACTTCAATCAGAATGGGATTTAAACTGGCTAGAGCGAGACAATCCAAAGCTTAAATTTTCAATATCTGCTCTAGGGTGATTTTAATAAAAACGGCTAGCTTAAACATCTTTTAAACTGTTACAATATCGCCATGGATAATCTTTATAGAATATTAATATTCATTTTTTTTCTAATAACCTTTCTTCTTCTTCAAAAGTGGAGACCATTAAAAAAAGATAATATCGAAACCTTTAAAAGATTTTTTCATAATTTCTTTCATGTTTTTATATCCCAAATTTTTCTTTTCATGTTTTTTTATATAACAGGTAAAAACTTTTTTGAACTTTCTAATTTTTTAAAATGGGGACTTTTCTATCAAATAAATACGCCTAATTGGTTAAACCTAATTATAACCTTTATTGTTTTTGATTTAGCCCTATACATCCAGCATAGTGCTTCTCATAAATGGCCCTGGTTTTGGAAAATTCATAAAGTGCACCATTCAGATAACGCAATGACAGTATCAACCGCTGTACGGTTTCATTTTTTAGAAATATTTATTTCAGCTTTATGGAAAGGCTTTATAATTATCTTACTAGGTGTTTCATTAAGAAACTTTATATGGTTTGAAGTTTTTTTAAGTTCCTGCTCTTTGTTTAATCACTCAAATATCAAACTTAAAGAGGATATCAATAAGGTCATTGAAAAATTTTTATTTACTCCTAAATTACATAGAATTCACCATAGTACAGATTCAAAACTTGCCCTTTCTAACTTTGGATTCTCTATTATTTTATGGGACAAGCTCTTTAACAGCTTTAATGAGAGCAAAGATGTTCAAACAGTTGGGATAAAAAATTTAAACTGGCATAAAAGCTTCTGGAGTCAACTCAAATTAAAATAATTGTGTCCATCCTAAAACATAGTTTATAAATTAAAATGGCGCGCCCGGAAGGAGTCGAACCTCCGACCACCTGATTCGTAGTCAGGTACTCTATCCAGCTGAGCTACGAGCGCGCAAAATTAAAAATATCACTATCATAAAATGGTTGAAAATCAATAAAACCTGCTGCAATAGTTACATAGAATGAATATTTGGAAAAATAATCTATTAAAAGCCCAGTCTATAATTAAAGACTTTATAAGTTGTGATGAACTTATAAAACAGTGCGAGCACTTTTCTGATATACTTTTAGAATGCTATAAAAACAATGGAAAAGCCTTATCTTGTGGAAATGGTGGAAGTCATTGCGATGCTATGCATTTTGCTGAAGAACTAACAGGCCAGTTTTTAAAAAAAAGACGCCCCTTAGGTGCTTTAGCTCTTGGTGACGCTTCTCATGTCACTTGTACATCAAATGACTACGGCTTTGAGTATATTTTTTCAAGACAAGTTAAAGCTTTAGGAAGGTCTGAAGACATTCTTGTAGCGCTATCTACAAGTGGAAATTCAGTAAATGTTATAAAGGCTGTTACAACAGCGCAAAGAATTGGCATGAAAACCATAGGCTTACTTGGTAAAACAGGTGGAAAACTTAAAGATATGGTGGATGTTCCTATCGTGGTGCCAGCAGATGATTCGGGTCGTGTTCAGGAAATGCACATAAAAATCATTCATACAGTAATTGAAACCATTGAAAGAAAGCTCTTCCCTGAAAATTATTAATAAGTGGATTGATTGCCCTTTGATTTAATGGCAAAATTTTGTCTTTAATTAACTAGACTACCACTTTGTGGAGGAGTGGGTGAGTGGCTGAAACCAGCAGATTGCTAATCTGTCGTGCGAGTAACATCGTACCGGGGGTTCGAATCCCCCCTCCTCCGCCATTATTTTAAAATTCATTAATAACGTTAAATACTCAAAAATTGATAAACTTAAAATCCTCGAAAAATAGTGACCACTTTATCTTAATAAGGTTTTTACTATGAACCACTAAAAAGCAAACACAAGAAAATAACCCCTTTAGATATTTTTTTCTTTAACACTAAATTCTAATTTACATAGATAACATTTGTTAAGCTATAACAGCAGTTAATTCCTAACAAACTATAATATTTACTTTTGAATAATTTTACTAAAAAGCAATTTACTATTAAAAACATTCACATCAACCCCTCCCTTAATTCCTTTAACTTTAGCTCTATTATAATACTGCCAAATACCCCATTTTCTTTTATATAACGGTGGTCCAAATAAAGAGCGTTGCCAAAATATATTTGGAAATTTTAAAATTTCAGGGTGAACCTTTACAAATTCACCAGTTGTATAAATCACTGGATAAACACCATAAATTTTAAAAAGCCTTTCATTGATTTTTTCTAAATCTCGAGTAACTCTATCATGACTTTTCTTCTTCCCACAGGAGTAAACTGACTCCATATCAATGGCAAGAATTAAGTCTCCTGCAGAATATGGAATCACCGCTTGTATATTCTTGATTTGCTCTTGAGCAGTTTTACAAAAAGTCCAAAAATGATAACCCCCTACAATCATTTTTTGCTTTTTTGCTTTTCTATAGTTTTTTAAAAAATTAGGGTCTTTAAAAGATTCTCCCTCCGTTGCCTTAATATATACGAATTTAAAATCTGTCTTGCCAACCTCATCCCAATTGATTTTACCCTGATGGTGGGAAACATCTAGACCGTAAATTTGAAAGAAAGTTTTTGATGGGTAATTAAACTGCTTTTTCTCTACATAACCTTGATAAAACAAACCCATTACCAAAATATAAAAAAGACTTACTACACCATACCACCTCATCACAGTAAGCCTTACAAATAACAAACTACAGTCAATGCTCTAACTAATTCATATTGTATATACAGCCTAAAGTCCGGTTTTAAAAAACTAAACCTTTAAGTTTAATACTTTAAACTAAATAAATTCTCATACTTTTGTCAGATTAAATAAATACCTTTAATGAATATTAATGATTAAATCTAAGAATTAAGCCTTTTAAAAACTTCATAACCTTTTATACTTCATGCAAAAAAAGAGAGCCTTAAAACTTAAAACCTTATTCTTGTATGTACGCAAAAAATAGCTTTCAATAAACATATGGCTAAACCAAAACCCAAAGAATTTCACCATCTCTTACAAGCGCGGCATTTTGCAAAGAGTCCCTGGATCATCAAAATTATACTACTATGTATGTCTTTTGCCGGTCTAAGCTATTATAAGTATCAATTAATTAAAAAAAACGCCTCTAAAAAACAACCACAGTTTATCATCCCAGCTACAAGGTCCTCTAATTAAGAACCTCTTTTTTAAAATTATACTTAAAAAAAGCTCCTCTTCGACTACAAAACTAAAAAGACAAGTTTTTCCCTCAATCTCACATTGACAAAAACTTTTAATACAGATTAGATTATTTTCTTTGTTCAGGTGTAACTCAGTCGGTAGAGTAGGTGACTGTTAATCACTTTGTCGGGAGTTCGAGTCTCTCCACCTGAGCCATTTTTTACTGATCCTTTTTAACACTAAGCCTATCCAATAACATTTAACCTTTTTGCCTAACTACAACTTTCCCACTTCCACATAGGCTTTGGCTTTGAGCTTTTAAGAACCTTAATCTGAAGTTTACCCTCTTTAATTCGGTGTTTAAACTTGTCAGAAGCTGACCACAGCTCACAAATAGGTTTTTCTCTCTTTATAGAAGGGTTAAAAACCCTATACATCACTGATTGAGCCCCTAAGCCCCAAACCGTTATAAAAACATTCTGCCTAGATTGTAATTTTAACTGCTTTCTTGCGCTCATTAAATACGGTGCATTAACAGATCTATATTCGCTTTGTACACCATCACCCCAAAATTTCAAAACTGTTCTTTTTATAGTTTTCCCCGGCACCGGTTCATACTCACTACGCATACTCCAAGCAAAAACATTTGTTACTGCCATGAACACTAAAGCTACTACGATAATTTTAACCACAACCATTCTTTGCTCCCCCCGCCTTCTTTAAACATTTTTTTGAAATTCCCTTTAACCTCTTAATACAAAGTGCACAATCAAAAATCCTATTTGCATAATCTTTATTACAGATTTGTTTTTTGTGTCCATAATACCTTCTTAAAAGAGTTTTAATTCTTAAAGAGCCTGACTCAACGCTCTTAAGCTTTAAAACAGCAATACCTAACTCAATTTGAGCATTCATCGATCCTGCCATACGCTTTATAAATTCAGATTTTTCTTTAATATTTTGAAATCCTGGTGTTTTAAATTCAAATCCTATTCGAGTTTTTTGAGAAAAAACAGCCCCTACTGTGCCATCTGTAACCTGTGATATTCCTTTTGCTGAAGTATGCTTTGCCTCAATTTGTGGATTAAAAGTTGATTCTTTATAAATTTTACACGTTATTATTCGAGGACTATAATCAAAGTTATGAGTCTCAATTATAATTGATGCAATATCATGAATATGGTTGGCTTTTTGAATCAAACTAAAATTTAAAAAATTTTCATTAGTAAGATTTCTAGAGTGAGTAAGACTTTTAGTAAACGCTGCTCCCCTAGGAGGATATGGTTCTACTAAGTCTGGATTCCCTGTAATGTTTGGTTCCCCTTGAAAACTAAGATTTTCTTCCCCCGACGTAAAGACCAGGTCTCCTCCCGTTGCTAGACTAGTACTAGCAGGTTTTCTTGAGCTTTTATGCACGCAAGCAAAACCATTTAAGCCAAGTATTACTAAAAAGAAAAAAAACATATAAATTCCTATTTTTATTCCTCGAATTCTATATTATTTTCTTTAATGAAGCATCAAAAAGCGCACCATTAGATATTTATAATATTTTTTTATAGAGTTAATAAAAATTTGCTTTTTGCTAAAAATCCGAAATACATGTTATATGTAAGGCTTGGAGGGAAGACCCTTTATGAAGATTAAAATACTAGCATCAATTTTACTTGGAATAAGCTTTTTATCAGAAATATCTCTAGGGAAAACTAGTAATAAACTCTCGCTTGAAAACAAAATAAAAATTGCTAAAACTCGCTGCACACCTAAACTAAGTAATGAGCCCCATTTTTTTATGGATATGTTTAAGTCTAATGCTTTAGTCCCTGAAATTGATGCTCTTTATAAAACAGTTTACAACCAAACAGAGCGTCTTTTTAATCGAGCAGGCTACCATCCAAAAACTCAAAGCTTTATAAGTCAAAATGATAAAATATCTGTAATTTTCCCTGAACACTTTTTAAAATCAGTGATTCTTCATATAGAAAGTGCCCTTCGTTTAAATTATGTAAAATATATTTTCTTTCCTGATATGGGTCACAGTCACCTCCAAATTCCTAGGGAATATTATAATAAACATTATAGCAATATTAACACCTTGCCCCCATCTCCCCTAAATTATTTACTAAACACCCCTCATCTAAAAAGCCTATACCATACAGCTGAGAACCTTAAATTGAGAAATGACAGTGGTAAACTCTTAAAAGACCCCTATATCCAATGGCGTTTTTATACTAGAAACCTTTTGGTGGACAATAAAGGTAATATTGAACTTCTTACCAATTTTAGTTCTACCCATAACACCGTATCTTCAGTAAAAAACCACCGCTGGTTCTATGGCATCAGTATCTCCGCAAATAAAAATGGCTGTTT
Source organism: Bdellovibrionales bacterium (assembly GCA_965205945.1). Lineage (GTDB taxonomy): Bacteria > Bdellovibrionota > Bdellovibrionia > Bdellovibrionales > UBA1609 > JALZUR01. The sequence continues at coordinate 88,345 of CBDBIB010000003.1, read as the reverse complement.
TCCTTTTAAAGATTCTTCGGGTGAAATCCAATATTTTGATATTTCAGCTTGGGATCCCCCAAGTAAATGTGCAAACAGCCATTGTATGCCGCTCTAAACAAATTTTATTCAATACGGTAAAATTATAAATTCAACTTAACTAACCTTGACTCTGTCAAGCTCAACTACATATTAAGATTTCAAAACCTAATTAAACAGGAGGAGGACATATGTTTAATGTTAATGTTACCCCTCTTAACGACAGAATTTTAGTTAAGAGAGTAAAAGAAGAAGAAAAAACAACTGGAGGTATCTATATTCCAGATTCAGCAAAGGAAAAACCTCAAAAAGGTGAAATCGTTGCAGCAGGCAAGGGTAAAGCAACCGATGGTGGCAAAAGAATTCCACTGGAAGTAAAAACTGGCGATACCATTTTATTTGGCAAATACTCTGGAACTGAGCTTAAACTAGAGGGCAAAGAGTATTTGATGATGAGAGAAGAAGATGTTCTAGGAATTTGTAACTAATTTAATAATATTGAGGTATAAAAATGAGTAAAGAATTAAGATTTAGTGAAGATGCAAGAAAATCAATTTTAAATGGGGTAAATACTTTAGCAAATGCTGTAAGAGTTACTCTTGGGCCAAAAGGCAGAAACGTTGTAATAGAAAAAAGCTTTGGATCACCATTAATCACTAAAGATGGTGTTACTGTTGCAAAAGAAATTGAAGTTGACAACAAATTTGAGAACATGGGTGCTCAAATGGTAAAAGAAGTTGCCAGCAAGACAAATGATGATGCTGGAGATGGAACAACATCTGCAACAGTTTTAGCTCAATCACTTTTTAGTGAAGGTATTAAAATCGTTGCAGCAGGTCATAATCCAATGGCCATTAAAAAAGGTGTTGATCAAGCCGTTGACACTGTTGTTAAAGAACTTCAAAGAATTGCAAAACCTATTCAAGACAACAAAGAAATTGCACAAGTTGGAACAATCTCAGCAAATAATGACACTGAAATTGGAAAAATGATTGCCGAAGCAATGGAAAAAGTTGGTAAAGAAGGTGTTATCACTATAGAAGAAAGTAAAACAGCAATGACTGAGCTTGAGGTTGTTGAAGGAATGCAGTTTGATAGAGGCTACCTTTCTCCTTACTTCATCACTGATAGTGAGAGAATGGAAGTTGTCTTAGATAACCCTTTCGTACTTTTATATGATAAAAAAATATCAGCTCTTCAAGATCTTATTGGGATTTTAGAAAGTGCTGCAAAAACTAGCCGTTCAATATTAATTGTTGCTGAAGACGTTGATGGTGAAGCTTTAGCCACTCTTGTTATCAACAAACTTAAAGGTTTAAAAATTGCAGCCGTTAAAGCTCCTGGTTTTGGCGACAGAAGAAAAGCAATGCTTGATGACTTAGCTGTTTTAACTGGTGGTACTGTCATCTCTGAAGAGGTTGGAAGAAAACTTGCAGATGCAACATTAGAAGACCTTGGACAAGCAAAAAGAATCACTATTGATAAGGATAACACCACTGTTATTGATGGCTCTGGAGATAAAACTGCTATTAACACAAGAGTTGGTCAAATCAAAGGACAAATTGAAGCTTCTACCTCTGATTATGACAAAGAAAAACTTAAAGAAAGACTAGCAAAGCTTTCTGGTGGCGTTGCAGTCATTCATGTTGGAGCTCCTTCTGAAATCGAAATGAAAGAGAAAAAAGACCGTGTAGAAGATGCTTTAAATTCAACAAGAGCAGCTGTTGAAGAAGGTATTGTTGCTGGAGGTGGAACAGCACTCTTAAGAGCCAGCAAAGTTATTCCTTCTTTAAAACTCACTGATACTGAAAAATTTGGAGCTGATATTGTTTGGAAGGCCTGCCAATCACCAATTCGACAAATTGCAACAAATGCTGGATTAGATGGTGCAATCGTTTTAGATAGAGTGGTTAGCAACGATGATCCAAACTGGGGATTTAATGCTTACACAGAAGTCTACGAAGATCTTATTACAACAGGAGTAATGGATCCTGTTAAAGTTGTAAGGTCAGCATTACAAAATGCTGCTTCCGTAGCATCTTTAATGCTTACTACAGAAACTATGATCGCAGAAGCCCCTAAAAAAGAAGACAGCCCTGCTGCACCAGGCGGTGGTATGGGAGGCATGGGTGGCATGGGTGGCATGGGTGGCATGCCAATGATGTAAACCTAAACTACATACTAGTTTTTAGTCTAAGTTAAAAACCTCGCTCATTTAAGCGAGGTTTTTTTATTTCAAGCTTACTTATTTTAAGTTACAGTCTTTACATGTCTTATAAAGTATTAATAGTAGACGATGCTCCATTCATTAGAGAAATCCTCATTAATTTTTTAGGAACCCGAAACGACATTAGTGAAATTAAAGAAGCTGAAAATGGTGAAGAAGCCATTTCTTTTTTTAAATCTTTTTCTCCAGACCTTATCTTTATGGATATTGTAATGCCAAAAATAAGCGGTATAAAAGCTACAAAAAAAATTAGATCCTTAAACAGCAATATTCCCATTATCGGCCTCTCCACTCTTGATCACGGAGATGTTATAAATCAATTTCTAAATGCTGGGGCCAACTCATTTGTTAAAAAACCTTTTACCTTAGATGATCTTACTAAAGCCATTAAAAAGGTTCTTTAATGGGAAGTCTTTATTTTATTTTTAAAAATACAGTTATTACAATTGTTATTGTCTGCTTCTTACAACTTAAATTTAAGGAAAAGACTCTAGAAAATAGACTTATGAGTTTTCTCCGCTTAACTGCTACACCAAAATTTCTAGGAACAAAAAGCCCTTACACTACAAGCCAATACTTAAAAATCACACCACAAGATCTTAAAGAAATTAGAAAAAAAATCTATGATAGTTCTATTTTAAAAAACATTAAAAACAGCGTTAAAGAACTCTTTTTAAACGAAATGACTAAAGTTATAAAAGAACCTGAGAATAAAAAAATAAAAGAGCTTAAAACTCTTGAAAAATAAAGTCCTAATAACTTAGTCTTTTGCTCCACTCTCAGAAGAATCATCCAACACTCGGGAAGATTCTGGCTCTATATGCACAAATTCTCTAAACATATTATCGATTCTTTGCTTTACTGCAATCTTTTCAGCACTATCAGAATCACTATGGTTACATGGAGGTTCTACATTTTCTGCAAAAGAGAAATTTGAAATTAAAATTCCAAAAATTAATATTTTTTTTAAAATCATACTCACTCCATAACAAAGATTTATATGAGTTACTTTATACTTTAATTAAAATCTTATCCTGCTAACCTTCTTTTAAGAAAAGATTATAAAAAACACTTCATTACCTCACCTATCGGTATCTTCTTTATTTTCTTAAACTTTAACCAAAAATCATTTTAGATGAACTTTATTCCTGCTACTTTAAACGATCACATCCTCTTTTCATATTACCATTCTTCCTCAATAGCTTGAGGGGTGTTTAGATTCCTATCTCCTCCAAGAATTTGTCTTTTATGATACTCTATAAGTTCTAGATCACCTGTATTAGCACCTGTTTTAAGTGCTTTAAAACACCCTTTACAATCCACTGTACCCATAGGAGGCAGAACTGAATTCTGAGATGGTTTATTATCTTGCTCTTTAGGCATAGGCATAAGAACAGAAAATGTCTTTATTGAAACAAAACACATTAATAAAACTAAAATCACTTGTACCTTTATTCTTAGAATTTTCATATACTTAACCCCGAAGTTGCCGGTGAAACTACTTTTAAAAGGTTATTAAATATGGTTGCTACTTGAGCCGCAACCTCAGCCCCTTTGCTACTTTTAACGTCTTGCATTTCACCTTTGTTATTATAAATAACTTTTATTGAACCTAGCCCTGGGTAAACAATATAATCTGGTTTTCCATGAGCTTTACTATAAATAAGCTTTATAAATTTTTGAGACTGATCAATTAATTTATTAATTCTTCCAAATCTGTCATACTCAACTTTTACTTTAATCCCTTGTGAATTAGCTGCATAGACTAAGTTACATTTAGACTTATCATATACAAACTTTGTTGATTCCTTATATGTTATTTTATCTCTTTTTTCAAAATTCCCATACTCTTCTTTAGTAATAAAACTAATTTTATAGCAAGTCTTATCATATTTATATATATTTTTTTCTACAGGTGTTCTTTTCTCTGTCATCAGTCCCATACGGTTATATTTAAACCATGTTCTTTTCTGATTCTCATTTATCATAAGCGGCTTTCCAAAAATATCATGATATGTCACATCCACAATATCTCCATTGTTTTTAGATAACACTCTATATAAATACTTCCCTGTTCCATCAGATTTTTTCCTATGCCAAAACTCATATTTTGATTCATTTGTTATCTTACCATTACATCTCTTTACTACGGTACTCCAATAATGATTCCTTGGATTATCTTTACTCCCTTTATAAAAATAATCTTCTTTACAAGAATCTCTATTTCGAAATCCTATAACCAAATCTTTATCTTTATTGTATATAATTTCTTTAACCGATTTATCTGGAAAAACTACGGTTGTTAAGTTATGTAACGAATCATATTTGTAAGAGTATTTCATATTCCAAGCATTTATAACTTTTTGCAAATCTTGGCCTAAATAAGAATATTTTAGTACTTTTCTTTCAGGAGTTCTAATCTCTGAAATTTTATCGTTTGAATGATACTTAAAATCTAATCTCTGACCATTATTACCTGTCACATATATAAGCTGTTTTTTTTCATTATAACTAAAGCTTAAGTAGTTTGAATTCCTATCAAATAAGCTCACCAATTTGCCAGAAGAGTTAAATTTCTGAAACGTTCCATCTGCCAAAGTTCTTCTATAAAAACCTTCCTTAAAAAGAATTTTTTCACCCCCTCTACCTCGTGCAAGAAAAGTTGAATTGTTTTCAATCTTACCCTTTACACCAAGTTTTTTAGCAAGTGCTTCTCGTAAATACTGATTGTCTTCTAAGTCTTTTTCTAATCTTTTTAAATAAGATTTTTTAAGCCTTGGGTTTACTTGTTGAGATAAATTAACAAGTTTTTTAATATACTTACTAAGTTTAAACCCTTTTAATTCTTTAGCTGTAGTAAATGACACTTCCTGCCCTCCCCCACACTCAATTACTTTTAAACTAGAATCCGGCATAATCTCTAATCTTGTTTCAAAATCAGAACACCAACCAAAACCAAAAAATCCATCATATGTAGATCTTGAGTTATAGGTTCTTTGAATTTTTAACTGATAGCCTGTACCACTAGACTGATAATCTACCCATGAGTCAGAAAAATTCGCATTTTTCATATCTACAAAAGCTAATATATTTATAGAAAAAATCAAACCTATGCTTAAAAATAAAAACTTCATTATCATACCTTTATTGTTACAATTTTTTTTATCATAAGACCGCCAATAATTTGTAAAGTAAATATTGCCCCTAAAATCATAAGTCCAAACATTGTTGTAAACATGGGTTCCACCGCTTTTTTATCTGAGAACCAAAAAAATATTAGTAAAACAAAGGGAATTGCCGTTATAATAATTCCCTGGCTTATTCCTTGAGCTGTCATAGCAGATATTTTTTTTTCCAACTTCTGCCTTTCTCTAATAACACTATTTATAGTTTCAAAAGTTTGATCAATTTTCCCGCCTGTTTCCTTTAAAATATTTACAGACATTACAAACATCTGAACATCAGGCATTGGAACGCGTTCACTCATTTCAACTAATGCATCTTCAAAACTCATTCCAAGATGCTCTTTATTCTTCACTAAATTAAACTCTTGAGATAATGGTCCTTTAATATTCTCAATAACTCTACCCATTGCTACTGATGGTGGATTACCCGCCTTAGTCCCATTTGCCATAATAGTCATTCCATCAAGCATTTGATCAACAACTTTCTGACACCTTTTTTGATACAAAGATTCAATGATTATAAGAGGAATTTTTAAACCTGCAAAAATTATAATTCCTCCTACAACTAAACCTGCCATAATATTAGGGAGAAATAAAAAGAAAAACACTACACCTAAACCATAACTTACTATAATTAAAAATATAGATAATTTTTCTTCTTCAAGATTAACATAGATTAAATCAAGTTTTCTTTTAATCTCATCCTTATTCGCCCAAGCTGTAGTCTTTACAAAATCAATTACATAAGTCCAACCAAAGAGTGTTGAAATAAAAACACAGATTATAATTAAAATCATGATAACCCATGTGTTTTGTACATAAGAGCCTATAAATGATACTATTGCTTCCACCTCTAGTTTCCCCCACTAACTTTTTTAATATTTCCCCTTAAAATGTTTCCTTTATTCTGGATTGTTCTAGGCTTAGACAAACCAGATCTTTGAACTCCAATAGTGGCTTCTTTTTTAGGAGGTTGATTATTAATACTTGCTGAAAAGATTGAGCGTGGAATTATAACTCCTCTTTTTTCAAATTTTTCAACACATTTTGGTATGTTTCCTGTCCATTTAAATGAGCCCTGAATTTTACGATTTTTATCAAAACCTTCTTCTTTAAAAATAAAAATATCCTGAAGCTCAATAACTTCACCTCTAAAAGCACCTACTTCTGTGACGTATTTTACTTTTCTACTTCCATCACTTAATCTACCAATTTGTACAAATAAGTTTACAGCCCCGGCAATCTGCTCTCGAATAGCTTTTGCCGGCAAATCCATTCCAGCCATTAAACAAAGCGTTTCAAGTCGCCCGATTGCTTCTTTAGGCGTATTGGCATGAACTGTTGTCATTGATCCATCATGCCCTGTATTCATTGCTTGAAGCATATCTAACGCAGCTCCATCACGACACTCACCCACAATCACTCTATCTGGTCTCATCCTTAAAGAATTTTTTACCAAATCCCTAATTGAAATCTCTCCTCCACCATCCATATTAGCCACTCGAGTTTCTAATCTAACAACATGCTCTTGTTTAAGTTGTAACTCAGCAGCATCCTCAACTGTAACAATTCTTTCATTTGCAGGTATAAAACCAGACATTGTATTAAGAAGTGTTGTCTTACCTGAACCTGTACCACCTGAAATAATTATATTTAACCCTTGCTCTACAGATATTCTTAAAAAATCTATCATTGGTTGAGTCATAGAGGCCCACTCTAAATAATTTTTATATGTAATTTCATCTTTTGAAAATTTTCTAATTGTTAGTGAAGGTCCATCAATTGCTAAAGGTTCAATAACAGCATTTACACGACTACCATCGACCAATCTAGCATCGCAATAAGGAGTTTTCTCATCAATCCTCCTACCTATAGGCGTTACAATTCTTTCTATTATGTTTCTAAGCTGTTGATTCGATGTAAACCTTGCCTTACTAAGTTGAACACATCCGTTTTTTTCCACAAATATTTTTGAAGCTCCATTAACCATAATCTCAGAGACCGTATCATCAGCAAGTAACTTTTCTAAAGCTCCTAATCCTAAAGCCTCATCTAAAACATCTTTAATTATCCGAGACCTATCATCTCGTTCAAGATTTAAAGCCCTTTTATCCACAATTTTAGTAACTACAAGCTGTGTTTTTTGCCTCAATTCTTTTTCTTTTTGAGAATCTTGTCGAGTAGCACCCACATCTTTTTTCAAATCCATTTCTTTAATCAATTCATTATGAATTTGAATCTTTAATTGAATGTCATTATCTATAACTTTTACTTTTTTATCCCCAACAGTCAGTTCTTTTTTTTTAATTTTTTTGTTATTTAAAAAAGTTCTGGCTGCATCTAATTGACCACCCGTTATTTTTCTAATTAAATTAAAATATGCAGTAGATATTAATAAACGTGGAGAAGTTTGTACAAATGGCTGCATCTTGTTTAAAGAATTTATAACAGTAGCATCGTCCTTTGGAATAATTCCATTTAAAGGCAAATCTAATGTTTTTATAATAGAATCAGGCCTTAGACCTGATGCAGATGCCTTATTAATAACAATTTTAAAAAATTCTACAGGAAACGTTTCTGCAATCATCTTATTTAAAAACTTTTTAGTTTGATTTATAGTTAAAATATCTGGAGTGGTTAAAGTTAAGGCCACACTTGAAAGCTCTAAAGCCTTTAACTGTAAAGAATTTATATTACTTCCAAGATCAATAATAATATATTTATAAAACTGACTCATGATTGAGATCTGTTGACTAAAAATATTTGCATTCAACACTAAACTTTGTGATGAATCACTCACAGCCGCTAAATAATGAATATTTGAGCTGTGTTTAACTATAAACTGATCCAATGTTTTTTGAGATAATGATTGCTTAGATCTTGCAAGATCCATAATTGATCTTTCAGGCTTAACTCCCAATAAAATACTTTGATCTCCACAAGAGTTCACATCTAAATCAACTAAGAGTACTGGCTGCTTAAACTCTGTCCTTAAAGCCACAGATAAATTGGTGCAAAAGATAGATTTTCCAACCCCACCTTTACCACTGGTTACTGAAATAAGATGACAATTTTTTGCTATAGTCATATAGTTTTTATCGGACTTTTTAATTTATTAATAAATGATTTTTAGACTCGATTTAAAATTTTAAAAAAAATCCTTATTTTTTATCTATCTATTTGTCTAGTCTAAATTTACGCTTTATATGATCAATACCCTCGCTTGCATTATATTTAATTATGGGCGTTACGAAAATAACGAATTGACTTTGACTTCTGTCTAAATCTTTTGAAGCCCCCATTCTAAAAAGAGCATTTAGATTAGCATTCGGAGTTTTATTGTAAGCAGTACTTGATGAACTCCTTAAAAGCCCTGCGATTGCAGCACTTCGTTTATTACGAACTGTGATTACAGTCTGTACCTGATTTGTCGATGTGGTGTTAGCAGCTGCAGAAACTTCACTAATTTCTCCAATTTGAATATTTAAATCTAATTTAATATTATCTGGTCTAGCCTGATCTATCGTTGGTGTTGCCTCTGTTTTTACATTTGCTTTGACTATTTGAGGAGAAACTCCACCTTGTTCTGTTGTTTGAAGTCTAGATATTTGTTTTTCAGAATTTACTGTACCTTTTTTACCCTCTTCAGTTGTTACATTCATCGTGTCTAAAATTCTTGCATGCCCGTGGTGCCTTGCCCAATTTAATCTTGGCAATAAATTAGAGATCGTTGTCGACAAAGATTCAATAATATTTGAAGAATTTACGTTATTACCATTTAACTCAAGATTTCCTGTATCTACAAATGTCGGAGCCCATGAAAAATTAAAACCTTTTCCATAGGTTTTTGATAATTCTACATAATGTACTACTATTTGTATTATCTTTTTACTTGGTGGTTTCTTCTTTTGTAACAATCTAATATTATTAATAATCGGATTACTAGGCGATCGTACAGATACGATTGTTGATCCACCTCTTACACTTGATTCTGCAGGTTTTGACAAAATATCAGAAATAAGCGCTTGTGCATACTCCCCTGCTATTGCCTTCTGACCACTAAAGGATTCGTTACCTCCTAAAATAAAATAATCATTTATAACTTCTACATATATATTAGGATCATCTATTTGAGCCTCAATTCTTTCTGCAATTTTTACTCGAGTTAAGGGACTAAGCCTGACAATAGACACTACTTGCTTTGGATCATAATGCTCTAAAACCATTGCAATTCTATTTAAATCTTTTGCTAAAAGAATATATCCGTCAACAATAACTTTATTATTAAGAATTTTTATCTCAATGCCCTCAATTTCACCAAGAAGAGATTTAATTTCTTTTGCAACTCGATCTAAATTTCTTTCTTGAACTGTCACCTTAATCTGTTTTATTATAAGATCTGGATCTCTTTTATTTACAAATCTAATTATAGTAGATCCTTTTCGTTTAGGCTTAAACCTCATCATTTTCCTATCATTATCATAAACAAGATCCACATATTTTTTAAACTTTTTATTTTCAAATTTAAATATTGATTTATCAGGAAGATCTTCATATTTTTTATCAACATAAACACCTTGAATAAGATCTATATATTCAGTTTCACCTTCAATAACAATCTCTGCATAGGAAGTACCTATACGAACTCCAATAAATAATAAAAAGAGTAAGATTTTAAGCATTTTTATCTAAAACCTCTTGTACCTGTTTGTGTTTTTTTATTGTCTCCTGCAGGAAGCCTTCTTCCTAAAATACTCTGTGAAGTTGTACTTCTAACCGAGGTTGGGCCTGTATCTGATGGGTGCCTTAAAACCATCATCAAATCCTTTGGATTCTGATTAAGAATAAAAAAGATTTTCTGAGCCTCTATTGGACTAGCCTCAATAGTAACACTATTAAAGTTTATATTTCTTGTTAAATTTTTAATAATAACAGCATCTCCTTTTTTATTTTTCTCATATAAAACAGGAAGCTCATTTGTTATTTGAACACCCGTAGCTAGTATTGGAACACTTTGCATAAGAGGCTTAACTTCTTTTCTTCTATTTTGACCTGAACCAACTGATACTGCTGCAAGAATATCAACACGATCTCCTGGTTTTAAAAGCTTTGCTACTGCCCTCATATCATCAACAGGTATAGTAATAGCTCTTTTTCCTGGAGAAACTTGAATAGAAAGCCCTGTTAATGGCGAAGGCCTTGTAATCTTATTCCTTAAAATCTGTTCCCCAGCTTTAAAAGAAACCAACGCCACCATACCTATAATTTCATTAGGATCTTGTATAGAACTCGGAGAAATAAATTCAATAGGCATTTGTTTAAGTTCAACTTGAGTTTCATTAATTGGTGCCATCTCATTAATACCTACTTTTGCAAAAACAACTGTAGTCTTAGCTCCATATTTTTTAGTCACTTCTTTATTTTTTTCTTGAATATGACTATAAAGAAGCCCTGCTGCTACTACAGCAAAAATAACGGCCATCCATAAGTTCTTACTTTCTTGATTCATCTTACTTACTCCCCACACCCTGAATTTAAACAAATTCCATATGCAACCATAATCCATGGCTGTTTAGTTCCTAATATTGCCTCATTATTAATAGGAATTCTTCCCTCTTCCCAAATTCTTGTTGTATGTAGTTGAGAAGGCTCGTTCACTGGCTCTTCTGATGGAAACCTCATAGGTGTTGTAAACGCATAAAATCCGTCACTACCAGAAGGTTTTTCAGCCACTGTAAAAAATCTAAGTCCACTTATTAAATATGAGTGCTCCTCTTTATCGGTATCACTATAGTATATTAAATTTGCTCTATGATTAAATACTCTAAACGCATTATTTCTTGCTGCAATTGAATGTAGAATACTTTTATGTGTCATCCCCCATAGCCCAAGTAAAAACCCTATTAAACTTGCAAGAACCAATATTAAAGGAAGACTTTCAAGTAAAGACATACCTTTTTCATTTTTTCTAATTTTTGGAAAAATTTTTCTATCTTTTTTCACCCTTTAAAATCGGTATTTAAAAAGTTTTTCTTTAAATATCTGTACTTTATTTATAAATCTAGACCTCTAAGCTGCAACTTTTTAGCAACACTTTAAAATCACTTAACAACCATTGTCCGCTGCTGCTCCATAATCTTGATCCATAAAGTTTGGCATTGTTTTTATTTGAGGAAATCTTTCCTTAAGAACACTCCACCTAGCTTTGTTAAAAGCTAAACACTCTTCTGTGGTAGGCTCTCTATATAAAAAACTATAAATATTTGCTTCTCCAAATTGACCAGTAGCTCCATCACTAATATTTCCTAATAAAGGCAATTTAAAATTTTTAAGCAGGTAAGATGTATATTTTAACTTTACACCATAGGCTCTATGTATTGAGCTTCTAGTTAGATCAAAATGATCCCTAGCTGAACCCTGAGATTCTAACTGAAACCAACCACCTTTGGTTTGTTTTAATAATTTTTTAAATAACGGCTTGTTCATTATTTTTTCCATTTGTCTTTGCATAGCTTCTTGTTGATCATTAATACTAATCTGTCCTGAAATATGAGCTCTAGACATTGAAAATGCAACATACTGACTTACTGTTGAAAACATTAAAGTGACTGCTAAAAGCGCAAAAACCATACTAATAGTATACATAGCCATAATAGAAAAAATAAAATCAAGAGTTAAAATACCTTCTTGATCTTTTAAATTCTTCACTGAGAATCTCCTGCTCTTGATAATTGTAGCGCTTGAGGATGTAGATCAGGACTAAAAGACTCAGATTTCCAAAAACCATGTGACATCATTCCAGATATCTGCTCCCATGGTTTTGCTACGAGTAAACCTAGAATATTTTTCTCATCAAATTTTTTCTTTAAAATTACTGTAACTCCTAAAAATAAGATCATTAATAAAATAGCTTCAAGCATAAATTGTCCAGATTCTTTATATCTATTTTTTAAGTTTATTTTGCTCATATAAACCCCAACCCTAAAATAGATTTATATGAACACCAACCAAGTAAAATCCCCACTGTAAATGGCATCATATCTTCTGCTACTGTAACTTTTTTAAAAACAAAAAATGTATTCATTAAAAGTGCTCTTAAGTTTCCCCCAAGAAGACTTCTTAATAAACCAAATAATCCAGCCCATAAAAATGACATGAAAAGAAAACTAATAAATTCATCCATTAACAATGCTGGAGAAATTGAGAGTATTAACTTAATATCTCCCCCTCCTAATATTTTTGTAAAATATATGGGAATAAGTAATAAAATTGCAATTCCAAAAGTCATAAGACTTATACCCATGCCTGATAATCCATGAAGTAAAATAAATAAAATTGTATTAACACTTAGGTAAACAATAAAAAGTTTATTTGGAAATTTTGCTGTTGCTAAATCTAGATAAACAGCAAAAATCAACTCTAAAAGAATCACAGTAAATATAATATAGGATACATAAATCTGTAATGACTCAAACATAAATTATATATCGTCATAAAACAACATTTACTTTATTTTTGAGGCTCCGTTAAATAACATATGATTACATGGCTTGCCTCCGCCCACAGGCACATGAAAACATTTTCCTGTAGTCATTCTTTTTTCCATACGAATTGCAAGCATAGGTCCAGAATTACGAAACTGAGCCGTAAGTCCATTCTCACCCATCATTGCGGAGGTTATTATAAGCCCTACAAAAGATATTAAAAGTACAAGTTCTAGTGTCATTTACTAAAAATCAGCACCATTGATTTTATCCCCTAAACCGGTAGCTTTGCCGGTAACCGCTCTTTTAATGGCACCGCCTGCGAAAGTTACAATGCCAACCACTGCTACAAGAATAAGAATATACTCTATCATTCCCTGTGCATCTTCATCCTTCCAAAAATTCACGACCGCTTTTTTAAATCCTTGTGTAATCTTTTTCATTATCCTTCCCCCTTACAAATAATTAAATATCTTACAAGTATTATCTCATACCTCTTATCGTTCATTCTTAAGATTTTCTTTAATTAAAAATTTTTTATCTTTATTTAATACAAAATTAATGACACTTAAATGAATCAAATTAAGACAGATTTAGATTTTAAAGGATTTATTTAAATAATTTTTGTATTAAAATAAGTTAATTATAAAAAAACTATTTGATTTTAATTATAACTCTTCTGCTCTTAGCTTTTCTAATCGAATTAGAATCCACTATTTGAATTTTATCGATTAAAACTTTATGCGCTCTAACTAAGTAGTTTTTAACAGCCTGAGCTCTACCTTGGCTTAAAACTTTATTAAAGTCCTGCTTTCCTACTAAATCTTTATAACCTTGAACAAAAATCATTTTATAATCGTTATTCTCTTTTAAATACGTTCCAATTTTTTTATCAAGCTGCCTTTTTGCTAAATCATTTAAATTTGCGCTACCAGAAAGAAATTGCGCCTTAATATTAAAAATTTTTTGAACAGGAGCATCTTTTATGCCAATTTTTTTTACTAGTGCTTTAACATATACTGGCTCTGATGTGTTTGCTGCAAGATTAAAGGCGGCATCTTTAAAAGCTCCTCTAAAAGCATAACTTATTCCTAAAAATGCTCTCCAATCAACATTTTGTGCTTGAGAAAAAACCCCTATTGTTCCACCAAAACCAATGTCTACTTTTTGAGTAAAGTTATAATTAGCACCTAGAAGAACTTCAGCTCCCTTTTGATCATATGTACCCTTATCAACTCTAAAGTCAAAAAACTGATTAATCGGTAAATTCATATAAATTTCAGAAATTGTTGTCCATTTTCTACTTAATAAAGTGTTAAAACCTAATGATACAAGCACATCACTTCCGTCTTTTGATGTTGTAAAATCCCTATATATTAAAGATGTGGACCTTGTGTCCTTAAAATTTCTATATCTATAACCAAAATTTACTCCAAACCTCACCCTATCCGTAAGTCTTTTATCATATACAAAAATAATAGAAGCTCCAAAATCATTATCATCACCAACAAAAAAATCTGAATCTATACATCCAAAGCCTAAATTTGTAACAACAGCAAATCCACCTTTGTCACATTCACAAAATCTGTATTTTAAACTCGTTCTTACATGATTAAAATTATCTTTTGTATACGCCCCACCAACTTTATCATCATAATTTAAGATTCCTAGCCCAACTATAGAAAAAGACATTCTATCAGTCACACCTAAACCTAAGCCTAGTTGAGATTGAAACACTTTGTTTTTTAAATTAGGTAAATAATGAATATTTTCTCCATGATCCAAAAACAATGTTGTTTTTAATGTCCCTTTAGGCAAAACTCTTGGCGAGTAGACTGTAAAAAAATCCATATTATCTGAAGTTGGATTAAAGTACTGAACTTCACTACCAATATAGTTTGCCATTGCAAACCTTGATAGCAAAAGTATTATACCTGTAAATAGTGCATTATGCATTCTACCCCCTTTAAATATCTGCTTAACTTAAGTTTTTATTTTTAATAGTTCATATATACACGACTTTAGACTTGCTGCAATAATGACATAAATATATTAGAACACTTAGAAGGCGTGCTTAATAAAAGATGTTTTTAATCCTGTTAAGTTTTTTTGTTCAAGCCTATGTATTTCATTTTCAAAGGCTTTATTTAAAGTTTGTAAATCACTAATATGCTGCCTAAGTTGTAAAATTTGCTCTTCTTTTTCGCTTAAAACCAAAGTATAGGCTTTTTTTAATTCCATAAGAGCTTTTGATTTTACCTCATTAGTGGTTTGAGAGAATGGTTTATTATTTTTTTCTTTTTTAAAAGACAAATCTAAACCTAAAGACTCTAAAGGTGAAACTACCGCGGCTTGATTAGTCTTTTGTGAGGGAACGATATCAGGTCCGCGATCAGTCACGCTACGTGTGGGGTGGGCAATGCTGTCACCTAAAAGCTTGTCATAAGGAATATCTGGAAGAATATACTTTCCAGCCTCTTGAACATACAAAAGTTCTCTTTTCTTAATTCTCCTGCGCAAAGTAGAGATACTCACCTTATATTTTGCAGAATACTCAGTTAGAGAAAGTTGAAAGTTCATTAACCCTCCTGACTTATTTACTTTATCACCCATATGACTATTTACAATAGGCCCCTGACTAATCAGGACTTTAACCTATATAACCTAAATTTAGTTAATTTATTTTATATCTATCTAATAGCTTAACTTTAGCCTTATATAAGGATCATGGCTTTAACGCTGTGTTTAATTTTCAAAAGCAAGCAAACCCATACTAATAAGCCTTTTAAAATAAATTTTATAATTAAAATAAACCTACTCTTATTTTTTAATTTTAAAAAATAAAAAAAATTATATTTATATCAAATCTTATAAAAAACTCTTTAAATTAAAATTCCTTTTAAATAAAGACTTTCATAGAATTTTGTTTAAGAATTGTTTATTTAATTGTACAAAATTTATAAAACTTATTTCTTATTTTCCTACTACTCTTTTTTAAATCCTTCGCTTACATATGCCTTCTAACTTAAACCAATGAACTTAAATTAAAAAAAATTTCTTGAATATTCACATACAAAAGTTCAAACTCTCTTTTATGACCACTATAAAATGTTCAAACCCCTCTCTTGTATTAAGCGGTGGTGGCATAAAAGCCGCAGCATTCCATATTGGTGTAGCTCTAGCTCTACAAATTAAAGGTTTCTCAATAGGAAACAATCAGGATATAAATGAGAACCCTCTAGCTTTTAAAAGATATATTGGAACAAGTGCGGGTTCTGTAATTGCTACATTTTTTGCAGCAGGCTTTTCCGTAGAAGATATCATCTTTGCTTTTACTCAAGGTAAGCATAACCTTGATATTCTAGATTTAAAAAATTTAGAGCCTAATCATAAGCTTACCCCTATAAAGTATAAAAACGTATTCAGTATCAACTTAGCCACTCCCTCTCCATTTACATGGATACCCAGTCTTTTTTCAAATGACACTATAAGTTGGAATGGCATTGAAAGCTTACTTAAAAAAACTTTTAAAATTAACGGTTTTTTCTCAACCAAAGGACTAGGCGATTACTTTCGAACGGTCGTATTAAACTCTAAATCTACAAACTTTCAAGATCTTGCTGCAGATTTGTTTATTGTTGCAACATATCTAAACCAACCTAAAAAAGCTATTTTCTCTAAATACACTTTAAATGATGGAATTAAAAGCATGAGAAAAGACACTAACTATATAACTAGTGTTGATGTAGCCACTGCCATAACAGCCTCTACAGCTCTTCCTCTAATTTTTGCACCTATAAAAATTAACGATGAACTCTTTTTTGATGGTGAAATTAGGGATTCTTTAAGCTCTCATATTGCTCTTGAACAAAATTCAGACTTAGTCATTGTGTCTTATTCCATGCAGCCTTATGGAATGAATAAAGAATTCGGTTCTTTAGATACCTACGGACTACCTGTAATTTTAAACCAAGCCCTCTATCAAATGATTCAACATAAAATCGTTAACCATATTGATTCTAAAGATAAGCTTAGAGAGCTTTTTGATTCTCTTGAAGAGACTTTATTAAAAACAATGACAAAAGCTGATGCAAAGAAAACTCTAAAGTTTTTTGAAAAAAAGTTTTTTCCTGATCGCAATACTAAAATTTTATATATTAATCCGAGTTCACAAGATTATGAAATGTTTTCTGCCGATCATTTTTCCTTAAAACCTAAGGTCTTAAATAAGATTATCACTGTTGGCTTTAAAGCTGCAATGAACAGTCTTAGAGGCTATGAATTTAAAGGAAAATAATAAATCGATATTACTGAAACCCCCACAAGGATTGATAACGATAAAACCCCTTTAATACAAAAAGTTTTTTGAACTAAACGATTCTCCCATAAAATATGAAGCTGTTGATTAAAATCATAGATAAAAATTTTGTTTATTATTTTTAAATAATAAACCATACTCATCGCGCTAGCTAACAAAGCCCAAAAAGAAACCCAATAAAAACCCGTTTCTATAGAAGTTTTAATGATATAAACTCTAGTAATAAAGCCTACTAATGGAGGCATTCCTGATAAGCCTAAAATACCTAATAAGAGTACTAAGGATTCTTTAGGCCACCTTTGATGTAAACCTATTAAATCAGAAACTATCACATCAGCCCCTTTTTGTTCTTCAAGTTTTTGAAGGATATAAAAAACTAAGCCTAAAAAAAAGATATATGAGAAAAAATAAAAAACAAGAGCATCCACGCTACCTTTTCCATCAAAACTGTAACCTAGTAAAGGCATCAACATATAACTTAATTGAGTTAACCCTGAGTAGACAAATATTTTTTTAACACTTTCTTGAGAACAAGCAAAAAGAGCACCTAGTAACATTGATAAAACCACTATCCACTGAATTGTTTGTTGAAAAAAATAATTTTCCATTAAAAACCCTGCACTCATTAGTTTAAATATGAAAAGAATCGCTGTGATTTTTACAACCGTTATCATGTAATATGTTACTGCTGTATTGGCTTGATAACATATATCTAAAACCCAGTTATGAAAAGGAACAACACCTAATTTAAAAAGAGCTGAAAGTAACATAAATATTGACCCAATCAAGAATAAATAATCTGTCTTCATAAGGATTAAAGAAACCTCTAAAAGCCCCTCTATATTAAAAAAAACTTCGTCTTTAAATTGTCCTATCAAAGAGCCGTATACCAACACAAGTCCTAAAAGAAAAAAAGCTGAAACTACACTATCTAAAATATAATACTTTGCTACAGACTCTTTCTTACTTGCATCAAGGCAACCAAGTAAAATCATGATATATAAAGGCAGGGCAACTAGTTGAATACCTATAAAAAGTACTAAAAAATTATTACTCCATAAAATAACAAAAGCACCCAATACAGAGCTTAAAAATAAAAATAAAAATTCAGAAAACTGCTCTCCTCTAATTCCTTTATTCTTTTTAAAAAGCACTATGGAAAAAACAGCCCCCAATAAAAGCGCCATTCCCACCCAATACGTAAAAGGACTAAAAATAAGAACATTATTAAATGCAAAAAACTGTTTGCCACCTAATGATTGAAAAACAGATGTGCTCAACAAACAAGCTGATAAAACACCTCCAAATGCAAAACCTGCCGTTATTCCTTTTTTAGGTTCTTTATTTTTTGATAAAATTTTAATAAACAATATTAAAATTGAACTTAAAAAAAGACAAATTCCTGGAGATACTAAATATAAATCAATTAAAGAAAGACTATTGAATAACATAATCATCCCCTCTCACCTGTAGACTTTCTATCTCTTGATTACTCTTAGTTAAAAAACTTGTAATACTTTTAGGATAAATCCCCATTAAAAAAATTAAAATCACTATGGGAGTGAGTACAAACATTTCTCTTTTTGACAAATCAACATCACTTAAATGACTAAATTTGTCTGATAGAGCACCAAAAAAAACCTTTCTAATCATATTTGACATAGACCCTGCTATTAAACATATTCCAAAAACTGCAAAGATTCCATAATATTTATTTGTAGCAAATACTCCAAAAAGAATTAAAAAATTCCCTATAAAACCATTTGTTAACGGCACTGCCATACTTGTAAGAGAAATCAATAAAAAATAAATAGTAAAGTTTGGCATAGTTTTTACCAACCCTCCAAAATCTTTTATTTGCCTTGTTTTAAATCTTTCATAAAGCATTCCAATCATTAAAAACAATCCCCCTGTACTTAATCCACGACTCAACATTTGAAACAAAACTCCCTTATAAGAAACCGTATCCCAACAAAAAATACCTAAAACTATATATCCCATATGAAAAACAGACAAATATGCCACAAACCTCTTCATATCTGTTTGAGAAAAAGTGATCATAGCACTATAAATAATCCCTATAATTGCTAATATACAAACCACCCAAGCATACTGTGAGCTTGCTTGTGGAAAGTACAAGCTTAAAAATCTAATCATCCCATAAGCCCCAATATTTAACATCAAGATTTCTAAAACAATAGACCCCCCTGTTGAGGTTTTAACGTGAGTATTTGGTAGCCAAGTATGCAGTGGAAAAAGCGCTGCTCTTACTGCAAAAGCTATGAAAAATCCTGAAAATAAAACGGTTTGTGTTGAAAAAACCGTATTTTTTACAAATGGTAATTGAATAGTTTGAAGATCTATTATTAAAGAACTTATAACTCCGTTCACAGATTCAAATAAAACCATCATCGTAACAATCGAGCCCATTAGAAAAATTGAACTTACAAAAATAAAGAGAAAAAATATTTTTGCTGCAGAAAAATTTTTCTTTCCACCATACATTCCCATTAATAAAAATATTGGAATTAAACTTAATTCAAAAAACATATAAAATAAAATTAAATCTAATGAAAGAAGAATTCCAATCATGCAAATTTGTAAAGCAAATAAGTTTATAAAATAAGATTTTACTCTAATCCCCATAAAATTCCATGTGCCTAATATAATTAAGGGCATCATAAAAAGTGAGAACATAATCAATAAAAGACTTAATCCATCTACACCTAAACTATAGTGCATCCCTAAAGGCTTAAAAATGCTTGCCAGCTCGATCATCTGGTAGTTTTTATTTTCAATCTCAAATCTAGTACAAATAAAAACTCCATAAAAAAAATGCATTACTGACAAACTAAATCCTAATACTTTTAAGTAATGATCTTTTTTAAAAAAGAGAAGCAGAAGAATAAAAAAAATCGGCGACCATAATAAATTTGTTAGTATCATTATTTTATTCTCTTATAAAAAGAGCCTCCATTAAAAATATCACAACCGTGAGAACAAAAAGCGTAACATCAATTTGCAGGTTTTTAGATTTAATAATTCTACTGATTTCTCCAATACTAATAATAGATTTTGATATTGATACAAAAAATCTATTGATTAAATTAATGTCTATGAATAACCACAAAGCCTGAGTAACTTCTTTAAACAAATTTATAACATTTTTCTTATAAAAATCTTTTATATCCACCAGATTTCTAAAAAACCTAATAAAAAAAGGGTGTTTAACATAAGAAAATCCCCTTATAACCCTATCTTCTTTTTTCACATATAAGAAATATGCAAAAATACTACACACTGTAATAGTTAAAATAAACACACACATCAATAATCCTTCTAAGATTAGATTTTTATTAGTGTAGTGGATGGTTTTTATCATAGGATTAAGCCATTCTCCTAATAAATGAACTGGATATTTTAAAAACATATTTGGTAACCCTAAAAATCCTGTAAGTACTAAACAAATAGCTAAAATTACTAAAGGAGAAATAAATAAAAACCTTACTTTATGTGAGTAAACATTTTTTTCTACCCTACTTTCTCCTCCAAAAACCTTAATCATTAATTTTGTCATATAAAATACTGTCACACCCAAAGTAACTAGAAAAAGACTCCCAAAGAATATTGAATTAAAAAACGCATGAAAAAATATTTTATTTTCACTAAAAAACCCAGAAAAAAAAGGAACTCCAATAATCAAAAACCAACCTATTAAAAAAATAAAATAGATGAACGACATAGATTTTTTTAATCCCCCATCTTTTCTATATTCTGTTCACCTGATAAACTACGAATCACTACTCCAGCACCTAAGAACATCAAACTCTTAAAAAAAACATGCGTTACTAAATGAAAAACCGCGCTAACATATGAACCCAATCCAATAGCAAGGATCATATAACCAAGCTGAGGTACTGTAGAATATGCTAGAATTTTCTTTATATCTTGTTGAATAAGAGCTGCAACTGCAGCTATAAAAGCTGTTAAAATTCCAAAAAAAGCAACCACTAGCATCGCCTCAAAAGAAACATCTAAAAGACCATTTAATCTAAATAAAACATAAACTCCTGCAGTAGCCATAGTTACAAAATATACTAAAGTTAATACACTAATTGCAAAATCTATATCTACACCTTTTATTAATAACCAGGAGAAGAGTTTTAGATCAATACTAAGTTGATCACTTAAATAAAACCTAAGAAATAACACACAAGAAAGTACAAACAAAATCAAAACACTGCTTAAACTAAAAAATCTTGCCCATAAAATATTTTTTCTTTTATACAAAATTTTATTTATAATAAAGCTTAAAAAAGGAACTATGAAAAAACCACTTAATAACCAAGAGTTCACCGTC
This sequence comes from Bdellovibrionales bacterium, assembly GCA_965205945.1. Lineage (GTDB taxonomy): Bacteria > Bdellovibrionota > Bdellovibrionia > Bdellovibrionales > UBA1609 > JALZUR01. The sequence continues at coordinate 66,753 of CBDBIB010000003.1, read as the reverse complement.
ACTAATCCTTTAACTTTATTAAAGTAGAAAGTTGAGTATTTTTAAATAAAGAAACAATTATTATTAACCCCACACCAATCTTTGCTACTGCAATCATAAGAACAAAAAATGCAAATACCTGACCCTCTATATTACTATTATAGTGCCCAAAAGAAATGGCTATCACATTAACCCCATTTAACATTAACTCAATACCCATAAGTATGATTAAGAAATTTTTCTTAACCATCACAATCAAAAGACCTATAGAAAAAAGTAAAAATCCTAATGAAAGATAATGCTGTAAGGTTATATTAAAAATATACTCTATCCCCATTATAATTAATCTTTCTCTAATTTATTTACACTCATAACTGCTACAGATATAACTAAAATAAACACTCCCATTATTTTAAATACAAATATATAGCTTGTAAAAAGCATTAACATCAAATTCTCTACTAAACTCATAATACTTAAATCCTTTTGATAAAAATTAGTGTATGTTTTTAAAGAAAATGCACCTAAGGACAAGCCTAAAATAGCACCTACTGCGCCTACTTTTATAAATTTTCCTATAAATGGTTTTTCTTTTAAAGCCTTATAAGTGATCTTATCTATGTCCACAGACATAAAAACCTTTAAGAATAAGGTCATAATAACTCCAGTATAAACTACCAACTGCATACTACCTAAAAAAACTGCGCCTTGAGCAAGAAACAACACACCTATTGCAAGCATACTAACCACTAAAAACAATAGTGCTCCTATAGTATTTCTAATAAAAAGAACACCTAAAGCCATTGCCACAATAAAACCTGCTAGGAAGAAAAAAAACAATGTATTTTGAGAAAAACTTACAACCATCATATCTACTTAAAAGTTTAAAATAAAATTAAAAAACTAATAGCAAGGCCCCCTCCTCCTTTAATTAAATTTTATACTACTTTATAATATCTAAATTAAACAAATTTACAAAGTATCTGGTAAATTCGTTTTTTTTCATGTATTTAAATTAACCAATGGATTTTTTAAAGGGTTCTAATATTTTACGACGATGCCTTGACCAAGGACCATCTGTACTTTCTGGAATACACGACCCTTTGGCCATTCAAGACCCTTTACTCAATATAATTAAGGAGAGTAAAAAAAAACAAAAATATCTACTCATCTTTCCTGATGAAGATTCTGTTGATAACTATACTCACTCATTATCCATTGATTTTCATCAACTACACTCCTTTGGGACAAGCCCGTATTCTGAATTAGAACCTAGTTCTCACATTTCCCCAAACAGGCTTCGTTTCTTATACCAAGCCCTTAATCCAGCATCAGATACTAAGGTTTTTATAAGTCATCCAGAAGCTCTTTTACTAAAAACCCTTTGTAAAACAGATCTCTTAAAAAAAGCATACACTTTTGAATTTGCAGATGTTTTTTTAAAAAATCCTAACAAAAAACTTTTACAGCTTGGATATCAGGCGACACAGTTTGTAGAAAAACCCGGACAATTTTGCGATAAAGGTGGCATTATTGATATTTTCTCTCCTGCCCATACATTCCCCCATAGAATAGAGCTTTTTGGAGACGATATTGAATCATTAAGAACATTCTCAATAAAAACTCAACGAACCATAAAAGAAGCTCTATCTTTAACTATTATTCCCGCTACTGAAACACTATATACTACTAAGAATAAGGCTTCTTTAATAAATTATTTTTCAAAAGCTGATTTTTCTTCTCCATGGAAAAAAGATTCTCTTCATAAAATCAGAAATTCTGTTCCCTTCTCTAAAAAAGAATTCTTACTCCCTTTTTTCTGGAAAAACCTTTCAACAGCATTTGATTACTTTACTACTGATACAAAAGTTATCCTCTTTGATGAAACTCTTATTAAAACAACCTGGTCTAACCAATTTAATATTTTTAAATCTGAATACGAAACAGATCTTAAAACCTCCCCCTCCTCCCTAAAGCCTCATAATATATTTGAAGAAGAACTTTCTTTTAAAAAATTTAATCATAGAGTTAATTTCTGCTCTGTTCTTGTTTCAGATATTAAAGTTTACAACAATGAAAATAACCGACCTTCTAGTTTTAATTATTCTACTTCAGATATTAAATCTACCCTTTTAAATATCAAAAAAAACAGTACCTCCTGGGAGGTTTTCACTTCTGAAGTTAAAAAACTATTAAAAACATGGCTTAATACAAAAAACTCTATTTATATATGTTGTAACTCTAAAAACACCTTAATAAGAACAGCTTCTATTTTAAAGGAGCTAAACCTTTCTTTTTTTCCCTTAGAAAATAATGAAATTCCAACTAGCCCTAGAATCAATATCATTTTGAAAACCTTAGCAAATTCAATAAAATACAATGATGATAAAATTATTTATGTTTGTTTTAAAGATCTTTTTGGAAAAGAGACACAAACCCAAAAAATTCAAAAATCTAAACATAAAGAATATTTTGACAGACTAGAAACAATCCGTATGAGAGATATGGACCTTAAAGATCTTGTTGTGCATATTCAACATGGTGTAGGCATTTTCAAAGGGCTTAAAATAATTTCTCTTCAAGGACTTGATTCAGAGTGTATAGAAATTGAATATAATGGAAAAGATAAATTATTTTTACCTGTACACAAAATTCATCAACTTCGAAAATACTCTGGAAACTCAAAAAGTCGATCCTTAGACAAACTTGGCGGTCAGTATTGGCAAAAAACCAAAGCCAATACTAAATCTAAACTTAAAGAAATTGCAGCAGATTTAATTGAGCTTTATGCAAAAAGAAAAACCGTACATAGGCCACCTTTAATAACTAGCTCTAATGATATTACTTTATTTCAAAATCAGTTTCTTTTTGAAGAGACAAAAGATCAATTAGAAACCATTGATTCTATTTATAAAGATTTTCGAAAAGATTTTCCTATGGATCGCTTGGTTTGTGGCGATGTTGGTTTTGGAAAAACAGAAGTTGCCATGAGGGCTGCATTCATTTCACTTTCTGAGGGAAAACAAGTTGCAGTTCTTGCTCCAACGACTGTCTTAAGCCTTCAACATCTACAGTCTTTTAAAGAGCGTTTTAAACAATGGCCTTTTAAAATCAGAAGTTTAAACCGATTCATCTCAAAATTAAACCTTAAGGATACTCTTAACGGATTGTCTACAGGGTCTGTTGATCTTACCATAGGAACACACCGAATGCTTAGTCAGGATGTGAACTTTAAAAACCTTGGACTTCTTATTATCGATGAAGAGCAAAGATTTGGTGTTCAACAAAAAGAAAGAATTAAAAAATTAAAAACTAACATTGACATCCTTTCTCTTTCAGCAACACCCATACCAAGAACTCTTAATATGGGATTTTTAGGTGTTCGTGATTTATCTTTGATTTCAACCGCTCCTAAAGATAGACTTCCTATTAAAACCTTTGTATCTCACTATAATATTCAAATAATTACAAAAGCCATTGAAACAGAAATTAAACGCGGTGGACAAGTTTATTTTGTACATAACCGTGTTCAATCTATTCATACTCTATACGAAGAGCTTAAAAATGCTATGCCTAATATAAGAATTAGTTTAGGACACGGTCAAATGGTAGAAAAAGAACTTGAATCTGTCATGATTCGGTTCTTTAATAAAAAAGTTGATGTTCTTTTATCCACTACAATTATTGAATCTGGAATGGATATATCATCAGCAAATACCATAATCATAAATAATGCTCAAAACCTTGGACTTAGCCAGTTATACCAACTCCGTGGTCGCGTTGGTCGAAGTGAGAAACGCGCTTTTTGTTATTTACTCATTCCACCTAATAAAAATCTTGAAAAAAATCAAAAAGAAAAATTAAAAATCCTACAAGATCATACTGTTTTAGGAAGTGGCCTTAAAATTGCTCATTATGATCTAGAGCTAAGAGGAACAGGGAATTTATTAGGCGAATCTCAATCAGGCCATGCAGAGGCTATTGGTTACGATTTTTACATTGAACTTTTAGAAGAAACTATTTTAGAAATTCAAGGAAAAAATACTACTAAAGTTATTGATCCTGATATCAATGTCGCTCTTCCTGCTCTAATCCCAAGCTCTTACATTGGTGATTTAAAAACTCGATTATATTATTATAGAAAACTTAACAAAATCGATTCCGAGCAAGAGCTTGATGAACTAGAATTTGAGTTGAAAGATCAATTTGGTCAAATTCCAGATGAGATTATTGGATTGTTCTTTTTATCTGCAACGAAAAATATCTGTCGTAAAATGGGTGTTAAAGATCTTAAAACTACCTCTAAAAATATTTCTTTAAAATTTATAGATAAGCCTAATATAAACCCCTCTACACTACTTTCTCTTATAAAAACACAATCTAAAAAATACACACTCTCTCCTGATCAAAGACTTTTAATTACTAAAAATAATCTTAAATGGAATCAAATATATGAAGAAATTTCATCTCTACAAAAAGACTTAATGACTTAGGAATTTTTTATTATTAAATAGCGTTGTTGCACATAAGTGTTTAACCTAAGATTAAAGGTTTAAAACTCTAGTTGAAGACCATACTCAAAATAATTTTTTGTTCCTATATCTGCTTCCTCAATATCTGAAGTAGATGAGATTTGCTTTGTAGCCAAATATAAAAATGAATTCTGAAGCCCATAATCACTTAAAGCTTTACTTGCCAGTACTTTATCTAACCAATTAAGCCCTATTAAGAAGCCCGCACGATAGTACATGGTATATTTATTTGCCTCTAGCTCTTTTTCACCAATAACAACACAAGATGCATCTGCCGTTTGTATTTTAATATTAGGAAATATAACTCCCAGGCTTACAATAGGCACAAAATATGCTGTTTTAAAAAGACCATCTAAGTATAAGCCAGCGCCTGCTGTTATACCTGAAAAATTAATCTTATTATTACATGTATTTAAAATCGTTGATTTAAAATAACCAACCTCTGGACCAATAGAAAAATACTTTAAATTTCTATTTATGCTAATATCTAGCTGTAATGGAACTCCTTTGCTTTTTAAATTTTCTTTATCAGTCTGAATGCCAGGACTTAGTGCAAGATTTAACCTTACGCTCCAATTAGGACGTCTTTGCCGATAAGGAATACTCATCAACTTAATTTTATTATTTTTAGCTTTTTGATATCTAAATGGAGCTTCCACCTGAACTTTTTTTTCTAATGCAAATAAATCATTAAAAGAAAACATGGTCCATAGGATCAAAACTACTAAAAAACAAGAAAATCTCATCATAATCCTCCTTTTATTCTAGTCTATGGATCAGCTGATTTATATACACTTATTCCGATAAGATTTATATGAAAAGTCGATCTTTACTTATTATCAGTATTTGTTTGCTCAACTGCAATGCTTTTTCTAAAGAAATATCAGCAAATACTTTTGAATCTTGGTATGAATCTCTTTCACAAAATGAAAAAATAGCTCAAATCTTTATTACTGGGATTAAAAAAACTTTTCTTTCAAATGATGAAAAAAAGCTCTTAAAAAAATGGCCTCTTGGGGGCATCATTTATTTTAAAAGAAATTATAAAAATCCTACTCAGTTTTTAAAACTTCATAATAGCATTAAAGCTTCCACTAATATTGAGCCCTTTACTTTTACTGATCAAGAAGGTGGTGATATTGTAAGGATTGGAACCTCTTATGACACCCCAACACCTTTATCCATTGGAATGCTTAATAGCAAGAAAGTAGCAAATTATTTAGGACAAGCATATGGATCTTTACTTTCTGATCTAGGTATAGCTTCAAATCTTGCTCCTGTTGTAGATATCCGATCAGAATCTTCATTAAATTTTATCTCAACTCGCTCACTTAGCTCAAAATCCAGCATTGTTTCTGATATTTCTTTGCAATTATCCAAGGGTATGCTTACTAGTGGAACAATTCCAACTTTAAAGCATTTTCCTGGACTTGGTGGTATTATAACCGATCCTCATAAAAACCTTTCTATTAAAAAAACTACTTACTCTAAAATTTCTAAAAATGATTGGCTTCCTTATAAAAAACACTTTCATGCTGGTATTCCATTTTTTGTAATGACTTCACATACTCAACTAATTTTAGATAATAAAGATTACGGTATTGTTACTTACTCTCCTAAAGCTCTTCAATTTTTAAGAAAGATCACCTCTAAAGATCAAGTTGCTATTACCGATGATCTTGAAATGAACGGAGCTAAAATTCAAAGCACTTTTGAACAAGCTGCTTATAAAAGTTTTATGTCTGGACATGATTTAATTTTAATTGGCTGGGCTGGTCAAAAATTAAATTCTTCCCTTAATTTTTTTAAAAATAAGCTTGATAAACCAGAATTTAAAAAACGTCTTAAAGAATCCTTAGCAAGACTTTATAAGTTAAAAAAGAAACACGATTCCTTAAAAAAGAATGCTTTAAAATTTACTAACCATGGATCCTTAAAACTTACTAATATTTTAAACTCTAAAATATCTGCTTATTTACTCAATAAAAAGAATTCAAAAACTGTTTCAAGAAAACTTGCCTCTTTAAATAAGTATCACTATTTTAGTTCAGATCATCTTTTTAGAAAAAGCTTTAATAAAAAAAATCACTCTTCACTACTCTCTTCTTCAATAAAACTTATTAAATCCACATGCCAGAAAAAAACTTGTGTTTTGCATTTATCAGGAACAAAAACAGCAAATAAAATAAACTTAATTTTATCTAAAATCATTTCTAATAATTTCATCATTTTAAACTCTACAGATCCACACTTAATAAAATCTAAACATCTAAGTAAGGTTAAAGTAATAAATTCTTATACACGATCCTATGCTTTAAATACACAAATACAAGCCTTTTTAGCAGACCTTTCTTTTAAGTAAAAAAAGAATTTTGATTCATTAAATTCTAGTGAATTTTAACTCACGCTTCTGTATTTAAAAGCTCTATTTCAGCTTCAGCTTTTTTAAGCTGAGCTTGAGTCTGTTTAACTTGTTTAGGGCTTAGTTTATTTGATGCTAAACTTTTTTCAGCATCTATTTTAATCTTTTGAGCACCTTTAACATCAATTTCATCAAGAGTTTGAGCTGTTTCTGTAAGTAGCCTTACTTCACCGCTTATTACTTCACAGTAGCCCCAGGTAATCACCGCTCTTTTGGCTTCAGACTGACCTTTTTCAATATAAGATAAAATCCCTATTTCTAAAGTAGTTACTAATGGCGAATGCTCAGGATAAATAGTTAATTGACCTTTTTGAGCTGGCACTTTTATTTGTGTAACATCAACACGTTCAAGTATTTTCTTTAAAGGTGTTACTAATGTAAGTTGTAAGCTGTCCATTTTGTTTCCTAACTTTTAAATCTTAAGAAAGCGTTTTAGCCTTTTTAAGAACATCTTTAATTGTACCAACAAGGTAAAAAGCCTGCTCAGGAACATCATCATGTTTTCCATCAAGAATTTCTCTAAAACCTTTAACCGTATCTTTAATATCAATATACGCACCCGGAATACCAGTGAATTGTTCGGCAACAAAGAATGGTTGTGACAAAAACTTTTGAACTCTTCTTGCTCGTGCAACAACAGTCTTATCTTCTTCACTTAATTCATCCATACCTAGAATAGCAATAATATCTTGTAGTTCTTTATATTTTTGTAAAAGAGACTGCACATCACGTGCGGTATTGTAGTGCTCTTCACCAACTGTAGCAGGATCTAAAATTCTGGATGTTGAATTAAGTGGGTGAACGGCGGGGTAAATACCAAGTGCTGCAATGTCTCTATCTAAATTTGTTGTCGCATCTAGATGTGAAAACACTGTTGCTGGTGCTGGATCTGTATAGTCATCGGCAGGAACGTAAACAGCTTGTACAGACGTAATCGAACCAGATTTTGTAGACGTAATACGTTCTTGTAGTGCACCCATTTCTGTAGCGAGTGTAGGCTGATAACCCACCGCTGAAGGAATACGCCCAAGTAGTGCTGACACCTCTGCACCTGCCTGTGTAAATCTATAAATATTATCTACAAAGAAAAGCACATCTTGATTTTCTTTATCTCTAAAATATTCAGCAATTGTTAAACCTGTTAATGCAACCCTTGCACGTGCTCCAGGAGGTTCATTCATCTGTCCAAAAACCAGTGCTGTTTTATCAATAACACCGGACTCTTTCATTTCAAAAAACAAATCGTTTCCTTCCCTTGTTCTTTCTCCAACACCGGCAAATACAGAGTATCCACCGTGTTCAGTAGCAATATTACGAATAAGTTCTTGAATTAAAACTGTTTTACCAACACCGGCACCGCCGAATAAACCAATCTTACCTCCTTTTGCATAAGGAGCTAAAAGATCTACAACCTTAATACCTGTCATAAGCATTTCAGTTTCAATGGCTAAATCTTCAAATTTAGGGGCTTCTCTATGAATTTCTAATCTTTCTTTTGTTTTAAGTGGACCGGCCTCATCAATGGGATCACCTGTAACATTAATAATTCTTCCTAAAACTTCAGGACCAACAGGTGCAGAAATCATCGCACCTGTGTTTAAAACCTTTGACCCTCTTATAAGGCCATCGGTGCCATCCATTGAAATAGTTCTTACAACTCCATCACCTAAATGCTGAGCCACTTCTAATATAAGATTGCCTTCTTCTTTTAAAGCTGTCGAATTTGTTGCTTTTAAAGCTGTATAAATTGGAGGAAGCTCTCCTTTAAACTCAACGTCCACTACAGGACCCATAACTTGTTTAATTGTACCTGTTTGCATCTCTAAGACCCCTTATCCTTTTAGTGCTTCTGCACCACTCGTGATTTCTATTAATTCTGTTGTAATTGCTGCTTGACGCATTTTATTATATTGTAAAGTAAGCTTATCAATGGCGTCTTTTGCATTGTTAGAGGCATTGTCCATGGCAGTCATTCTTGCAGCGTGCTCAGAAGCAATACTTTCTGAAAGAACTCTATAAACTTGAACTGTAAAATGTTTTTCTAATAACTCTTTAATAATTTCTTCTGGATTTGGTTCAAAAATAAGATCTTTATCTTCATATTTATCTAAAGACTTTGAACTACTTATTTTTAATGGCAACAACTTTTCACAAACCACATCTTGTTGAATTGCAGACTTAAACTCATTATAGACAATATGAATTTCATCATACTGACCTTTTTTAAATGAATTTAATAAGTCTTCTGCAATTTCTTTAGCTAAAGAATAACTGATTTCTTTAGCAAGGTTTAATCTTACATGAATTTTAGCTTTAACATTATTAGCCTTAAAGTAGTCTTTGCCTTTTTTGCCAATAAAACTAAAATCAATTTTTTCATATTTTGATGAAATTTCTTTAGCCTTATTATAAGCCCATCGTGCAACATTATTATTAAACCCCCCACAAAGGCCTCTGTCTGAAGTTAGCACCACAAAAAGAATACTTGATGCACTACTCATAACTTGAGTTTCTTTTAAAAGAGGGTGTTTTACTTTTTTTGATTGAGCGATATCTTGAATAAGCTTTTTAATATTTAAAGCATATGGACGACAGCCTTGAATATTGTCTTGTGCTTTTTTAAGCTTCGAGGTTGAAACCAATTTCATTGCTTTAGTGATCTGTTCTGTACTTTTAACAGATCCTATTCGTGTTTTAATATCTTTTAGATTAGCCATAATTTACTTCTTACGCCGTAAAGCCTGCCTTAAACTCTATAATTGCTGCCTCCAGACTTTCTTTCACCTCATCTGAGATTTTTTTCTCAGTAATGATTTTTTTTAAAATCTTTAAAGCCCTTTGATCCAAATAATTCATAAAACCTATTTCAAATTTCTTAATGTTTAAGACATCAATATCATCCATAAAACCCTTTAATCCTGCATAAATTAAACAGATTTGATTTTCAACTTTGTATGGCATGTATTGAGGCTGTTTAAGAATTTCAACAAGCCTTCTTCCTCTTGCAAGTTGCTTTTGAGAGGCCGCATCAAGGTCTGATGCAAATGCAGCAAATGCCTCTAGCTCTCTAAACTGTGCAAGCTCGAGTTTAAGTGTTCCTGCAACTTGTTTCATTGCTTTAATTTGCGCAGCCCCACCCACACGAGAAACTGATTTACCAACATTTACCGCAGGTCTAATGCCTTTATGAAAAAGGTCTGATTCTAAAAAAATTTGTCCATCTGTAATTGAGATAACATTTGTTGGAATATATGCTGAAATATCACCTGCTTGAGTTTCAATAATAGGCAAAGCTGTTAATGAACCGCCACCTTTTTCTTTAGACATTTTTGCCGCACGCTCTAGTAAACGTGAATGAATGTAGAAAACATCTCCTGGATAAGCCTCACGGCCTGGAGGCCTTCTTAAAAGTAAAGACAGTTGTCTATAAGCATTTGCATGCTTAGAAAGATCATCATAAATGATTAACCCATGTTTTCCTGTGTCTCTAAAATATTCAGCAATTGCCACACCTGAGTATGGTGCAAGGTATTGTAAGGGAGCTGGATCAGATGCTGATGCTACAACAATTGTTGTATATTCTAGTGCACCAGCCCGTTTAAGTTTTTCAACAACCTGTGCAACTGTTGAGTTTTTCTGACCAATAGCCACGTAAATACACTGAACATTTTCTTTAGCCTGATTAATGATCGTATCAATGGCAATAGCTGTTTTACCTGTTTGTCTATCACCAATAATAAGTTCTCTTTGCCCTCGTCCAATTGGAATCATAGCATCAATGGCCTTAATTCCTGTTTGCATGGGTTCATATACAGATTGCCTAGCAATAATACCTGGAGCTTTAAGTTCAACCAGTCTATACTCCTTTGCTTTAATTGGCCCTTTTCCGTCTAATGGATTTCCTAAGATATCTATAACTCTTCCTAAGAGACCTTCACCCACAGGTACTTGTACAATCTTTTTTGTTCTTTGAATTGAGTCACCCTCTTGAATTTGTCTATCATTACCAAGAACAACAACACCTACTGTCTCATCTTCTAAATTAAGAACCATGCCTTGTACTCCAGAAGAAAACTTAACAAGCTCTCCTGCCATAACATTCTTAAGGCCATAAATTCTAGCAACACCATCTCCAACAGAAATAACTGTACCACTCTCACTAACCTCTAGATCTTTACCATAGTTTTGAATTTGATCTTTTAATATACGACTAATTTCTTCAGCACGAACTTGCATTAGCTCCAACTCCTATTTAAACTTTCTTTAATTTTCTTTATATGTGTTTCTACTGTATCATCAAATGTAAAGGCATCTATTTCAACTTTAACTCCTGCAATAACTTTTTTATCTTGCTTATAAGTTAAAATAACTTTCTTTTTTATTTTTTCACTAAATTTTTTTTCAAGTTCCATTTTATTTTCAGGCTTAAGTTGAAGAGCTGATTTAACAACTCCTCTAATAATGCCATTTTCTTTATCCATTAATTCTTCAAAATTTTTTGTTAAATCAGGCACTAATTCCATACGACCCTTATCAATCAAAAGATTAAAAAAATTCTTAAGTATTTGTGAAGCACCAAGATCTTTTAATAATATCTTAATTGTTGCCTTAATATTTTTAGTATTTAAACCCTTTGATTTAATTTGATCAATAAGCTTAGAGTCCATACTCATTGCTTCACTTAAACCTCTTAGTAACAACGATGCTGCATTCTTCTCATCTAAACTATTTAGTGATTCATATAATGCTTTTGCATATTCTCTTGTTACTTTAGCCATTACGCTCTTACACCTTGAACAAAACTATTTTGTAATTTCTGTAATAATTCCTCATCAACTTTAGAATTTAGATCTGATTTTAATCCTTTTATTGACTTATCCATTAAAAGATCTTTAAGTTCATTTACCTGCGCTCTTTTTAACCCTTCTATTTGATTCTGTAAATCTTTATTCATTTTTTCAATATTCTTTTTAACATCTAAAATTTTAGCTTCATATTTAATATGAGCCTGTTTTTTTGCATTTAAAATGTTTTTTTCAAAGTCTTTATCTAACTTTTGTATTTTTTTTAAAAAACTATCTCTTCTGTTTTTAACATCATCTAACTTTTTTTGAGCCTCTTTAGACTTATTAAGATAATCAATTTGTATTTGTTTAAACAGTGGTGCAATTCTAGATTTTGAAAGAAAAAAAAGAAACCCAACAAAAACCACAAAATTCATAATCTGAAGTTTAATAAAGCCTATAGGTATGACATCACCACTGGCAAAAACCTGAGATGTTAAGACTATTCCTATAAACAAAACCATGATGGTTTTCATTTATGCTCCCGCCAATACTTTTTTAAGTTGTTTTTTAATTTCTATACTCAGAATTGAAAGTTTTTCTTTTTCTTTTTCATAAGAGTCCATTATATTTTTTTCTTTTTGCTCTTTTTCAGACTTATATGATTGCTGAGCTTTTAACATAAGACTAGCCGCTTCTTTTTTAAACCGATTATCATAATCTAAGAAAATCAATGAAGTTGATTCATTAATTTCTTTTACACGTTGACTATATTTTCTTTTTAAAGACTCGATTTCCTCATCATATTTATCTGTATTTTCTTGATTTCCAATAGTACGGTCATATCTTGCTTGAGCTGCTTTATTATATGGTTTAAACATCACATAATATAGGAAAAAAAAGCCTACAAGAAAAACTAAAAACTGTATATATAATGTATTGTTTAACTTTAAAGAGTCAATTAAACTTACAAGCATGTCCATTTCTGCACTCACCTTTTAAATCTATACTTTATAAAAACTAGAGTAACTTTTGCTTTTAAAATAATGATGCACAAGTAAACTCTAATACTCTCTGGAATTAACACCCTGCTCTTTATGGGTCAATTCTCATTTTTAGGCATGTATGTGGCTCCTTCAAAAATAACGCCATCATCTATGGAAAGAGTTGCTGTGGTAACCGTTCCTTTAAATTTTGTTGGAGCCTTCATTTTAACTATTTTAGTAGCATAGATATTCCCACGCACTTTACCTGCAATAATAACTTTCCCTGCTTCTATATTGGCCTCTATATCTGCAGATTCATCTATTATCAACGTGTCTCTTGTAAAAATCTCACCTTTAAAATTGCCTCCAATACGCACAGCACCCTCAAAAGATAGTTTCCCCTCAAAAGATGTTCCTTTTTGTAGCAATCCTGTTACTTTATTAGAAATTATTGAATCCATTACTTATATTATCACCTTAATAGTTTATCTATTAAATCATTAAACTGTTCCATACTATTAAAACTAAGTTGAATCCTACCTTTATCATTTTTTTTATAAATTTTTAATTTAGTTCCAAAAGCTCTTTTTAATCGATCTTCTACATCTTTAAATTCATTGATCTCTTTGGGCTCTTTTTTATAAGAATCTGGATTCAGTACATTTTTCACTAAGGACTCTGTTGCTCTTACAGATAGGTTTAATCTTTGAATTTTCTCAGTTAATTTTATTTGAACAGCCTTATCCCCAACGGCCAATAAAACTTTTGCATGGCCTAAACTAATTTTAAAAGTAATTACTTTTTCCTTAACTTTATCAGCCAGTCCTGTGATTCTAATTAAGTTTGCAATAGTCACTCTATCTTTCCCAACTTTTTGAGCAATTTCTTTTTGAGTAAGATTATATTTTTTCATTAATAGTGAGTACGCCTCACCTTCCTCAATGGGATTTAGATTGTCTCTTTGGATATTCTCTATAATAGCAAGCTCTAATTTATTCTGACTGTTAACTTTTTTAAGAATAACCGGAACCTTTTTAAGGCCGCACCTTTGAGCCGATCTCCATCTTCTCTCTCCTGCTATAATTTCAAATTTATTTTCATCTATTTGAATAGCTACTATGGGCTGCATAATGCCCTGTTCACGAATTGAATTTGTAAGATCTTTTAATGCTGATTCTTTAAAAACTTTCCTGGGTTGTTCTTGATTAGGCTTAATATTTTCTATTGGAACCATGTGAATTATTTTTGTAGGATCAGCAAATTGAGTAGGTGATTTTAATTCCACCTTTGATAAGGATTTTAATGTTTTTTCTTCTTCCTCTGAAACTTTTAAAAGTTTTTTTAAACCACGGCCTAATCTTTTTTTCTTTAACGATTTTATTTTTTCCATTATAATTGGGCCTCTTGCTGTAAAGTTTTCTCTACCCCTGGATAAATACGACTATCTAACTCTCTAGCAAGTTCGATATACTTTCTAGCACCAATTGAACGCATGTCATACTCAATAACTGATTGTCCATAAGACGGTGCCTCACTTAATCTTACATTTCTTGGAATAGTTGTATTAAAAACTTTATTTTTAAAATGAGATCGAATCTCATCTACAACTTGGTGTGATAAGTTATTTCTTATATCAAACATTGTTAATATAATGCCTACTATTCTTAGTGATGGATTTAATCTCTTTTTTAAAAGTCCTGCTGTATTTAAAAGTTGACTAAGTCCTTCAAGGGCAAAATATTCACACTGTAAGGGAACTATAAAACTATTAGAGGCTGTTAATGCGTTGACAGTTAAAAGCCCTAGTGATGGTGGGCAGTCAATAAATATATAATTATATTCGCTTTTAATTTCTTCTAAGGCTTCTTTTAAAATATACTCTCTGTTTGGAACGTCTATTAGTTCAATTTCAGCTCCAACTAAATCAGGATTAGCGGGGATAATATCTAGTTCTTTATGATTAGTTTTAAATATAACATCTTTTATTTTTTCTTCTCCAAGAAGTAAACTATATAAATTTTTATCTTGTTGTTGGTGTCTTTTAATTCCTAAACCACTAGAGGCATTGCCCTGAGGGTCCATATCAAGCAATAAAACCTTTCGTCCAAGTTCAGCAAGGGCTGCGGATAAATTAATCGAGGTGGTCGTTTTTCCCACCCCACCTTTTTGATTTGCTAGGCAGATAACTTGACTCATACATCCTCCAACATAAATATTGTTCCACATGGAACACTTAAAAAGCAAGATGTATTGTTCCATGTGGAACAATATGTTGCGTTACTCTATAGGAGAAATCTCTAAAAACCGAAGACTTTTATCCGACAATTCGTATTTTTTTACCAAAGAACCCTTAAATAACCGCCTTTGATTCTCACTAATAAACCTAAAATGCCCTGCACTAGGCGCTAATCTATACTGATTTACTAAAAGCTCCTCAGGTCCAAGCCCCCTATAAATAAAATACAACCTTTCTTTAAACTCCCCTACTAAATCTTTTATAGGCCCACAATAAACTTCACCAGATAAGCCCAATCTATAGCAGATTGTTCTTAAAAATTCACATTTTCTTGCATCCACATCACATAAAGTAAACGGTACTCCTGATAAAATAGCAAAAATAACCCCTGGAAGACCATTCCCGCTTCCTGAGTCTATAAAATATTTTGCTTTAAACCCTCTAAATACCCTATAAGCTTTTACCGAATCTTCAATATGAGATACAAACCATGTTTGAAAATTTGTAATACTAGTTAAACTTATTTTTTTATTCACTTTTAAAAGAAATTCTACATAATTAACAATAAGTTCTGCCTGTTCTGGAAAAAGGTTTAGTTCAGATATTCGAGTAATCAAGATATTCTTAGTAGTCATCATTTAGATAGGTGAATAGCGATATACTGTATTGCAGATGGATTAACTCCACTAATTTGCTTTGCTTGTGCTAAATTTACAGGGGCTATGGTAGTTAGTTTTTCAATTTCTTCTTTGCTTAAACCTGCAAGCTGTTCATAATTAAAGTTTTTAGGAATCTTTAAAGCTTCAAGCCTCTGAGTTTTCTTAATTCTTTTAAGTTCATTGTTAATATAACCCTCATATTTAGAAGAAACCTCTACTGGATATAAAATTTTACTATAATCTTCATCCATAAGTCCAAATTGTAATAAATCACTGATTTCAACCTCTGGCCTCTTAAGAAGAGTAGACATTGTTATTTGCTTTTTAAGAGGCTTAGAAAAAAGCCCTGCAAGTATTGCATTAGTTTTTAAAGTTGGAGACAATTTTATAGTGTTTAATTGCTGAGCAACTCTGCTTCTAAGAGATAAAACCCCCTTAATATACCTTTCCTCTTGTAAAGAAAGTAAACTAAATTCCTTAGAAATTTCAAATAACCTTTCAAAAGCATTATCTTCTCTTAATAAAAGCCTATATTCTGCTCGAGAAGTAAGCATTCTATATGGCTCTTTAGTTCCTTTTAAAATCAAATCATCAATTAAAACACCTATATAAGCCACATGCCTTGATAGAATAAGGGGTTCTTTATTTACTAGCTTTAAGTGAGCGTTAATACCCGCTAATAGCCCCTGACAGGCCGCCTCTTCATAACCACTTGTTCCATTAACCTGACCTGCTAAAAATAAACCCTCTAAAAACTTAGCCTCTAAACTATAGTTTAACTGAGTAGGCTCGATAAAATCGTACTCCACAGCATACCCAGGCCTAATCATTTCAACGTTTTTTAATCCTTTAATCGTTTGAAGAAATCTAAGCTGAACTTTCTCGGGTAAAGAAGTAGAAATACCTTGTAAATAAATTGAATTTGAATTTAAACCCTCTGGTTCTAAAAATGTTTGATGCCTATTCTTATCTGCAAATCGTATCACCTTGTCCTCAACACTAGGACAGTAGCGGGGTCCAACACCTTTCATAAGACCTGTAAATAATGGCGACTGATCTAAGTTTTTTCTAATAATATCATGAGTCTTCTCATTCGTATAACTTATCCCACAAGAAACTCGCTCATTAACAAAACCTGTTTTGTTCATAAAATGAAAATTTTCATAAATATCATCACCTTTTTCTGAATCTAGAACTGACCAGTTTATTGAAGATTTTAAAAGTCTAGGAGGTGTTCCAGTTTTAAGCCTAAAAACACGAACTCCAAGATCTTTAAACTGATCGGATAATCCAATTGATGGCTTTTCACCAAATCTACCCCCCTCTACTCTTTTATTTCCAATATAAAGAACACCCTTCATAAAAGTACCTGCTGTAACAATCACAATCCTAGATTTTATCTGAACTCCATTAGCTAGAACAACACCTGTAACTTTAGAATTTTTAATCATAAGCCTTAAAACATCACCTTGAATAAAGTTCCTACCAAGCTTTTGCTTTAGTAATACTTGTGCATTTTCTGCATAAATCCATTTATCACACTGAGCCCTAGAACCCCTTACAGCAGGACCTTTTCGAATATTTAATTTTTTATACTGAATAGCAGCCTTATCAGTAATTTTCCCCATAACCCCACCCAATACATCTAATTCTTTTATGATATGCCCCTTACCCAATCCACCAATGGAAGGGTTACAACTCATAACACCGGCCTTAGTAATATCACTTGTAATAAGAAGGGTTTTTGATCCTAATTTATGAGAAATAAGCGCTGCCTCAATACCAGCATGACCAGCACCTACAACTATAATATCATAATTAACCTCTAACACTTTTACTCACTTTATTTACCTAAACAAAAATCTTTAAATATCTGATCTCTAACAACTTCTGGATCATTAATATACAATATCTCATCAAGACTATCTAAAGAAGAATATAATAATGAAGAAACAATATCCTCTACACCAGAAAGTTCATTAAAATCAAAAATTTTTTCTAAAACCTTATAAGTATCCTTAATTAAAACTCTATGTCGCTTAATAAAAAGATTCTTATTTATTTTAAAATAGTGCTTTAACCTTTCAAACATTAACTCTTTAAGCATTAATATATCTTGCTCACTATTAGCTGAGAATTTTACAGTCTCTAAGCCTTGGTGATTAAAAGCCCAATCACCTAAATCCTGCTTTGTTTTAACCACAATTAAAGGGGCTTTAAGTTTTTTTAATCGTACTAAGTACTCTTTATCAAAACTTAAAGAATCCTTACTAATTAAAAATAAAATAAGCTGCGCTTTTGATGCAATTTGAATACTTTTTTTAATTCCTGTTGATTCAATAAGACTAGATGTTTTTCTAAGGCCTGCTGTATCTACTAGTTGAATGGGATTTTTTCCTAAACTAATCGTCTCTGTAATATAATCTCGTGTTGTTCCTTTCTCCTTAGAAACAATACTTCTTTCTTCACCTAATAAGGCATTAAAAAGAGTAGATTTTCCAGCATTTGGTGGACCACATAATACAATAGAAATACCCTTTGATTGAATCACTCCTAATGAATAACTTTCTAATAAATCAAACAAAATATCTTTTGCTTTACTAATTTTCTTAAAAACTTTCTTATCATGATTTAAATCTATATCTTGATCTGAAAAATCTATGGAGGCTTCAACTCTAGATGCAGCCCAAACTATAAGATCCCTTATTTTAAGAAGATCTTTCTTAAAGCCACCTTCTAATAAATTTAATGACATTTCCTTAGCTATATCTGTTTTAGCATGAATAGCATTATGGATACCTTCTGCTTTTGTAAGATCTATTCGTCCATTTAAATATGAACGGTAACTAAATTCACCAGGTTCTGCAAGACGAGCTCCCCTTTCTATTAAAACTCCTATAAGATCAGAAACTATTAACGGACTTCCATGACATGTAATTTCAAAGGACTCCTCACCTGTAAAACTTTGTTCATTTTCAAAAAATGTAATTAAAACTTCATCAATAAATTTATCTTTATTAAAGATTTTATGGTAATATACTTTATGCGACTCTAAGTTATTTATTTGAATTAAATTTTTTAAGATTTTTTTAGACCCTTTACCACTTATTCTTATAAGAGAAATAGCTCCCACACCAGAAGGTGTAGCTTGAGCACAAATAATATCTTGAAAATATGGTTTTATTTTAACAGACATTATAATAATCTTAAATTAAAACTTGTTAGACATTGTCTTCACTTACTTTGTTGTTTGGCTTTTTCTTATCAAACTTGATTTCAATAGGAAAGATTTTAATCTTCTTATACAACCCATCTCCTATAGATCTGCTTTTTACAGCTTTATCTTCTGAAAGATATTGATGTATAATCTTACGCTCTCTTGGTGGAAAAGATCTAAAGTAAATAGGTTTTTTCTTTTTCAGACAAATACCCTTTAATTTATCTGCAAGTTTAATCAATGATTGATCTGCCTCTTCACGAAAAAAATCACAATCTACAATGATAGATTTTCTCTCTTTAGAAAACTTGTTTTGCATAACTCTTCTTAAAAGCAATTGTAAAGAATCTAACAGTATTCCTTCTTTTGCCTTCATAATTTCTTGATCTTCACCATAAAGATCAAAAAGTATCTCCTCTCCATTAGGGGATATTTTCATATCAAAAGATAATAAAAAACCTCCTTTATCTAATACTTGTTGTAAAACTGTTTCTAATTCAGCTTCAATTTTGTTCTTTTTCTTACCACTAAATAATTTACCTAAAAACCCCATAATTTATAATTTCTCCTTCTTCCTACGTTTTCTTCTCTTTTATAAAAAATATGTGTTGTAAAGCCCCAAACCAAGAACTAATAGCCATATAAATAGTAAGCGCACTTGGTAGAGTTATAAAAAATATTCCAAAAACTATAGGCATAAATAGCATCATCCTTTTTTGTACTTTATCCATGTTTGACGGTGTCACTATCTGATGGACCACCATCCCAACCATAGAAAGAATAGGAAAAATAAAATATGGATCCATCTTACTTAAATCCGTGATCCAACCAAAAAATGGTGCTTGATACAAATCCACACTTTCACTTAAGCCTCTATAAAAAGCAAAAAATATTGGCATTTGAAGAAGCATTGGTAAACACCCGCCCAATGGGTTTACTTTATGCTTTTTCATTATTTCCATTGTTTTTTGATTAATCATTTGAGGTTGTTTTTTATACTTTTCTTTAATCTGTTTTAATTCAGGTTGAATAACCTGCATTCTTTTCATAGATTTTAACGATGAAGTCGTTAACGGCATAATCAGCAATCTTATTAACAAGGTTAAAACCACAACAGCCCAACCGTAATTTCCTAAAATACCATATAAGATATCTAAGCCTTTAAGAATTGGTTTTGCAAGAAACCCTAAATACATAAAATTAATCACACCAACAAGATCAGGAGATACATTAGTAAGGATTTTTACGTTTTTAGGCCCAATAAAAAGTTTGTATTCAATCTCGTTAATATTTACCAAATCTGTAAACTCATACACTGCAGCCACATCTAATCTGGCTCTTTTTTGATTAAAAATAACTGTGGGTAAGATTTTACCTTTATTTAAAAGCGCTGCTGTAAAATACTCGTCCCCAACTGAAACAATTAAAGAAAATGGGTAAAGTTCAGGTTCTACTGATATCGCCTCAGTTGTTAAAACCTTACGTTCTTCATCTTTTTCACCTGTTACAAAAAATTCACTTCGTTCAAAGGCCGGAAGAAAAAACACCTTATTTTTAGGCTCTTGAATATTAGATGTTATTAATTGTTTTATAAGAAATTTAGAGGGTCTTCTCCCTTTAAAATAAATTTTAACATCAAATGTAAAATTAATGGAATCAACAATCATTGTTTTATGAATTTTTTGGCCTTTATATAGTGCTACCCCCATAAACTTATTATTACTCACTCTTTTAAGATCAAAATCTAAAACCTTTTCATCTAATACAGTTTGATAAAAATGTTTTATATTTTTAAAAGCATAGGGTTTTTTAGCAACTTTATTTATATTTTTAATTATAACCTTATCTACCGACATTCCTTTAGAATTAATAATAAAAGACCAATTTTCGTCTTCAAAAAAGATTTGTTTTTGTTCTACCTGTGGTGTTTCAACGCCCCCTTCTTCTTTAGGAAAAATCTTTAGTAAGTCTGATTTTAAAGGATCCTTTTTCTCTACTACTTTTTGAGTGCCAACTTTTTTTGATGCTTTAGGGTATTTGCTCTCCATATATTTTTGCCAGCCAAGAAAAATAATAAACGTTAACACTATTGCAAGAATCGTATTTGAGTCTAAAAATGATCTTTTATAATTATTCATAGTATTTTCTCCATAGACTTTGGTGGTATGGGGTCATACCCATAAGATCCAAAAGGATGACATTTAAGCAGCCTTAATACAGTGAGTTTTAGTGCCTTAACTGTAGAAAAACTTTTAAACGACTGTATGGCATACTCTGAACAAGATGGAGAGAACCTACATAAAGCTTTATTACCAAATAACGGCTTTAAAAAATATCTATATGTATATATAAAAATTAAGAAAAATTTCTTAATTAGAGAATCTATTATTAAAAAAATCTTGAATTTGCTTATAAACATTTGAATAAACAAATTTTTCAGAATGTTTTTTAAGAACAATAACATTTAAATAAACTTTAACTTTTGTTAAGTTTTTTTCAAAAAAAGATAGTTTTTCCTTTGTCACATAAAACTGTAAAGCTTCCCTTAACAAACGTCGAATTCGATTTCTTAAAAAGGCTTTTCCAACCTTTTTAGTAATAGTAAATCCTGCGTTTAGTGAGTTCTCACACTCTGTATTCTCTTTTATACTATATACAAAAAGAAAATCTGATGTTTTAAAGGTTTTTCCGTCTTTCCTTAAAGATTTAAAGTCCTTAGTTTTTAACTTGTTTAAAAACACCTAGAAAAACTATTTGCCTCCTATAGCAACGATTAAACGCTTTCTGCCTTTAGATCTTCTACGTAGTAAAACTTCCTGCCCATCTTTAGTAGCCATTCTTTTTCTAAATCCATGAGATCTTTTTCTTTTTATACGACTTGGTTGATACGTCCTTTTCACAATTCCTCCCATCAATTATGATGATAATCTGGGAATGAAAGCATATTTAATAGTCACAGGTCAAGATCTATCTGTAAAAATCCTTTTCTATAATATTGTATACAAACCTTGTACAAACAAACGCACTGTCTCATTAATTAATTCCTGTTGCTAAGCTGACCATGAATTATTAGAGTTTCCCACATTTTAATGTTTATTTATGAGCAAAACATCTAAGGCTTATATTAAATACAATCTATACGGTCACAGGAGGATCTTATTTTGTCTAAAGCTTTATGGGATAATGTTAAAAAAAACCTTCAAAAACGCCATGCAGGTAATGAATACGCAGAAACATGGTTTAAACCAACTAAACTTATTAATGTTCAAGAATCACAAGAATTTGGAACCTGTTTTAACCTTAGTGTTCCAACGGAGCTTCATAAATATTGGATATCAGAACATTTTTTAAAAGAAATCCGTTCTTCAATTAAAGAACTTTTTCATTCACCCTTTTGCGTTGAGATAAATGTTGATCATTTAGAAAGCAGCTTATTTTCTAAGAAAGAAAAGAATTTAACTCTAGATTCCCCTCAAACTTTAAATCCAATTCTAAAAAAACATGTTTACACTAATAACACTCCTAAAAACTTTCTAACTCTTCAAGCAAAACAAACTCCTCAATCTTCAGATCTTTTAAATAAAGACTACACTTTTTCTAATTTTGTTGTTGGTCGTAATAATGAATTTGCACATGCTGCTTGTCATAACATTGCTGAAAACCCTAAAAGTAGTGATTATAACCCCTTATTTATCTGCGGACCTACAGGGATGGGGAAAACACACCTTATAAATGCTATTGCAAACCATATTTTAGAAAAAGATCCAGATAAAATTATCACTTATGTTTCTGCTGAAAAATTTCTTAATGACTGTGTATCTTGTTTAAGACGTTCAGAAATGCACAAATTTAGAAAAAAATATCGAGAACGCTCAGATGTTTTATTAATGGATGATATTCAAATTCTTGGACGAGGTGAGGTTATTCAACAAGAGTTCTTCCATACTTTAAATGAATACCTTGAATCAGGAAGACAGGTTGTTGTTGCCTCTGATCGAATGCCTAAGGATATTAAAGACTTTGAAGACCGCATAAGAACACGTTTAGAATGGGGGCTAATCGCAGATATCCAAATGCCTGATATTGAAACACGCGTGGCTATCCTTAATTATAAGGCTGAAAAAATGCCTCTTTCTTTAACTGCTGAAACTGTTAATTATATTGCTAAAATTTCTCGTCGCTCTATTCGTGAGCTTGAAGGAAACCTTAAAAAAATCAAAATGGTTTCAGAGCTTCAAAATATTAAAGTAGATTTAAATCTTTGTAAAAAAGTCCTTTCTCACCATGATGCTAAGTCCACAGTAACTGTAGATGATATTTTAAAATTAATTTCACAACACTACAGTATTAAGCTTCCTGATTTAAAAGGAAAAAGCCGAAGAAAACAGATTCTTATAGCGCGTCAAGTCGGAATGTATCTGCTTAAAAAACACCTTGATTTAAGTTTAGTTGAAATCGGAAAAATTTTTAGTGGAAAAGATCACACAACAGTTCTTAACGCCGTGCGCAAAATAAAAACTCAACAGCAAGAAAACGGAGAAATACGTAAAAATATCGAAGACTTAAACAGAAAAATCCACAATTTAACAGGGGTGTGAATATCCCTTGTGGAAAAAAAATGAAACTTCCTGGGGATTTAAATGTGGATTATAAAATTTGTGGAAAAAGCGAACTTTATGATTTTTTTTTCAACACTAAAAAAAAGTAAAAAAGAAAATAATTTTAAGGAGATAGAAAAATAATCCACAATCCACAGGTACTACTACTACTACTACTTTAATATATATAGTTATAGTGTTTTAAAAACAGAAAAATTGGAGAAATATAAAAATGAAAATAATTGTTTTAAAAGCAGAGATATTTAAACTTATCTCTATGGTTCAAAACATTGTTGAGAAAAGAAATACAATGCCTGTTCTTACAAATGTTCTTCTTTCAGTAAGTAATGATATACTAACCTTATATGCTACTGATCTAGAGGTAAGTATTAAATCTACTTGTAAAGTTAACTGTTTAAAAGATGGACAAGTTGTTGTTAATGCAAAAAATTTATTTAATATTTTAAAAGAATTTCCAGATGGAGAAATACATTTTAAAAAACTTGAAAACAATTCATTAGTTATAGAACAAGAAAAATCATATTTTAATATAAATGGAATAAGTCCTGACGTATACCCTATATTCCCAAGCCCAGAAACTAGTCAATTTACAAATTTTTTATCAAGTACTATTAAAGAAATGATTGAGAAAACAATTTACTCAGTATCAACAGATGAATCTCGCTATCATTTAAATGGCGTTTTATTTGAATCCAAAGAAGGCTCTGACAGCTTAAACATAAGGATGGTAGCTACAGATGGACATAGACTTAGTTTAGTCGATAAAAATCTAACTATCACATCGTCAGGAGTATTTAAAGAGGGAATTATAATACCTCGTAAAGGCCTTAATGAAATTAAAAAAATAGTTGATTCCTTAGATTCTAATGAAATTATGGGAATAACAGTTGATGGTGCTCAATTAATAGTAAAATCTTTAAATACATTTTTAATGATTAGGTTAATTGAAGGTAAATATCCAAATTATAAGCAGTTGCTTCCAAAAAATTTAAATATTCATGCTATAATTGATAAAAACAAACTAATATCTAGTTTAAAAAGAGTTTCTTTAGCATCTAATCAAAAATCAAAAGGTGTTGTATTTTCTTTTTCTAGTGGAGCTGTTAAAATTTTCTCTAATTCTCCAGACCTTGGAGAAGCTAAAGAAGAAATTCAAGTTAGTTATAATAAAGAGAATTTAAAAATAGGTTTTAATTCTAGATATATTTTAGAAGTGTTAACTTCAATTAGAGAAAATGAAGTAAAGATGTCTTTTAAAGATAAAAATTCACCAGTACTATTAAGGCCAAAGGGTGATGAAAAATATCAGTGTGTTGTGATGCCAATGAGAATTTAAAATAGCGGAAAAAAGTGTGTATATAGAAAGTTTAAGAATTAAAGGGTTTAGGAATTTAAAGGATTTGGAATTTCTTCCAAATCAAGGGTTAAATATATTTATTGGTAAAAATGGTCAGGGGAAAACTAATCTTTTAGAAACAATTTATATTGCAGGAAAGGGAAAATCCTTTAGAATGGGAAGTTTTAATGAACTTCGAAATCAAAATTTAAAACTAAACCAAGTTTATGGATTAAAACTTAAAATTAAAGATCAACATCTAAATCATGAAATTCAAATAATTTGGACTAAAAACAGTAAACAAATCTTACTTGATGGAAAGAAAGTTACTACTGCAAAAATAATACAAATTTTTCCAATTATACTTTTTAGTCCAGAAAGTTTATCTGCTATTAAAGAGGGTCCTAACAAAAGAAGAAATCTTATTGATGAAATGTTAACATCTTCTTTTGAACAACAACATTATTATTACCAATACAAAAATGCTTTAAAAAGTAAAAATAAATTTTTAAAAAATTGTAAAGAAAAACAAAAATTTGAGGAGACTGTATATAATAGTTTAAATATTTTATATTTAAATTTTTCAACTAAATTAGCACAAGCTCGAATAAATTATTTATTAGATTTAGAACCATTCGTAAAAAAAACATTAGGATTAATTTTTAAAAGTGAATTAAATTATAAATTTGAATATTCTATATCAGATAGAAATATTAAAGATTGGGATATGAAACAAATCTTAGATATACATCAAAAAAGAGCAAAGGAACTTAAATTTTTAGAGTATAAATTAGGAACTAGTTTAGTTGGAGCTCATAAACATGATATTAATTTTTATATAAATGAAAATAACTCTAGATATTTTAACTCCCAAGGAGAACAAAGAGGATTAATTTTAGCACTTAAAATGGCTGAAGTT
This sequence comes from Bdellovibrionales bacterium, assembly GCA_965205945.1. Lineage (GTDB taxonomy): Bacteria > Bdellovibrionota > Bdellovibrionia > Bdellovibrionales > UBA1609 > JALZUR01. Next base: position 41,064 of record CBDBIB010000003.1, on the reverse strand, counting down.
TTATATAAATTTAAGAAAGGTGAAAAGCCAGTTTTATTGTTAGATGATGTTTTTTCAGAGCTTGATCAAGAAAAAACAGAAAGATTATTAGCTTTTTTAAAATCATTTAAAACACAAATTTTTGTTACTACAACAGAATTATTTAAAAAGAATGAGCTAGAGGGGAATTACTTTAAAGTAAAAAAAGGTAATATTTTAAGTAATCTTAATAATAATTCAAAAAAAGGATTGCTAAATGTCTAATAACACAATAGTTGAAAATAAAAAGAAAATATATGAGGCTTCATCTATACAGGTATTAGAAGGGTTAGAAGCCGTTAGAAAACGCCCAGGAATGTATATTGGAGATACCACACAAAGAGGATATCATCATCTTGTTTGGGAAGTTGTGGATAACTCTGTGGACGAAGCTGTTGCAGGCTTTTGTAAAGAGATTTTTATTACAATAAATGAAGATGATTCAATGACTATTCGAGATACAGGTCGAGGAATTCCTGTAGATATGCACTCAAGCGGAAAATCAGCTCTTGAAATTGTTATGACAGTCTTACATGCTGGTGGAAAATTTGATTCTGAAACATATAAAATTTCAGGAGGTTTACATGGTGTAGGAGCTTCAGTTGTGAATGCTTTGTCTACCTCGTGTCAAGTAGAGGTTCATAGAAATGGGATAATTTGGAAACAATCTTATAAAGAAGGAAAACCAACGACAAAAGTTATAGAATCAGGGGTTACAGCTATAACAGGTACTACAACAACCTTTAAGCCGGATAGAACAATCTTTAAAGATCCTGAAATTAAATTTGATTTTGTTACTTTAGCTAAAAGATGTAGAGAATTTGCATTTTTAAATGCTGGATTAAAAGTTTTTTTAAAAGATGAAAGAGATGGAAGAGAAGAGCTCTTTGAATATGAAGAAGGATTAAAAGAGTTTATTAAGCATATTAATGAAAAGAAAAAAGCTTTACACTCAGAGGTTGTATATTTTTTTGGAAATAAAGATTCTGTCCAAGTTGAAGTGGCTATGCAATGGAACGACTCTTATACAGAAACAATCTATTCATACTGTAATAATATTAATACTCAAGAAGGTGGAACACACTTATCAGGTTTTAGAAGTGCACTAACTAGAACAATTAATTCTTATGCAGCTTCAAAAAATTTAACAAAAGACTTAAAAGCAAATCTTGAGGGTGATGATATTAGAGAAGGTTTGGCTATAGTTGTTTCTGTTAAAGTAATGGATCCTCAATTTGAAGGACAAACAAAGACTAAGCTTGGTAATACAGAGGTTAAAGGAATTGTAGAATCATTAACAAATGAAAAACTTGCAGATTGGTTTGATAGAAATCCAACAATTTCTAAAATGATAGTTCAAAAATGTGTTGAATCAGCTCGTGCAAGAATAGCTGCAAGGAAAGCAAGAGATCTTACCAGGCGAAAAACAGCTTTAGACTCAGGCTCTCTTCCAGGAAAAATGGCTGATTGCCAAGAAAAAGATCCTGCTTTATGTGAGCTTTATCTAGTTGAAGGAGATTCTGCAGGAGGTTCTGCTAAACAAGCAAGAGATCGAAAATATCAAGCAGTGCTTCCTTTAAAAGGTAAAATTTTAAATGTTGAAAAAACAAGATTTGATAAAATGCTTGGAAACGAAGAGATTAAAATGATGATTTCAGCACTAGGTACTGGAATTGGTAAAGACAATGTGAATGCAAGTAAAATTAGATATCATAAAGTTATTATTATGACTGATGCTGACGTTGATGGATCACACATTAGAACGTTAATTCTAACTTTCTTTTATAGACAAATGCTAGAAGTTGTTAAAAAAGGATATATATATATAGCCCAACCACCATTATATAAAATTAAAAGAGGGAAAGTAGAAATTTATATTAAAGATGAAAACCACTTATTTGAATTTTTATTAGATACGGCCATAGATAATTTAACTTTTGAAAAAACAAATAAAACATTAAATACTGAGGACTTAAAAGAACTTCTTTTTAAAATTAGAACTTTTATTCAAATTAAAACAAGACTTAATGAAAAAGCTGATCAAAACATTTTAATCAGCTTTTTAAAAAATGAAAATTTAAAATCAAATCTTAAAGATGTAGATAAAATTAAAGATCTTGTAGAGGTGGAATGGAAAGCTGATCAAAATTCAAAAGGGTTTTTAGAAAAAGTTGATTATTTAGAAAATAAAATTAATTTTTATATAAATGCTTTTGGAATTAAAAAAACTCAATCTCTAGGGGAATTATTTTTTGAATCAAAAGATTGGTTAAAACTTAAAGAAATTTGGGATTCTGTTCATGCTTTTGTTTCTTTTCCAAATAAACTTCAAGGAGAAAAAGATGAGTATATCTTAGAGGATATGTTTGAGCTTTATAGCTCAGTTTTAGAATATTCAAAAAAAGGTCTAAGTATTCAAAGGTATAAAGGTCTTGGTGAGATGAATCCTGAACAACTTTGGGAAACAACATTAAACCCTGAAAATAGAAGACTTTTACAAGTTAGTATTAATGATGCAATGGAAGCGGATGAGACTTTTAGTACTTTAATGGGTGAAAGTGTTGAACCTCGCAAAAAATTTATTACAGAAAATGCATTATTAGTTGGAGAGTTGGATATATAATATGGGAAATAATGAAGGAATAGATAATATAAATAAAGAAAAAGATGTTTCACAAATTGATATTAATATTGAAATGCGGGAGGCTTATCTTCAATATTCAATGAGTGTAATTGTTGGAAGAGCACTTCCTGATGTTAGAGATGGCTTAAAACCAGTTCATAGAAGAATACTTTATGCTATGAATGATTTAAATAATACCCATGATAAACCATATAAAAAATCAGCCAGAATAGTTGGTGATGTTATTGGTAAATATCATCCACATGGTGATACGGCTGTTTATGACTCTATGGTAAGAATGGCTCAGGAGTTTTCTTTAAGAGAACCCTTAGTTGATGGACAAGGAAACTTTGGTTCCATTGATGGTGATAGTCCTGCAGCACAAAGATATACAGAAGTTCGAATGACAAAACTTGCAGAAGCTCTTTTAGAAGATATTAGTAAGGATACAGTAGATTTTGGACCAAACTATGATGATTCATTAAGAATCCCTTTAATTCTTCCTGCAAAATTTCCAAATCTTTTGATTAATGGAAGTTCTGGTATTGCAGTTGGTATGGCAACAAATATACCACCTCATAATTTAATAGAGGTTATTAACGGATGTTTATATTTGATTAAAAACCCGGAGGCTTTAATAAATGATTTAATTCAGTATATTCCAGGGCCAGATTTTCCAACAGGTGCTGTAATCACAGGACGAGCAGGAATTATCAGTGCGTATACGACGGGTAAAGGAAGTATAAAAATTAAATCTGTTACTGAAATTATTGAGGATGTTAAAAAAGATAGATCTGAAATAATAGTTACACAGCTTCCTTATCAAGTAAATAAAGCAAGACTTATTGAAAACATCGCTCAACTTGTTCGCGATAAAAGAATCGAAGGAATTGCTGATATTAAAGATGAGTCAAGCAGAGAAGGGATTCGAATTGTTATAAAAACAAAACGAGATACCAATGGACAGGTTTTATTAAATCAGCTTTTTAAAATGACTCAATTACAAGTAAATTTTGGAATTAGTCTTTTGGCTTTAGATAGTAAAAGTAAACCAAATCTTTTTAATATAAAAGAAATATTAACATCGTTTATTGAACATAGGAAAAATGTTATTATTAGACGTTGTCTTTTTAATTTAAAGAAAGCTGAAGATAGGGAGCACATTTTATTTGGTTTAAGTAAGGCTTTAGATCATATTGATGAAGTGATTAAAATCATTAGAGGGTCTCAAGAAGCAAGTGATGCCTTAGTAGGGTTAATTGGGAAATTCTTATTTTCTAAAAGACAGGCACAAGCAATTTTAGAAATGAGACTTCAAAGACTTACAGGCTTAGAAAAAGATAAAATTAATAAGGAGCTTGCTGAAGTTAAAAAAACAATTAAGCGATTAAAGGAAATTTTGTCTGATATTCAAGAAGTTTTAAACATTATATCTAAAGAACTTACTTTTGTTAAAGAAAAATATGGTAACAAGAGAAGAACTGAAATTGAAGATGTTCAAGGTAATTTTGAATTTGAAGATCTTGTGTCAAACGAAGAGGTTTTAGTAACTCTTACAGCTTCAGATAAAATAAAGAGAATAGGGATTGATGAATATAGAGTTCAAAAACGTGGAGGAAAAGGAGTTAAGGGGGCTGGAGCAGTAGAGGAAGATTTTATTATAGATATTGTTCATACAGGAACACTTTCAACGCTTTTAGTTTTCTCTGATAGAGGAAAAGTTTATTGGTCACGAGTACATAGTCTTCCAAAAGGATCAAGAACCAGTAAAGGTAAATCTATTAAAAATATTGTTCAACTTTCAAATGAAGAACAAGTTACTACGATTATGGCAATTACAGATTTTGCTAATCAAAAAGGTGAGATTTTATTTGTTACTAAAAATGGAATTGTTAAAAGAACAAATTTAAAGAATTTTTCAAAACCAAGATTAAGTGGCTTAATTGCTGCAAATACAGATAAAGAAGATTCTTTAGTAAATGTTTGTCTGACCACAGGTGAGGACGATGTTTTCTTAATTACTAAAAATGGAATGTCTATTAGATTTGATGAAAAACAAATTAGATCTATGGGGCGAACAGCTCGTGGTGTGAAAGGGATTAGTCTTTTTAAAGGTGATCAGGTAGTGGGTGCTGCTATTGTATCAACTGATGATAAAGATTTAAATATGCTAATCATTACTGAAAATGGTTTTGGGAAAAGAACTTCATTAAAAGATTATAGGGTGCAATCTAGAGGAGGAGTGGGTCTTATTACTCAAAAAATAACAGACAAAGTTGGAAGAGTTGTTAAAGCAACAATGGTTCAAAATACAGACCAAGTAGTTATAACAACCAATAAAGGCCAGGCTATTAGAGTGAAAGCTTCAGATATTTCAATTTATGGACGCTCAACTCAAGGCTTAAAAATTATTAACTTAAATTTAGGAGAATCTGTAACAGGAATGACTATATTACCTGAAGAGGAGTAAAAACGTATCTTCAAAATAATAAGTTTTCTTTTTTTATTTATTCTAATCAGCTGTTCAAATAAGAGTAGTCGAACTATTAAATCTGCACAAAGCTTATCTAAAACAAATTCAAAAAAAGCTCTTCAAATCTTAGACAACGCACTAAATAATGAAGTTTCTTTAAAAGAAAAATTAAAATATATTTTAGCAATTGAAGAAATTATAAAGAAAAAAGTTAAAAAAGCTGCTTATTACAAATCAATTTTACAAAAGAAACTTATTTATGTTGAAACCGAACAGGAACGGAATCAAATTCGTTTAATGTTGTCTAAACTTTTAATTCAAAACTATAAAAATAATATTCAAGCTTTAGATTATTTAGAAAGAATTAACGTAGACTTGTTAAATGAAAATCAAAGAGATCAATATATTAAATTAATTTTAATAGCTAATATTAATCGTGAAAAATATGAACAAGCGTTAATTGAAGTTAAAAGCTTTTTAAGTAGAAAGGATTTATCTCCTTCCCAAAGATTTAGAATTAAAATCTTAAAAGCTAGAACAAATACAAATTTTAAAAAGATCGAACTTGCTGAAAAAGAGTATAAGCAGATTTTAAACACATACCCAAATTTATCAAAAAAATGGAGAATTAGAATGCAGTTAGCATTAATTTTAGAGGAACAAAAAAAATATAAAGAAGCCATAGAACAGCTTGTGCTTCATGCTAAGGAAAGAAACGATAAGGATCCTCTTTTAGAGTGGAGAATTGAGGAGTTGACAAAAAGGTTTGCACAACAGCCTGGTGGAAAAGGTAGATTGAAAAGATAAATGTATAATTTTATTGCAGGAATACTAGTTTTTTTACTCCTTTTAATAGCAAAGAGAGTATTAATTTTTATTCTTTTTTCTTCTAAGAAAAAACAGGTTGCCTTCTTACTCACCACTATTGTAATAAGTGAATTATTAATAGTTTTTATACTGTTTATTTTTATAGATAAATATAGATCAGACGGCGTGAATTTTTTTATAGGGTTTTTAATGGGTTTGGTGGTAATGGTTGTGTATTATTGCTATAAGTTTTTAAGTAAAGGTAGTGAGAAAATAGAGGATGGCAAACTTTAATTGGACAGAATTATTACCGGGAGTTACACAGGATAATTCTCATGTGGCAACAGCTGTGGTTGCTACAGGGACAATAATAGCTTTTAGTCTTATTGGACGCATAGCTTTAGGAAGTGGAGAAGCAGCGATTGTTCCGGCAGGAAGAATCTCTATTCGTGGAATATTTGAACAACTTGTTGAATTTATTAGAAATTTAGGCGCATCAGTGATGGGAGATGAGGGATATAAAATGACACCCTTATTTGCGTCGTTATTTTTTTTCTTATTTTTTAACAATCTTATAGGCCTAGCTCCAGGAATGACTCCTGCAACTGAAAATATTAATACAGGTGTTGCAATCGGAATTTTTAGTTTTTTAGTTTATAATATCTTTGGATTTATGGAGCATGGCGTTTCTTATTTAAAGCATTTTTTAGGTCCGGTACTTTGGCTCGCACCATTGATGCTGCCTATTGAAATTATATCTCATGTTGTGCGTCCTGTAAGTTTAGGTTTAAGACTTCAAGGTAATATGCTTGGTGATCATATGGTTTTAGGTATTTTTACAGAACTGCTTCCTGTTCCAGGCGCGGTAATATTTTATTTACTAGGTTTTTTTGTGTGTTTTATGCAGGCATTTGTGTTTACAATGCTTTCCATGATTTATGTATCTATGTCGGTTGCCCATGATCATTAAAATTTAATAAAGTCTTTAGTTAATATAAGTAAAAAGGAGAATAAAGATGAGAGGAATATTAAAAACTTTAGGAGCTATGTCTGTAGTTTTATTGCCGAGCGTGTGGGCTTTTGCAGAAAGTGCTGAAGTAGCAACTAGCGGATCTGGACTTGGAGCGCTTGCTGCTGGTTTAGGTTTAGGCCTAGCAGTAATTGGTGGAGCATTAGCACAAGGTAAAATTTGTGCAGCAGCAATGGAAGGAATTGCAAGAAATCCAAATGCTCAAGAAAAAATGTTTGTATCAATGATTATTGGTTTAGTTCTTATTGAATCATTAGTTATTTATATGCTTGTAGTGTCTTTTAAAATTTTAGGTTAATTCTAGATTAGAAAAAAAGCTTTTAAAATATATTTTTTATTCCTAAAATAGTTAAAAAAGGTAATAAGAAAAATAAAAGATTTAAAAAAGACACCTGACTTTTTAAATAAGAATCTTTAGTATAAGGTTGTTTTAAAAGGGAGTTTGAGCATCCTCCATTACTTTTTAAAGAGTTTGTAAAGTTTTTTGAATATGTATAGTTTTTTACTTCATCAAGTGGGATTTTAATATTAGGTAGATCTTTATTTTTGTCTAAATAATGAAGAGCTTTTAAAAAATTAGGTTTAGTATATAATCTAGAATCGTTGTTTTGTAGATATGGTTGTAAGATAAAGTTATCACCAGATTCTTTTAGAACATGAAGAGCTTGAAATGCTGTTAAAGACTTACTTTGAGACATGAGACTACCTATAAGACCAGCTATAAGTGGTGCAGCCATACTAGTACCTTTAAGCTGAAGATAGCTAGATCCTAAACCAAGGCTTAATAAAGATTCTGAAGAGCGTTCAGGACCATCTCCTCCAGGGGAAATAAAATCAATGGAAGAGCCGTAGTTTGAAAAAGTAGAAAGTTGATTTGATGAATTTACTGAGGCCACAGTAACAACACTCTTAATTGCTCCAGGAGTAAACCATGAAGCAGGAATGCGATCATTTCCAGCAGAGGCCACGATGACAACACCATTTTGTGTAGCATAGTTTACTGCAGCAATTTCTGCTGCCTCAGGAAGTTTCTCTGTACCCCAGCTAGCGTTTATAATATTAGCTCCATTATCAACAGCATAATAGATAGTTTTAAGTAGGTCAGAAATACTTGAGGGTGCATTGGATTTAAAACCTTTTAAGGACATAATTTTTATAGAATTTAAAGAAATACTAGAAACACCCTCATTATTAAAAGACCTTGCAGCAATAAGTCCTGCAACATGTGTCCCATGATCATAATCAATAAAAGAGTCTTTGGTTGTGGGTTTAGGGTTTGAATCATTGTCACCAAAATCATAACCATAAATATCATCAATATACCCATTATGATCATCATCAATATTTGGAAAACCATTTAATTCAGCAGAGTTTGTCCATAGGTTTTTTTTAAGATCAATATGATCAATATCTACTCCAGTATCAGAAACAGCGACAACAATATCTCTTAAAGGAATTAAAATAGAAGAAGGGTTTTGATTTAAACTATTAAAATACCAATTTTGAAAACTTAAAAAAGGGTCTGAGTTTGGAACTGTTCTTAAAAAACTAACTTTGCAATCGTTTTGGATTTTAGCAGTGGGGAAAATCTTTTGAATTTTAGAAAGAGAATTTGAATTTGTTAAGTATGTGTTAAGTATTTTTTGAGTGTTAGTTTTTAAAGGAACTGATATTTTTTTTGAACTTGAAATTTTTTTTAAAAAGGGTTTAGGTAAACCTGTTTTTATGGAAAAGCTTGTGGATAGATCCTCAGGGGTCACAACTAGAAATTGATTTTTGATTATGTTTTTTTCTAAACAAGAGGCATAAGTGGTTGAGAATATGAAAAAAGATAAAATAAATATGAAATAAGCCATTAAGAGTTTATGTCGGAAGAAAAACCTTAAAATAGTTGCTTAATAAAAAGATTTATTTGTTTAAGGTGAAAATATGGACTAAAGGTCTAATATGTACTAATGGCTGGAAAAGTTATAATGATGTTGGAAGTTTAGGATACAAACATTTGCCAAGAAAATCAGCGAGTGTAGATCCTGATGAATTGTTGCCGAGAATAAATACTATAACAGCATTTTTAAAAAGATGGTTGATGGGTACGCTTCATGGAAGACTGGACTTAAAACACATGGATAGTTATTTTAAGGAGTTTATTTTTAGGTTTAACAGGAGAACATCTAATGTGAGAGGTCTTTTATTCCAAAGAGTTATAGAAAACTTAATGCTGTGTAGCTCCCACTCTCTACAAGGAAATAACGGCTAGAAAACGCTAAGTGTAGCTATGTGCATATGCTTGTAATTTATTTATACAAATTTAATAGTTAAAACTATGGGGCATAGGATGGATGCTTAGTAACAAAGATTTGATTTTATAAGTTTAGGAAAATAAAGAAATGAAGTGCTTAAAAATTTTTTAAGGCGAAAATACGGATTAAAGGCCTAATATGTAAAAAGCTTGGTTTTTTATCTCTTCTAAATTTTGTTTAGATTGTGATTCGAAACGAAGAGTTATAGCAGGTTGAGTATTAGAAACCCGTACTAAAGCCCATCCATTTTCAAAGTTAGCTCGAACACCATCAATTTCATTTAAAGATACACATTTGTTTTTAATCTGATTTTTATATTTTTTAACAAGTTCATATTTTTTCTTTTCTCCGACTTCAATGCGAAGTTCAGGTGTAGAAAAAGTAGTGGGAAATTCTGATAAAAGTTTTGAAATAGTAGAGCCAGAATTTTCTAGGATTTGAATTAAACGAAGGCTGCAATAAATAGCATCATCAAAACCATAAAAGCGATCTGCAAAAAAAATATGACCACTAAATTCACCTCCAAATGGAGATTTTAATTCTTTTATTTTTTGTTTGATTAAAGAGTGTCCGGTCATCCACATAATGGGTTTTCCACCCCATTTTGATAAAAGTTTAAAATACTCTTGAGAACACTTAACATCAGCAACAATTTTAGCTCCAGGGTGATCTTTAAGAATGTATTTAGCATAAATAGACATAAGTTTATCAGTATAAACAGTTTTTCCAGTCTCTGTTATAACAACAATTCGATCTGCGTCACCATCATACCCTACGCCAAAAAAAGATTTTGAGGAAAGAACAGCTTTTTTTAAATCAACTAAGTTTTCTTCTAAAGTTGGATCTGGATGATGATTTGGAAAATTCCCATCAGGTTTTTCAAAAAGAATTTTTGGATTAAGGCCTGCAGCTTTATAAGCCATGCGAGCAACTGAACCGGCAGCACCATTTCCACAGTCTACAACGAAAGGGATATCTTTTAAACTAAACTCTTTTGAAATTCTTGTAATATAAGGAGTGATAATATCATAAGGTTTAATTAAACCTTTTAAGATTGAGTTGTCTGTTCTTACAACATATTGTTCTAATGATTTTATTTTTTCAGAAGTCAAAGTGTTTTTCTTTAAAGAAACTTTAAATCCATTATATTCAGGAGGGTTATGGCTACCAGTAATCATAATAGAACCTGTTAGATCTTTAATGTGGAAACATGAAAAATAACAAACAGGAGATGTGATTACATTTAAATCTAAAACAAAAGCTCCAGCATCGCTCATACCTTTAGCCATAGCGTTTAAAAGAGAAAGGCTTGAATGGCGAATATCTCTTCCTAGGGCTACTTTAATATTAGTGTTGTGAGTTTCATCTTTACAAAATTGTATGAAGCCCTTACCAAGAGCATATGCAAAAGAATCATCAAAATCAATTTTATACTTTCCTCGAATATCGTATTCTCTAAAAATCTCATTATTGTATTTTAAGTCATTAATCATCATGGTTGTTCCTTAAATGACTTTATAGTTAAAAGTTTTTGAGCTAACTTAATAGCATGTATCATAGAAGTAGGGTTTGCTTTAGATTTCATGTATAAAGATTCGCTTGTGCCATGATTAACACTAGTACGAATAAAAGGAAGCCCTAAAGTAGTCTGTGAAGAATTAAAACCGTTTATAAGTTTAAAGGGGATAAGTCCTTGGTCATGATAGTTGGCAATTATAAAATCATAGGATTTATAGGATTTAGTAAAGAAAAATCCATCTGAAGAAAGAGGGCCGTAAAGGTGGTTTTGTTTAGAAATAAGTTTGGAGTGTATAAAAAGCTCTTCATTTCCAATTAACCCAGATTCTCCAGCATGTGGATTAAGTCCTAAAAGTCCAATTTTAGAAGGTTTAAAGTTCTTAATAAGTTTAAGTGCAGATTCAATTTGTTCCTTAGATATAGATTCAGGAACTTTTTTTAAAGGAATATGATCGTTTAATAAAAGGCAATTATAAATTTCTCCAAAGAAAGTCATAAATAAAGGGAGTTCTTTAAAAAGAGATCTAAGATATGAGGTGTGTCCTAAAGTTTTAGAATCGTTAAAAGAAGCTTTAGTTAAAGGTCCTGTTATAAGGGCGCTAGTGTATGGATATAGAGCACAAAAAGAGCAGGCACTTTTAAACCACTGTGCAGGGGAAACCGTAGAGTCTATAAAATAAAGACCAGGAGATAGATCATGACTAGGTTTAGAAAGTTTTTTCACAGAAAAGGTTAATGAAAGATTTTTAAGGTGCTGGTTTAAATAATTTTTATTTGTATAGATGATATAGGTGTCATTTATTGGTATAGAGTCTAGAGCTTTTAAAGTAACTTCTAAACCGACACTGTTGAATTCACCAGGTGTAATAAGATATGTTTTAATCATTTATACGAACAAAAAACTGTGGTTTGATTTTACTAAACCAAGAATCAAATTGAGTCTTAATTTTTTTGTTATAGTACTGCTTTTGTAATGATTTAACTCTAGCAGTATTTGGAACGTTAAAACGGCTATGCTTTGAATTCACATAAAAAATACGGTAACCGTGTGTTTCAGTAAGCACAGAGCTGATGTTGTTTTGTTGTAGGAAAAAGACTGCTTTAGAGTGGGCTTTTGATAGGTCAGAGTCTTTTAAAGATCCAAGTTTTGTACTCTCACGTTTTAAGGTTTTAAAACGATCTTTAAAGTTTTTTTTAGTTATACTTTTTGCAAGATTTAGTGCATCTGGAGATTTATTTGAAATAAAAATTTGATCTAGATTATATGTATAACTAGGAACTATACCAGAAACATTATTTTGTTTTAAGAAATTTACAAAATCCTCTTCTGTTGGTCGTACTTGTGAGATTACATTTTTCTCAAGAGCTGAGCGGATTAAAGAAGATTCTGCAATAAAGGTTTTATAACTATCAAAGTTAATACCCCTAGCTTTGATTTCTTTTTCTAACTGTTTTATAGAAATTTTATTTTGTTGAGCAAGGCTTAAGAGCTCTTTATTTATAAGTTCATCAAGATTTAAAATGTTTAAATTTTTTTGTGCAAATACAGTAATAATTTTTTTTGAAATAAGGTAATTTAAAATTTCTTTTCTAGACTTAGAACGTGTATTTAGATTTAAAAAGGGGATTAAATTTTCATTTATTAGAGTTTTCTTAGAAAGCTTTTTTTGAAAAGCTAAGACATCAGATTTAAGAATCATATGTCCTTCTACAACAGCTAAAACGCTCTCAACGATTTTTGCTTGAGCCATAGAGTTAATAAGAAGACAGAGAGTTAGAATTTGAAGTTTTAACTGCATAAAAATACCTTAGATAAAGGTATAAAACTCTATTTTCTGATTTTCAAGCTGTATAGGAGTTGAGTGTTAATATGTAGCTTCTTACTTTTTTTAAACTCTTCTAAAAGAGGTTTTATAGAGGAGAAAGTTTGCTGACTCCTTGCGGCATGGGTTTGTTGTAAGGGGAATTTTCCTTTTTTTTGAATTTGAACTAAAATATATCCCCATGGAGTCTGAATAGGTTTAGAAACTTTATTTAAGGCTAAATATTTAATTTGTTTAAAAAAAGGTAGATCTGTTGTGGGTACCCAGGAATAAAGTTTAGTTTGAGTTTTTTTTATTAAGATATCATCAAAGCGAGCAAGGTTTTTTTTAATTCTTTTATATTGTTCGTCTGCTTCAAGCTCATCTTCAAAAGAGATAACAGCTAGATATAAGGCGTCTTTATGGGATTTTTTTATTTTAGCAGGGTGTATTTTTTTTAAAGGGTGTAGCTTTGTTAAAATTTTATTTTGGATAAATTGATTTCGAAAAAATCTTTTCCAATCATTATAAGAAAAATTATTTACCTTAAGAGTATAGATTAAATCCTCTTTTTTTAAACCAGGTGTTCGAGTTTTAATCCAGTCTTCAAGTTCAGAATCAGTTACCTTAATCTTATACTTTTGTGATAAAGAATTGTAAAATATATTGTTAATGAAGTGTTCTAAGGTTTGAGTTTTCATATTTTCAAAAAAAATAGGATCGTATATTTTGGAATAAAAAGTTTTACCGTGTTTTATAAAGCCTAAAACCATTAAAGAATTTATAAATTCAGCACTTTGAACTTTTTTAAAACCATATTTAATAAGATAAGGTTCTTTATCTTGTTTTAAATTGCATGAGAGTAGAAAAAATAGTGAAAGGTAAAGTAAGAGATTCATTTACTTATTTTATAAGATAATTTTTTAAAGAGCATCGTTATTATAAGAGACATTATATTTTTTCTTTAAGTTATTAAAGTATTTGTTAAGAATTAGGAATCGTTTTTTGTTAAAAACGGTGATCTTTATAGCATTCTTATCTGCGTCTTCAAAGGAGAGCTGGTCGGTTTTTTTCACGATATGAAGACCGAATAAACCACGGAAAGGCTTAGAGATACTGCCAATTTTTAAGGATTTAAGTGTAGAATAGTAACTAGGATAAAGAGAGCTTGAACTGTGATAACCAAGGTCCCCTGCGATTATTTTAGTAGGTTCATCATCAGAATAATTTTTTACATGTACAGGCCATTTTTTCTTATCAGAAAGAATATGAGTATATATTTTGTTTGCTCTAGAAGTGATTTTTTTAATTTGTTGTGGTGTAGGATTTTCAGGAAATCTTATAAAAATATGACTTGAACGCATATGAGGGTGTTTTTTATAAAAGGCCCTCATTTCCTTTTCAGAAACTTTGATTTTATCAACTTGTTTAGAAAGTTTTACTTCAAGAAGTCCTTTATAAAGAGTAAGTTCTAGGGATTTTTTAACAGCAGGGTTTTTGGCTACATTTAATTTTGCAGCCTCTTGTAGGCCTAACTTAAAACGAATCATATCCTCTAGATGCTCTTGACGTGTTGGAGGCCTTGTTAAAGAACGAGAGTTTTGTAAGGTTTGTTGGTAGCTTTTTTCAAAATCAGATTTTGAGATTTTCACAGAACCAATTTGAGCAACAGTTTGTGCCGAAGCTGAGAAACTAAGACCAAGACATAGGGTTAAGAAAGATTGTTTAATCATGATGTTTCCTCCAGAATATTGAATCTTTACTTTATAATTATTTTTTTAAGTAACCTAGTGTTAAGTTTTGATTACTAGACATGTTTTCACTTAATCTTGTCAAAAGTTTAGGATTATGAGGGTCCATATTTTTTGTTACAGTTTCAAGAACTGGACTAAAGTTAAAGATGACTTTTGAAAAAGGTTTTGCAATTATTGTTTGATCCCAGCTTTTTTTAAGAACCCACTTAGAACTGTAAGCGATGCTTATGTTAGCAATAGGACATGAAAAAATTTTAGAACTTTGAAGTATTCCAGATTTGGCTTTTTTAGGAGGTCCCTTTGGGCCATCAACTGCTATACAGGCCCAGTATTTTCCTGTTTTCATTAGCCGGATAAAGCCTTTAAAAGCTTTAATAGGGTTTGTTCTTGAAGAACCTCTAGCCGTAACGGATCCGAGTTGCTCTATAATCTGGGCTACAAGTTGTCCATCTTTGCTATCTGAAACAATGGAAAGAAAGTTGAATTTCCATGAAAGGTATAAAAGAGTATTTACATCTTGATGCCAAACAGCAATAAGTATAGGTTTTTTAGTTTTAATATACTTTTTAAATTCAGGAGAAAATATAATTTTTTTCCTTAATGTAAGGAGATAGAGTTTATAAAAAAATGTTAAGAGCCATATAAGTATGGGGTTAAATTTATCTGTTTTTTTAATCTCCATAAATAAAATTTCTTATATGTTATAAAATACTTTTAAATTTATTTGTTAATTTTGGTAAAACTTCAAATACATCACCAACAATACCGTAAGTAGATTTTTTAAAAATAGGAGCGTCAATATCGTTGTTAATTGCAACAACAACTTTACTTCCACTCATTCCAGCTAAATGCTGAACTGCACCAGATATACCGCAAGCAATATAAAGTGAAGGAGCAACAGTTTTACCTGTTTGACCAACTTGCATACTATGGGGAACCCAGCCATCATCTGTTACAGCACGAGAGGCACCAACAGTAGCTCCTAATACATTTGCAAGATCATCTAAGAGCTTAAAATTAGAGGCCTCTTTCATTCCTCGACCACCGGAAACAATTATATTTGCTTGAGTAAGATCAACCTTGTTGTTATTTGCTTTAAGAGAAGGTTTTACAGTAAAGCTAGAAGGGCTTTTTGGAAGGTTAAACTTTATAATATTTAGAGTTGTGTTTTCTTTATTGGCTGAAGGCAATTGATTAGCACGCATTAAAATAAACTTAGGTCCTAAACCGCTAAGTTTTACAGAGCAGGAGCATTTTCCTGCGTAAAGAGGTTTTCTAGGAGTGATTTTATTTTCATTTAAAGAAAGTTTAGTGCAGTCTGCAACATAGTCACCGCTTACATAAACTGAAGTTCTTGAAAAAAGATCCGTTGCAAGTACTGTTGAAGATCCAAGAACAAAAGAATAGTTTTTCTCATGGACTAAATCAGAAAATCCTTTACTCCAAGTCATCGGGTTATAATTAGAATCAGTTTTCATGGAGATTACTTTTGATATCCCCATAGATTCACATTGGGATTTTATTTCATCAGTCATATCGCCTATAAAAAGAGCTTCCCAACTAAGATTCTTAGATTGGCACCACTGGCTTAATTCAAAAGAAGATTTTTTAATTTTACCATTTAAATTTTCTAAAAATACTAATGCGCTAACCATAATAAAATCTCCTTTATAGAATCTTAGCTTCGTTTTTAAGTAGGTTCACTAATTCATCAATTTGAGTATCAATTTCTCCAGAAAGAATTTTTGTTGGAGGTTTTTCTTCTGGAAGTTGGTAGTTTGTGAAAGTTATGGTTGAGTTTATATTGATGTTAAGGTCACTCATAGAATAAATATGAATAGGTTTTTTCTTAGCTTTCATGATCCCTGGAAGACTTGGGTAGCGAGGAGTATTTAAACCTTTATTTGCACCAATTACACAAAGACCGGTTATGGAATAAACCTCTCTTGCTCCACCCTCAACTTCACGCTCGGTTTGAATTACTCCATCATTAAAAGTTATTTTCGTAACAGCCGTTGCATGGGGAACCTTAAAAAGTGCGGCAAGTTGTTGTGTAAAAGCCTGTGAATTGTCATCAATTGAAGATTTTCCTGTAAGGATTAAAGTGGGCTCACAGGTTTTTAAAATAGCAGCCTTAATGGCTTTAGCAGCAGTAAGTGAATCTAAAGTGCCGTCATAATCAATGCAGATTCCCTTATCACAACCCATGGCTAGAGCAATACGTAGTGAACTTTGTGTTCTTTTCTCAGGGCCTAACGTAATTGCATAAATATCGTTTACACCTATGTAGGTTTTTAGTTTTATAGCCTCTTCAATGGCAAAGTCATCATAGGGGTTTAATATCCATTTAATGGAATCTGTTAAAATTCCAGACTTATCATTGTTTAATTGAATTTTAGTTTCAGTGTCTGGAACCTGTTTTATGCATACAAAAATAGCCATGAATTATCTCCCTTTGTAAGTCTGTTTTGTAGACATTAAATAAGGAAATATCAAGAGTTTAGGATATTTGGTGGTTCTTAAGCTGCGTTTAATAATGACAGTTTTTAAATTAGTTAATATGGTGGTAGGTTACTTAGATTATTATACGAAATTTAAAAATAATTAAAGTTTAAAGGGTTTTATGAGTTATTTCACTTCAACTATTGGTAGAAAACAAATGGTAGGCCTTGCAGGTCTTGGTTTATCAGTCTTTGTGCTGACACATATGGCAGGCAATTTACTTATGTTTGTAGATCCTGAGATTTATAATAAATATGCACATACCTTAACAAGCAATCCGGTGATATATTTTGTTGAAGCCATATTAATAGGCATGTTTCTTATTCATATGGTTATAGCTCTTTTTTTAGTTTTTAAAAATAAAAAAGCAAAAGGGTCTAATTATGCAGTGATGGGAAGAAAAAATTCAGCAAGTTTAGCCTCAAGGACTATGCAGTTTCAAGGGGTTGTTATCTTAGCATTTTTAGTTTGGCATTTAATTACTTTTAAATATGGTACACGTTATTTAGTAAGTTATGACGGTATTCAAATGCGAGATTTGTTTAGGTTGATGGAGGAGTCTTTTAAAAATCCATTATATGTAGGAGCATACTTAATTGTTTTAGTGATTTTGGGAACACATTTAGGGCATGGTTTAGCATCTAGCTTTCAATCACTGGGTTTAAATAATGCAAAATATGATTCAAAAATTAAATGTATTGCAAAGGTTTATGCTTTTTTAGTGACAGTAGGGTTTTTATTACCGCCGTTGTATATTTATTTAATTTATTAATTTTCATAAAGAGTATGGTTTTTTTAAAAAAATAGAGGAGATGATTTTGGCAATTAAATTAGACTCACAAATTCCTGAAGGGTTAATTACAGATAAGTGGGATAATCATAAGTCTTTAATAAAGCTTGTAAATCCTGCGAACAAAAGAAAATTTAAGGTTATAGTTGTTGGAACAGGTTTGGCCGGGGCTTCTGCGGCGGCAACGTTATCTGAGTTAGGCTATGATGTGCATGCTTTTTGTATACACGATTCTCCAAGAAGAGCACATTCTATTGCGGCTCAAGGTGGGATTAATGCGGCTAAAAATTATCAAAATGATGGTGATTCAGTACAAAGACTTTTTTATGATACTATAAAAGGTGGAGATTTTAGGTCAAGAGAGGCTAATGTTTATAGGCTTGCTCAAGTATCCTCAAATATTATTGATCAAGCCGTTGCTCAAGGAGTGCCTTTTGCAAGAGATTATGGTGGGCTTTTAATGAATAGATCATTTGGTGGTGCTCAGGTTTCAAGAACTTTTTATGCTAGAGGTCAAACAGGGCAGCAGTTATTAATAGGAGCGTATTCTTCTATGATGAAACAAGTCGATAAAAGAGCTGTTAAATTATATACAAGAAGGGAAATGTTGGATCTTGTGACTGTTGATGGAAGAGCTCGTGGAATTACTGTTAGAAATCTGATTACAGGTGAAATTGAAAGTCATGCAGCTGAAACTGTTTTACTTTGTACTGGTGGGTACGCCAATGTTTTTTATCTTTCAACAAATGCAAAACAATCAAATTGTACTGCGGCCTGGAGAGCGCATAAAAAAGGGGCTGCCTTTGCAAATCCTTGTTATACACAAATCCATCCAACATGTATTCCGGTTTCAGGTGACTACCAATCAAAATTAACTTTGATGTCTGAGTCTTTAAGAAATGATGGGCGTGTTTGGGTTCCAAAAGCGTTGAGTGATAAAAGAAAGCCTTTAGATATTCCTGAAAATGAGAGAGATTACTATTTAGAAAGGGTTTATCCAAGTTTTGGTAACTTAGCGCCAAGAGACGTTTCATCAAGACAGGCAAAATACAGAGTTGATGAAGGTAAAGGTGTGGGGACAACAGGTATGGCGGTTTATTTAGATTTTAAAGATGCTATAAAGCGTTTAGGCCATGAAGCTATTAGTGAGAAATATGGAAATTTATTTCAAATGTATGAGAAGATTACAGGTGAAAGTCCGTATGAAACTCCAATGAGAATATATCCTGCGGTTCATTATACTATGGGTGGTTTATGGGTTGATTATAATTTGCAAAGTACAATTCCAGGACTACATGTTTTAGGTGAGGCAAATTTTTCTGATCATGGTGCTAATAGACTTGGAGCGTCTGCCCTTATGCAAGGACTTGCTGATGGTTATTTTATAATTCCGGCAACTCTTGGAAATTATTTGGCTTCAAATACTTTAGAAAAAATTGATGAAAATCATGCTGCATTTAAAGAGTCTAAAGAAAAAGTTTCAAATGAGCTTGATATTTTGTTAAATATTAAAGGTTTAAAAACTGTAGATGAGATTCATAGAGAGCTTGGGCATATAATGTGGGAGCATGTAGGTATGGCTCGTAATAAGGTAGGTTTAAAAAAGGCTATTTGTGAAATTAAAAAGCTTAGAGAAGAGTTTTATAATAATGTGAAACTTCCAGGTGAAGCTAATTATAAAAATGAAGAAATAGAAAAAGCTACAAGGCTTTCAGATTTCTTAGAGCTTGGTCAGTTAATGGCTCAAGATGCATTAGATCGAGAAGAAAGTTGTGGAGGTCACTTTAGGGATGAATATCAGACAAAAGAGGGTGAGGCGAAAAGAAATGATGCTCAATTTTCCCATGCTTCAGTCTATGAGTTTTTTGGCGAAGGAATCAATATGAAGTGGGATCTTCATAAAGAACGCCTTGAGTTTGAAAATATTGAATTAGCAACAAGAAGTTATAAGTAAAGGGTGATTATATGATGCTACAGTTAAAGTTAAAAATTTGGAGGCAGAAAAGTCAAAACGATAAGGGTTACTTTCAAGAGTATAATGCTAAGAATATTTCTACACAAATGTCCTTTCTTGAAATGTTAGATGTGATGAATCAAGATTTAATTCATCAAGGAAAAGAACCATTGGCATTTGATCATGATTGTCGTGAAGGTATTTGCGGTGCATGCTCAATGGTGATCAATGGTGATGTTCACGGACCTCAGAGGGGAACAACAACATGTCAGCTTCATATGAGAGCTTTTAAAGATGGTCAGACTATTTTTATAGAGCCATGGAGAGCAAAAGCTTTTCCTGTGTTAAGAGACCTTATTGTAGATCGATCTGCTTTTGATAGAATTATTAGTTCTGGTGGGTATGTTTCAGTTGCAACAGGAAATGCACAAGATGCAAATGCTCTTCCATTTTCTAAAGTAGACTCTGATAATTCATTTACATCTGCAGCTTGTATTGGTTGTGGTGCATGTGTTGCTGCGTGTAAAAATGCTTCTGCAATGCTTTTTGTAGCAGCAAAAGTAAATCACTTAGGAAAGGCTCCACAGGGAAAAGTTGAGCAAAAAACTAGGGTTTCTCGTATGATTGCTCAAATGGATGAAGAGGGTTTTGGTGCATGTACAAATACAGGTTCTTGCTCAGCAGGGTGTCCTAAAGAAATTCCTCTTGATAACATTGCTGTGCTTAATAGAGGTTTAGTTAAATCTAGCTTTTAATTATTTCTCTTAATTGAGCCTTGGAAATTCTTGAAGGGACAAAAATATTTATTTTTCATAGTGATTACAATACTTTAACCTTATTTAAAGTTAATTTAACTGTGCATAAACTTAATTGTTTTAAGTGTTTGTATTTTTTTAAATCAAACGTCTAGATTTAGAAAAACTTATGGTGGATTACTCGTCATAATCCACAAACTTATCCACATAAATATAAAATTAACTTAAAAAAGGGTTGATTTTAAGCGGGTTTTTAAAGGGTTTTTAAAAAATCTCTGATTTTTAAATTAAGTTCAATGGGAAGATCTAGTTGAGTACAGTGGCTTCCTTCCTTAAATTCTAAAAATGTCGACTTAAAGAGACATTCAGCAAGAATTTTATTTTGTTCAAGGGGGATTAAACCATCTCTAGTTCCATGTACAATAAGAGCAGGGCAGGTAATTTGTTCAAAATAAGAAGAGCCATCAAAATCTATGAGAGCTTTAAAATGCTTGAAAAAATTTAGAAGAGGTATTGTGCTTAAACCCTTTGAGTAGATTTCAATGTCTTTATAATCTGTTCTTTCCAAATTAAAGCCGCCGCTTATTCCTGCAACATAGTGGAAAATAGGATTGTTTATAGATTTAGCCCAAAGATATTTTGATAAAGAAGGGGCTGTTTGAGCAAAGGTGCTTAAGTTATCTATAAGTTTTGTACAGACCTTAGTCGGTAGAAGTTCTGAAAAAGGGTTCTTATAAAAACCATTGATTAAAACAATAGATTTAACGGAGTCAGGGAATAAAGAGGCGCATCTAAAAGAAATTGGAGCTCCTAAGCTATGCCCCCAAAAATGGGCTTGTGGATTTTTAGGGAATAACATTTTAAGAAGCTCTATGGCGTCTTGGGCTAAAAGATCAGTGGTTATGTTCTCATTAGGGCCCATTTCACTTTTATGATGTCCTCTAAGATCATAAGTTAAGACGTGGTGATCTTTTGCAAAATCATCGATTTGAAAGTGCCAGTGGTTCATAAGGCAAGCAATGCCGTATGTGAGAACAATAATAGGGCCGGAGTCACCATAGAGTTCATAGTAGATTTTTGTTTCATCAGACATTTTTAAAAAGCCTGTTTTTCTTGGGATACTCATGTTATTTTAATATAGAATGCTGTTTGCCCAAATTCAATGAGGTCTTTGTTAAAGATTTCTTTCGGTTCATTTAGGGGGTTTTTATTAAGGAATACAAAATTAGGTTTTTTTGAAGAAATCAGGAGTTTATCATTTAAAATAAATAGAGTAAGAAAATCTAGATTTGAGGTAATAGAGTCATCTATGAAGAAAAAAAGACTTGATGCTCTGCCAAAAGAAATAGGCTGCCAGGGAATGTTCCAAGATTGGTTAAGCCAAAACCCTCTAGTAAAATTAAAGATAACAGGTGTATTAAGAGCTTTAATTTTGACTATTTTAGTATCAGAGTTAAGGTTTGAATTGTCATAAAGGTCAGTTAATGAGGAGGGGTTTTTTTTCTTTTGAATTGTAGTTTTTATTTTAGCTTCTTGGATTGAAAATCCTATTTCATCTATTGAAAAAATAAGTCCGGGGATTAGATCAATTTTAGTCAGATTTTCAAGGCCCGATGAAATCAAAGCTTCTTTATTAGAAGAGTAAAGTGTAAAAATGCCAGAGGAGTTAGATTTAATTATAAAATTATTGGATTTAAAGTAATCGGTATTAATTTTAAGATGACAATCTTTTGAAAAACCAATTTTAAAATCTTCAAAAATATCAAGCAGTGTTCCTTGTAGTTTTCCTGTTAAAATAAGTAATTCAAGCATGGGACTAAGCTTAAGTTAGTTACTGTTGATTATGTTTTCTGAGTATTCATTAATATCGAAGATATAAGTATTACGGTACAGATAGTTTATACTGAAGCCGGAGGTGGTGAGATCATAAATTTTCCAGTGACCATTTTTGTTTAAGAAGAGTTTATATATAATTAGAGTGGGTGAGTCGTTATTATGTAGTGAGATGAAGGACGTTACTTTAGCAATTTTAAAGCCTTTACGCGTTGTTTTGGTAATCGCTTTTTTAAAGGTTAAGACCTTATTTTCAGTTTTAGTGTATTTAAGTAGTGCTTTAGTGTATACATCAATTAGTAGGTTTTTAAATTTTAAGGTGAAGTTATGGCGTTGTTTTAGATTGATTTGTTCCCACTCTATATCTAATGCGGATTTAGTCATGATTTTAAGGTCGAATAGCGGTATAATAACACGCTCCACTAATTTAAATAGCTCTTGTGCGTCGGTGGTATACAATTCTTGTTTGCTGGTGAATTGATCAAGTAAGGAGTGTATGGTGTGATTTATAAGTGAGTCTGGTGATTCCTGTGTAGTTGCTGGTAGTGTTAGGGGCAGCAGCATGAGAGCACAAAGGGCACTAAAATGAATAAGAACGCGAGTAAACTGTTTTGTTATGAGTTTTGTTTTTCTTGAAAAAATATTTTTTTTTTTCAAAGATGTTAGAGTCATAGTCGGCTCCTTTTTAGAGCTTAATATCACGTAATTACTTTTTAAATAACTTAATTGTATATTTCTTATAAAATTTACAAAAATTCATATATTATCGAGTTTAAAATATAAGGACAAATCAGTTATTCTGGAATAACTTGAATATTTTTATTAAATTCATTTTGTAAAATACTTTGAATAGCTTGTAAAGTTCCCATTACAGAGCTTGGGCAAGAACCACAGGCACCTTCAAAAGAAATAAAAATTTTAGGGTGCTTATACTCAATAACCTCAAGGTCTCCACCATCAGCTTGTAGCCCTGGACGTATAGTTCTATCTAGTATTTCTTCAATTTCTTGTCTTTTCGAAGAGAGATTTTTACGGTTTTTAAGTTTTTTATGAGCTATGATTTCTTCAGGGGTTTGAAATGATGGATTATGTAGGGGTAGTCGCGTCTTAATAATGGGTTCAATAAAGTTTTTTAATTCAGTATTGTCCCACTGACCATTGTGGGTGACGGTTAAAGTATTTTGAAATAAAAAAACTTGAGCAATATTTTCAAGGTTAAAAATATCTTCAACAAGAGTAACGTTAATGGCCTCAGTAAGGTTTCTATAAGTTACTTTTCCCTCTTTTTTAAGAGGATGGTTGGCTATAAATTTTAACGCATGAGGGTTTGGAGTAAGCTGTGATCTTACAAGTACGTTGTCTGAAGAAATAGGGTTCACTGTAATACCTTAAGTGATTTTTTAATAGCTTTAATTAGCTTATCGGCGTCTTTTTTTGAATTGTAAATTGAAAAAGATGCTCGTATGCAAGCAGATAGACCTAGTTTTTTAAGTAGTGGTTGAGTGCAGTGATTTCCTGAACGTAGAGCAACACCTTGCTCATCTAAGAGTTCACAAAGGTCACTTGGGTGAATATTTTTAAAATTAAAAGATAAAATGTTAACTCTAGAATCTGAAGAACCTACAGGCTTAAAACCTTTAATTTTAGAGAGTTCTTTTTGTGTATAGTTTAAAAGTTTTTTTTCTTCTTTTTGAATATCTTTAAAATCTAAAGAGTTTAAGAATTTAAACACTTCTTTAAGAGCTATGACACCAGAAATATTAGGTGTACCGGATTCAAACTTTTGAGGACCTGTAACAAAACTTAAGTTGTTAAAATCAACGTTTGTTACAATACCACCGCCTAATTGATAAAGATTAAGTTTTGCAATGTTTTTAACAAACAAAATACCAACACCAAAAGAACCAAAAGACTTGTGTGCAGAAAAAGCATAAAAATCACATTTTAAAGCATTTAAATTAGGTTTTAAAAAAGTAACAGCTTGTGCACCGTCTATTATAAGGTCGGTTTTATTAGACTCGCAAAGCTTAGATATTTCATTAACAGGGTTCACTGTTCCAAGGGTATTTGAAACGTGGCAAAGGGAAAAGAGTTTGATATTGTTTTTTTTTAAAAGAGAACCTATTTCAGAAAGATTAAGCTCTCCTTTTTTATTAACAGTAGTAAAAAGAAGTTTTGCACCAGTAGTGTTAGAAACGTGTTGCCAAGGAAGAAGATTTGAATGGTGTTCCATCTCAGTAAGGAGAATACAGTCGTTTTGTGTTAAGATTTTAGAATAGTGATGAGCTAAAAGATTTAAAGAATCCGTTGTGCCTTTGGTAAAAACAATTTGTTTAGGTGAACAGTTTAGGTATTTTGAGGCTAAGATTCTTGAATCTTCGTAGGCCTGTGTGGCAGAATCTGAGAATTGGTGTGCGCCTCGATGTATATTTGCTGTTTGATAAAGGTCGAAATGATGCTGAAGATCTGCGGAAGCTTTAAGTTTTAAAGAGGTTGCAGCACTGTCTAAATAAGTTATACCTTTAACAATCATAGCGTTTAATTGTGGAAAAAGTTGTGTAAGAGAGTCATTACTTAACATATTTTAATTCCCTATTTAAAGCGTCAGTAAAAAAGTTAATAAGACCGTTATTTTTAAGATTAGAAAAAGAAGATTTGCAAAAGGCTTTAAAAAGCATGCGTTTACTTTCATCGACCCTAAGGCCTCTAGATGCAAAATAAAATAGATGCTCATCATTTATAGTGATTGTAGTGGCTCCATGGCTAGCTTTTACATTATCTTGATAAATATTTAATTCAGGTTGGGTGTCTACACTAGATTTTTTATCAAGTAAAAGGTTGTTATTAAGCTGTTTAACTAAAGCGCCAGAAGCCTCTTCAGTTAAATGGATACGTCCTCCAAAGAGAGCTTTTCCTTCTTCAGAGCAAATAGTTTTATAAATTTGAGTTGTATTTTGATTTTTATTTAAGTGAAGGATGTTTGAATAAAAATCTAGAACTGAGGTGTTTTTAACAAAACAAATTCCGTTTAAGGACACTTCGGATTCACAGCCTTTTTGATAAATATTAACCTCAAGCCTTTTGTAATTAACATTACCAGCTAAAAGTGTAAAAGCATGAGCTTTTGCTTTATCTTGAGTTTTAATATTGATTCTTGAAAAAGTAGTGTTTAAAGTATTTGCGCAGATCCCAATTTCAAGGTGAGCCTTTTTAGAAACATTAAAGTTAAATAAAAATCCTTCTGAATGTTTTTTTTTAATATCAGCTTCAAAAAGACAAATAGTCTGCTTTACCGACGGAGCTAAGTTAAAATCAATAAGTCGTAAGTTTTGATTAGAAGAAACCCATAAAGTTGAGGGAAGGGGTTTTAAAAGAGTAAGGCTTAAAGTTTTTAAACCATTGAATAAATCAAAAATAGTAGAATCTATTAGAGTACGTTTAGTGTATTTATTGTTTATTATAGATTGATCTAAAATTTTAATATTTATATAACCTGCCTCTTCAAGTTCAGAAAGAGAAAGTGTTTGAAATTGTTGTGCGCTGGGTCCAAGAGCAAGCTTGATATTTTTCGCTTCATCAAGCTTTATTTGAAGGGGTTTCTTGAAAAAGTTTTTTGAAAAAGCAGATTTTGGAGAAAATTTCCAAGCCTCTGCTTTTGTTTTAGGAGTGACTCTTAAAAACTCATAGTTCATAGCCAATCATAACCTTTTTCTTCAAGTTCATTTGCAAGATTAATGTCACCTGTTTTAATGATTTGTCCATCTTTTAAAATATGAATGAAATCTGGAGTGATAAAATTTAGAATTCTTTTATAATGAGTAATGAGTAGAAAAGATTTTTGGGTATTTTTTGCTTTGTTTAGGCAGTTTGAAACTATTTTAAGTGAATCAATGTCTAAGCCAGAATCAGTTTCATCAAATATTGAAAAGCTAGGGTTTAGGAAAAGCATTTGTAAAATTTCATTTCTCTTTTTTTCTCCTCCAGAAAAGCCTTCGTTAAGATTGCGGTATAAAAATTGTGGGCTTAATGAAACTTCGTTGATGTTTTTTAAAGCCATTTGCTCAAAATCTTCTTGCGTAGGTTCTTTAGCTCCCTGAAACCTACAGTGATTGTTAAAAGACTCCCTTAGGAATTCAAGATTGTTGATTCCAGGGACTTCTACAGGATATTGATTTGCTAAAAAAATACCATTTAAAGAGCGTTCATGAGGTTTAAGCTTTAAAAGATTTATGGTGTTAAAGTCTTTTTCAAATTCAATTTTACCAGAAGTAACTTCATAATCTGGATGCCCGGCAATTATTTTTGAAAGACTACTTTTTCCAGAGCCATTTGGACCCATAAGGGCGTGTATAGTTCCAGAGTCTATTTTTAAATTAAAATTTTTTAAAACTACAGTTTTATCTACTTTTGCATTTAAATTTATTATATTAATCATATTGTCCTACTTTAAGCCACACTGTTTTCTAACTTCATTTCTATTAATTTAACAGCTTCTACAGAAAACTCTAAGGGAAGTTTTTTAAAAACTTCTTTACAAAATCCATTTACAAGAAGAGAGATAACCTTTTCTTCATCAAAACCTCGGGATTTTAAGTAAAACATTTGATCCTCACTTAGTTTTGATGTTGAGGCTTCGTGTTCTACGACTGAAGAGTTGTTTTTAACTTGAATCGCAGGAAAAGTATTTGCAGAGCACTTATCACCTACAAGCATAGAATCACACTGAGAATAGTTTCTAGCATTTTTAGCAGAAGGCATGATTTTTACTTGGCCTCTATAATTGTTCATAGAAGATTCTGTGGAGATTCCTTTAGAGATGATGGTGCTCTTAGTGTTTTTACCAATGTGAATCATTTTAGTTCCCGTATCAGCTTGCATTTTATTACAAGTAAGGGCTACGGAATAAAACTGTCCCTCTGAATTGTCACCTTGTAAGATGCAGCTTGGATATTTCCATGTTATAGCAGAGCCGGCTTCAACTTGTGTCCAACTAACTTTTGAATTTTTACCAATACACTTTGCTCTTTTTGTTACAAAGTTGTAGATGCCGCCTTTTCCTTTTTTATCTCCTGCATACCAGTTTTGTACTGTGGAGTATCTTACCTCAGCACCCTTTAAAACTACGATTTCAACAACAGCAGCATGGAGTTGATTTTCATCGCGTTGTGGAGCCGTGCAGCCTTCAAGATAATTCACTAAGCTATTGTCATCTGCAATAAGAAGTGTTCTTTCAAACTGCCCGGTCTCTTTAGCATTTATTCTAAAGTAAGTAGAAAGATCAATGGGGGATTTTACTCCTTTTGGAATATAACAAAAAGAACCATCGGTAAAAACGGCGGAATTTAAAGCTGAAAAAAAATTGTCTTCTATGGGAACCACTGAAGCTAGGTATTTTTTAACTAGATCAGGATGTTCTTTAATAGCCTCAGATATTGAACAAAAAATAATACCACTTTCTTTAAGTTTTTTTGTCTGAGTGGTTAAGATAGAAACACTGTCAAAAACAATGTCCATGGCTACCCCAGAAATTCTTTTTTGTTCACTAAGGGGAATCCCAAGTTTTTCAAAAGTTTTTAAAAGCTCTGGATCTAAATCATTAAGAGAATTAAGTTTAGCTTTTTTCTTAGGTGTTGAATAATATGAAATGTCTTGATAATTAATGGGTTTATATTCATGTGTGCCCCAGTGAGGTTCAACCATTTTTTGCCATTTTTTAAAGGCATTTAAACGAAACGCAAGCATCCATTCAGGTTCTTCTTTTTTTTTAGAAATTAATTGAATGATCTTTTTTGTTAAACCTTTAGCAAGAGTGTCGGCTTGAATGTTTGTTGTAAAACCGTATTTGTATTCTTTTTTACTTATAGACACAGTTATAAATTCCTATTTAAAGTTAAGGGATTGTTTGAATAAGTACTGTTTTCATATAAAAGTTCATTTAAAAAAGTATTTTTAAGGTGATTTTCAAAGCTGCGCTCCCACTGAATAAGTGGGGAACTTATTGAGCAGTTTTTAAAAATCGAGCAAGAATTATCTTTTCGGCAGCTTAAATTTTTAATCTCACCTAGAGAATCAAGAACCTGAAAAAAGCTTATTTTATTTAATGGTTGAAGAAGTCTATAGCCACCTTTTGTGCCTTGAGAGGATTTAATAAGTTTGTAATTAGAAAGAGACTGCATGACTTTTGAAAGGGTATTCTTAGAAAGATTAAATTTAAGGCAAATATCTGAAATAGACACATCTTTTTCAAAAGCTTCATTTAAAACTCTTATTGCTAGTAGGGCTGACTCAACTTGTCTTCCTAAGCGAAACATTATAGATCTCCTGTATATTTATACTGTCTTTAGGCAATAAGTAGCAGAAAATTAGAGACTGTCATTAAATAGGTATAGTTGATACCTATTTTTAGTTAGGAGTATATATTGAGACTAAATAAGGCGTATATCTACCCATTGGTGGTTTTTTTTGTTTTAGGGCTTATGGGCTTTTTACTTATTCAGGTTGCTCACAGAGTGGGCTTACAGTTGAATCCTCCTCAGCCGAAGATAAAAATTAACGGGGTGGTGGACTCTTATGTGGTTTATGAAGAAGGGGGAGTTTGGAGAACTGATTTAAAAAGTAAGTTTTCAATTTTTAACTCTAATTTTGTTAAAACTAAAGCAGGCTTAACTTTAATGCAGAGGCTTAAAATTAAAAACCCTGAGCGTTTGTTGCTGGTTATAAGAAAGAATGTGAGTAAGGAGTCAGCATTAAGACTCCTTAAGGTTTTGGCTCAATTTAAGCTTAAACAGGTGTATGTGGCCAGTCCTTTTGATAATACTTTAAGTAATCTTAAGAAAACTGAATCCAGGTTTTTATATGCTCCAAGCCCAAAGGCTTGGATAAAATGGTCATTGTTTACATCCTTTCACATGGAAACAATGTATAAGCTTAGATCAGATTTTTTATTTGTGGATGAAAAAGTGAAAAAAATATTATCGCCAAAGCTTAAAGCTGAAATTAAGAGGAGAAATTTACTTATTATTAAGACCATGAATTTAGATGAAAGCGTAGTTTTCTAGACTAAAAGGGTAAGACTTAAAATAAAGAAAGGTTGAGAAAAGCAGTTATAATTATTAACCTGGGTTTTTAAGTTTTAATGAAAAAGAAAGGTTAAGGTAATAATGGGAGAGGAAGCTTTAAAAGTCGCTACGGATTTTTCTGCATGGCATGCAATAATGTCGGCAGGGTTAATTGTTAAAATCATATTTTTAATATTAGTTAGTATGTCTGTTTATTCTTGGATGATTATTTTTGTAAAATATAAAACTTTTAAAACGCTTTTTGCAGCGAATAATTTTTTTTTAGAGGCTTTTTGGAAATCTGAGACAATGGATGAAATTGTAGATTCAAAAGATAAATACCAGGGTTCAAATTTATGTAGAACTTTTTTAGTAGGTTTTAAAGAAATTAAAAAAATTAGAGGAGCAAATAAAGAAACGTTTTTAACTAAATCTGAAATTTTAGAAAGAACACTTGCGAATTCAGTGGAGAGTGAAATTTTAAATGTTGAAAAAGGATTGAGTTTTTTAGCAACAACCGGTAGCACTGCTCCTTTTATTGGTTTATTAGGAACTGTTTGGGGTATTATGGGATCTTTTCAAAAAATTGGTATTTTAAAAAGTACAAGTCTTGCTGTAGTAGCGCCTGGTATTTCTGAAGCACTTATTGCAACAGCTGTAGGTCTTGCAGCGGCCATTCCAGCGTCAATTGCCTATAACCATTATATTGGAAAAATTAAAAAACTCGAACATGAGTTAAATGGTTATGCAGGGGATTTAGTAAACGTTGCTGAAAGGAATTTCTTTTAATGGGAATGAACGGGCCTAAAAAATTTGGTAGAACTGCAATGAGTGAAATTAATGTTACACCATTAGTAGATGTGATGCTGGTTCTTTTAATTATTTTTATGGTTACAGCTCCAATGACAAGAACAGGAATTACAATTGCTCTTCCTAAAACACAAAAAACAAATACTATTAAAGCTTTAAAGCCTTTAGATGTTGTTATAAATAATAAGAATGAGATTTTTATTGGGAAAAATAAAGTAACACTTGCAAATTTTTCAAATCAGATTTCATCTAAAAATAAATCTGCAAGATTAGAAGTTGATGAAAGAGTGAGTTATGGAATTGTTGCAAAAGTTTTATCAAAAATAAGAAATAAGGGAATCTCTAAGATCTCTTTGATAACTGAAGAGGTGCAATGATAATTAGCCAAGAAATAAGGCCTTTTGTATATTCTTTAGGAGTTCATTGCTTTATTGGGTTGCTTTTTGTTATACACCCTTATTTTTCTAGCGAATCAAAGCCTTTTCAGAGTGCTATTCGTATTGATGTTGTTGCTATGCCTAAAAAGTATCAAAAAATTATTAAAAAAAAAGAAAAGATTGTAGAAACTTTGAAAAAAGAAAAGGTAAAAGCTGTAGAAAAAACTATATCTAGAGGCTATATTAAGAAAAAGCAAGGGCTTTTAAAGAAAGAGAATTTTGAAGAGAATGCCTTTGCAAAACTTGTAAGGATGCAAGAAGAAAAAAATAAGAAAGTTCGAAAACAAAAAGATATTGTTGGAAATAGAGTGTCAAAAGGAGTAGATTTAAAAGGTATTGAAAAGATTGAGTATTCTAATTATAGAGTTACTCTTCATAGGGCAATTTCTGCTCAATGGGATGTTCCAAAGTGGTTGTTAGAGGGGAATTTAAGTGCTATTGTTCATATTAAAATAGATGAAAATGGAAACCTAATTTTTCAAAAAGTTATTAAAAGTTCTGGAAATTCAATATATGATGAAAAAGTTAGAGGTGCTATTAAGGATGCAGCACCATTTAGTCCGCCTCCAGAAAAGTTTAAAAAAATTGTGTATTATGAAGGTGTAGAGTTATTGTTTCCAAGGTAAAGGGGGAAGAGTGAAAAAAATATTTATATTGGTATTGCTTTGTACGCCATATGCTTTTGGGCAGGGGCTAAAGATTGATATTGGAGATGCAAAAGTAAGAAAAAGTACTGTTGCTATTATGAATATGGCAGGGGTCTCAAAAATTGATCATGATAAAATGTTTACAAGAATTCAAGATAATCTTACCTTTTCAACATATTTTAAGTTTGTAAAAGTTCTTGGGATACAAGGTGTAAGTGCAGTAAATGCTAAACGAGCTGAAGAGATAAGAGCTCAAGGGGTAGAGTTTTTAATAGCACCAAGTACTGCATTGCAAGACTCTGAGTCAATAGTGCAATTTAAGGTGTATCTTTTAAAGAATTTAAAGCTAGCTTTACAAAAAACCTATAAAACAAGTTCTAATGATGGAAATAAGATAGCAAATCAATTTTCTGATGATTTTATGCTAGCACTAACTGGTAAGAAATCTATTTTTAATACGAAGATAGTGGTTACATCAGATAGAGTTAGAAATCGTTGGAAAGAAGTTTATATAATGGATTGGAACGGTGGGAACATAAATAGAATAAGTTTTCATAAAGCCTCATCTTTGTCCCCTAATTGGTCTCCTGGTGGAAGTCAAATTGTGTATAGTTCTATTACCATTCAACCTAAAACTGGGGTTAGAAATGCTAATCTTTATATATATGATTTTAGAACAAAAAAAAGAAGTATGCTTTCGTCTCGTCCAGGTATTAATTCTGGAGGCACTTTTTTTCCAGATGGAAGGTCTCTTTTAATGACTCTTACCCAGGGTGGAATTCCAGATCTTTTTAGAATCGGGTTAAATGGAAGTATAATAGAAAGAATTACAAAGGGGCCTGGGCGGACTATGAATGTTGAACCTAGTATGTCGCCAGATGGAAAAACTCTAGCGTTTTCTTCAGATAGAAGTGGCAGACCTATGCTTTATACTATGGATATAAATAAAAAGATTCCTAAGAGGCTCACCATAGCGGGTAGGTATAACTCTGCTCCAGAGTGGTCACCAGATGGAAAAACTATTGTTTTTTCAGGCTGGGATAAAGGGCATTTTGATATTTTTACAATGGATATAAATGGTACAAACTTAAAAAGAATTACAGAAAAGAAAAAAGCAAACGGAAAATGGGCAAATAATGAAAGTCCAAGTTTTAGCCCTGATGGAAGGTTTATTTCATTTATATCAAATAGATCAGGAAAAAAAGACCTTTATATTATTAAAACTGATGGAACTAATTTAACAAGGGTGACAAAGGATAGATATAATTACTATCATGCTAAATGGTCACCGTATTTAAAATAAAAAAATATTTTGTAAGGTTATTTCTTAAAAATATTGTGATTTTTTATAAAGGGTTTATTATAGTACAAAACTCTTAAATTTA
Source organism: Bdellovibrionales bacterium (assembly GCA_965205945.1). GTDB lineage: Bacteria > Bdellovibrionota > Bdellovibrionia > Bdellovibrionales > UBA1609 > JALZUR01. Next base: position 8,568 of record CBDBIB010000003.1, on the reverse strand, counting down.
AGGGCTTTGTTTAAGAAACATTTGTACTCATTAACCATGGAAATATTAAGTATGTATTTAAAAAATAAAAAAATATTTGTAACAGGAGGAACAGGGTTTTTAGGATCTCATTTATTAGAGGCTTTAGTTTCTCAGGGTGCAAGTGTTTTTGCCTTGTATAGAAGTGAGAAAAAACTTAAGAACTTTAAAAATCAAGATGAATCTTTAAGAAACCTTAATGTGAATTGGGTTAAAGGCGATCTTTTTTCCGATTGGTCTTTAAAGGGCTATGATTTTGTCTACCACCTTGCAGGTTATGTTGGCTATACTCAAGAAGAGCGTAAGTTAATGGAGCTGGTTAATGTTAAAGGCACAGCATTTGTTATTAGTAAAATTAAAGAAGCTGGATATAAACCAAGGTTGATTTATTCAAGTTCAGTAGTTGCAGTTGGTGGAAGTTTTTTAAAAAAGAATATTTTAAATGAAGAATCAGAGTATAATGTTTTAAAATATAATTTTGGTTATTTTGAGACTAAAAGATTGGCAGAAAATTTAGTGCATAAAGAGGTGGAAAAAGGTTTAGATGCGGTTATCTTTAATCCTTCAACTATATATGGTGCTCGAGATATGCTTAAAAGTAGTCGTAAACTTCAACTTAAAATGGCTAAGGGAGAGTTAAAAATTTGTTCCCACGGTGGTGTCAGCATAGTGCATGTTTTAGACGTTTGTAATGCAATTATTAAGGCAGCAGAAAAAGGAAAAACCGGAGAGCGCTATATTCTTTCTGGTGACAATATTACTATATACGAGCTCTTAAGTGAAATAGCAGAACAAGTAGGCGTGGGTAAACCTAGATTTATAATTCCAACAGGGCTACTTTTATTCTTAGGTAGATTCTTAAATTTTTTATCTAGATTGGGAATAAAAACAGATTTAAATTTAGAAAATCTTCAGGTTGCAACAATGTATCATTGGTTTGATTCATCAAAAGCAAAAAAAAATTTAGATTTTCAACCAAGGTCATATAAAAAAGCCCTTAGTGACAGTCTTAAATGGGCAAAAGAAAAAGGAATATTTTGAAAGGGTTAGTAGCAAGCCTTTTTATTGCTATGATCGGGGCTGTGTTTTGGCTGGTTATAGATATAAAATCATATGAGTATCCTGATTTAAACAAGTGCTTTAAAGCTTCAGTTTCTGGAAAAACTTTATGTAATAAGTCTATAAATTATACTCAACTCTCAAATGTATCACTGTATTTTTTGCAAGCTATAGTGATGTCTGAAGATGATAAGTTTTATGATCATGGTGGCTTTGACTGGGAAGAATTTAGAAATTCTTTAATTAGCAATTTAAGAAAATTCTCTTTTATTCGAGGAGGTTCAACAATAACACAACAGCTTGTAAAAAATGTTTATCTAGATCAGTCAAAAAGTATTTATAGGAAAATTAAGGAAGCGTATATAGCTTATCAAGTTGAAAGAACATACCCAAAAAAACTAATTCTTGAAAAATACATAAATGCAATTCAATTTGGAGAGAATTTGTGGGGCATAAAAGAAGCAGCTAATTTTTATTTTAACATGCCCCCAGAAAATCTTGGGGTTTTAGAGTCTTTATATTTGGTTGTACTTTTGCCAAGCCCAGTAAAATATTCTAAATCTTATAAAGAAAATAAACTTACTCAGTATCAAAAAAATAGAATTAGAATTTTACTTAGACGCCTTAAAAAACGTGGCAGTATAGATCCTGATTATGCAGATTTTCTTCAAGAAAATATAGATAACTTTCCATGGAGAGGAAAAATTCAAAATACTCTACAGTCTAAGAAAATGTCTTAATGTAGGTGAGATAGCGTAACCTTAAGCCCTCTATGAAATAAATATAAACTTATTTATAAATTATTATGTAAACTAATGTTTAGATTTTTTTTAGCCATGCCCACCCATTAAAAAAGTTTTATCACGAGTGTCTTTTTGAGGAAAATCTTTAATTTCTTTAAAGTAATCATTAATGATTCTCCAAAGTTCATCAGGCTTTTGAGTAGAGAATAGGCTTTTTCTAAACTGTGCAGAGTCTGGTAGATTTGATGAAAACCATGAAGAGAATTTTTTTATTTGAAGCATTGTGGTTCGCTCATTTGTAAACTCACTGTAAAGTTCTTTAAGCCTATAAATAAGCATTATGATATCTTTTTTAATGGGGGTGTTGGTATTATTAAAAATTTTAAGGCTTTCTTTAAAAATCCAAGGGTTTTTAAGAGCCCCCCGTCCAACCATGACAGCATCACAGCCGGAGTTTTTTAGATGATTCACACACAATTTAGCTGATGTGAGGTCTCCATTTCCAATAACAGGAAGAGGGCTTTGAGCTTTAACGGATTTAATATAATCCCAGTCAGCGTTGCCATTGTACCCCTGTCCTCGACTTCGTCCATGAATTGTAACCCATGTGATTCCTTCATTAAACGCGATTTTACACACTTCATCAGCATTTTTTGTGTCACATGTCCAGCCCGTACGAATTTTAATTGTAACAGGAATGTTAATGGATGATTTTACAGTAGATAAGATTTTTTGAAGTTGTATTAAATCTTTTAAAATAGCTGAACCTGCGCCTTTTTTTACAACCTTATTAACAGGGCAACCAAAGTTAAGATCCACAAAATCAGCTCCTACTTGCTCACATTCTTTTGAAGCATAGCTTAAAGCATCTAAGGTTTCTCCAAAAATTTGTATTCCAATGGGCTTTTCTTTTGGACTTATCCTCATTAGTTTTTTTGTGCGCTCGCTTTTATATTGTAGACCGTTTGCAGAAACTAGTTCTGTTGTAACCGCTGAAGATCCAAGCTCTTGTATGAAGAGCCGAAATGCAATATCTGTGATCCCGGCCATAGGCGCAAGGAGGAAAGGACTTTTTTGTATGTGTTTAACTAAATCAATGGCCATGCAACTACTATTTAAAATTATTTATTAGTATTCACAAGAGTATTTGTCTGATTTTTGGCATAATTTAATGAATGTCATTACCAAGGGAAACTGACGCTCACACAGCGTTAAATTATTGTATTGTATTTTAAACAATAAAATGAAAGGGCGAGGTAAGTAGTGATTATAAATTCAACAAAACAGCTTAAAATTGATAATAAAAAAATAAGTATTCTAAATGCTCAAAAAAATTTTAAATAAATCAAGAAGAACAATTCAAAGATATTTAAAAGGCTACCGCAAACTTGGTGTCAGTTTTATTCTTCATAAAAATATAAATTCTAAACCTAAAAATAAAATTTCTGATAAAATAAAACTAAAAGTGCAAAAATTAATTAAAAACAAATATTTTGATTTAAATCTTGCTCATTTAAAATGAAAAGCTAGAATCTAAAGAAGGTATAGCTGTAAAAAGAGAAAATCTTAGAAAATGGGCTCATGAAATACACCATGTAAAGCGAGAAAAAAAAGACGTGGAAAAGTTAGAAAAAAAGGAAACCGGATGGAGTCAGAGGGGCTGCTCATTCAAATGGATGGAAGTTCTCATAATTGGTTTGGAGAGGAGAGGTCGTGTCTAATTGTAGCCATTGATGATGCCACAAATGAACTTTCTGGTGAGTTTTTTAAATCTGAGACAAGTCTTGGCTCCATGAAGGTTTTAAAAGATTTAATCTTAAAAAAAGGTGCTTTTAAGACTTTATATGTTCATAGAGCTGGCATTTTTGGTGGGCCTAAGCGATGTCATTTTTCACAGGTACAAAGAGCCTGTGAGGAGCTCGGTATTCAAATTATTTTTGCCAACTCTCCAGAGGGCAAAGGACGAGTTGAACGCTCCTTTAACACTCTATAAGACCGTTTAGTTCCAGAATTAAGACTAAATAATATTACCACTATGAAAGAAGCTAATATTTTTTTAAAAACTAAATTTATCCCTTCATATTGGAATAAAAAAATAACTGTTATGCCTGTAGAAACAACCTGTGAATACACTAAAGTTAAAGATAAGAAGAAACTAACCAGCGTATTTAACATTAAAGAGTATAGAAAAATAAATAAAGACCATACTTTTAGTTATAAAGGAGAGGACTACTCTATAGTTTCAAAATTAAAAAATTCTCTTATTTAATTACAGAGTAGAAATTAGAACAAATTTAAATGAAGAAGTAGGTTTTTATTTTGCAGATAAAATTTTAAATGTATCTGAAAATAAAAGATCAAAAGTTGTAACCTCTAGGGAAACTGAGGCCAAAGAAATAGTTAAGGCAGTTAGGCTTTCTAAAGAATTAAATAGTGTTAGTAAAGCCTCACAAATAACAAAAATTTCTAGGCAAAAAATATATCGAGTAAAAAAAGTTATAGAGACTAACGGAGAGTTTTATTTTATTAAAACGTTTAAAGCTGAGTTTTATTCTAAAAATAAAAAAATGATGACAGATGAAAAACTTGTTGTTAATTTTTCTATACAGAATCCTCATCTTGGAGAAGCTCAAGTTTCAAAATTTATAAAAAAATATTTCTCCCTAAACTTAAGTAGAGGAAAGATTAGATATATATGGGTGAGGAACAACCTTCAAACTATTGCATTAAGAACCAGGGAAAAGGATGGGCGCACAAAAGGCAGTTTAAAGGCTGCATAGATTGCTGGTTAAGTTAAGTGTTTTTTTTAACCCACCGATACTGACATAATCCCTTGGTAATTAAGGTGACAGTTTCCCTTGGTAATGACAGGAGGTTCAGTTAATGCACAAAACAGTCTTAACAATATATCTTATTCCTCAATAACAGTTTATCAAATAGGTGATCTTCTTCGGGTTATCTTATAACAGATTTGTAGAAATTAGGAAATCTTTAAACACCTCATTTTTTTGTTTTTCTACATCCGCTTATACAATCAAATCTTTGCATTGAAATATTCGTTATAGAGACTCTTAGCCTCATTGTTATTTATAATAATAAAATTAATTGCCATAAAACCTTTAGTGAGCTTGTTAAAAAAGGGTACTGTCTTACATAAAGCAGATCTCTTAAAGTAAGCTCTTCTATTCATCAAAAAAAAATAAATTAATAACCAGGGCTACAACGTGTAAAATTAGGTTTTTCAGCACGAGTCCAAGAAGTTAAAGTTCGGCCTGAAAAACTGCCGCAATCGAGAACGTTAGAAACATTCCATGAACTGATGTCTTGATCAAAAGAAGCTGCATTATTAAACATACTCCCCATATCAGTAACCTTAGAAGTGTCCCAGTCAGAGGTGTCAGGGTTAGCTAAATCTGCATCATAAAACATCAAGCTCATATTAGTAACCTTAGAAGTGTCCCAGTTAGAGGTGTCAGGGTTAGCTAAATCTGCATTATAAAACATAGAGTTCATATAAATAACCTTAGAAGTGTCCCAGTTAGAGGTGTCAGGGTTAGCTAAATCTGCATTATAAAACATAGAGTTCATATAAATAACCTTAGAAGTGTCCCAGTTAGAGGTGTCAGGGTTAGCTAAAGCTGCATCATAAAACATCAAGCTCATATTAGTAACCTTAGAAGTGTCCCAGTCAGAGGTGTCAGGGTTAGCTAAATCTGCACTAAAAAACATCCAGCTCATACTAGTAACCTTAGAAGTGTCCCAGTTAGAGGTGTCAGGGTTAGCTAAAGCTGCATCATAAAACATCAAGCTCATATTAGTAACATGTCTAGTTGAGCCACCATTAACAAGAGTTAAGTTATCTGCTTTATAAAACATATAACTAAAACTTTCCCACCCTGTGTCTCCTAATTCTGTAACCTCAATTATTTGCTCGCTATCACGAAAGTTAAGATATGGGCAGCGCCCAGTGATTTTAACTATATAAGTCCCTGAAGATGAATAAGTATGATTTTTATCTAAATCACTTGATGAAGTAACAACTCCCGAGGTTCCATCCCCCCAATTAACCATAAAGTTATATGTATAAGAAGAATTTAACCTAAGATTTAAATTTAAATCACTACCATAAATACTAAATTTAGCTGTAAAAGGGGTTCCTAAATTTTGTATTTCAGTGCTTAAACTAACTACATCAGACAGGTTTCCGGCTGCATCTTGTGCAACACCAGAGGCGATTGTAATTTGAATATTTCCGGTTTCATCACTGCAGTCTGAAATCCTAATACTTGGATTAATAGTTGTTCCATTTGTTACTAAAACTGTGCAACCTGTAGTAGCTCCAGTAAGGCTGACATTGCTCTTTTCTAGGTTTATACTACTAAAGTCTTGGCTTACAGTTATGGGAAAGTCTATAGAATTTGAACTGCTTATTATATGGCTTCCAATACTGACAATAGGGGGTTTAGTATCTTTTATTAGATTTAAAACACCTGAAGTTTTAGAATTTCCAGCAATGTTTGTGATACTAGCAGTTAGTGAAAGTGGACCATCACTTAGGCTTGAAAAATCAATATCACCACTAAAGCTTTTATTAGAACAAGTAATAAAGCTTGTACCATGTGAAAATGTGATAAGCTCACCATCTTCAGAACATGTTCCTAAAACCCTAAAACCCCCCTCATTAATAGAATTAATGTAAGATCCACTTAAAGAGTTTGTAATAGAAATTGTTGGATCATTGTTACTTAAAAAAGTTTTCCACACTACCCCATCGCAAAACTCCAGTTTTTTTCCTAAAGAATTATACCTTAAAGTACCCTCAGTTAAACTGTCACAAGGGGTTGTAACTGTTCCAACTTTTTTTAAAAATGTAACAGTAGATGTACTAATAGATCCTGGAGTAGAAATGCTTCCAGAGACAGAAACATCACCATTATTGTTAATAGTGATTCCTTCATCATCGCCGTCTCCACTTAAATAATTTTGGTTAAGATTTATATTTAATCGAGCCCTGCCATCTCCCATATTATCAGCACTGCTTGGTAAGTTTATAAGCCGACTTCCATCAACAGCAGGCAGTCTTAAAGAGCTATCAAGCTTAATAAGCTGATTGCTCCCTGTGCCAACATCTAATCTAGCTGTGCTAATGGTTCCTGAAGTGATCTTTTCTCCATTTAAATCTGGTATATCAGATTTTAATAAACTTAAACCCTCAACCACTCTTCCTTTAACATCAACTCTAACTTTTGGGTACGTCCCTTGGGTTACACCCGTTGGTATAAGACTAGGGTTCGGGTAGGTTCCTGTAAGATCCCCTTGAGCCTGGCTTCCTAAAAGACTTGTGTCTGTCACACATGACCATAAATAAATAGGACCTTCACTCATTTGAAGTTTTTCATTGCTTTCACAATTAGGCACCCCACCAGCATCCATTGCGTTGCCTCGACTTGTGCCTAAAGAAGCTTTTAAATAACCGTTTAAAAAGTTTGAATGTGTTATTTTTTTAAGACCACTTTGAGAAACATCATACATTAAAACACTGTCTAAAGAATCAGCCGTAGTTTTTTCTGTAGTTTTGTTAATGTCTACACTTAAACTTCTATCAGTTGATAAATCTCCGCCTCCACTTAATCCACTGTTTAAAGCCGTTCTAATAGTTCTAGTTATTGGAGCTTTTCTAGATTCAAGTTCATTAAGTGCACCTTCTACATCTGTAGCCTGAATGTTTCCAAATGGAGTGTAGGTCACCGTGTTTGCCGCCAGACTTGCTAAACTCCAACCTTCAGACACATCCTTACAATTTGCTCCTCTTTCATCACAAATTTGTGTTATTCTTGCTGTTCCAGCAACGTCTAATAAAGCCTCAGGACTAGCCTTACCAACTCCAACCCTTCCATTAGCATCAATAATAATTCCCTCATTATCACCGTCTCCACTTAAATAATTTTGGTTAAGATTTATATTTAATCGAGCTATACCATCTCCCATATTATCAGCACTGCTTGGTAAGTTTATAAGCTGACTTCCATCAACAGCAGGCAGTCTTAAAGAGCTATCAAGCTTAATAAGCTGATTACTCCCTGTGCCAACATCTAATCTAGCTGTGCTAATGGTTCCTGAAGTGATCTTTTCTCCATTTAAATCTGGTATATCAGATTTTAATAAACTTAAACCCTCAACCACTCTTCCTTTAACATCAACTCTAACTTTTGGGTACGTCCCTGGGGTTACACCCGTTGGTATAAGACTAGGGTTCGGGTAGGTTCCTGTAAGATCCCCTTGAGCCTGGCTTCCTAAAAGACTTGTGTTTTGATCAACTTCACATGACCAGGAATAAATAGGGCCGTTACTCATTTGAAGTTTTTCATTGCTTTCACAACTAGGCACCCCACCAGCATCCATTGCGTTGCCTCGACTTTTTCCTAAAGAAGCTTTTAAATAACCGTTTAAAAAGTTTGAATGTGTTATTTTTTTAAGACTACTTTGAGAAACATCATACATTAAAACACTGTCTAAAGAATCAGCCGTAGTTTTTTCTGTAGTTTTGTTAATGTCTACACTTAAACTTCTATTAGTTGATAAATCTCCACCTCCACTTAATCCACTGTTTAAAGCCGTTGTAATAGTTCTAGTTATTGGAGCTTTTCTAGATTCAAGTTCATTAAGTGCACCTTCTACATCTGTAGCCTGAATGTTTCCAAATGGAGTGTAGGTCACTGTGTTTGCCGCCAGACTTGCTAAACTCCAA